>NZ_FMBM01000002.1:1478333-2217500 GCF_900094735.1 Saliniramus fredricksonii
GCGACGCCGACATCGGAATGCCGGAAGCGCAGGATCCGGTCCTCGGCCCAGACGGCGTTGGCATCGGGTACCTTCTGCAGTGAGAGCGCCAGCGCCTTGATGACGAAATCGTTGACCGAGAGCTTGTAGGCGGGCTTGCCCTCCTTGTCCTTGGTCGCGGCGTCGTTCAGCTGCTTGCGCAGGGCCATCAGTGCATCGAGCTCGATATCGAGCGTCAGATAGAAATGCGGGATGGTCTGCTTCGATTCGAGCAGGCGCTTGGCGATGGTCTTGCGCATGCCGTCGAGGCTGACTTCCTCGTAGGAATCCGCCGGATACATGGCCTTGACCTGATCCACCGACATGCCTTGCGCCATCGCACCGGCAGGAGCCGCCGCCTTCGGCGCCTCGGGCTTCGCGGCGGGCGCAGCCGCCTCCGCCTTGCCGACGCCCTTCTCGACCGCAGCGCGGACATCGCGCTCGATGATGCGCCCATGCGGGCCGGAGCCCTTCACCGCCTTCAGATCGAGCCCGGCATCCCTGGCGATGCGACGCGCGAGCGGCGAGGCGAAGATGCGCTCGCCGGAGCCGGTCTTCGGTACGGGCGGCGCCTTGGAGGGAGCGGGTGCCGCCTCGGACATGGCCGGGGGCGCGGCGGGGGCCTCCTTCTCGGCTTCCGCCTTGGATTCAGCCTTGGGAGCCTCACCTTTCGGAGCCTCGTCCTGCGGCCTGGTCGGCGCGCCACCGCCATCAGCGGGCACCTCGACCTTGGCCGGATCCTCGCCCTCCTCCGCGATCAGCGCGATGAGATCGTTGACGGGGACATCGGACGTCCCTTCCGGCACGACGATTTTGGCCAGCGTTCCTTCATCGACCGCCTCGACCTCCATGGTCGCCTTGTCGGTCTCGATCTCGGCGAGGACATCGCCGGGCTTGACGCTGTCGCCTTCCTGCTTGAGCCATTTGGCGAGATTGCCCTTTTCCATCGTCGGCGACAGGGCGGGCATCAGGACTTTGATCGGCATCGGGCTTGTGATCCTGAGCTGAAATCAGTTGAGGGAAGGGGTGGAGCCGGAATCGTCGGGCGGTTCGACATCGGCCTCGAATCCGGCACGGATCTGGGCCAGCGCCTCCGCCTCGTCGATACCCGTCTCAAGCGCATAGACCCGCGCGGCATGGCGCGCGAGGTCCGAGAACAGCACCCCCCAGGTGAATGGATCGTCGAACGAGCGCCGCAGGGCGATACTCACCTCGCCCTCCACCACACTCGCCCGCAACACCTCGTGGCCGCCCTTTTCGGCGACATCGGGGGGAACGGCGAGTTCGTGGAATTGCGGCTTGTCGCTCATATCGCTCACTTGTAGCAGACGGCTTTCGCGGCCTGGACGACCTCGGCGACGCTCGGCAGGGCGAGCTTCTCGAGATTGGCGGCGTAGGGCATCGGCACGTCCTTGCCGGTGACCCGCGCCACCGGCGCGTCCAGATAATCGAAGGCCTGCTCCATGATCCGGGTGGCGATCTCCGCCGTGACACCCGATTGCGGGAAACCTTCCTCCACCGCGACGCAGCGCCCGGTCTTCATCACCGAGGCGATGACCGTGTCGGAATCCATCGGGCGGATGGTGCGCAGATCGATGATCTCCGCCTCGATCCCCTCCCTGGCCAGTTCCTCCGCCGCCTTGATGGCGTAGCTCATGCCGATGCCGAAGGAGACGATGGTGACGTCGTCGCCCTTGCGATGCACCCGCGCCTTGCCGATCGGGACCGTGAAATCATCCAGCTTCGGCACCGGGAAGCTCTGCCCGTAGAGAACCTCGTTCTCCAGGAAGATCACCGGGTTGGGATCGCGAATGGCGCTCTTGAGGAGCCCCTTCGCATCCGCCGCCGTATAGGGCATCACCACGCTCAGCCCCGGCACGTTGGAATACCATGCGGCGTAATCATGGCTGTGCTGCGCCGCGACGCGCGAGGCGGCGCCGTTCGGGCCACGGAACACGATCGGGCAGCCGAGCTGACCGCCGGACATGTAGAGCGTCTTGGCCGCCGAATTGATGATCTGGTCGATCGCCTGCATGGCGAAGTTGAAGGTCATGAACTCGACCACAGGACGCAGGCCCGAGAAGGCCGCGCCGACGCCGAGGCCGGCGAAACCGTGCTCGGTGATCGGCGTATCGACGACGCGGCGTTCGCCGAATTCCTGCAGCAGGTTCTGCGTGACCTTGTAGGCGCCCTGGTACTCGGCCACCTCCTCGCCCATGACGAAGACCTTCTCGTCCCGGCGCATCTCTTCCGCCATGGCGTCCCGCAGAGCCTCGCGGATGGTCGTATCGACCATTTCGGTGCCCTCCGGCACCTCGTCGGAGGCGTCATAGGCATTCGCGGAGCGCGCGACCGCCGGGGCCGCCGGGGGCGCGGAATCGCTCCCGGATTCGGAGGATTTCTCCTCGGCGGGCTCCGCCTCCTGCGACGCCCCGCCCTCCGGCGCGGATGCTTTCGGGCCGGCCTTGGCGGCTTCATTCACGTCCTCGCCTTCCTCGGCGATGATGGCGATGGGCGTGTTGACGGCGACGTTGTCGGTATCGTCGCCGATCAGGATCTTGGCCAGCGTTCCCTCGTCGACCGCCTCGACCTCCATGGTCGCCTTGTCGGTCTCGATCTCGGCGAGCACGTCGCCGGGTTTGACGGAATCGCCTTCCTTCTTAAGCCATTTGGCCAGTTTGCCCTGCTCCATGGTCGGAGACAATGCGGGCATCAATACGTCGATGGGCATGGGCTCGAAGCTCTCCGCTGAGCGCGCGCTGTCGCGAGCGCGACGGGTTGATCGGGAATCAGTGCAGGATGTCGGTCCAGAGCTCCGACGGATCGGGCTCGGGATCGTTGGTCGCGAAATCGGCCGCCTCGTTGACGATCTTGCGGATCTCGCTGTCGACTTCCTTCAGATCCTTTTCCGGGACCTCCCACTCGCCGAGAAGGCGGCGGCGGACCTGCTCGATCGGATCCTGCTCCTCACGCATGCGCGTCACCTCGTCCTTGGTGCGATACTTCGCCGGGTCGGACATGGAATGGCCGCGATAGCGGTAGGTCAGCATTTCGAGGATGAAGGGCCCCTCGCCGGAACGGGCATGCTCGATGGCGCGCTCGCCCGCTTCCTTCACGGCGCGGATATCCATGCCGTCGACCTGCTCGCCGGGAATGTTGAAGGAGAGCCCGCGCCGCGAGAAATCCGTCTGCGCCGCAGCGCGGCTGACCGATGTGCCCATGGCATAGCGGTTGTTCTCGATCACGTAGACCACCGGCAGCTTCCACAGGGCGGCCATGTTGAAGCTCTCGTAGACCTGGCCCTGGTTGGCCGCGCCGTCTCCGAAATAGGTCAGGCAGACACTGTCCTCGCCGCGATACCGGCTTGCGAAGGCGATGCCGGTGCCGAGCGGGACCTGCGCGCCGACGATGCCATGGCCGCCATAGAAGTGCTTTTCCTTGGAGAACATGTGCATCGAGCCGCCCTTCCCCTTGGAATAGCCGCCCTTGCGCCCGGTCAGTTCGGCGAGCACGCCCTTGGGGTCCATGCCCGTGGCGAGCATGTGCCCGTGATCCCGGTATCCCGTGATCACCTGATCCCCGTCCTTCGACGCCATCTGCATGCCGACGACAACCGCTTCCTGCCCGATATAGAGATGGCAGAAACCGCCGATCAGCCCCATGCCGTACATCTGGCCGGACTTCTCCTCGAAGCGCCGGATCAGCAGCATGTCGCGATAGGCCTGGAATTCCTCGTCTTTCGACAGTGATGGTGTGTTGCGGGTGGTGCGACGCGTTGTGCCCTTTGCGGACTTGGACGCGGCACCTCCAGATTTGCGCGCAGCCGTGGCCATGCAATCCCTCCGAGATGTTCCTCTCTCCCTACATAGCTCAACGAAAGTCGAAAAGCGAGGGGCGGGATGGCACCGACGACCGCAGCGCAACATGGAGTAAGCACTTGCCTTGAAACATGTTTTTAAAATTAATCAGATTTCAGTTAATTCAAAAATTTCCTCACTCACCCGCATCGAGCAGGATCACGAGATCGTTGCGATGGACCCTGCCCAGCATCATGCGGGCCTGCTCCTCAAGCAGATCCCGGTCGATCTGGTCGCTGCGCACGAGGGCGACACGGCGCTCCCATTCCTTGCGTTCGCGGGTGAGTTCGTCGAGCTCCGCACGCGTCTGTTCGATCTGTACGGAGAGTTCGCGCTTCGCCTCGAGGCCACGCTGGCCGATATTGGCATGATGCAGGAAATAAGCGACAGTGAGCCCGGTTGCCGCATAGAGCGCCAGGGGAATCAGGATTGCGCGGGCTCGGGCTCGGATCACCATGTGGCAACTCTCGCCGGTCATGGTAAAGATTCCGTAATCATGCGCAGGGTATGATCGCGGTTCTTCGCAATGCCCGCACGTTGATTGTTGCAACGCATTTGTTGTGCTCCGGCCCAAATCGTACCGAATGCCGGGTCCGGGCGCCGGATCGCGACGGTCGAGTGTCTTTATTGATCGGGGAATCGACGAATGGAGAACCTGACGATCGCCAACATTGCGCTTCTGCTCGGCGCCTTGTTCGTGCTGATCGGCATCGCATCGAGCCTCCTCGCGTCGCGCTTCGGCGCCCCCTGCTCCTGATCTTCCTCGTGCTCGGCATGCTCGCCGGCCAGGACGGCATCGGCGGCATCGTCTTCGATGATTTTCGGGCAACCTACCTGATCGGCTCCGCCGCGCTGGCCATCATCCTCTTCGATGGCGGGCTGCGCACCCGGCTGGCGAGCTTTCGCGGCGTGCTCGCCCCCGCCGCCATGCTCGCCACCTTCGGCGTCCTGATCACGACGCTGGCCACTGGCGCCGCCGCCACTCTGATCCTGGGGCTCAGCCTCGTCGAGGGTCTGCTCGTCGGCGCCATCGTCTCCTCCACGGATGCGGCCGCCGTCTTCTTCCTGATGCGCTCGAAGGGCATGAAGCTGCGCCGGCGCGTCAACAACACGATCGAGATCGAATCCGCCACGAACGACCCGGTCGCGGTCTTCCTCACCATCGCGCTCGTCGAGGTGCTGCTGGTGCAACAGACGGATACGAGCTGGGCGATCGGGGCATTGTTGCTGCAACAGGCCGTGATCGGTGCGGCGCTCGGCGTATTGGGCGGGATGACCCTCGTCTGGGCGCTCAACCGCTTCACCCTGCCCCACGGTCTGCACCCGCTCCTCGCCGTCAGCGCTGCGATCCTGATCTTCTCGCTGACCTCCGTGCTCGGCGGGTCAGGTTTTTTCGCGGTCTATCTCGCCGGCCTGATCGTGGGAAACCGCCCGGTGCGCGCCTTCCCCACGATCCTGAGTTTCCATGATGCGGCCACCTGGCTGAGCCAGATCGTGATGTTTCTCGTCCTGGGACTGCTCGCGACGCCGTCGACGCTGGTGCATTACGCCCTGCCCGCCATCCTCATCTCGGCTTTCCTCATCGTGATCGGCCGCCCCCTCGCCGTATGGCTGTGCCTGACTCCGTTCGGCTTCGGCAAGCGCGAGAAGAACTTCATTTCATGGGTCGGGCTGCGCGGCGCGGTCTCGATCTTCCTCGCCGCGATCCCGACGCTCACGGCGGTGCCCAATGCCGAGATCTATTTCAACATAGCCTTCTTCGTGGTGCTCATCTCGCTTCTGGTTCAGGGCTGGAGCGTCGGCTGGATGGCGACGCGGCTCGGACAGCAATCGGGTGAGGCGATTGCCGATCCCCAACGGCTCGAAATTGATCTGCCCGGCCAGCTCGAGCTCGAAATGGTGGGCTATCCGATTACCGAAAACAGTCCCGTTCTCGCCCGCGCGGTTTACCCTTCGTGGATGCGCGTGGTGATGATCGTGCGCGATGGCGAGGTACTGACGCCGGAGGCGGCCGGGCCGCTGCGCGCCGGTGATTACGGCTATTTTCTCGCGCCGCCGGCCCGTGTCCCGCGGCTCGACCGCCTGTTCGCCTCCGGCGATGGCGGCAAGCCGCCGGCGCTGGGAATGTTCAGCTTCTCCGGCGACGCCACGGTCGCGGACGTCGCGCGGCTCTATGGTCTGCACGTGCCCGCCGATCTGAAGAAACTGAGCATCGCCGAAGCCTTCGACGAGCGCTTCGAGGATCGGGTCGATGTCGGAGACCGCATCGCCATCGAACCGGCTTTCCTGATGGCTACCGCCATCCGGAACGACGAGGTTGCCGCAGTCACCGTGGAATTCGAGGAACCCGATGAAAAACCGGCGACGCCGACCGGGCGGATGATCGCGCGCCTGCGGGCCTGGCGCAGCCGGCGTGCGCTGGCACGCTCAGCCGCCCTCGCTGCGGATCAGGACAAAAGCGCTATGGGGGCAGGAGCGAAAGATCGCTGATCAGCCTCGGCCAGTTGCGGAGTCGATTCAGCGCGCACAGCGCACGCATAGGTGGAAGGTCGGATCCGCGCGCAGCCGCCCGGCGCCGATCTCCTCACCGCAGGCCTGACAATCGAGATATTCGCCGTCATCCATGCGCCGCAGCGCGAAGAGCAATCCCTGCCGGCGCCCCTGACGTCGCGTCTGCGCAGCCTGCGCCATGGCCTGAACCTGCATCGCATCCATCCGGGCAAGGCGCCCGACGCTCTGCTGATCCAGCGCCACCGGGGCGGAATCCGCTTGCGTTTCCTGGAGAAGTTGATCGATTTCAGCGAGCTCGGCCTCAATGCGCGCACGAAGTTCGGCCAGCAACTGTTTCTCTTCATTCGAAAATGCATCACTCATCACGAAATCCTGCAAGCCGAAGCGAAGGCGCGCTCACCGGGCGGATATTGCACCCGCACATGGACGGTATGCGCGTCGGCGCGGCTTGTCACCCCGCCCTGCCAAAGCCAAATCAGAGACGATCCCGTGCATGGAATGCGAAAGGCGTGACAATTGCGCCGCAAGGAGAACGAAAATGGATAATCGCCGCGATATCTGGCGTCAGGTCGACGCCGCGAAGGAGCGCCTGATCGCGCTCGCGGATCGCGTCTGGGGCATGCCGGAAGTCTGTTATACGGAGGAGCGTTCCTGCGCCGAGCATACGCGTGAGCTCCGCGATCAGGGTTTCCGCGTCACCGAGAACGTGGCGAACATCCCCACTGCCGTGATGGGTGAAGCGGGCGAAGGCGGGCCGGTGATTGCCATTCTCGGCGAATACGATGCGCTTCCGGGCCTCAGCCAGGAAGCCGGCATCGCCGAGCATCGCCCGATCGAGGAAGGCGGCCACGGCCATGGCTGCGGTCATAATCTGCTCGGCTCCGCCGCCATGCTCGCCGCTGTCGGCCTCAAGAACTGGCTCGCCGAGCAAGGCATTCCGGGACGCGTGCGCTATTACGGCTGTCCGGCCGAGGAAGGCGGCGCGGCCAAGGCCTTCATGGTGCGCGACGGCGCCTTCGACGATGTCGATGTGGCGATTTCCTGGCATCCCAACAGCTTCTGGGAAATCTTCCCGCCGGTTTCGCTCGCCAATACCCGCGCCGATTTCGTCTTCTTTGGCCGCACCTCGCATGCATCCGCCTCGCCGCATCTCGGTCGCTCGGCCCTCGACGCGGTCGAACTGATGAGTGTCGGGGTGAATTACATGCGCGAGCACATGCCGAGTGATGCGCGCGTGCACTACGCCGTGCTCGATACCGGCGGCATTGCCCCGAATGTGGTGCAATCCCATGCGCGGGTGCGCTACTCGATCCGGGCCGGCGAGCTCAACGGGATGCGCGAACTCGTCGAGCGCGTACGCAAGATCGCCGAGGGCGCGGCGCTGATGACCGAGACCCGCATGGAGATGAAGATCATCTCGGCGGTCTCCAACCTCCTCGGCAACCGCCCGCTCGAAGAAACCCTGCAATCCATGCTGGAGGAACTCGGCCCCCCGCCTTTCGACGAGGCCGACAGGGAATTTGCCCGCGAAATCCGCGCAACCCTGTCCGAGGAGGATCGCGCCGCCCCCTGGAAGGTGATCGGGCGCGAGCCCAGCGATGCGCCGCTCGCGGATTTCACCGTCCCGCTCGACCAGCCGCGCAACCTGATGATCGGCTCCACCGATGTCGGTGACGTCTCGTGGGCCGTACCCACGGTACAGGCGCATGCGCCCTCGATCGCGATCGGCACGCCGCTGCATACCTGGCAGGTTGTGGCACAGGGCAAGTCCGCGCATGCTCACAAGGCAATGGTGCATGTCGCCAAGGCCATGGCCGGAACCGGGGTGGCGGTGCTCACCGATCCCGATCTGTTGGCCCGCGTGAAGGCCGATCACAAGGCGCGCACGACGAAAACTCCTTATGTTTCGCCGATCCCCGAGGGCGTCCAGCCCCCGCTGGACATGTCACGCGGCTGATCCGGGAGCCGTCACGCGATTCTTCCGCCCCGCGCCGCTTGCCTTCTCGCAGGCTCGCGTTATCTGCAAGCCGCGAACCCGGGCCGAGAGCGGCTCGGGAGAGGGGAAACGATGCATGGCGCAGCCGGTTCTGGTATGGTTTCGTGATGATCTGCGCGTCGGCGACAATGCGGCCCTTCGCGCGGCGCTCGATAGCGGGCGACCTGTCCTGTGCTTCCATGTCTTTGACGATGCCTCCCCCGAGATCCGCCCGCTCGGTGGCGCGGCCCGGTGGTGGCTGCACGGAGCGCTCGCGAACCTATCGGACAATCTGGAGAAGCGGGGCAACCGCCTGCATCTGTTTTCGGGCGCGGCGGAGGAACTGGTGCCGCGCGTCGTCGCGGAGGCGGATGCCGCAGCGCTCTACTGGAATCGCCGCTACGGCCCCGAACGCGAGATCGATGCGCGGCTCAAGAAGCGCCTGCGCGATGACGGTCTGGAGGTGAAGAGCTTTCCGGGACGGCTGGTTTACGAGCCCGGGAGCGTGCTCAACCAGAGCGGCGGCCATTACAAGGTCTTCACCCCCTTCAATCGCGCCGCAGTGGCGCATGACCCGCCGCCGGAACCCCTGCGCGCACCGCGCGACCTCCCCCGCGCGCCCTTCCCGCGCGCCCTCGACGATCTGAGCGTCACCTTGAACGAACTCGCTCTGGAGCCGCGCACGCCTGATTGGGCCGGCGGTCTGCGCGAGACCTGGGAGGCCGATGCGGCAAAGCGCGGCGAGGATGGAGCGCATGAGCGCCTGAAGGCTTTCGTCTCGAGGCATCTGTCCGGCTATGCGCGTGAGCGCGACCGGCCCGATTTCGACGCGACCTCGCGGCTCTCTGCGCATCTGCGCTTCGGCGAAATCACCCCGCGTCAGGCGATCCACGCGGCGCTGGCGGCGCGCGCCGCCGATCGTGTCGATGCGCAGGATTACGACTCGTTTCGGGCCGAGATCGGTTGGCGCGATTTCAGCTATCAGCTGCTCTTTACCCATGGGCCGCTGCACACGCGCAACATGAACGACCAGTTTGACGCCATGCCCTGGCGCGAGGATGATGCCGAACTGCACGCCTGGCAGCGGGGTCGCACCGGTTTCCCCGTCGTCGATGCGGGGATGCGGCAATTGTGGCATCAGGGCTTCATGCATAACCGCGTGCGCATGATCGTGGCATCCTTTCTCACCAAGCATCTGCTGATTCACTGGAAAGCGGGCGAAGCCTGGTTCTGGGACACGCTCGTCGATGCCGATCCGGCCAATAATCCTGCGGGATGGCAATGGGTCGCCGGCTCTGGCGCCGATGCGCAGCCATATTACAGGATCTTCAATCCGATGACGCAGGGCGAGAAATTCGATCCGGAAGGCGATTACGTCCGCCGCTGGGTGCCTGAAATTGCCGGTTTGCCGAACCGTGTCATTCATCGCCCATGGGAGGCGAAGCCCGATGCGCTCAAGGCGGCCGGCGTGGTCCTGGGGAAAAACTACCCCAAGCCGATCGTGGTGCATGAAGATGCGCGCAAGCGCGCGCTGGACGCGTTCGAGACGATCAAACGCCGCTGAGCATGACGCGAGTCGGATCCGCCGGTTTTTCCGCTTGCCACAATTGATGTGCGGGGTAATCCTCGCAGACGGGATCGATACCTTTAGGCCATGGTTTAGAGAATTACCGGTCTACAGACGCTCCGGACACCATCCGGGGAAAGCAGCGCAGGGAGGCGCGCCATGCAACACACCGCAGACGAGCATGATACCGGTGATGAATTCATGACAGTGACTTCCGACCGTCTCGGCGAAGTTCTGCGCGGGCTGCCGTTTCTCTTGCGAAAGTCGCTGTCGATTGCCGCACAACTGCCTGTCGGCACGCTCGACCTCACCCTCCCCGACGGTCGGCGCCTGCGTTTCGCCGGGACGGATCCGGGTCCGCGGGCGAGCCTCGTCATCCATGACGCCACCTGCCTGCGGCGCTTCCTGATCGCCGGTGATGTCGGTTTTGCCGAAGGCTACCTTCAAAACGAATGGGATACCCCGGATCTGAGGGCGCTCCTGCTGCTGTTCCTGGCCAATCACATGGCCGGCGGGCAGCTCACGCTGGGCCGTCCCGGGCTGCGCGTGTGGCAGCGGATCCGGCATTTCCTGAACCGCAACAGTCGCCGGGGCTCGCGCCGCAACATCCATGCGCATTATGATCTCGGCAACGACTTCTATGAACGCTGGCTCGATCGTTCGATGACCTATTCCTCGGCGATCTTCGCACCCGGCGACAACGATCTGGAGAGTGCGCAGCGGCGCAAATATGCGCGGCTCGCCACCGAGACCGGTATCGGACCCGACGACCATGTTCTCGAAATCGGCTGCGGCTGGGGCAGCTTCGCGGAATACGCCGCGCGCGAGATCGGCTGCCGCGTCACCGGCCTCACCATCTCGCAGGAGCAATACGATCACGCCACGCAGCGCATCGCGCAGGCGGGGCTGTCGGACCGGGTCACCATTGCGATGCGCGACTATCGTGACGAGACCGCGCGCTATGATCGCATTGTCTCGATCGAGATGTTCGAGGCCGTGGGCGAACAATACTGGCAGGGCTTCTTCGAGAAGATGCGCGCCTGCCTCCTGCCCGGCGGGCGAGCCGGGTTGCAGCTCATCACCATCCGCGACGAGGCGTTCGAGGCGTACCGCAAGGAGATGGATTTCATCCGCACCTATGTCTTCCCCGGCGGCATGCTGCCGTCTCCTTCGATCATGCAGAAATTGTCGCATGGCTCGGGCCTGCCGATCGTCTCCGATGCCGGTTTTGCCCTCGACTACGCGCGCACGCTCGCCATCTGGCGCGAGCGCTTCGAAGCGGCGTGGAAGGAAATCGCACCACTCGGTTTCGATGAGCGTTTCCGCCGGCTGTGGAACTACTATCTGACTTATTGCGAGGTCGGCTTCACTACGGCGAATATTGATGTCCGCCAGATGGTCTTTGCAAGGCCGGCATGACGGGGCATATCGATACCGGCGCGCCTGGAGCGCCGAGCCCGCCGAAATGAGAGATTTTCACCCGCAACGGAGGACGCATGTCTGCCGCCATCACGGTTCCCAAGCCGATCCACAGCATGATCCGTGTGCTCGATGAGACACGGTCGGTGGATTTCTACAGCCGCGCTTTCGGCCTCGAAATCGCCGATCGCTTCCCTTTCGAGGGCTTCACGCTGGTCTATCTGCGCAACGCCTCGAGCGGATTCGAGCTGGAACTGACGATCAACCATGATCGCACCGAACCGTATGATCTCGGCGACGGATACGGCCATATCGCCTTCGCGGTCGAGGATATCGAGGCGGAACATGCTCGTTTCGCGCGCGAAGGGCTGTCTCCGAAGCCCATCAAGGCGTTTCACCGCGATGGCGCGCTGATGGCGAAATTCTTCTTCGTCGCGGATCCGGACGGCTACAAGATCGAAGTCCTGCAGCGTCACGGTCGCTATGGCTGACCGGACTTTCGGGCAGGGGCGCCCGTAAATCGCCCCTGCCCTGCCCCGCCCCTTGCACGTTCTCGCCACATCGGACCGTGAGACGGCTGGCGCGCCAAAGAGCGCTCACCGATCAACGTGAACGGACCGATCCGAAATGACATTCGTGAAATCCCCCCTGCGCGCGCTCAGTGCGATCGCGACCCTCGGCCTCGTCCTGGCCGCCTCCCCCATCGCCTTCGTGCCCGGCCAATCCGGCCCCGGAATGCCGCAGGCGACGGCCTCCGAGAATATGCGTGTGGCCAGGACCCTCTCCGGCCCCGCTTCCTGGTATGGCGGCAAGTTCCACGGACGCACGACTGCGAATGGCGAGCGTTTCGACATGAACCAACTGACGGCGGCACATCGCTCGCTTCCCTTCGGCACCCGGGTGCGCGTCACCAACGAGCGCAACGGCCGCTCGGTCGTCGTGCGCATCAACGATCGCGGCCCCTTCATCGGCAACCGGATCATCGATCTGTCGCGGGGTGCGGCTGCAGCGGTGGGCATGGTGAGCACCGGTGTGGCGCCCGTGCGAGTCGACGTCCTGATGTGACGCCGCACGAACGGGCGTTTGCAGGGCATCATTGCGTCAGGTGTTGCACAGGCGGGCGGCAGCAATTGAAAACTTGCCGCTTGAAAGCAGGCTACGGCTGGGCTCACATGGCGGAACCGGAATACCGGCTCGCCGCCCGCCTCTTTTCGCAAGGGAATGCCTGAAGGGAATGCCCGTTGATGCTCGATGCCGCCCTCACCGAATGGACCGGTCAGCTGCTGCGCTGGCTGCATGTGATCACCGCCATTGCCTGGATCGGCTCGTCCTTCTACTTCATCATGCTCGATCTCAGCCTGAAGAAGCGCGAGAGCCTGCCCGAGGGCGTCGGCGGCGAGGCCTGGCAGGTGCATGGCGGCGGCTTCTACCACATGCAGAAATACATGGTCGCGCCGGCGCACATGCCGAAGGAGCTGACCTGGTTCAAATGGGAAAGCTACGCGACCTGGATCTCGGGTTTCTTCCTGCTGATCTGGATCTATTATCTCCAGGCCGAGCTCTACACCATCGATCCGGGCGTGATGGCACTCGCGCCCTGGCAGGCCGGCGTGATCGGGATCGGGGCACTGATTGCCGGCTGGTTCATCTATGACGGGCTGTGCAAATCGCCTCTGGGGCACGATGACATGCTGCTCGGCATCGCACTCTTCGCCTTCATCCTGCTGGCGGCGTGGTTCTTCTTCCAGGTCTTCTCGCCGCGCGCGGCCTATCTGCATACGGGCGCGCTGATCGCGACCTGGATGTCGGGCTCGGTCTTCCGGGTGATCATCCCCAATCAGAAGATCGTGGTGGCTGATCTGATCGCCGGGCGCACGCCCGATCCGGCGCTGGGCAAACAGGCCAAGCAGCGCTCGCTGCACAACAACTACCTCACCCTGCCGGTGATCTTCCTGATGCTCTCGAACCATTATCCGCTGGCCTGGTCGGGCAGCTACGCGATCGCGATCATCGGGCTGGTGCTGATTGCCGGCGCCGCGATCCGGCATTTCTTCAACACCCACCATGCCGGAACGCAGACGCCCGGCGTCACCGTCACATGGACCTGGGGTCTCACCGCACTGAGCATGGCGCTCGCCATATGGCTCTCCTTCGCGGGACGTCCGAGCCTCGATGACGCCGATTTCACCACCGGTGCGGCGCCGGTCGAGCTGCGCACGCCGCTCTTCGAGGAAGCCGTACTGACCTTGCAGGGGCGCTGCGTCATGTGTCACGCGAGCGAGCCGTTCTGGCCGGGCATCGCCTCCGCGCCGAAAGGCGTCGTCTTGCAGAGTGAGGCCGAGATCCTGCGCTTCGCCGCCCAGATCCGCGCGCAAACCGTCGATACCCGCGCCATGCCGCCGAACAACATCACCCATATGAGTCTGGAAGAACGCCGTCTGGTGCGTGACTGGCTCGCGGAATACGAAGAGAAACGCCGCGCCGGGCCGATCACACGCCTGGCTGCGGACGGCAGCTGAGACGAGACGCTACGGATCGGGGGACGAGATGACGAAGATCACACGCGCGCAACTGGAAGAAGCCGCTGCTCTCGTTCACGGCGTGATGCCTGCGACACCGCAATATGCCTGGCCGCTGCTGAAGGCGCGTCTCGGGGTCGAGGTCGTGGTCAAGCACGAGAATCATACCCCCACCGGCGCCTTCAAGGTGCGCGGCGGGATCGTCTATCTCGACCGTCTGCGCCGCGAGCGCCCGGATGTGCGCGGCATTGTCAGCGCCACGCGCGGCAATCACGGCCAGAGCCTCGCACTCGCGGGAGCGCGCGCCGGCGTTCCAGTCACCATCGTCGCGCCGCACGGCAATGCCCGCGAGAAGAACGCCGCCATGCGCGCCTTCGGTGCCGAGCTGATCGAGCACGGCGAGGACTTCGAAGCCGCGCGCAGCCTCCTGCCGCAGCTCGCCGAAGAGCGCGGTTACGAAGTGGTCCCGTCGTTTCATCCCGATCTCGTCGCGGGCGTGGCGAGCTATGCGCTCGAACTCTTCACCGCCTGCCCCGACCTTCACACGGTCTATGTCCCGATCGGCCTCGGCTCCGGCATCTGCGGCCTGATCGCCGCGCGCGATGCGCTGGGGCTCGACACGCAAATCGTGGGAGTCGTCTCGGAGAACGCGGATGCCTATGCCCGCTCACTCGAGGCGGGCGAGATCATTGCCACCGAGACCTCCCGCACCTTCGCCGACGGCATGGCCACACGCCAGCCCGATCCGGATGCTTTTGCGATCATCAGAGCCGGCGCGGCGCGCATCGTGCGCGTCAGCGACCCGGAAGTCGCGGAGGCGATCCGGATCTATCACGAGGATACGCACAACCTGGCCGAGGGCGCCGGCGCCGCGCCGCTGGCGGCACTCGCGCGGGAGATCCGCAACGGCGATGCCGTCTTTCCCGAGGGCGCACGCGTCGGCGTGATCCTGTGCGGCGGCAATATCGATCGTGGCGTGGCCGCGCGGGTTCTGGCCGGCGAGACGCCGGAGCCGGCCTGAGGCACGGCAGCAATCAGGTCCGGAGTGCGGCGCGCTGCGTAGGGTGTATGTCTTCGGACGATCATTCCCGTCCTCCGCCGCTGCGCGAGGCTTGAGCCCGTCGCGCAGCGACGTTAAAGCAACTGCGACAATCGAAAGAACGCAACCATGTCCGAGCCCGCCATCACCGCCGCCATGCTCGTCATCGGAGACGAAATCCTCTCCGGGCGCACGAAGGACAAGAATATCGGCTATCTGGCGGATTACCTCACCGAACGCGGCATCGATCTGCGCGAGGCGCGTATCGTGCCCGATATCGAGGAGGAGATCGTCGCCGCCCTGAACGCCATGCGGGCGCGCTACACCTATGTCTTCACCTCCGGCGGCATCGGCCCCACCCATGACGACATCACCGCCGACAGCATCGCCAAGGCGCTCGGTGTCGGCATCGATTACGACGAGCGCGCGCTCGCCATGATGCGCGAGCGCTATGCGCCGGGCGAACTCAACGAGGCCCGCATGCGCATGGCCCGCATCCCCTTCGGCGCGACGCTGATCGAAAACCCGATCTCGAAGGCGCCGGGCTTCATGATCGGGAACGTGATCACCATGGCCGGCGTGCCCTCGATCATGCAGGCGATGCTCGACGATGTGAGCCAGTATCTCGCGAGCGGCGTGAAGGTGATGGTCGAGACGATCGACGCCAAGGGCCTGCCGGAAGGCGCGTATGCCAGCGCGCTCGCGGAGATCGACAAGGCGCATCCCGGCGTCTCGATCGGCTCCTACCCCTCCTTCACCGGTGCCGGTTTCCGCAACCAGATCGTCGTGCGCGGGCGTGATCGCGCCGCGATCGACGCAGCGCTCGCCGATATCCGCGCCCTGCTCGACCGCACTACGGGCGACAACGCGCCGGCGTAAGCACAGAAAACCCGTTCAAAAGCCCTGATTGGTTCGAGGAAAGCAAGAATGACCAACCCCGCAGACAAAGCCTTTCCGGTCTCCTGGGACCAGTTCCACCGTGATGCCCGTGCCCTGGCCTGGCGGCTCTCCGCCGCCGGCCCATTCGAGGGGATCGTCTGCATAACCCGCGGCGGGCTGGTGCCGGCGGCGATCGTGGCGCGTGAGCTCGAATTGCGGCTGATCGAGACAGTGTGCATTGCCAGCTATCACGATTACCAGAAGCAGGGGCAATTGCAGGTCATCAAGGATATCGCCCCGGCGGTGCGCAATCTCGGCAACGGCAAGGGCGCGGGCGTGCTGGTCGTGGACGATCTCACCGATACCGGCAAGACCGCGCGGGTCGTGCGCGAGATGCTGCCCGAGGCACATTTCGCCACGGTCTACGCCAAGCCTGCCGGGCGCCCGCTGGTCGACACCTTCGTGACGGAAGTCAGCCAGGATACCTGGATCTACTTCCCCTGGGATATGGGCCTGTCCTTCCAGCCGCCGATCCGCAACGGCGAGCCGGTCTGAACCGGCGCTCAACGCTTTGCAACAAGGCTTGCCTTGCGCGCATGGACGTGGTCGTAATGGCCGCGATGTCGTCCACCGAACACGGTCGCAATCGTGCCAACGCTGTTTCGCCTGATCGTGATCCTCACCATCCTCGCAGGTCTCGGCTATGCGGGGATGTGGGGGCTTGCCACTTTCGTCGAGCCGCAGCCGCGTGAGATGTCCACCAACATCCCGCCGACGCGGCTGTTGCCGCGATAATCCGTCTTGCCGCGCCATGGCGTGAAGCGATTGTTAAGGCCGCATCCCCAGACTCGCCGCATGGCCACCGATACGAATCGCCTCGTCACCCTGTTTCTCGACATGCTCGCCGTCGAACGCGGCGCAGCGAAGAACACGCTTGCTGCCTATGGCCGTGATCTCGCCGATTATGCCGGCTTCCTCGGCGAACGGGGACTCGCCCTTGCGCAGGTTGGACAAGACCATCTGCGCGACTATCTGACCGATCTCGGTCTTCGCGGCCTCGGTACCGCTTCCGCCGCCCGGCGGCTCTCGGCGGTGCGCCAGTTCCACAAGTTTCTCTATGGCGAGGGTCATCTCGGCGCCGATCCCTCCGCCACGCTGAGCGGGCCGCGCAAGGGGCGCTCGCTGCCCAAGACGCTCGGAATCACCGATGTGGAGCATTTGCTGGAGACGGCCCGCAAGGCCTGCGACGCGCCGGATCTCTCGCCGGGGAAATATCTGCGGGCGTTGCGCATGCATTGCCTGCTCGAACTGCTCTATGCGACGGGCCTGCGCGTTTCCGAGCTCGTCGCCCTGCCCCGATCCGCTGCGCGCACGCGCGATTCGCTGATCGTGGTGCGCGGCAAGGGCAACAAGGAGCGTCTCGTTCCGCTCAACGCATCGGCGAAGGCGGCGGCTTCGCGCTATCTCGCAGCGCGTGAGGAAGCCGCAGCCGCGCGCAAGACGAAGGCCAGCGCGCAGGCGGTCAGCCCCTGGCTGTTTCCCGCCGACAGCGAAACCGGCCATCTCACCCGCCAGGCCTTCGCCCGCGATCTCAAGAGCATCACCATGAAGGCCGGACTCGACCCCCGCGCCGTCTCACCCCACGTGCTACGCCACGCCTTCGCCAGCCATCTCCTGCAGAACGGCGCGGATCTGCGCATGATCCAGGAATTGCTCGGCCATGCCGACATCTCGACGACGCAGATCTACACCCATGTCCTCGACGAGCGGATGAAGGCGCTGGTGCGCGACCTGCACCCGCTATCGCAAAGCGCATGAGTGCTCAGTTCGCGACCACGTATCGTCGCGAGAAGCGCTTGACGATCTGCGGCATCAGATAGATCGGGAACTGGGCCAGCGCAAAGAAAAGGTATGTCGTGTCAGGCGTCGCTGCGCCCAGCGCCGCGATCAGCAGCCCCATGTTTCGCTGCCCGGTCCCGTAGCCGAGCACGAACCGATCCGACGGCGAGAGCGGACGCAGGATCAGCATCGCCGAGAGGATTCCGGCAAAGGCGATGGCAAAGACGATACCGAGATAGCCGGCAACGCGCAGCGGGTTATCCATGACCGCATGGAGCACACCATCCATCGCTGCGACGGCGAAGAGGAAGTAGGTGACGACACCGAGCCCGTCGAAACTCGCCTTGTGCTTGCGAATACTCCCTTCGCCGAGAACGAGGCGGATCACGAGTGCCGTGATGATCGCACCTCCGATCAGCAGCATCATACGCGTGACCAGCACGCCGACATCGATCGGCACGACGACACCGGCGACGAACTCTGCGGCAATCGGCGAATAGAGCGGCGCCAGCGCGGTCATGACCAGCACCACCGTCAGCAGCATGGTCGGCGCGAGACCGAGCACCATGGCGATGGCGGGGGACGACATGATCGGCGGCGCGGCAGCGAGAATGGCGAGCCCGAGAACCAGCCCCGGATCGAGATTGTCGCGCCCCACCAATGCGAGAGCGCCGCCGACGAGCAGGATCGGCGCGAGGGTCGTCCAGATCAGCGCGAAAATCAGGCCCGACGGCGCGCGAAGGATGGCGCGCAGCGCATGCAGATCGACGCGCGCGAAGGTCATGGCGACGAAGACGAAGATCGCAACCGGCAGAAACGGACGCGCGGCAGCGGCAAACTGGGGGAGCATCAGGCCGACCATGATGCTGATCGCAAAACCCTGGGTCGCATATCGACCGATCAGGGCGAGGGCTCGGATCAGAAACGACATATCGGCAAGACGGCTCCGGGACATGCATGCGGCGGGACGCGAATGCCAGCGTCGGCTTCGGCGCACGGACGGGGGCGACAATTTCCGCCTTGGCCTGCGCCGTCTCATCCCATATCCCGAACGGCGTGGTTGGAACAAGTCTCCGGGAGGTGCGGATGCGCACAGATGTGATCGTACTCGGCGCAGGTATCATCGGCGTCAGCACCGCCCTGCATCTGCAGCGCCGTGGGCGTGACGTCGTGCTGGTTGACCGTCGCGGCGCCGGCGAGGAGGCGAGCTACGGCAATGCCGGCCTGATGGAACGCGCCACGATCGAGCCCTATGCCTTCCCGCGCGATCTCGGTTCGCTGGTCAAATACGGGCTCAACCGCTCCACGGAAGTCCGCTACGAGATCTCCTTCCTGCCCAGGATCGCCCCCTGGCTGGCGCGCTACTGGTGGCATTCATCGCCGCACCGCCACGCGGAGGCGACCCGCGCGATGCGCCCGCTGATCGAGCGCTGCGTCGAGGAACATGCCGATCTCGTCGCCGAGGCGGGTGTCGCCCCGCTGATGCGCCCCAGGGGCTGGATCAAGGCGGCGCGCAGCCAGGCACGGCTCGACGCGGAAGCCGCGGAGGCCGAGCGCTTCGCCCGTGATTACGGGATCAGCTATGATCTGCTCGACCGGGCCGGGCTGAAGGAGCGCGAGCCGCATCTGAGCGACCGCGTCATCGGCGCAATCCATCTGCGTGATCCCAATACCAGCCCTGATCCCGGCGGTCTGACCAAGGCTTATGCCGATCTGTTCATACGCAAGGGCGGGCGCTTCATCAGCGGCGATGCGCGCTCGCTCAAAGCGCATGGCGGCAACGGCAAGGCAGGGTGGCGCGTCACCACCGGGGAAGGCGAGATCTCCGCCGATGACGTGGTCGTCGCCATGGGCGCCTGGTCGAACGACATCTACGAGCGGCTCGGCTACCGCATGCCGCTTGCAGCCAAGCGCGGCTACCATCTGCATTACGCCGCCGAGGGCAACGCGGTCCTGAATCATCCCGTGCTCGATGTCGATGCCGGGGTGGTGCTTGCCCCGATGAACAAGGGCATCCGGCTCACGACCGGGATCGAATTCGCCCCCCGCGATGCGCCAAAGAGCCCGATCCAGATCGCGCGCTGCGAGCCACTCGCGCGGGAGATATTCCCGCTCGGCCCGCCGAACGAGCCGGAACCGTGGATGGGATTGCGTCCCTGTTTCCCCGACATGCGCCCCGTCATCGGGCCGGCGCCGCGCCATGACGGGATCTGGTTCGCCTTCGGCCATAACCATCACGGCTTCTCGCTCGGACCGGTCACCGGGCGGATCCTTGCCGAGATGATGACGGGCGAGGATCCGGTGGTCGACACGGGCTGGTTTCGCGCCGACCGTTTCTGAGAACGCCACTGCTCCGCCATGCGCGGGGCGCGCATCTGCCGTTGCGCCGAAAGCGCTTCCCGTCGCGCCCCGCGCATGGTTTGCTGCAGGCGGTTTTTCTCTCCCGGCCCTTATCCCGTGCAGCCCCTCATCGGCATCCTTCTGAAGATCTTCTCGGCCTTCGCCTTCACGATGATGGCGGCGACGATCAAGCTCGTCAGTGATTCGTTTCCGGTTGGACAGCTGATCTTCTTCCGCTCCGCCTTCGCCCTCATCCCCCTATTGATCTGGCTCGCCTGGAGCGACGTGATGGTGAACGCGGTGCGCACGCACAACCTGAAGGGCCACCTGCTGCGCAGCATCATCGGCGTGACGGGCATGTTCTGCGGATTCGCGGCGCTGAGCTATCTCCCGCTCTCCGATGCGGTGGCAATCGGCTATGCTGCGCCGCTGATCGTGGTCGTGCTCGCGGCGCTCGTTCTCAAGGAAACGGTGCGCGCCTATCGCTGGAGCGCCGTCGCCATCGGCTTCGTCGGCGTGATCCTGATGCTGACGCCGCAATTCGGCGTGGTCGATGCCGCAATCGCCAACGAGAATCGGGCACTGGGCGCGACCTTCGCGATCTTCGCCGCCCTGTGTACCGCTGGCGCGACGATCCAGGTCCGCCGCCTCACCGCGACCGAGCGTACCGGCGCCATCGTCTTCTACTTTTCGGTCTTCTCGACCCTGATCGGTCTCGCGACGATCGTTTTCGGCTGGAACATGCCGGGCCTGATCGATTTCGGCATTCTCGTCGTGATCGGCATTCTGGGCGGGATCGGCCAGATCCTGCTCACCCAGAGCTATCGCTTCGGCGATGCCTCGCTGATTGCGCCGTTCGAATATACCACCATGATCTGGGCGCTGCTGCTCGGCTGGTTCGTCTTCGGCGACTGGCCGCAGGCGATTGTGCTGACCGGCGCCGCCATCGTCATCGCAGCCGGCATCTTCGTCATCTGGCGCGAACACCGTCTCGGGTTGGCCCGCAAGAAAGCCGCGGAGATGGCGTCGAAGCGGGCCATCTGAGGTGTATTTCCCCTGCCCTGAGCACCCGTAGCATCAAGCGAGAGCCAAGGCGACAATTGGGCATGGACCGCATCGGCGCGATGGCGTCGTATGCATTTTTGCCAACCGGCGGAAAACGGTTTTCTCCCACACGGGACTTGCACACGGGACTCGCGCGGCAACGGAAGATGTCCGGAGCGCCGGAAATTTATACAATCATGAATGCAGCAAAAGAACAATTAATTACCCATAATTATCAATGTCATCGAGGCGCAACAGCTGTCGACGCTACGGAAACGTAGAAATACGTAGCCCGCACGCCCCTCTCACAATGCGATCCATTCAACAAAACACCGCTTCCAGGATAGAAATTTTTGAACTGAATTCAAAGTTTTGCCTGCTCAGCTCTGATCGGTTCCGGAGCGTTGCGAAGCTTCATCTGCGATAAAGCGCAACGATCAAGGTGCTTGACGACGCTTGTCATGCAAGTGTCATTTAGGCCGTCTATACGGACGCTGCTTCATGCAGATCGCGACGCGATCGAAGCGACATGCATTCCGACAAGGAGTAGACCCGTGAAATTCACCACCCTTACCAGCGCGATTGCCCTCGCGACCGCCGGCATCATGGTTGCCGGCGCTGCCCAGGCCCAGACGCGCGACCAGATTCGTATCGTCGGCTCATCGACTGTCTTCCCCTACAGCCAGGCGGCTTCGGAAGAATATGCCAACGTCACCGGCAACCCTGCTCCGGTCATCGAATCCACCGGCACGGGCGGCGGCATGCAGATTTTCTGCGAAGGTGTCGGCCCCAACACGGCGGACATCACGGGCGCTTCGCGCGCCATGACGGAATCCGAGTGGGCGCTCTGCCAGGAGAACGGCGTCACCGAAGTCACCGAAGCCCAGATCGGCTCGGACGGCCTCTCGATCGCCCAGTCCGTGGACGGCGAGAGCTTCAACCTTACTTTCGCGCAGATTTTCCAGGCGCTGGCCGCCGAAGTCGCGGTCGATGGCGAAATCGTCGAGAACCCCTACACTCGCTGGAGCGAAATCGACTCCTCGCTCCCCGATGCCGAGATCGTTGCATTCGGCCCGCCGCCGACCTCTGGTACGCGTGACGCCTTCGTCGAACTCGCCATGCATTCAGGCTGCAACGAATTCGAAGTGATCGCCGCCCTCGAAGATTCCGACGAGGATCGCTGGGAAGAAATCTGCTCGCGCATGCGTCAGGACGGCCCCTTCGTCGAGGCGGGCGAAAACGACAACCTGATCGTGCAGCGCCTGCAGCAGGATCCGAATGCCGTCGGCATCTTCGGCTACTCCTTCCTCTACGAGAACCAGGACACGCTGAAGGCCGTCTCGGTCGAAGGCGTCGAGCCGACATTCGACTCGATTGCCGATGGCTCGTATCAGGTATCGCGCCCGCTGTTCTTCTACATCAAGAACGCGCATCGTGGTGTGATCCCCGGCCTGACGGAGTTCGTTGAACTCTACGTCAGCGAAGACGTGATGGGCCCTGGTGGTCTGCTCTCCGAGCGTGGCATGGTTCCGCTCCCGGATGCTGCCCGTGAAGAGACCCAGCAGGAAGTTGCTGACAGCGTGACTTTCGATCGCTACGCAATGTGATATGAGGCCAGTGGTCTCCGGTCGCGGCGGTGGACAAACCGCCGCGACCTTTTGTTTTCTGACGAACGGTCCGGTGCGATGCTCACGAATGTCTTCTTTGCCATCCTGATCCTGTCCGTGCTGGCATTCATGGTCGGGCGGCTCCAGGCGCGCCGGTTTGCCGAGGCCGGGCCATCGCAGAAGCTGCATTCACGCCCGGTCTATCATGGGGCGTTCGTCGCCATCTGGGTAGGCGTTCCGGCCCTTGTCCTCGTCATGCTCTGGCTGGTTTTTCAAGGCACCGTCATCGACAGCCTGATCATCGCGAGCCTTCCCGAGACATTGACGCGCGACGCATCGTCCACGCAGCTGGATCTCTATCTTTCCGAAATCAAGAACGTCGCCAATGGCATCATCTTCGGTGAACCGCAGCCGGCCATTTCTGCTGCTGCGGAGCGCTACGAGCGCTGGGTGAGCATTGCCCGCTGGGCCATGGTCGTGGTCGCGCTGTGCCTGATGATTATCACGCTCTTCGTCGCACAGGCCCGCTTGTCCCTGCGCTTTCGCGCGCGTCAGGGTTTCGAGCGCGGCATCACCATCCTGATGGTCACCTGCTCGGTCATTGCCATCATGACGACGGTGGGGATCATCGCCTCGCTGCTTTTCGAAGCCTGGTTCTTCTTTTCGCTGGTTCCGCCCACGGAATTCCTGTTCGGTCTGAACTGGGAACCGCAGATCGCGATCCGCGCTGACCAGGTCGCCGGCGCCGGCGCGTTCGGTGCGGTTCCCGTCTTCGTCGGCACGCTGCTGATTGCCACGATCGCCATGTTCGTGGCGACCCCGATCGGCCTGTTCTCGGCGATTTATCTGGCGGAATTCGCCAGCGACCGCCTGCGCCGCACAGTCAAGCCGTTGATGGAAATCCTCGCGGGTATCCCGACAGTCGTGTACGGATTCTTCGCCATCCTCGTGGTCGCCCCCGCCTTGCGCAACGCCGGCACGGCTCTGGGTCTTCCGATCTCGCCGAATACGGCCCTCGCGGCCGGCAGCGTGATGGGAATCATGCTGATCCCGTTCATCTCCTCGCTCTCCGACGATGCGCTGCGCGCGGTGCCGCGTTCCCTGCGCGAAGGCTCGCTGGCGCTCGGCGCGACCAAGGCGGAGACGATCACCAAGGTGCTGCTGCCGGCCGCCCTGCCCGGCATCATGGGCGGCATCCTCCTCGCCGTCAGTCGCGCAATCGGCGAGACCATGATCGTGGTGATGGCGGCCGGACTGATAGCGACACTCACCTTCAATCCACTCGACTCCGTGACGACGGTTACCGTTCAGATCGTGACGCTGCTGATCGGCGACACCGCCTTTGACAATCCGAAAACCCTGGCCGCTTTCGGGCTGGGGCTCGTCCTGTTCATCGCGACGCTCGGCCTCAATGTTATCGCGCTGCGCATCGTCCAGAAGTACAGAGAGCAGTATGACTGATACAGCCGCTCCCGCCATGGCCGATTTCGACTGGGGTTCCGGGCACGCCAAGGCGCGCCGGTCGAAACGTTATGCCAAGGAAAAAAGGCTGCGCGCCTATGGCATCGCCGCGATCACGGCGGCCCTGTCCCTGCTGGCATTGCTGCTCGGTTCGCTGATCCTCAACGGCTATACGGCCTTCGTCCAGACGAAGGTCGAGGTGCCGTTCTACATTGATCCCGAGGTCGTTTCGCAGGACAACCTCCAGCGCGGCAACTTTCGCGAGATCACCAGCCGCTCCGTGGCGGCGCTGTTTCCGGACTTGCCGGAGGAGGATCTGCGCACGGCGGTGCGGATCCTGACCAACAATACACCCTTCCTTGTGCGCAACGCCGTGATGGAAGATCCGGGTCTGATCGGGGAGACGGTGACGCTGGAGATCCCGGCCTCGGATCCGTTCGACCAGCTCAACAAGGGGCAGGTCAACCGGGATACGCCGGAAGCGCAGCGGCGGGTGGATGATTTCGAGGTCGCGCTGTTCGACCAGCTGGTCGAGCAGGGACGCGTGTCCACGCCGTTCAATTTCGCGCTGTTCACCAATGCCGACAGCCGCTTCCCGGAGCTTGCCGGGCTTGCCGGCGCCATTACCGGCTCGTTCTTCGCCCTGCTCGTCTGCTTCATTCTGAGTTTTCCGATCGGCATTGCTGCGGCAGTCTATCTGGAGGAATTCGCGCCGAAGAATCGCTGGACCGACGTGATCGAGGTCAACATCAACAATCTCGCGGCCGTGCCGTCGATCGTCTTCGGCCTGCTCGGCCTCGCCGTCTTCCTCGGCTGGTTCGGTCTGCCGCGCTCGGCGCCGCTGGTCGGCGGGATGGTGCTCTCCCTGATGACCCTGCCCACGATCATCATCGCTACCCGCGCGGCCCTCAAGGCGGTCCCGCCGTCGATCCGCGAAGCGGCGCTCGGCGTGGGCGCCTCGAAGCACGAGGTGGTGATGCATCACGTGCTGCCGCTGGCCCTTCCGGGCATCCTGACCGGCACCATCATCGGTCTGGCCCAGGCGCTGGGCGAGACCGCCCCGCTGCTGCTCATCGGCATGAATGCCTTCATCACCAGCCCGCCGGGTGGCCTGCTGGAATCATCGACCGCGCTGCCGACGCAGATCTACATCTGGGCCGACAGCCCGGAACGCGGCTTCGTCTCGCGAACTTCCGCCGGTATTCTGGTCCTTATGGGCTTTCTGATCACAATGAACGCGATCGCCGTCTATCTGCGACAGCGCATCGAACGCACCTGGTGAACCCGTTTTTCGAGGACCCTGCCATGACTGCCACAGCCGCTACCGCCGCCGCATCAGCCGCCACTGCCGCAGCCATCGCTCCTGCGCCGCAGCCCGAATCCTCCGGGGATGCACCCATCAGGACGGTGCGATCGCCGATGCCGAATCGGGCGAGGACGAAGATCGAGACCAAGGGTGTCGATGTCTTCTATGGTCAGAAACAGGCGATCTTCGACGTGTCGCTGGACATTCCCGAGAAGGCCGTCACGGCCTTCATCGGTCCGTCCGGCTGCGGCAAGTCAACCTTCCTGCGGTGCATCAACCGCATGAACGACACCATCGACATTGCGCGGGTGACCGGGCGCATCGCCATCGACGAGCGCGACATCTATGATCCCGACCTGGACGTCGTGGAGTTGCGTGCGCGGGTCGGCATGGTCTTCCAGAAGCCGAATCCGTTTCCGAAATCGATCTTCGAGAACATCGCCTATGGGCCGCGCATTCATGGCCTGGCCCGCAGCAAGACCGATTTCGAGGAGATCGTCGAGGGCAGCCTGCGACGCGCAGGCCTTTTCGAGGAGGTGAAGGACCGGCTTCAGGAGCCCGGCACCGGACTGTCTGGCGGCCAGCAGCAGCGCTTGTGCATCGCGCGCGCCATTGCCGTGAATCCCGACGTCATCCTCATGGATGAGCCGTGCTCGGCGCTCGATCCGATCGCAACGGCGCGCGTCGAAGAACTGATCGACGAGCTGCGGACGAACTACACCATCGTCATGGTGACACATTCCATGCAGCAGGCGGCCCGCGTCTCGCAGAAGACGGCCTTCTTCCATCTCGGCTATCTCGTCGAGGAAGGGCCGACCGAGGGGATTTTCACGAGCCCCCGCGAGAAGCGGACGCAGGATTACATTACGGGCCGTTTCGGCTGAACCGCACAACGATTTGCAGGAGAACCCGAACATGGTCGATCATACCGTTTCCTCTTTCGATGATGAATTGCAGGGCCTGCGTTCGGCCATCATGGAGATGGGCGGGATCGCGGAAAAGATGCTGCTCGATGCCACCACCGCATTGGTGCGCCGCGACGTCAACCAGGCCCAGGCCGTGGTCGCCATGGATGACCGCCTTGACGATCTGCAGCGCCAGATCGAGGAGCGCGCCATCCTCACCATCGCCAAGCGCCAGCCCCTGGCGGTGGATCTGCGCGAGGTGATCTCCGCCATCCGCATCGCCAGCGATATCGAGCGTATCGGTGACATGGCCAAGAATATCGGTAAGCGCACGCTGGCCGTCTCCGGCCAGTTCGAGCCGCAGAAGGTGGTGCTCGGTGTCAACCGGATGAGCGAACTTGTCCAGGCGCAGCTCAAGGATGCCCTCGATGCCTATACCCAGGGCAATCTCGAGGCGGCGATGGATGTCTGGGAGCGCGACGAAGCGACGGATGCGCTCTATACCTCGCTGTTTCGCGAATTGCTCACCTACATGATGGAAGATCCGCGCAACATCTCCTTCTGCACGCATCTGCTCTTCTGCGCCAAGAATGTGGAACGTATTGGCGACCACACCACCAATATCGCGGAGACGGTGCATTACCTCGTCAAGGGCGAACCGCTGACGGCCGAGCGCCCGAAGAAGGATCGTACCTCCCTCGAGCATGTCGAACATACGGGCAAGTGAGTTGCGCCTGCCCCCCCTGCCCCGCATGAAGCAACCGGCGGCGCCCGTACGTGCCGCAGCATGAGGCGATGACACGATGTCGACGAAGGTTCTGGTGGTCGAGGACGAGGAAGCGCTGACCCTGCTCCTGCGCTACAATCTCGAAGCGGAAGGCTACGAGGTCGATTGCGTGATGCGTGGTGACGACGCGGAAATCAGACTCAAGGAACATGTGCCGGATATCGCCATCGTGGACTGGATGCTGCCCGGGATTTCCGGCATCGAGCTTTGCAGGCGTATCCGGGCATGGGAAAACACGCGCCGCCTGCCGGTGATCATGCTCACCGCGCGCGGCGAGGAAGGCGACCGTGTGCGCGGTCTCGCAACAGGCGCCGACGATTATATCGTCAAGCCGTTTTCCGTTCCGGAATTCGTCGCCCGTGTGAAAGCGCTGCTGCGCCGCACTGATCCCAACCTGCTGACCGACAAGCTGGTCGCCGGCGATATCGAGCTCGACCGCGACAGCCGCCGCGTGCGCCGCAACGGCACCGAACTGCATCTCGGCCCGACGGAATTCCGCTTGCTCGAATTCCTGATGCGCACGCCCGGGCGCGTCTTCACCCGCGAGCAGCTGCTCGACAATGTCTGGGGGCGCGACGTCTATATCGACGAGCGTACCGTCGATGTCCATGTCGGGCGTCTGCGCAAGGCCGTCAAGGCGCAATCGGGTTCAGATCCGATCCGCACCGTGCGCGGCGCGGGCTATGCCTTTGAGGGGTGATTCGTCGACGTTCATCACGATAATTTTTTATCGGAATATTATTTTTGGTTGTCGCCACGACGTTTTGATTGCATAATTTCATCGAAATATTCCTTAGAATGTGTCTCCGGATCCGTTTGTGCGGTCAACCGGGTCTGCACGATTTACAAACCTCAAGCCGGATCCCGCCGCATGCCTGACGGGATACTGAGCCCCGCATGAGCTACCGGGAGGTATTATGACGAAATCCATACAGATCCTGGTGGGCACGGCTTGCCTCCTCGCAACTGCGCTAAGCAATCAGGCGCGCGCCGATGAGAGCTGCAACATCGGGGCCCATTCGGTCGAATCGTTTTCGCAGGAATACTTCGTCAATCCCCAGGCGCGCCACGTATCCCCGTTACTCGCGCTCGAAACCATGCTCGAGAACGGCTGTCGCGATGAGGATGAATTCGCGCGGGTGATCGAAATTTATCTGGATGACCGCGTCGCAGATTTGTATCAGCGTGACGATCCGAAAGCCTGGAGGGTCGATCATATCTGGATGCTGATCGGCATCGAGATGCTGATGCTCGGCCACGAGGCGCCCTTGCGTGCATTTCTCGATACGGCAAGGGCCGATGCGGAATCGGGCGACCCCGGCGCGATGACCGCCTTTGCCTATCTCGGCCGCTACCAGACCGAGCACTGGGACTGGACCGATCAGTTCAGGGCTCACCAGCAGAATTATCCGCAGAGCATCGCTCATTTTGGTCTGGAGGAGTGGAGTGAGCGGGATGCTCATCCGATCCGCAGCATTGCGCCACGTTTGCGCAACGAAGCCGACGCGTTTGTCGAACGCGCCTCGCAGGCCGGATTCGCACCGGCCCACGTGATTCATCTGGCCGGCCAGCGCCCGGCGAGCTTCACACCATGTAAGACGAGGTCCAGCATCGGGGGTGCCGGCCTCTTCGGCATGTCCGACGATCCTGATGCCGACGACACCCCCACCAACCGCTTTTTCAAGTCCTTTGTCGATCTGCCTGATCGCGAACGGGTCGCGCGTGATCTGATGGATTGGTCGCGTGACGTGATCAGAGCGGGCATCACCGGCGGCGAGACCGGTACGCTGACGCCCGACATGGAGGCCGCAACCAATGTTGCCAAGGCTTATGCAGAGATCAGGTCCAACTGCGCCTTGTCCATCGAAAACGGCACGCTTGATTTCGGAGTCGAAGACCGCGATGAGGCCGCAACCGGCATGCATCACGCAGTGGCCGCGCCGGGTATCCGGTACCAATGGGAGCCTGCCCTCGTCTACGCGTTATTCGTCGATCAATACTACGACAGCCCCGACCGGCACTACGCCGCCGCGCGGATTCTGCAGGCGGGTGGTTACATTGAGTCCCTTGATTTTCATAATGAGCGCGTGGACGCCGTCATCGGAACGTTTTCACGCGAGACCGTGCGGGAGGCGCAGCGCATCATGGCCGAATACGGCTACTACACTGCGGCAATCGACGGAATTCCCGGACCGAATTTCCGCAATGGCCTGATGCAATGGAATGATGAATGCCGCTTAGATTTCGGCGAGAACCCGCAGAAGTGCCTGCGGCTCGGGCCCGCCCTTCTCGATCACGAATGGGTGCATCCGTTCCTCGGAGATGTCGCGCAGTTGCGCTGATCAGGCGGCGGACTCACCGCCCCGCCGCGTCCAGCCGTCTTTCGGCGAAGCGCATGGCGATGTGATGCGGCGAGACGCGCTCCGCTTCCGCTTCGGCGAGGATCGCGGCGATGTTCGCGTCGAGCTGGTGCATGCGCCCGGCTATCCAGTCGGGATCGGCGACACCGGCGATCTCACGTGAGACGCTGATGATGCCGCCGGCATTGATGGCGAAATCGGGCACGTAGAGAATACCGCGCGCGTGCAGCCTGTCCGCATCGGCGATGTCCTCCAGCTGGTTGTTGGCGGCACCCGCAACGATGGCGACGCGCAGAGCGGGGATGCTGCGCGCATTCAGCACCGCCCCCAGCGCGCAGGGCGCGAACACGTCCGCCTCAACGGAGAGGACAGCCTCCGCAGCGCAAGCCGTCGCGCCGAATTCCGAGACGGCGCGCTCGACCCGAGCGGCGTCGATATCGCTGACGATGAGCTTCGCGCCGCCTTCGTGCAGACGCGAGCAGACATGCCAGCCGACATGGCCGAGGCCCTGTACCGCCACCAGCAGACCGCCGAGATCATCGCGATTCAGTCGCTGCGCCACTGCCCGGCGAAGACCGTTGACAATGCCCTTCGCCGTGGTTGGCGAGGGGTCGCCGCTGGCATGAGCGCCATGCGCCAGACCGGCGACGTGGCGGGTGGTCTCGCGCACATGCTCCATGTCCTCGACATCCACTCCGACATCTTCTGCCGTGGTATAGGCCCCGCCGAGACGTTCGACCGACCGCCCGAAAGCGCGCATGAGCTGTGGTGTCTTGATCGCTCTGGGATCACCGATGATCACCGACTTGCCGCCGCCGAGATCAAGGCCGGCAACCGCGTTCTTGTAGGTCATGCCACGCGAAAGCCGCAGCACGTCGGCGATCGCGGCGTCTTCGCTCTCGTAATTCCAGAACCGACATCCACCCGCAGCCGGACCGAGCCGCGTATCATGGATCGCGATGATGGCGCGCAACCCCGTCCGGGCGTCATGAACGAAGACGACGGACTCATGCGCATCGAAATGCGGATTATCGAAGATCCTCATGGCGACCCCTCCTCATCATTGCCCCGAAATGCGGCATTGACGAGATGATACAACTCCAGATCTAATATTAATTTACTAATGTAACCCTGAATGATGACAATGCGTAGAATCGGACGCTTGCGCTGGACATTTTGTTCGTTTAAACGAACGGTTCGAGATTGCGGAGTGCGCTTGACCATGCCTGTCGACAGCCCTTTCGATGACGAACGTACCGAGGTCGCGGTCGGTTCCGGTTTAACCGACCATCTCCATCCGGAAACGCTGGCAGTCCATGCGGGCGGCATGCGCACGCCCTTCGGCGAGACGAGTGAAGCCCTGTTTCTGACACAGGGCTTCGTCTATCCCGATATGGAAAGCGCCGAGCGGCGCTTCGCCGGCGAAGACCCCGACGGCTTCATCTATTCGCGTTTCTCGAATCCGACCGTCGCCATGTTCGAGCAGCGCATGGCCACGCTGGACGGCGCCGAGGCCGCGCGCGCGACGGGAACCGGGATGGCGGCGGTGGCCGCAGCGCTGCTCGGCTATCTGAAAGCGGGCGATCACGTCATCACCTCGCGGGTGCTGTTCGGCTCCTGCGCCGTGATCCTCGGCGAGATCCTGCCGAAATTCGGCGTCGAATCGACCTTCATCGATGGCACGCGCCCGGAGAACTGGCGCGCGGCCCTGCGGCCCAACACCCGTGCCTTCTTCATCGAGAGTCCAGCCAATCCCACCACCGAATTGATCGATATCGCCGAGACCGCCGAAATCGCGCACGAGGCCGGCGCGATCCTGATCGTCGACAACGCGCTCGGCACGCCCCTGATCCAGAATCCGCTGCAACACGGCGCGGATGTCGTGACCTATTCCGCGACCAAGCATATCGACGGCCAGGGACGATGTCTGGGCGGGCTGGTGCTCGCAAGCGAAGAATTCATCGAGACCCACTTGAAGAACTACCTGCGCCATACCGGCCCGGCGCTGTCACCCTTCAATGCATGGGTCCTGCTCAAGGGGCTGGAGACACTGCCGCTGCGGATTGCCAGACAGGCACGCAATGCCCGCGCCCTGGCCGATGCCCTGAAACGCCTTCGCGGCGTGAGCCAGGTGCTCTATCCGGGCCTGCCGGACAATCCGCAGGCAGCAATCTTCAAGAAGCAGATGAAGAGCGGCGGCAGCGTGCTCGCCTTCGAACTCGAAGGCGGCAAGGAGGCGGCGTTCCGCTTCGGCAAGGCGCTGGAGCTCGTCAGGATCTCCAACAATTTCGGCGACGCCAAGAGCCTCGTCACCCACCCTGCCACGACGACGCATCAGCGCTTCAGCCGGGAGGAGCGCGAGGCGATCGGTATCAGTGAGGGCATGCTGCGCCTCTCGGCCGGGCTGGAGCACCAGGGCGATCTGATCAACGATGTCGTGAGCGCAGTAAAAGCTGCGCATTAGGCCTGGGGCGCATTGACCGAGCCAGAAATTGACGAACACACGGATGTGGTGCGTCAGTACCGGCGTGTGTGCACGCATATCCAGTTCCTGAGCATTTGGAACCTGTTGGCGACTTTGTGCCGCCAGACATGGCGCACCTTGCCATGCCGGACCGGTGTCTCTCGATTGGCGCGTCAGGGGATGCGGGCGGCAATCCAACCTTGGGCAAAAGGACCGCAGAACAATTTCCGCATCGAAACCCCGGTCAAATATTCGATTATTCATTTTTCGGCACTTAATCAGCCGCGCAGCATATAAAAATAATGCAAATACATAGATTTAAATGAATCTAAATTGGAATATCATCTATCTTTGGTACATCTTCCAAGCGCATGTCCCAATCTGCTCGACTTTCAAAGCAGATATGCTGACTTGGTCGGATATCGATCGCACTGTCAATACTTCCTGCGGGCACAACAATGGAATCACCGTCTGATTGAACAACTGGAAGAGCAGATCCGCATTTACTACAAAAGCTCTTTTTATGTCGGGTGTCTGGAACCTGATAGGTCTGAACGGATTCATGACCGGAAAACCAGGTTAACTTCGCTGTCGACGAAAACAAATTGGCGGCATGTGCAGACCCCGTGTCCTTTCGACAGCGCTTGCAGTGACACAGCAAGAAGCTCTCGAGTTCACCCGAGATTTGAAATTTAACAGTGCCGCACAAACAGGAGCCAAGGGTGTTTCCGGTCATAATAATATACTCATGTTCGCTCGGCACAGCATCAAGGTAGCCGTAGCAGCTTGCCGAACCAATGGTTCTCGACGCGCAGAGCTCCCCCCGCATCACCCTGCTTCGGCGGGCTCGCCCTGCTCAGATCGTGGCGCGCAGCCGTGTGAACCCCGCATCAAGATCAGCCTTGAGATCATCAAGATCCTCGAGGCCGACATGGAAGCGCAGACATGGCCCAGCCGGTGCAAACTCCGTCACCGTACGGTAGGAGGCGCAGTTGAACGGGGTCACGAGGCTCTCGAAGCCGCCCCAGGAAAAGCCCATCCCGAACAGTTCGAGCCCGTCCAGCATGGCGGCGACAGCCTGTTTCGAAGCCGGCTTCAGTTCGATGGAGAACAGACCCGAAGCGCCCTTGAAATCGCGCTTCCAGATTGTGTGGCCGGGATCGCTTTCCAACGCTGGGTGCATCACCCGGGCGACTTCCGGGCGCGCTTCCAGCCAGCGCGCCATCTCCAGCGCCTGTTTCTCGTGCTCATGCAGGCGCAGTTTCATGGTGCGGATGCCGCGCAGGCAGAGGAAGACGTCCTCCGGACCCGGACAGGAGGAATACAGCTCGTAGGTCCGCCGCAGCTGTTTCCAGCAACGCTCGCTGGCGGAGACAAGCCCCATCAGCAGATCGGAGCCGCCGGAGAGATATTTCGTCCCGGCCTCGATGGCGAGATCGACGCCCATGGCGTGGGGCGGGAAGAACAGGGGCGTTGCCCAGGTATTGTCCATCGCGACTACCGCGCCGCGCGCATGCGCCGCCTCGGCGATGGCGGGGATGTCCTGCATCTCCATGGTCTGCGAGCCCGGCGCCTCGGTCCAGACAACGCTGGTATTGTCACGGATGAGATCGGCGATGCCGGCGCCGATCAGGGGATCGTAATAGGTCGTCTCGATGCCGAATCGCGTCAGATGCTCCGCGCAGAATTCACGGGTCGGGCGATAGACCGAATCGGTGACGAGCACGTGATCACCCGCCTTGACCACTGACATCATGGCCAGCGCGATGGCGCTGAGGCCCGATGGCGCCAGTGCCGTGCCTGCGGCGCCCGAAATATCGGTCCAGGCCTTCTCCAGCGCCTCGGTGGTCGGCGTGCCCTTGGTGGCGTAGGTATAACGGCTGTCCTTGCTGACGAGGGCGTCATAGCTGGGATAGAGCACGGTCGAGCCGCGATAGATCGGCGTATTGACGAAACCGAACTGCTCCGACGGATCGCGCCCTGCATGGACCAGCTTCGTCCGTTCGCCCCAATGCCCACCACCGCGTTTTTCCATCGCCACGCTCCCCCATACGGATATCGTCAGCCCGACCGCAATCGTGCGGTCGAGATCATCTGTCAGGCGAGATGACACGCTTTCACAGGCATTTACAATCACCTCTTACCGGCTCCATCCGGATTTTGGCATTGACGCACCTCGGTGCGTTTGTCATTCACGAAGAATGTTGAAATTCGCATGACCGTCTCCGCGAGGAGCTTGGGGCTCATGTGCAGCGTGTCATCGGCGGAGTCTGACCAGTCGGGATGATGCCGTGATGCGCGCCGAAGATCCGGGTGGCATTACGGTATGGAGACGGGCTTTCTCCGGCGTATCTTTCTCGGCCTTGCAATGGTCGTCTCTGGAATCGTGACCGCGATGGCAGGCGCCCTCCCCGCTTCGGCCGAGCCCGGCGCGACACTCGCTCAGGTGCGCGAGCGCGGTCATCTCTCCTGCGGCGTGAATCCCGGTCTGCCAGGATTTGCCACCCAGAATACCGACGGACGCTGGAGCGGCTTCGACGTCGCCTATTGCCGCGCCATTGCCGCAGCCATCTTTGCCGATCCGGAGGCCGTCGATTTCGTTCCGCTGAATGCCCGCGAGCGCTTCGACGCGTTGACGGACGGCACGATCGACGTCCTTCTGCGCAATTCGACGGCGACCATGGCCCGGGATGCCGGGATGCCGCTCGATTTTCCGGTCGTCACCTATTTCGATGGCCAGGGCTTCCTGGTGCGCAAGCAACTGGGCGTTTCTTCCGCGCGGGAACTCAGCGGTGCGACCGTCTGTGTCGAGGATGGAACAACGACGAAGCTCAATCTGGACGATTATTTCCGCGCCCAGGGCATCCGCTACGAACCGGTCGTGTTCGGCTCTGCCCTCGAGACGATCGATGCCTATCTGAACGGGCGTTGCGACGCCTATACCACGGATGCTTCGGGGCTCTATGCCCATCGCATGCGCGCCTCCGATCCTGATGAGCATGTCGTCCTGCCGGAAGTGATCTCCAAGGAACCCCTCGGCCCGGCGGTGCGTGACGATGATCCGCAATGGGCGGATCTCGTGCGCTGGGTGCATTTCGCCATGCTGAATGCCGAAGAGCACGATGTCACTGCGGAGAATGCGCGTGAACGGGCCGCCAATGATCCCACGCCGGTTATCCGCCGGCTGCTCGGCATAGAGGGAGAATTCGGCGCCATGCTCGGGCTCGATGAGGGTTGGGCTGTGGAAGTGATCGCCCATGTCGGCAATTACGGTGAAGTTTTCGCGCGCAATATCGGCGACGCCTCCCCCCTCAACATCCAGCGCGGCCTCAATGCGCTGTGGACGCGCGGCGGCCTGCAATACGGGCAGCCAATTCGCTGACGTCGAGCCGCGAGCGCGGCGCGTCGGCGATCTGCCTTGGCACGCGGCAACCTGCGCAACGAGACGGCGGATAACGGGCAAAGCTTGGGCTTCCCCTGTCGCGCACAGCATCATATCCTGACGATAGAAACGCTGCGGGTGCAACCATCCCGTTGCGCGCAAGGACGGCGTGAACCGGAGTGGGGATAATGGCGGATTCGCATGCAGCACGGATCGATAGCGACGCGGCCCCGGCGGGGGATGTCGCCGTCGAGATGATCGGCGTGAACAAATGGTTCGGGGAGTTCCAGGTCCTCAAGAATATCGACCTGAAGGTCATGAAGGGGGATCGCATCGTGGTTTGCGGGCCGTCCGGCTCGGGAAAGTCCACGCTGATCCGCTGCATCAACCGGCTGGAAGAACATCAGAAGGGCTCGATCATCGTCGATGGGGTCGAGCTGACCAACGACGTCAAGAAGATCGACGAGGTGCGCCGCGAAGTCGGCATGGTGTTCCAGCATTTCAACCTGTTTCCGCATCTCACCATCCTGGAGAACTGCACGCTCTCGCCCATGTGGGTGAAGAAGGTACCCAAGGCCGAGGCGGAAGAGATCGCCATGCATTTCCTCGGCAAGGTGAAGATCCCGGAGCAGGCCCACAAATTCCCCGCCCAGCTCTCCGGCGGCCAGCAGCAGCGTGTCGCGATCGCGCGCTCCCTGTGCATGCGCCCGCGCCTGATGCTGTTCGACGAGCCGACTTCGGCGCTCGATCCGGAAATGGTCAAGGAAGTGCTAGACACCATGGTCGAGCTCGCCGAAGAGGGTATGACCATGCTCTGCGTGACCCATGAAATGGGCTTCGCCCGTCAGGTCGCGGACAAGGTGATCTTCATGGATTACGGTGAAATCGTCGAAGAGAACCCCCCCTCCGTTTTCTTCTCCAATCCGCAGCACGAGCGCACGAAACTGTTCCTGAAGCAGATCATCACCTGACGCGCGCGGCGCTCACGACCCTGTGAAAAATGCGCAGGCGCACCCTTGCATTTTTCATCCGCGTGTCGGATATGGGAGGCGCTGGGCATGGAGCGATTCCGGTCGAGCGTGAGAGGCCTCGTGGCGGAGTGGTTACGCAGAGGACTGCAAATCCTTGCACCCCGGTTCGATTCCGGGCGAGGCCTCCATACTTCTTTTCTGGTTAGTTTTAACGACTCATCCACACTCGCCCGCGCGATCGTGCGGTGGGTGCGGTACGCAATCCATCACTGCAGGTGCTGCGCGAGTGGCGCGGCGTAGCCGGGACGCTCCAGCGGCACGCCCATCTTGCGCGCCGCAACCGGCTCGCAGCGGCCCGCGATCGAGGCCGACTCGCCGAGCGCCATGTAATCGGAGAACCCGCGCACGAATGCATCGATCGCGTCGGCTTCGTCCTCGGCGACGGCAACGAACAGGCAGGGGCGAAGCCTGTCGCCCGTCTCCGATGTCATGATGAGATAGCAGTTGGCCATGGCGATTCCTCCCGCCGCTTTCGGCGCATCGCAACGATGCTTGGCTCGGCCCGCAGTCTAACTCAAAAAGGCATGAATTTATACATCCGATATACGTATGAACACTTCATCGTAGATTGTACGCCGCCGCATCTCAGCCGGACATGGCGCGACGTCACTGCGCCCGCAGATAGGCCAGTACATCACCGGCATTCCGGTCCGGCGGGAAGACCGGGTAGAATACCTTCTCGATGCGATCATCGCGCAGAATAAGCGTCAGCCGCTTGATCAGGACCATCCCTTCAACCTGCAAGGTTGGTAGCGAGAGCGCCTCGGCCAGGGCGAGATCGGCATCCGATAGCAGCGGAAACGGCAGATGCAGGCGCTCCGCCGCTTCGCGCTGATAAGCCGTCGTTTGCGTCGAGATGCCGTAGAGCGACGAGACGCCGCAATCGGCGAGGTCGCGTGAGAGATCGCGGAAGGCGCAGGATTGCGGCGTGCAGCCGCGTGCCCCGGGGATCTGGTCCCATCCGTCCGGCAGGGGCTGATCCGGCCGCCCCGTCATCGGATAGAAGAAGAGCACGCTCCAGCCATTCAGGCGCCCAAGCGCGACTTCGCTGCCATCCGTCGCCGGAAGCGTGATATCGGGCATGCGCGCCCCGGTCAGATGCGCCGCCGCGCCGTCATCCTCGGGCGCGGAGATGGCGGACCAGTCGACGGATTGGAGGTTTGGCTGGTTCACGATACGCTCCTCTTATAGCGAACACGTTTATCCATCTCCTATGCGCCGCGCCTCGGCTGACGGATCATCAGCCTCCGGATACACGCGCCCAGAACGCCTGCTTGCGGCCATGCTCCCGCTTCAGCCGGGACTGATAAGTCTCATGGTCCTCGATTCCCCCAAAATCCGCAATCTGCTTGGCGAGATCAGCACATGTCGCCAGATGCCGCGCCGCGTGGCCATAGCGCGAGGAGCGCGCTTGCGTCAGGGTGAAGTCAATCATCGCCCGCAAGGCTATGGTCGCGGCCAGCGGATGAGCGTTGCGAAGGGCCTCGGCAGCGGGCGTGAGGATTTCGTAGTGATCCCCGTTGATCTTCGCGCGCTGCGCGATCAGTAACGCTGCAGCACGATCGGGCGCGGGCCATTCCAGAAAGAAATGCAGGGCGACGAGTGGATCCTTGTGCGCAGCGGCATGATCCATGGCCTTTTGCTCGGCTTCGATATCGTCGAAATCGGGCAGATTCTTCAGATAATCGCGCAGAAAGGCGACTGACAGTTCATTTTCGAACAGCTGCCAGCGCGCAGCCTGCGCCTCATCCCGACGCCCCAGCGCATCGAGCGTCGCCAGACGCGCCGCGTGCCAGGCCTCTGGAACGAACCGCCCGTCCTCACGCTGCGCGCCCTCGATAAAGCCGAGCGCCTCCTCCGGGCGCTCGTCTTCGAGGAGACGGATGGCGATCTCGGCGGCGATCTGCGGGACCGCGCGGGTCTCGGTATCATATTGCGCAATGAAGGCATCGACATCGCCCCTCGCATCGGCAATCTCCATGAGCGCCATCCGGACCATGCTGTCGCGCTGGCGCGCGCGCATCTCATCTGCATAGATCGTGATGTTCAGCCCATACGCAACCGCGCGCCGCTCCTCCGGCGGCGGAACCGTGATCTCTTCGCGCCCGTATTCCGTGATGCGCTGTTCCAGATGGGTGAGCCCGGTTTCGCCGAGCAGGGGAGCGAGGATCGTGATGATGCCATCATACTGACCGAACCCGTTATCTTGCAAAGCGGCGAAGACGCGATCCGCCGTGACCCGGGGATCCGCCTCCGCTTTCGTCGCGATATCGGCGAGATCGGAAAGCGCTTGATGAAAGATCCCGATCACCGTACCGCTGCTGTCGTCGCAGCGCTCGAAAACCGGATCGGCGACTGCGAGAAAACGCCAGATCAGATCGAGTGCCTCCTGCGGATCCGCTGGCGCGATCTGGTCGACAATGGCGCGGCGCTGCGTCTCCAGGTCGTCAACGAGCTTCTTGCGGTTTTGCCAGTTCACGAAGGTTCTGGCGCGAGCGATGCTGGTCAGCCGCTTGTTGACTTCGCGCGCGGCGTCCTTCGGGCTTTGCGCACCAGCCAGCGCGAGACGCAGCTTGCGTTTCGCCGCTGCGTCACCAGTGCTGATCTCGATCAGCAGTTCCGCCAGACGCTCTGCGCCCAGAGCCTTCAGATTCGCCGCATTGAGTGTGGTGCGTGAGGCCATCGAATCTCCCCGGTTTCAACCAAATCTATCAGGGCGGGTGATGTATCGGAAGAATACCTCCAGGGGCAGAATGGGCACACCCCGCTGGCATCCACCCCCGCAATCTCCTAAACCACCCCAAGGAGATCAGAGCGCGATGGAGTGGAGCGACGAGGCTATCGTTCTGGGTGTGCGCCGGCACGGCGAATCGGGGGTGCTCCTCGAATTGCTGACGCGCGACCACGGGCGGCATTTCGGCTTCCTGCCGGGCGGGCGCTCGCGCAAGACGCTGCCACTGATCCAGCCGGGGAACAGCCTGGCCGTGACCTGGCGGGCGCGGCTCGACCAGCATCTCGGCACCCTCTCCGTGGAGGCGACCCGGCTGCGTGCGCCGGGCTTCATCAATGCCCCGCACGCGCTCTACGGCTTCGCTGCGCTGGCCGCCTCCCTGCGCTTCCTGCCCGAGCGCGATCCGCATCCGGCACTTTTCGATGCGGTGATCCATCTCAGCGAGGCGCTGCCCGATGCCGAGAGCGTGGGGCCGCTTTTCGTAGAATTCGAGCTTCGGCTTCTGGCCGAGCTCGGCTTCGGCCTCGACTTCGACAGCTGCGCCGCGACGGGCACGCAGGAGAACCTCGTCTATGTCTCGCCGCGCACCGGGCGGGCGGTGAGTGCACAGGCGGGGGAGCCGTATCGTGAAAAACTCTTAACGCTGCCCGGATTTCTTGTGTATGAGGGGCCTGCAAACCGCGTTTCGCCGCAGGCGCTGGCTGAAGCCTTCGCGCTGACCGGCTACTTTCTCCAGCGCTGGATCTACGAGCCGCAGGACCGGGCGCCCCCGCCCGAGCGTGCGCGCTTCGTCGAAAGCCTGACCCGCGAGGAGGATCCCGCCTGAGGGGTCGCGAACGGAGAGATCGATGGGCAAGCCCGTAAATCCGCCATCTGACGGCGAAATCGAGAGCGTTGCGCTCAAGAGCGCGCTCGAGGAGCGCTATCTGGCCTATGCGCTCTCGACGATCATGCACCGCGCGCTGCCCGATGCCCGCGACGGGCTCAAGCCCGTGCATCGGCGCATTCTCTACGGCATGCAGCTGCTGCGGCTGGCGCCCAATTCCGCCTTCAAGAAATCCGCCAAGGTCGTCGGCGACGTGATGGGTTCCTTCCATCCCCATGGCGATCAGGCGATCTATGATGCGCTGGTACGTCTGGCGCAGGATTTCGCCTCGCGCTATCCGCTCGTCGACGGCCAGGGCAATTTCGGCAATATCGACGGCGACGGGGCCGCCGCCTATCGCTACACGGAAGCACGCCTGACGGCGGTGGCAGGGCTGCTGCTCGAAGGTATCGACGAGGATGCGGTCGATTTCCGCGCCAATTACGACGGCTCGACGGACGAGCCCTCGGTGCTTCCGGCGGCCTTCCCCAACCTGCTCGCGAATGGCTCGCAGGGCATCGCCGTGGGTATGGCCACCTCGATCCCGCCGCATAATGCGGGCGAGTTATGCGATGCCGCGCTCTATCTGATCGAGCATCCCGATACCAGTTCCGACCAGCTCCTGACCTTCGTCCCGGGCCCTGACTTCCCCACAGGCGGCATCATCGTCGAGCGCAAGGAGATGATCGCCGAGGCCTATCGCACCGGGCGCGGCGGGTTTCGCGTGCGCGCGCGCTGGGAGAAGGAGGATGGCGGGCGCGGCTCCTGGGCGGCGGTCATCACCGAGATTCCCTACGGCATCCAGAAAGCGCGGCTCATCGAGAAGATCGCCGAGCTCCTCCAGGAACGCAAATTGCCGCTCGTGGGCGATATCCGCGACGAATCGGCGGAGGATGTGCGCGTCGTCATCGAGCCGCGCGCGCGCAATGTCGATCCCGTGCTGATGATGGAATCGCTGTTCAAGCTCTCCGATCTTGAATCGCGGGTTCCGCTCAACATGAACGTGCTGATGGGCGGCACGGTGCCGCGCGTGATCAGCCTGGCCGAGGCCCTGCGCGCCTGGCTCGACCATCGCCGCGAGGTGCTGCTTCGCCGCTCGCGCCATCGGCTGGGCAAGATCGAGCACCGGCTCGAGATCCTGGGCGGGCTCCTGATCATCTATCTCGATCTCGACCGGGTGATCCAGATCATCCGCGAGGAGGACGAGCCCAAGCAGGAACTGATGCGCGTCTTCGAGCTCACCGAGCTGCAGGCCAACGCCATTCTCGATACCCGCCTGCGCGCCCTGCGCAAGCTGGAGGAGATGGAGCTCAAGCGCGAATTCGACGAACTCACCGAGGAAAAGCGGCAGACCGAGGCGCTGCTCGAATCCGAGACGAAACAGTGGAAGGTCGTCGCGAAGCAGATCCGGGACGTGCGCAAGGCCTTCGGGGCAGAGACCACGCTCGGCAAACGCCGCACCAGCTTCGCGGATGCGCCCGACACGTCCGATATCGATTTCACCCAGGCCATGGTCGAGCGCGAGCCGATCACCGTGATTGTCTCAAAGAAGGGCTGGATCCGGGCCCTGAAAGGGCATCAGAACGATCTGGGCAATCTGCAATTCAAGGGGGACGATGCCCTTGCCTTCGGCTTCCATGCGCAGACCACCTCGAAAATCCTCACGCTCGCCTCAAACGGGCGCGTCTTTACCCTCGATGCGGCCAAGCTGCCCGGGGGGCGCGGCTTCGGCGACCCGATCCGGCTGATGGTCGATCTCGAGGAGGATGCCGAGATCGTCACCGCCTTCGTGCACGAGCCCGGAACAAAGGTCCTGCTCGTCGCCTCCGACGGGCGTGGCTTCGTCGCACCCACGGACCAGCTCGTCGCCAATACGCGCAAGGGCAAGCTGGCGCTCAATGTCGACGGCAAGGCGAAGGCCGTGATCTGCACGCCGGCTGCGGGCGACCACATCGCCATCGTCGGCGAGAACCGCAAGCTGCTCGCCTTCCCGATCGACCAGGTGCCGGAAATGACACGCGGCAAGGGCGTGCGGCTGCAACGCTACAAGGATGGCGGCGTCTCCGACGCCAAGGTCTTCACCCTCGCCGAAGGGCTCACCTGGCTGGATACGTCGGGACGGACCTGGACCGTCACACCCGAGGATCTCGCCGGCGGCTGGCTCGGCAACCGCGCCGAGGCCGGACGCCTGCCACCGAAGGGTTTCCCCAAGACCAATCGTTTCAGCTGAACCCGGAAAACGGGCTTGCGGGTTTTGCAAGCGGGATGCATTACGGCACCCGTTCGCCTGCCATGCGCGATATTCCAGACGGGAACCTGACGATGCGCGTCGACGAATTCGATTTCGAGCTGCCCGAGGACCGGATCGCGCTACGCCCGGTCGAGCCGCGTGATGCGGCGCGCATGCTCGTCGTGCGCCCCGGCACCACGCCGGAGCTGAGCGACGCGCAGGTGCGCGACCTGCCCGATCTGCTTGCACCCGGCGACGTGCTCGTCCTCAACGATACCCGCGTCATTCCCGCCCGCCTGTATGCGAAGCGCGTGCGCGGCGAGATCGTGGCTGGCGTCGAGATCATGCTGCACAAGCGCGAGGGCGCGGCGCGCTGGCGCGCCTTCGCCCGCCCGGCCAAAAAGCTCCAGCCGGGCGATCGCCTCGTCTTCGGATCGGAAAGCGCGGGCCCCGTCTGCGAGGCGGGACGGCTGGAAGCCACGATCGCCGGGAAAGCCGAGGGCGGCGACGTCGCGATCGATTTCGACCTTGCCGGCCCCGCCCTCGACGAGGCCATCGCCGTCATCGGAGAACTCCCGCTGCCGCCCTATATCGCCGGCAAACGCGCGGCGGATGCGCGTGACCGGGCGGATTACCAGACGATCTATGCCCGCGAGGAAGGCGCCGTCGCCGCGCCCACGGCGGGTCTGCATTTCACCGACGACCTGTTCGCGCGGCTCAATGCGTGCGGCATTGCCCGCCATTTCGTTACCCTGCATGTGGGCGCGGGCACCTTCCTGCCGGTGAAGGTGGAGGATACGCGCGATCACCGGATGCATGCGGAAACGGGTTTCGTCTCGCGCGAAACGGCGGATGCGCTGAATGCGGCGCGCGCAGCCGGCGGGCGCATCGTGGCGGTGGGCACCACCTCCTTGCGGCTTCTGGAGAGCGCGGCGACCGAGGACGGCACCATCGCGCCCTTTGCCGGCGATACCGACATCTTCATCACGCCCGGCTATCGCTTTCGCGCGGTCGATGCGCTGATGACCAATTTCCACCTGCCGAAATCCACGCTGATGATGCTCGTATCCGCCCTCAGCGGCCTCGACACCATGCGCCGGGCCTATCACCATGCGGTGGAAGCGGGTTATCGCTTCTACAGTTTCGGCGATTCGAGCCTGCTGTTTCGTGACGCCGCCGGGCAGGACGGCATGAAGGATGACGTTGATGGCTGATGAATTCATGTTCACGCTGACGGGCACGGACGGCGCGGCGCGCACCGGCGAAATCCGCATGCCGCGCGGCGTCATCCGCACCCCCGCCTTCATGCCGGTGGGTACTGCGGGCACCGTCAAGGCGATGTATCCCGATCAGGTGAAGGTGCTGGGCGCCGACGTCGTGCTCGGCAATACCTATCACCTGATGCTGCGCCCGGGCGCCGAGCGCGTCGCGCGGCTCGGCGGGCTGCATGCCTTCATGAACTGGCCCTATCCGATCCTGACTGATTCCGGCGGTTTCCAGGTGATGTCGCTCGCGGGCCTGCGCAAGATCGAGGAGAGCGGCGTCACCTTCCAGTCGCATATCGATGGCTCGCGCCACGTGCTGACGCCCGAGCGCTCGATCGAGATACAGGGGCTGCTCGGCTCCGACATCCAGATGCAGCTCGATGAATGCGTCAAACTCCCCGCCTCCGAGGAGGTGGTCGCGAAAGCCATGCATCTGTCGCTGCGCTGGGCAGAGCGCTGCAGGATCGCCTTCGGCGAGCAACCCGGCAAGGCGATGTTCGGCATCGTCCAGGGCGGTGACGTGCCGCATCTGCGCGTCGAGAGCGCGCGCGAGCTCGTCGGGCTTGATCTGAAGGGCTACGGCATAGGCGGGCTCGCGGTGGGTGAGCCGCAGCATGTCATGCTCTCCATGATCGAATCGGTGGAGCCGCATCTGCCGCGCGAGAAGCCGCGTTACCTGATGGGCGTCGGCACGCCGGACGACATCGTCGAGGCGGTGCGGCGCGGGGTCGACATGTTCGACTGCGTGATGCCCACCCGCGCCGGGCGTCACGGCATGGCCTATACCCGGGCAGGCCGGCTCAATCTCAAGAACGCCCGCTACGCCGAAGACCTTTCCCCCCTCGACCCGGAATCCACCTGCCCCGCATCAAACGGCTATTCCCGCGCCTATCTCCACCACCTCGTGCGCGCCAACGAAATCCTCGCCATGATGCTCCTGACCTGGAACAACCTCGCCTATTATCAGGACCTCATGGCCGGCCTGCGCAAGGCGATCCGCGAGGAGCGGCTGGAGGATTTCATCGCGCAGACGAAAGAGGGCTGGGAGAAGGGCGAGCGGGAGCGCAAGGCGGGGTGACCTTAACAGTCAGGGTCGATCAATGTGGAGAAGGTCTGATGGACGTGAAGCCGATCAGGAACCACGCAGATCTTGAGCGGGCGCTGACCGAGGTCGAACAGTATTTCGATAACCCGCCCGCACGTGGCACGCCGGCGGCAGACCGTTTCGACGTCCTGACCGACCTCATCGAGGCGCATGAGAGCAAACACTACCCGATCAATGCGCCGGATCCGCGAATACATGGCCACGCGCGCATTCAAACAGACTGATCTGGGAAAGTCATCGGTGGCAAGAGCCCTGCCTCCGAGGTCATGAGCCGCTGATCGCCCCCTACCATCTGGAGGAAGATAATCGGATCGATGAGGTAGACCGGCCAGAGCGCGTATTTGCCTGACCCGGACCGCGCAGCCGCGATGATGCGATTGGCGGGACCCGGCGTGCCTATCGCGGCGGTTTTGATATCGTCCCAGTATTATTGAAAGTCTTGCGGAACTTCGTTCCTCCGCCGCCTTTGTCGTGTGGTTGAAGTACCATCCGCACAAACCCAAAGGAACTGGCCATGAGCTATACCCATGACAGGATGATCGAAGCGGCTTCGTTCGACGCCGTGGACGCGCGCGTACGGGCGGCACTGGCGGAACGCGGGTTTGGCGTTCTCACGGAAATCGACGTCAAAGCAACATTGAAGGCGAAAATCGACGTCGATCTCGATGATTATCGTATCCTCGGCGCCTGCAACCCGTCGATGGCGCACAAGGCCATCGGGATCGAGCCACGGGTCGGAGCCATGCTCCCCTGCAACGTCATCCTGCGCGCGGTCGAGGGCGGTGTCGAGATCAGTGCGGTCGATCCCGTCATCTCGATGAAGGCCATCGACAACGCGGCACTCCACCAGATCGCGACCGAAGTCAGGGCCATGCTGGTCGAGGCTGTCGATGCCGCCTGATCAGCCTGCAAGGCACCCTTTCGGGATGCGCCAGCATGCCCCCGATCACAAATGCCGACAGCGAGCCTTCCGGCGGCGGGCGTCTGTTGGAAAACCGCGATATCCTCAGATGATTCTTACGCTTCTTCCCAAGGGTTCCTGTTCGAGCGTTTTTATGCGTATCGGGAACCTCATTGCACCTTGATAGTTTCCCTTTCAAGCAGTGGACGCTGCAATTTATTCGGGCCGCGATAACCACGCGTTTTCGGAAAGACTAAGTCTGTGCCTAATCAAGAGGGATCACGTCATGAACAGTATCATCTATGTTGTCGGCTTCGTCGTAATCGTCGTTTTTATCCTGTCGCTGTTGGGGATCTTCTGATCCAGGCATCGCGCGACCGAAGTAACGGATGCAGTCTTTGGAGGCACGCCGGCATCTGGAGAACGCACATCGGCGGATTCTGGCAGTGGCGACCATGGAGCAGCAACTCCAGTTGCCACATGAAGACAACGATGTCGAAATTGCCACCTATCTCCATCGACTCTGCGCGAGTCTGACGGAATCGGTGGTCGCGGATTCCACGTGTATCGCGATCAAGGTCGATGCGGATGCGCGCATGGTGCCGGCGGAAATTGCCATGAGTCTGGGGCTCATCGTCACCGAACTGGTGATCAATGCCCTCAAGCACGCTTTCATCGCCGATACTGATGGTCGAATCACGGTGACTTATCATGTCGGAGGGACAGAACTGGCACCTGGTCGTTTCCGATAACGGAATCGGTGCGCCGATCGGCGATCACAGGCCGAGCGAAACCGGACTTGGGAAGAGCATCATCGCCGCACTGGTCACACATCTCGACGCCCATCTTGCGGCCTCGACCGGCGTGAACGGCCCGGGGAGTTCGGTAGCCATCTCCGGACGGTTCGCGCCAGGGGGGTGATGCAAAGAGAACCTGGGCGATTCGGGGCTTCGTTGAAGTCTCTGCCGTCAGACAGGGATATCGTTTGTGACAGCGACATTCTGGCGAATGAGGAATGCCGGTTTCTCGGTTTCCATGAACGGAACATCGCCGGCATCGCGGCCCGAGCCAATGACGACGAAATCCGTGGGAGAACTCATTCCCGTCGGATCGACGAGATGCCAGGCGCCATCCAGCCATATTTCGGCGACCGCATGAAAATCCGGCGGGACGACACCGGCGCTGTAACCGGAAGTATATCGCGCCGGAACGGAAGCGGCGCGGGCCAGGCCGCACATCAAGTGAGCATAATCCCGACATACCCCCTCACGGGATACGAATGTGTCGACTGCGGTGGTCGCAGGCCCCGAACTTGCGGGACTGTATGTGAGCGCGCCGGCGATCCAATGCGCCATCGCAGCGATCTTTTCACCGCCCTGCAGATGACCGAATTCCCTCTCGGCAAAAGCAGCGAGGAGATCGGAAGGGCAATACCGCGACGGGCGCACGAATGTAAAAACATCATCCGGAAGCGCATGCACAGGCTCGGCGCCCAGGCTGTTCAGCACACAAGCGCGGCGCTCCACATCGACAGTGGCGCGATAGCGCAGGCTCAACTGCGTGCCTTGGAGAAACGCCCAGATACGCTCCCCGATGCCGCCCTCGCCTTCCGCGCGACGCAGGGCGGCGTTTTCAATATCGAGCCTGCTTTCGCGCACGGATTGACCCGCCACCTCCGCAGCCGTCAGCGCCAATACCGGGGGATCGGCCTGCGTAACGGCGTAATCCATGGCTACGTCGATGATGACTCGCATGAATCCCTGACTGATCTGCTTCGCAAATGCCTCGCCCCGCACGAGCGATCTCGCCGATGCAAGAACGGCTGCAAGGCAAAACGCGGAAGCCCCCCGATTTATCGCGCCCGCGCCACCAATATGGAGAAAACGCCACGATCCCAATTCATGACACGGAGCACGCCCGCGAAGACAGGCGTGCCCCGGACCTGTTTCACGCGTTCAGTGCTTGATGAAGAAGCGTTGCACGATTCGTCCGATCGGGCCGGTCAGTTTCAGGGGCGCATCCGTGACGGCGAAGCAAAAGCAATCCGCATCCGGATCGGCTATGGGACGGTGATCGACATCCGCATCCGCGATGGCGATGTCGCCACGCCCGTAATGGCCGTTGAGATCACTGAAGGCGCCCTTGAGCACGAGGGTGTATTCAGAACCCTCATGGGTATGGAAAGGCATCTTGCGCCCGCCCTTGATCCAGTAGAGCACCGCCTCCCCTTCCTCGTTATCCTCGATGCGGTATTCCTTCACACCGGGCAACAGCGAACGCCAGGGCACTTCCGTCAGGGACTGGCCGAGATAGCGCGCGAGCGGGTGCGGCACGTCACCGGAGATCCCAGAGTAAGCGGAGCGGGCACGCACCGGAGTCTCGCTCTCAGCCTCGGCGGCGAAGATCGCAGCGAGGCGCGCATCGCGGTCACTGATGTGGACCGGATCTTCCTGTACGATTGCCGACGCCACCACGCCTTCCAATGCGCCGACGAAACGACGGCTTTCAGGCCGGAGTTCCAGATGGCTTGCAACCAGGACATGCAGCGGCGCACTCAGGGCACCACGGGCATAGTGCGCCAGCAGCGTGTCCAGAGCCGTCTCTTCGTGATGATTGATTTCTTGCGTCGTCACATCTCTCACCATGCGCGGTGTCCCGCGCGCGTTTTGTTTGGTCATGATCGCAATACGCGCCAGCGAACCGATCGGATCAAGCTATGCCGATGATTTAATAGCGAAAAGCCATTAATTTTTGAAGACAAAAATTTATCGATCACAAGATGCCTTCCCCGTCCGGCATGTCCATCGTCGCACCTTGTGCCGACCGGCTTGCATGATAGTCTCCCGCCAGATGATTTCAAACGGAGATTTGAGCGTGACCGAACCGCTTTACCGCGATGCCTACCTCACCGAAGCCGGCGCAACCGTGACCTCCGTGCACGAGCGTGGTTACATTCTCGACGCCACGATCTTTTATCCGCAAGGCGGTGGCCAGCCCGGTGACCGGGGCGTCCTCGTGACGGAAGACGGGCGGGAAATTCCCATTGAAACAACACTCTATGCGGAGGATCGCAAGCAGATCATCCATGTCCCCACCGATGGCGCGCCGGCGCTCGCGGAGGGCGACGGGGTCACCTGCAAGCTCGATTGGGAGACCCGTCTGCCGCGCATGAAGATTCACTCGGCCCTGCATCTGCTCAGCGTCGTCCTGCCCTATCCGGTCACCGGCGGCGCGATCGGGGATGGCGAGGGCCGGCTCGATTTCGATATCGCGGATGCCGGCCTCGACAAGGACGAGATCACCGCGAAACTCAATGAACTCGTCGGTCGGGATGCGGCCATCCGCGAATCATGGATCACTGATGAAGAACTCGACGCCAATCCCGATCTCGTCAAGACCATGTCGGTGAAACCGCCGCGCGGCGCCGGGCGCATTCGCATGATCGAGATCGACGGGATCGACTACCAGCCCTGTGGCGGAACCCATGTGAAGAGCACGGCCGAGATCGGCAGCGTTCAGGTCACGCAGATCCAGAAGAAGGGCAAGCAGAACCGACGCGTGCGCATCGTGCTCGCGTGAGGCCGCGTGCCGAGAAACCGACGGGAGATACCAGATGAACGCCACCGACAAACCGGATGCGGGCAATGCCCCATTCGTCAGCGCCGACTGGCTGAAGGAGAATATCGACACGCCAGACCTCGTCGTCGTCGATGGCTCGTATTATCTGGCTGCAATGAACCGGGACGCCGAAGCCGAGTTTCTCGCCGCGCACATACCCGGCGCCGTGCGTTTCGATATCGATTCGATCAAGGATCTCGCCAATCCACTGCCGCACATGATCCCGAGCGCGGAGGATTTCGCTTCGGCGGTCGGCGCGAAGGGGATCAATGATGACAGCCGCATCGTCGTCTATGATGGCGCGGGCCTGTTTTCGGCGCCGCGCGTATGGTGGATGTTCACGATCTTCGGCGCGCGCAACGTCTCCATCCTGGAAGGCGGTTTCCCGGCCTGGCGCGCGGCCGACGGCTCGATCGAGGAAGGTCCCGCGCGTCCGCGCCAGCCTGCCCGTTTCACGGCTCGGCTCGACCGTGAGGCCGTCGCCGATCTGCCACGCATCGAAGCTGCCCTCGCGGATCCGACGATCCAGGTCGTCGATGCCCGCTCCGCCGCCCGTTTCCGCGGCGAGGCGCCAGAGCCGCGTGCCGGGCTGCCCTCGGGACACATGCCGGGCAGCGTGAACCTGCCACATACGGAAGTGGTGGAAGACGGTTTTCTGAAAGATCCCCAGAGCATTCAGGATGCGCTGCGGCGCCACGGCATCGACCCGACGAAACCCGTGATCACCTCCTGCGGCTCCGGCGTCTCGGCGGCGATCCTCTCGCTCGCCTTCATGCGCATCGGCCATCCGCCGCAGGCCCTGTTCGACGGGTCATGGACGGAATGGGCGTCGCGCGAGGACGCGCCGATTGGCACGGGCGATCCGTCAACACGCTGATGAGAGCGCGCGGCGGACGGAGCCGCGGCGCGTCAGCCATTGCCGAGAATATCCCCGGTCTCGCAGAAGACGACACCCTTCTCGCGCATATCCGCAAGTGCCTTCTCGCGCGATCCGTCCATGTCGATGGCGCGGCAGGCATCGGTGACGAGCACCGTCTCGAATCCCGCCTCGACCGCATCGCGCGCACTCCAGAAAACGCAGAAATCCAGCGCGAGACCGGCAAGGAAGACACGCCGCAGCCCGCGCTCGCGCAGATAACCGGCGAGCCCGGTCATGGTCTCGTGATCGGCCTCGCGGAAGGCGGAATAGCTGTCGATGGCGGGGTTGTAGCCTTTGCGGATGACGAGCTCGGCGCAATCGGCCTCGAGATTGCGTACGATCTCTGCGCCGCGGGTGCCCTGAACACAATGATCCGGCCACAGGATCTGCGGGCCGTAAGCCATCTCGACCTGTGCGAACGGCTCCTTGCCCTCATGGCTCGAAGCGAAGGAGAAATGGCCGGGCGGATGCCAGTCCTGCGTCAGCAGGACATGCGCACCCGCACGCTGAAACCGCTTTACCAGCGCGTTGATCGGCGCGATCACCGCGTCCCCGTCCGGCACGGCCAGCGCCCCACCGGGCAGGAAGTCGTATTGCAGATCGGTCACGAGAAACGCGTCGTCGGGGCGTAACGCAAGGTCGGTCATCGGCATGGTCCCATCCTGTGATCCCCTGACAACAGGATGCCACGCAGCCGCGTTCCAGGAAAGTGGCCAAGTTCAAGACGTCAAGTTCAGGAGGTCAAGTTCAGGCGGTCCGGGTAAGGAGGCTCACAGCAGCGCCAGCGAGAACCACGGCACCAAAGCCAGCACGATCAGCGCGATACAGGCGACGAGGAAGAACGGCAGCGCCATGCGAAAGACGCGGAAGGCGCTGACATTGGTCACGCTCGCCGCGACATAGAGCCCGATCCCGACGGGGGGCGTCAGAAGGCCGAGAATCAGGTTGATCGACACGACGACGCCGAAATGCAGCGGGTCGATACCATAGATTCCGGTGGCGATCGGCAGCAGGATCGGCACGACCATGATCAGCCCGGGTATCCCGTCGATCACCGTCCCGACAATCAGGAGCATGACCAGCACGAGCAGCATGAAGGCCGTGGGCGTTGTCGCCACGTCCTGAATCCAGAGCGCCGCCGTCTGCGGCACCTGCCCGAAGATCAGCACCCAGGAGAAGACCCCTGCCGCCGCCACGAGAAAGAGCACGAGCGCCGTGTTCAGCCCGGTGCGCAGGAGAATCGCCGGGAAGTCGGAGAGTTTCAAAGAGCGGGTGTAGAACAGCCCGATCAGCGCCGCCACCAGCGCCCCGATCGCAGCGCTCTCCGTCGGCGAGGCGATGCCGGCGAGGATGGTACCGACGATGACAGCGGGGATGGCGAGCATGGGGAGCGCGCGCAGAAGCGCCCTGCCCCGCTCGCCCCAGCTCAAGCGTTCGCCGCGCGGATAATTGTAGCGCAGCCCCATCAGCGCGACGGTGCCCAGAAACAGCCCCGTCATCAGCAGGCCAGGCAGGATCCCCGCGATCAGCATGTCGCGCACCGCGACCTGCGCGAGCACCGCATAGACCACGAAGACGATGGAGGGCGGAATGATCGGGCCGAGCAGGCCGCCGAAAGCGGTGACGCCGACGGCGAAGGCGCGATCATAGCCCGCACGCTGCATTTCCGGCGCCATCACCTGACTCATCATCGCGATCTGGGCCGTGGCCGAGCCGAGGATCGAGGCGACGAACATGTTCGCCAGAAGGTTCACATAGGCTAGTCCCCCGCGCACCGCCCCGATGAAGGCGGAAGCGAGCCGCACCAGCCGCGTGGTGATCCCGGCCCCGTTCATGATCTCGCCGATCAGGATGAAGAGCGGGATCGCCAGCAGACCGAAATTGTCGAGGCTGGAGAACAATTTGAGCGGGTAGGAATCGAGCAGGACGGCATTGCCGCTCGCCAGGATATAGACGAAGGCGGCCAGGCAGAGAACCAGGCCGATCGGCACGCCGATGACGAGCAGCATGATGAAGACCAGCGGCGTGATCCCGGTCATGCCGCCCCCTCCCCGTTCGCATCGGCGCCGGGCGCTTCCGGCGGCGGCGCAATCATGCCGGCATCTTCCGCCAGATTGGTCATGGCATGAACCAAAGCCGTCAGCGCAAACCAGGGCATGATGAGGAAGAACCACGAAGCCGGCAGCCCCATCACCGGCGTCGTCTCGGTATAGATGAAGTTGAAGGTCGTGCCCTCGAATCGGCGGATGTCGAAACCCGCTGCGGCGAGGCCTGCCGGATCGAACCAGAGCCAGCACATCCAGAGCAGGAGCCCCGCAAAGACGAGCGCGGTGAGCGCGATCAGGATTCGCAGGAGCCGCACGACGCGCTCGGGCAGGATCTCGTGCAGCAGCGTCACGCTCGGCGCGGTGCGCAGGCGCAGCATCAGCGATGCGCCGACGAAACCGGCCATGATCATGGCATAGACTGCGAGTTCATCCGCCCAGGCAATGGTGAAGCCCATGCTGCGCGCACCGACATTGGCCAGCACGAGAAGCGTGATCGCGGCGATCAACGCCGTCAGCAGCACCCGGTCGACCGCCGCGAGCAAGCGCGAGACTTTGCCGATCGCCTCGAACATGACCGTTCCCCGCACGATGCCGGTCACACCGGCGCCCGGAGCGGGCTACCACCACCCATCAGAAATCCGCCACGAGTTCACGCAGACGCGCGACATAAGGCGTACGCTCTGCCCATTCGGCATCCCAGCGTTCGACGATGTCGCCGAAGAATTCCGGCCCCACATCCTCGGTGATGCTCAGCCCCTCGGCCTCACGCAGGCGGTCGAGCTTGTCGTCTTCCTCCTCGACGAAACGGTCGATGGTGCGATCGCAATGCAGCTGCACCGCCTCGCGCAGGATCGCCTGATCCTCCGGCGACAGGCGCGCCCAGACGCGGCCCGAGATCAGCGCGACCATGCCGAACATGTGGTGGTTGGTGACCATCATGTTGGGCGCGTGCTCGTAATAGCGAAAATTGATGATCGATTCGAAATCCATGTCGATCGCGTCGATCTGCGCATTGGCGAGCGAGTCATAGACCTGTGTCAGCGGCATCGGCGCCGGCGCCGCGTCGAGCATCTCGAAGAAGCTGCGAATCGGCGGCGCGGGGGTGATGCGGAAACGCATGCCGGAGAGATCGGACACATCGTCGATGGGATTGCGCGTCATCAGCTGGCGCATGCCGGTCATGGCATAGCAGACGCCGACCGCCCCGGTGGCGGACGGCAGGGTGTCGAGCATTTCACGCGCGACGTCACTGCGCAGCACCTTCGCCGCATCAGCGATATTCTCGACGAGGAAGGGCGCGTGCAGGGCCGAGATGTCGGGCGCCCGCGTGGTCACTTCCGCCGTGGTGAGCCAGGCCATGTCGAGCGCGCCGGTCTGCAATTGCTGCAGCATGGTGCTCTCGTTGCCCAGCTGGCCCGACGGGTAGATCGACAGGCTGAAGCGCCCGTCGGACAATTCGGCGAGCGTCTCGCCCAGCGCAGCGGCTTCCTGGTTCCAGACATGCGCCGGCGGCGTGATCAGCCCGATGCGAAATTCCTGATCCTGCGCATGCGCGGGAGCGAGCGCTGCGGGTGCAGCGAGGATCAGACCGAGGGCGGCGAGAGTGAAGGTCTTCGTCTTCTGGATCACGATATCAGGGCTCCTGTTGCGGGCGGCGGCACCGTCCGTTCAGCCGAGGTGGTGCGCTCGTATCGCACCCACAAGATATTTGCGATGTAAGGGATTACATGACCACCGGCGATGACGCCATCCCCTAAACCCCTTCCGGAAGCGGGACAAGGCAAGAATCACACCCTGACTTGCATAATACCGCGATACGCAACATCGTTCAGCGCGGCACGCACCCGGGGAGCCCATTGGGGCCACTCTAGCACTTCATTTTGTAGCGCAATCTGGCCTGTTCGGCTAAGATACCTCGTAGAAGCAAGTTTTCCACTGAGACCAAATAAGTCAGAAAAGCGTCCGTTCAACGGAGTTGTTTTTATGCAAGACGCGGATTTTAAGAGTAACAGAGAAATATTTAGGAGGGCGAGAAAGACTTTCCGATACGAATTTTATTTACTAATCGGCGTCATTTGGGCAACATCGACATTTATAAATCTAATATTAATAATATTGGGAAATGCCTATACGATATTTTACTATATAATGATATTCACATCATTAATTTATTCTGGGCGAATGATATTTTATCAACCTTGGGATTTTTTCAAGGCAATAATTGTCTTTCTATTAATATATGTTCCAGCCGATTTTTTTGATATATACGAACCATTATTTCCAGCAATAACGGCCGCAACGGGATATTACATGTGGCTCGGCAGCAAATTTACACATGAACGAGCAGATTTAACTGATATCTAATGTAAATTTTTCGTTGACTTGCGCCATTGAGCGTCTTGTTCCGGCGTCAGCGCACGAGTCTCGAAAAACCCGCGGATCCTTTCTGTTCGACAGTGATCACAATACGGACAACGGATTTCCTCCTCATTCTCATCAATCGGTAGGTGGACCGAGATCACCATGTAGGCACTCCCACATTCTTTACAACGATCAACTCTGGCCATTTGCCGTCTCCAAGCTGCTCATACTTTAATTGATTCTTACCCTGTCGCCAAACTGCCAACTTCCTTTGGTCCGTGCCGCCATACCGCGTACGCATGGGAGATTGGCGCCCTTGAAGGTTTACGCTGGTGTCAGGGATGCTAAGTAGAAGCCGCGCGATAATGGCGAAGGAGAGCGTGATGGATCAGGCGGTACCGGCGAGCACCAATACGCAATTCCCGATCCCGGCCAACACCCATGCCGAGACGGTGACTCTGGTCGAGCATTACACCGACCGGCTGTTTCGCTTTCGCATCACGCGTCCTGCCAGCCTGCGTTTCCGCTCGGGCGAGTTCGTCATGATCGGCCTGCCCAATGCCGAGCGTCCGGTCTTTCGCGCCTATTCCATCGCCAGCCCCTCCTGGGATGACGAGTTGGAATTCTTCTCGATCAAGGTGCCGGACGGCCCGCTGACCGAGCATCTGCAGAAGATCGAGGTCGGCGACACCGTCCTGATGAAGAAAAAGCCCACGGGCACCCTCGTGCTGGATGCACTGCTTCCCGGCAAGCGCGTCTACATGCTCTCGACGGGTACCGGCATCGCCCCCTTCGCCAGCCTGATCCGCGACCCGGAGACCTACGAGAAATTCGAGGAGGTCATCCTCACCCATACCACCCGCGAAATCGCGGAGCTGCGCTATGGCGAGGATCTCGTCGCCGCGATCAAGGATGATCCGCTTGTCTCGGAATTCGCCACCGGACGCCTGCGCCACTGGACCAGCGTGACCCGTGAGCCCTACGAGCGCAGCCAGCGCATCACGACCGCGATCGAAAACGGCTCCTTCTTCGCAGATCTGGGCGTTGCCCCCTTCGATCCCGCGCATGACCGTGTCATGATCTGCGGCTCGATGGAGATGATCGCCGATTGCAAGGCCCTGTGCGAGAAGGCCGGCCTGAACGAGGGCTCGAATGCGCGCCCGGGCGAATATGTGGTCGAGCGGGCCTTCGTCGGCTGAGCCGGGTCAATAGACCAGTTCGTCGTCGGCGTTGTTCTTGGAGATCATGATCTCGCCGGAATCCGCCAGCTCCTTCGCCTTGTTGACCATCGCAAGCTGGGCCTCGTCGACCTCCTTGAGCCGGATCGGACCCAACCCGTCCATCTCGTCCTGGAGGTTCTTGGCCGCACGCTGGGACATGTTCGAAAAGAAGAAGGCGCGCACCGGTTCCGGCGCACCCTTGAGCGCCCGCGAGAGCACATCGCGCTCGACGGAGCGGATCAGTGTCTGCATGCCGCCGGCATCGAGCTTGGTGAGATCCTCGAAAGTGAACATCAGCTCGCGGATACGCTTGGCCGCCTCGCGGTTGACGTCGTCGAGCGCCGAGAGGAAGCGGGTTTCAGTCTGGCGATCGAAAGCGTTGAAGACCTCCGCCATGGTCTCGTGGGCGTCACGCCGCGAGGTCTGGGCGACGGCGCCGACGAATTCGAGCCGCAACGTCTCCTCGATATGGTGCAGCGCCTCTTTCTGCACCGTCTCCAGCTTGAGCATCCGGTTGACGACATCCATCGCGAATTCGTCGGGCAGCATGGTGAGCACCCGCGCAGCGTGATCGGGACGCACACGTGAAAGCACCACCGCGACGGTCTGTGGATACTCGTTGCGCAGGTAGTTGGCCAGGATTTCCGCATCAATCTGCGATAGCCGCGTCCAGATCCGCTTGCCGGAGGTGTTGTAGATCTCCGCCATGATGGTGGCGACCTGATCCGGCGGGAACACCTTCATCAGAAGCTGCTCGGTGCGCTCGACCGAGCCGGATACGCTGGAATTCGAGACGCGATGGATGAAATCCACGATCAGACGATCGACCGTGCTCGCATCCACGGTTCCCAGCTGCACCATGGCATGCGAGACCGTGCGCACCTCTTCCTCGTCGAGCATGGCCCAGATTGTGCGCCCGTGTTCCTCGCCGAGCATGAGGAGAAACAATGCAGCGCGCTGCGGACCCGTCAGCGAGTCGAATTCGGCGCTGTCGTCGATCCCGTCCGAGGGCTTTTCGGTTTCGGTGAGAGCGGTTGCTGCCATGGCTTTGCGTGTTTCCAGCGCGGTGTCGATTCGATGGGATTAATCAAAGCGCAATCTGCGTTAACGAAGCCTTAAGATCGGCCCGCCGGGCAGAAATCACCCGGCAGGATCTGCCGCCCGCCCGGCAGGAATGGCGCCCACTGCGCGCCCCGCACGCGGATGACGGCATGGCACCGCATCACCACATCCGCACAAGTTATTGAAATAAATAGTATTTCCAGAAATCCCCCAATTTCCCGCACACTGGCACGCCGGTTGCTGATCAATCTGCAACATCGCTGTGTGTCAGGAGTGAGTTATGGGTATCTTCGGGGCTCTTCAAACCGCCGTTGCGGGGTTGCGTTCGCAGTCCTACGGCATGGAGAATATTTCAGGTAACGTCGCCAATTCCCAGACCGTCGGCTACAAGCGCATGGATACCAGCTTCGTCGATCTCGTGATCGACCGCCCGCGCGACCAGGCCATTGCCGGTTCAGTGCGCGCCCAATCCGATCAGGCGATCAGCCTGCAGGGCGACATCCTGCCAACGGGCGAGAACACCAATATCGCCATCAACGGCTCCGGCTTCATCTCGGTGAGCCAGATATCGGGTTTCCGTGACGGCCAGCCGGTCTTCAGCGAGAACAACCTCTTCACCCGTCGCGGCGATTTCCAGCTCGACAAGGACGGCTATCTCGTCAACGGCGCCGGCATGTATCTGCGCGGCGATTCCATCAATCTCGACGGCCTGATCACCAGCACCAACGGCATCCTGCGCATCACGGATACCACCGTCCCGGCCAGTTCGACGGAGCAAGTGGACTACTCGGCCGTGCTTCCATCGACGGCGGGCACGAACTTCTATAATGCAAACAATGTCGATACGCTCTTCGACGATCCCGCAACCGGCGCGCCCTTCAACGACGACGAAGCAATCGAGGCCTCCGAATCATCGGATTTCCTCTCCCGCACGATCAGCGGCGGCTCGGTCGTGGTATACAATGATGCCGGCGCACCGATCGACGTCCAGCTGCGCTGGGGCAAAGTCGACGAAGACGAGTGGGCGCTGTTCTATCAGAACGATTCGAGTGCCTCGGGCACCGACACAATGTGGACACGGCTTGAAGACGGTGGCGGCAACAACGCGATCAATTTCGAACCGAACGGCACAATGTCAGCCGGCTCGCCACAATCCTTCGAAATGGCCGCAGGTGCAACCATTAACGGTCAGGCTCTGTCAGAAGATGTATCCATCAACTTCGGCACCGAGGGCCTGCGCCAGTTCGCCGTACCGAACAACTTGCTCCAGGGCCTCGAACTCAGCCAGGACGGTTACCCGGCGGGCGTGCTGCAGGATATCTCGATCTCGAGCGACGGGCGCATCTCCGGGATTTACTCGAATGGGCAGTCCTTCGCCATCGCACGCGTTGCGGTCGCGCAATTCGCCGCACCGAACATGCTCAAATCGCGCGATGGCGGGACATTCGAGCAGACCATCGATTCCGGCGAGCCGACCTTCTCACCGGAGGGCGCACGCATCATCGGTGGTGCGGTGGAGCAGTCGAACGCCGATATTGCCGAGGAATTCAGCAAGATGATCGTCACGCAACAGGCCTACCAGGCCAATACCCGCGTGGTGACGACATCCCAGCAGTTGATGGAAGCCACCATCAACATGGTCCGGTAACCTTCCTTCGGGGCCCGCCTGACGTCACGCTCAGACGGGCTCGATGGAGAATTTTCGTGACGGCGCGACGAATTCGTCCTGCGCCGCCACAGTCAGGATCTCGCGAGAGCCCGCCGCCTCTGTACGATGGAGCAGCCCGTAGATTGATGCCGCAGCCTCGGCCAGAGCCGTGTCGGCACGGCGTGTTCGCAGATAATGCACGAAAAACAGCGCCGAAATCGCATCGCCCGCCCCGTTCACCGAGACCGTCAGTTTGGGTGTGCGCACCCGCCAATAGGCTCCGTCCTCCCCGGCCAGCATGTCGATCGCATCGGGCGGCGTGTCCTGCGTATGAAGCGAGGTGACGAGCACGACGCGCGGGCCCAGGGCATGAATGCGCGTGATGGCGTCCTTTGCCGCAGCGAGGGTTGGCGTCTCCATCTGCGAGAGATATTCCAGTTCGAACTGGTTGGGCGTGATCAGATCTGCCGCAGGCACGGCTTGGTCGCGCATGAATTCCGGGATGCCGGGCCGCACGAAGACGCCCCGCCCCACATCGCCGATCACCGGATCGCAGGCGTAGAGCGTTGCCGGATTGGCCTCGCGGACCCGCCCCACCGTCGAGAGGATCGCGTTGCCGATATCGGACGAGCCCATATAGCCCGACAGAATGCCGTCGCAGCGCCCGAGAACACCGCGCGCGGCGATGCCGTCGACCAGTTCCTCGATCGCCGGCCCGTCGAAGACGCGTCCCGTCCAGTCGCCGTAACCTGTATGATTGGAGAATTGCACGGTATGGATCGGCCAGACCTCGCAGCCGAGCCGCTGCATCGGGAAAACCGCAGAGGCGTTACCGACATGCCCGTAAGCGACATGCGATTGGATCGACAGGATGTTCATCGCGCATCAGCTCCGTCTTTGCCGCACCCTGCTTCGGGGTTAGCGGCCCGCGCGGGAGCTGGCAAGTCCGCGCCCGATGGGGCCTTTCGGATCGCGATGCCTTGAACAGCCCCGGTCGTCGGGTTAACCCTTTGATCCCTTTATCCCTGCACGGGCCGGATCGATGCGCCGGAGCATCCGCGAATTCACATCCTCCGTCTATACGATTCTGCTCGTCGCCTATGCGGTCGCGGGTGGCGCGGCGCTCGGCCTCTACAGCGCCTATCGCGTGGTCGAGAGCGAGTTCGCCTTTGGCGTGCAGCAGGCCGGCCCCTGGCACGTCCACCCGCAAATCGGCACACGCGCTATCGATCCCTATACCCGCGCCAGTCTCGCCCGCAGCGCCGATATTCCACTTGCCGCCGGCGAAGGCCTGACCTTTCGTGCCAACACCGATTCGCTTGCGCGTCCGCTGCGCAGTGATTGCGTCTACAGCATCACCGGCACCACACCATCTGCGCGCTTCTGGAGCCTGACGCTGCAGGATGCGAGCGGTCGCCTGCCCGATGGCTGGCAGAACGACCGGTTCGCGACCACATCGGTGCGCATCACGCGCCCCGAAGACGGCGCATTGCGGATTGCGATCTCTCCGCAGCCCCGGGCCGGCAACTGGCTGCAGGCACCCGATGGCGGCTTCAGCATCGCCTTGCGCTTGTATGATACACCGGCCAGCGGCACGCTGACCCGCTTCACTGCGGAGATGCTGCCTGAAATCACGCGCGTGGAATGTCCGGAATGAGCATCGTCGGTCGTTTCGCCTTTGCAACGCTCTGCGCACTGGTCCTCGCTTCGATCGCCCATGTCGGCGCGATCCTGCTGCTCCCCTTCGTCTCGCAGCAGGACGCGCTCTCGCGGCTCCAGCCGGTGCGGGTGGATGGTGAAGCGGTCTTGCTGTCGGGCCCGGAAACGCGCGGCTGGTCGACGCATCACGACCCGGCAACCGCGCTTTCCGCCTGCGCCTATGATCTGAGTGAGGCACCTCTGCGGGTGACTTTCGGCACGGGGGCGCATTTTCAATCGGCATCGTTCCACAGCCGGGGCAGCGGCGTCTATTTCACGCTCACCGACCGCGCCGTCGAAGGCACCCAGATGGACGTTCTGATCATGACGCCGGAACAACGCTTCGAAGACGAGGCCCGGCGCGCTGCATCGGCAGACGCAGAAGACCGGGCGCCGACAGTCCGCGCGCAGGACCCGCTCGCAGGGGTCATACGGGTCACGGCCCCCGAACCCCAGGGTTTCGTCGCCTTTCGCGTTCTCGCTCCCCTGCCCGGCCTCGCGGAAACGGCCACCGAGCGTGCCCTGTCTGCACGCTGCACCCCGTTCCCACTCAACGATACGGATACGGCTTCCTGAGCATCAGATACAGCGTCCGCCGTCGACCTCGAGCACGGCACCGGTGACCATCTCGGCCTCGTCCGAGCAAAGGAACAGCGCGGCATTGGCGATATCGCGCGGTGTTGACAGGCGACCCAGCGGAACCGTCGCGACGAAAGCGGCACGCTTTTCCGGCGTATCCTCTCCCATGAAGGTCGCGAGAAGCGGCGTTTCACCGGCGACCGGGGCGAGCGCGTTGACACGGATGCGATCCGGCGCGAGCTCGACGGCCATGGATTTCGACAACAGATTCACAGCGCCTTTCGAAGCGTTGTACCAGGTCAGGCCGGGGCGCGGGCGGATGCCGGCAGTGGAGCCGATATTGAGGATGTTGCCGCCGCCTTCCGCACGCATCAGCGGTACGATTGCATGGGTCATGTTGTAGATCGATTTCACGTTGACGGCGAAGACGCGGTCGAATTCGTCCTCCGTCACATCCAGCATCGGCTTGTTGTGGTGGCTGATACCGGCATTGTTGACCACAATGTCAATGCGCCCGAAGCTCTCCATCACTGCATCGATGGCGCGTTTGACATCGGCGAAATCGGCCACATCGCAGCGCAGCGCCACGGCATTGCCGCCAATCTGGCCCGCAGCGGCGATCGCCCCTTCCTCGTCGAGATCGAGCAGCGCGACCCGCGCCCCCTCGCGCGCGAAGAGCTCCGCGATCCCGAAGCCGAAGCCGCGCGCAGCGCCGGTGACGATGGCAGTCTTGTCGATCAGTCGCATTAAGGCATCCTCCCGTTATTTGCCGCGCATTGTGGCGCCACAGGCGCGCGCGGTCCACGGGCAGGTGACCAACGGCGCGTGTGCGGGTTTGGGCAGGGGGTGAGGCGCGGTTCTGCCCTTGAAGTGGCAAGGCCGGTATCCTGAACGGAAATACAATATCCGATCGGAAATTCGTCTTCCGCTCGCCCGTTGCGCATCTGCGACACGCCGGCCCCTGCGACACATCCGCCGCCACATTGTTGACAAAGATCAAGGCGGCGGGGTGCCATCCCTGCTGAAACTGCCGCGAGCGCCCGAATCTCGTCGGGCGGAGCCAATTACCGGCAAACAGTTCAGGGGATTGAAGATGGCCTCAATCGGCGCGTCACCGGTCGGATCCGGCAAGCGCATGACCATCGGTGAAGGGGGCACGGCGGTCGCGATGGCGGCCTTGGCGCTGTTCTCCATCATCGTGGCGGCGAATGCTTGGGAAGCGGAATACGCTTTTCATGCCTATCTTTTCGCAGCGGCGAGCATCGCTTCCGTATTCGCGATCATCAACCGTTACTATGATCGCCCTGCGGAACCGGTTCCGCAGGAAATCGACGGCAAGCCCAACTACAATATGGGCCCCGTGAAATTCGGCGTGGTGGCGGCGATGTTCTGGGGCATCGCGGGCTTTCTCGTGGGCGTGGTCATCGCCTTCCAGCTCGCGTATCCGGCGCTGAACTTCGATCTTCCCTGGACGAATTTCGGGCGCATGCGCCCGCTGCACACTTCGGCGGTGATCTTCGCCTTTGGCGGCAACGTGCTGATCGCGACGGCGCTCTACGTCGTCCAGCGCACATCGCGCGCGCGCCTCGCCGGTGACATTTCACCCTGGTTCGTGGTGCTGGGCTACAACTTCTTCATCCTGATCGCCGGCACGGGCTATCTTCTCGGCATCACCCAGTCGAAGGAATATGCCGAGCCGGAATGGTACGCGGACCTGTTCCTGACGGTGGTCTGGGTCACCTTCTTCCTCGTCTTCATGGCGACGCTGTGGAAACGCAAGGAGCCGCATATCTATGTGGCGAACTGGTTCTTCCTTGCCTTCATCGTCACGATTGCGGTGCTGCATCTGGGCAACAACGCCACGCTGCCGGTCTCGGCCTTCTCCTACAAGTCCTACAGCGCCTGGTCGGGCGTGCAGGATGCGATGGTGCAATGGTGGTACGGCCATAACGCGGTCGGCTTCTTCCTGACCGCCGGCTTCCTCGCGATCATGTACTACTTCGTGCCCAAGCGGGCCGATCGCCCGGTCTATTCCTACCGGCTCTCGATCATCCACTTCTGGGCGCTGATCTTCCTCTATATCTGGGCGGGCCCGCACCACCTGCACTACACCGCCCTGCCTGACTGGGCGCAAACTCTGGGCATGGTCTTCTCCATCATGCTCTGGATGCCCTCCTGGGGTGGCATGATCAACGGCCTGATGACGCTTTCGGGCGCCTGGGACAAGCTGCGCACGGACCCCGTGCTGCGCATGATGGTCGTCTCCGTGGCCTTCTACGGCATGTCGACCTTCGAGGGCCCGATGATGTCGATCAAGGTGGTCAACTCGCTCTCGCACTATACCGACTGGACCGTCGGCCACGTGCATTCGGGTGCGCTGGGCTGGGTCGCCTACATCTCCTTCGGCGCCATCTACTGCCTGGTTCCCTGGCTGTGGAAGCGCGAGGGGCTGTACTCCCTGCGTCTCGTCAACTGGCACTTCTGGATCTCGACGCTGGGTATCGTGCTCTACATCACCTCGATGTGGGTTGCCGGGATCATGCAGGGTCTGATGTGGCGCGCCTATACCAGCCTCGGCTTCCTCGAATATTCCTTCATCGAGACCTCGGACGCGATGCATCCCTACTACGTGATCCGCGCACTCGGCGGCGTGCTCTTCCTCGCGGGCGCCCTGATCATGGTCTACAACCTCATCATGACCGTCCGGACCGTGCGGCCCGTGGAAGCGGCTCAGTCGCGCCCCGCGCTTGCGCCGGCAGAATAAGGGGGCGGAGATATGTCACTCTGGAACAAACACGCAATCCTGGAGAAGAACTCCGGCATCCTGGTGGCGGGCATCGTGGTCGCCATCTCCATCGGGGGCATCGTCGAGATCGTGCCGCTCTTCTATCTGAAGAACACGATCGAGAAGGTGGAGGGCATGCGGCCCTATTCCCCGCTCGAACTGGCCGGACGCGACATCTATGTCCGAGAAGGTTGCTACAACTGCCACAGCCAGATGGTGCGCCCCCTGCGCGACGAGGTGGAACGCTACGGGCATTATTCGCTGGCAGCCGAGTCCATGTATGACCGGCCCTTCCAGTGGGGTTCGAAGCGTACCGGGCCGGATCTTGCCCGTGTCGGCGGCAAGTATTCCGACGAATGGCATGTGCGCCACCTGATCGATCCGCGCTCGGTCGTGCCGGAATCAATCATGCCGGGTTACCCGTTCCTGTTCGAGACGCCGCTCGACTATTCCAATATCGAGCGCAATCTGCGGGTGCAGGCTGCCATGGGTGTGCCCTATGATGAAGAGATGATCGTCAATGCGCGTTTCGACGTCGATATCCAGGGCACGAACGACGATCCGGACATGTTCGATTTCCTGGAGCGCTATCCCAAGGCGCAGGTCCGCAGCTTCTCGGGGCGCACCGACGGCGTGATCACCGAGGGCGACGCGCTTGTCGCCTATCTGCAAATGCTGGGGACGCTGGTCGATTTCGAGCAGTACGACAACCAGACCAACATCCGCTGAGAAAGGAGCACACCCATGGAAACCTATACCTTTCTCGCCAACATCGCGCAGACCTGGGGCTTCGCCGCCTTCGTGATCGGATTCCTTCTGGCCATCGTCTACGCGCTCCTGCCTTCCAAACGCGACACGTTCGACAGGGCATCGCGTATTCCGCTGGATGAGGATTGATCCCATGGCCTCGCAAGATCACAAGAAAGATGTCGACAAGGTCACGGGCGTCTCGACCACCGGCCATGAATGGGACGGTATCAAGGAACTGAACAATCCCTTGCCGCGCTGGTGGCTGTGGGTGTTCTACGCCTCGATCGCCTTCTCCGTGCTGTACATGTTCGCCTATCCCGCCATTCCGCTGATCAGCTCTTCGACGACGGGTCTGCTCGGCTGGCATTCGCGCGCAGCCGTGGTCACGGATCTGGAGCAGCTCAACGAGACCCGTGGGACGAATTACGCGGCGATCCGGGAAGCCGAACTCGACGAGATCGTGGCGGATGCGCAGATGGCGAGCTTCGCCCAGGCCTACGGGGCGGCGGCTTTCGGCGACAACTGCGCCGGCTGTCACGGTGCAGGCGGCGGCGGGGGTCCGGGCTACCCCAATCTGCTGGATGACGACTGGCTCTGGGGTGGCGCGCTCGACGACATCCATCAGACTGTGGCCTTCGGCATTCGCTCGACCCATGACGAGACGCGCTTCGGCGATATGCCCGCCTTCGTGCGTGACGGTATCCTTGATCGCGACGAAGCCTGGGCTGCAACCGATTATGTCCGCGACATGGCTGGTCTGCCTGTCGCCGACAACGCCGATCTCGCTTTCGGCGAAGAGGTCTATGTGGCGAATTGCGCGGCCTGCCATGGCGAAGGCGGGGAAGGCATGCGGGCGCTGGGAGCGCCGAATCTCGTCAACGGGATCTGGCTCTACGGCTCGGATCGCGAAACGATCTATGAGGGCATCGTCAACGGACGCGGCGCCATGATGCCGCATTTCGGCGAACGTCTCGACGACGTCACCATCAAGTCGCTCACCATCTATGTCCACGCGCTGGGCGGCGGCGAGTAAGCGCACGCTTCAGCTTCAATGATGAACGCGTCCGGGAGCGATTCCGGGCGCGTTTCAATATCTGCGGCGCTGCAAGCCACCGATGCATCGGGCGGAACGCTTTAGAGGTTGCCCTCACAGAGTTTGCGCCGTATAAGCGCCACGCGCTCGTCGACACCCTTGGAGGCGTGAGCGCGGAAAGGCCGGGGCCGCGATGCGGCCCTTTCGTCTTTCATGACATCTTATCGAAGGACCACGACCATGAGTGATATGAAGAAGCTCTCGGCTGTGGCGCGCGATCGGGTCGGCAAGGGGGCCGCCCGAGCCATTCGCCGCCAGGGCTATGTTCCCGCCGTCGTCTACGGCACAGGCCAGCCCCCGAAGGCCATTGCGATCCAGTTCAAGGAAGCCAAGAAGCTGATCTATGATGGCGGCTTCATGACGACGATGTTCGAGATCGACATCCAGGGCGACAAGGAGCGCGTGATCCCGCGCGACTACCAGCTCGACCCGGTCAAGGACATGCCGATCCACATCGATTTCTTCCGCGTCGCCAAGGGGCAGACGGTCACGGTCGAGGTCCCGGTGCACTTCCTCAACCAGGAAACCTGCGTCGGCATCAAGCGCGGCGGCACGCTCAACGTCGTGCGCCACACGGTCGAGCTCTTCGTTCCCGCCGATGCCATTCCGGATTCGATCGAAGTCGACATCAAGGATCTGGAGATGGGTGACTCGCTCCACATCTCGGCCGTGAAGCTGCCTGAAGGCTGCTCGCCGACGATTCAGGATCGCGACTTCACGATCGCCACCATCGCCACCCCGGCCGGCTTCAAGGAAGAGGCCGAAGAGGGTGAAACCGGAGGCGGCGAAGAAGAGGGCAAGGAATAATCCTCGCACTTTTGAAAAAACTGTTCGGCTGGGGCGCTCCGGTTTCACGACCGGAGCGCTTCTCCGTCAGCGAGGGAGCGGGGCCAATGCGTCTCCTCGTCGGCCTCGGCAATCCCGGGGCGCGCTATGCGGATAACCGCCACAATATCGGCTTCATGGTGATCGAGGAGATCGCCCGGGCTGCGCGTGCGGCACCGTGGCGGCGCAAGTTCCAGGGCGAGATCGCCGAGACCACGCTCGACGGCGAGCGCGTGCTGCTGCTCAAGCCGCAGACCTACATGAACGAATCCGGGCGCGCCGTCTCCGAGGCGCAGCGCTTCTACAAGATCGCGCTCGAAGATATCGTCGTGTTCCATGACGAGCTCGACCTTGCGCCCGCCAAATTGCGGGTGAAGAAGGGCGGCGGCAATGCCGGGCATAACGGGCTGCGCTCGATCACCGCGCAATGCGGCAATGATTACCGCCGCGTGCGACTCGGCATCGGCCATCCCGGCGACAAGAAAGCCGTGCATGCCTATGTGCTGAGCGATTTCGCCAAGGCGGAACAGCCCTGGGTGGAAGATCTCGCCCGCGCCTGCGCCGATCATGCCGGCTTGCTGGCGCGCAGAGAGGACGCCGCCTTCCAGAACAAGGTTCATCTCGCCATGGCCGATCGCGGCTGGGGCGGCAAGGATGATAAAAGGGATTGAGGTGAGACGGCGGGCCGGGCCCGATCCGTTTCCCGTCAGATGAGGTGAGACAAGATGGGCTTCCGCATGGGCATTGTCGGGCTGCCGAATGTCGGCAAATCGACACTCTTCAACGCGCTGACGCAGACGGCTGCCGCACAGGCGGCGAATTACCCGTTCTGCACCATCGAGCCGAATGTCGGTGATGTGGCGGTGCCCGATGAGCGCCTCGACAAGCTCGCATTGATCGGCAAATCCGCGCAGGTGCTCCCCACCCGCCTGACCTTCGTCGATATTGCCGGCCTGGTGCGCGGCGCCTCGCGCGGCGAGGGGCTCGGCAACCAGTTCCTCGCCAACATTCGCGAGGTCGATGCCATCGCCCATGTGGTGCGCTGCTTCGAGGATGGCGACGTCACCCATGTCGATGGCAAGATCGACCCCATCGCCGATATCGAGACCATCGAGACCGAGCTGATGCTGGCCGATCTCGACAGCCTCGAAAAGCGCGCCACGGCTTTGGAGAAGAAGGTCAAGGGCGGCGACAAGGAAGGCAAGCTCAGCCTCGATCTGATGAATCGCGCGCTGGTATTGCTGCGCGAAGGCAAGCCGGCGCGGCTGGTCGAGGTCGCTGATGATGAGGAAAAGGCCTTCCGCATGCTCGGCCTGCTCAGCGCCAAGCCGGTGCTCTATGTGTGCAATGTCGAGGAAGAATCGGCTGATCAGGGCAATGCCTTCTCGCAGCAGGTGATGGAGCGCGCTGAGGCCGAGGGCGCGCAGGCCGTTGTCGTGTCCGCCAAGATCGAAAGCGAGATCGCGGTGATGCCGGAAGAGGAGCGGCGCGACTACCTCGAAGCTGTCGGCCTCTCGGAACCCGGCCTCAACCGCGTGATCCGCGCCGGTTACAGGCTGCTCGGCCTCGTCACCTATTTCACCGTCGGCCCCAAGGAAGCCCGCGCCTGGACCATCACCGCCGGCACCCGTGCGCCGCAGGCGGCAGGCGTGATCCATACCGATTTCGAGAAGGGCTTCATCCGCGCCGAGACCATCGCCTATGACGATTACGTGGCACTCAACGGCGAGAGCGGCGCACGTGAGGCGGGCAAGCTGCGGCTGGAAGGCAAGGAATACGTCGTCAAGGACGGCGACGTGCTGCATTTCCGCTTCAATCTCTGATCGGATTGCCCCAATCACGCAGCATGCGTCGGCGCATTGCGGCACAAGGAATTGCCGCCCTGCCCTTGCGTCGGATGATGCAAGGGCTTAACTGTAATGAAACAGACATAATCTCCATGGGGTGCCCCGGTCGGGGGCTGAGAGGCGCGGTGCGTCAACCCATCGAACCTGATCCGGGTCATGCCGGCGGAGGGATGAGAGATGGCCGATACGACCTTCTCGAAGACATTTGAACGCGAATCTGAAACCTGCCTCCCCCGGCGTGATGATGGAGTCGCGGATGCCGCCGGCCTCGCCCCGGCATGCGCCGCGCTGCTGGCGCGCATCACCGCGCAACCCACCCGCATCCACGCCATTACCAATGCTGCCGCCCAGGTCTTCACCGCGAACCTGCTGCTCGCCGCCGGCGCGATCCCCTCGCTGACCCATGCGCGCGACGAGGTCGAGGCCTTCACGCAGCGCGCGGATGCGCTTCTCGTCAATCTCGGCACCCTCGATGAAGAGCGCAAGATCGCCATCCCCCGTGCCATGGCGGCGGCGCACGAGGCCGGGCGTCCGGTGGTGCTCGATCCCGTCTTCGTCGATCGCTCCCCGCCCCGCCTCGCCTTCGCATGCGAACTTCTCGCCGCGCAACCCGCGATCCTGCGCTGCAACGCTGCCGAATTCGAGGCGCTGACGGGCGCGTCGGCAAATCCTGATACGCTGCGCGGCGAAGCCTCCCGGCGCGGCTGCGTGATCGCGCTGACGGGCGCCGTCGATTTCGTCACGGATGGCGAGCGGTTCTTCGAGATCCGTAACGGCCACCCGCTGATGGCGCGCATCACCGCCATGGGCTGCGCCGGCACCGCCCTGATCGCGGCCTTTGCGAGCCGCGAGGCGGATACGCTCATCGCCGCATCCTCGGCCCTGCTTGCGCTCGGCATTGCCGGCGAGATCGCAGGCAGCCGCGCTGCGGGGCCGGGCAGCTTCCAGCCCGCCTTCCTCGATGCGCTCTATGCGCTCGATGGCGCCACCATTGCACAATCAGCGAGAACGGCATGAACCCGGTCGATATCAGGCTCTACGGCATTCTCGGACCGCAGGATACGCGCGAGCGCGCCATCGCCGCCTGCGCCCGCGCCGCCGCCGAGGGCGGCACCACCATCATTCAACTGCGCGACAAGCACGCTGATGCGCGCCTGCTCGTCGAGCAAGCCCGGGCGCTGAAGGCCGCGCTCGCGGGGACCGGCGTCAGCCTCGTCGTGAACGACCGCGTCGACATCGCGCTCGCCGCCGATCTCGATGGCGTCCATCTCGGCCAGAGCGACATGGATCCGGTGGATGCCCGCCGGCTGCTGGGGCCGTCGAAGATCATCGGGATTACCCTCAAGACCGAGGCCCATGCGCGCGCGCTCACAGACCAGCCCGTCGATTATGCCTGCATCGGCGGTGTCTTCGCCACAACCAGCAAGGACAATCCCGAAACGCCGGTGGGGCTCTCCGGATTCGCACAGGTCGCCGCGATCGCACGCGAAACGCGCCCCGGCATGCCGGTCGGCGCGATTGCCGGGATCAATCTGGCCAATCTGCGCAGCGTGATCGGCGCCGGCGCGGACGGGGTTGCCGTCATCTCGGCGCTGTTTGCGCAGGAAGATGTCGCCGGCGCCGCGCACGGGTTGCGCCAGGCCATCGACGCGGCCCTGGCGGAGCGCGGGGCGTGAACCGGGCTATCGGGTTTCGAAGCATGAGGAGACGAGCATGACCGCCATTGCAGTGACCATCGCAGGCTCCGATTCCGGCGGTGGCGCGGGTATCCAGGCCGATCTGAAGACGTTTTCCGCCCTCAAGGTCTACGGCGCCAGCGTGATCACGGCGCTCACCGCGCAAAACACGCAGGGCGTCCAGGCTATCCACGACGTGCCGGCTGATTTCATCGCGGCGCAGATGGACAGCGTCTTTTCCGATCTGAAGGTCGACGCCGTGAAGATCGGCATGCTCTCGCAGGTCGGCGTGATCGAGACCGTCGCCGCAGGCATCGAACGCCACGGCATCTCGCGCGTCGTGCTCGACCCGGTCATGGTGGCGGCTTCCGGCGATCGCCTGCTCAGCGAGGATGCGATCGCGGCCTTGCGCACCGTGCTCCTCCCCCACGCCGCCATCGTCACCCCCAACCTGCCCGAAGCCGCAGCTATCCTCGGTGAGGATGTGGCACAGGACGAGGAGGCCATGCGCGATCAGGGCAGGCGCATCCTCGCCATGGGCCCCTCTGCCGTGCTGATCAAGGGCGGGCACGGTTCGGGCGCCGAGAGCACTGATCTCCTGATCGAATCGACCAACATCCACCGCTTTGCCGCCCCGCGCATCGCGACGAAGAACACCCACGGCACCGGCTGCACGCTTTCCTCGGCCATCGCCGCGAAACTGGCACAGGGCACCACGCTGCACCCCGCCGTCGAGGCGGCCAAGGCCTATATCAGCGCCGCGATCGCGGCGGGCCGCGACCTCGATATCGGACACGGGCATGGCCCCGTCCACCATTTCCACAGCTATTGGTGACATCATGATCAACCGCCGCAACGCGCTCGGTCTGACCGTCGGCGGCCTCGCCGCGAGCGCGGCTATCGCCTCCCCCGCCATCGCACGCGAGAACGGGCTGCGCTTTCGCATGGTGACATCCTGGCCGCGCGGGCGTGCCGGGCCGGGTGTCTCCGCGCAGCGGGTGGCCGAGCGGATCAACCGCATGGCGGAAGGACGGCTGCATGTCGAACTCTTCGCCGCCGGCGAGATCGTCTCGGCCTTCGGCGTGCTCGATGCCGTGTCGGAAGGCACCGTCGAAATGGGCCATTCGGCCGCGATCTACTGGCAGGGCAAGATGCCCGCCGCGAGCTTCTTCACCACGGTGCCCTTCGGCCTCGGCCCGATCGAGCATCAGGCCTGGATCGCCCTGCGCGGCGGCCAGGAACTCTGGGACGAACTCTACCGGCCCTATGGCGTGCGCGCCTTCATGGCGGGTAATCCGGGACCGAATATGGGCGGCTTCTTCCGTGAACGCATCGCGAGCCTCGCGGATCTGCGCGGACGGCGCATCCGCATCGTCGGGCTGGGCGCGCAGATCTTCGAGAAGCTCGGCGCCACGCCGGTGAACCTGCCCGCTGGCGAGATGGTCACTGCGCTCGATCGCGGGGCGATCGACGGTGTCGAATTCCTCGCTCCGGCGAGCGATTACGATACCGGGCTGCACCAGCACGCGCCGTATTATTACGCGCCCGGTTTCAACAAGCCGAACGGACCGAGCGAATTGCTGATCTCGGATGCGGCCTGGCAGCAATTGCCGGACGATCTGCGCGCCATCGTCGCGGAGGGGGCACGCGCCGAGCATGCGCTGGCGCTGGCCGATGCGCATCAGGACAATGCCCGCGCCCTCGATGCGATGCTCACCACCGGCAATGTCTCGATCGAGGCCTTTCCCGGCGATCTGATCAGCGCGGCGCGGGAAGCGGCAGGCGAGATCATCGACGAGATCGCGGCCACCTCGCAGCTTGCCGAGCGCATTGTCGCCTCCTATCGCGAGGCGCAGGGCACGCTGCGCAACTGGACTGCGCTGTCATCGGATATGGCGCGATCGCTTGTGAGATCATAGACTGCCACGATGGGACCTTCATTTTCCTCACTCGGCTTCATGGGCATGTTCGGGCGCTCGCACGATCTGAAGCAGCTCGACGCCGCTTTGCGCGCTGTCGACCTGCACCCCAATGTCGTTCCGGAAGCGATCAAGCTCACGATCGTGAACCTGCTCAAGGACCATGCCATCGGCAGGCACCCGGCGCCCCAGGCCTATCCGCCGGCGGCGGAAATCGTGGCCTATTGCATGCTCGGCCCGGCTGCACTGGCCGCGAGCAACCCGCCCGACCTGCTCGACCGGATAGAGGCCCGGATCGAGCGGGCGCTTGAGGATGGCGACAGCCTCGATGCGCAGCTGGTGCTGCTTACCCTGCATGCGAAGGTCTGCCAGCCTGACGTGATCGCGCGTTACGGGCTGGAAAGCGATGGTGCTTGAAGCGTGCCGTCGGACGGGCTAAGCCTTGCGCCATGACGCAGCAAACCAGTCAGCAGCCACGCCTGCGCACCGCCCTCTATACCGGCTCCTTCGATCCGGTCACGAATGGCCATCTCGACGTGATCGCCCAGGGCGCACGCCTGTGCGACCGGATCGTGCTCGCGATCGGCGTGCATCCGGGCAAGACGCCGCTGTTTTCCCCCGCCGAGAAGGAAGCGATGCTGCGCGAAGCCTGTGCCGGTATCGCGCAGGCGGAGAATGTCGCCATCGACGTCATCACCTTCGACGATCTCGCCGTCGATGCCGCCCGTCGCGCCGGCGCAGGCGTGATCCTTCGCGGTCTGCGCGACGGTTCGGATCTCGATTACGAGATGCAGATGGCCGGCATGAACGCCACCATGGCGCCGCAGGTGCAGACCGTGTTCCTGCCCGCCTCCCCTTCCGTGCGCCACATCACCGCCACGCTGGTGCGCCAGATCGCGAAGATGGGCGGCGACGTTTCCGCCTTTGCACCGCCCGTCGTGGTCGCGCGCCTGACCGAGAAGCTCGGTAACGGTGCGGCCTGATCCGGCGTCCCGAACATCAGCCCAACGGAGCTTGCCCGCGATGAAATCTCTCGCCCTCGCCGCCGCCCTGTTCGCCGCAGCCCTGCTGCCCGCACAGGCGCAGACCGCCGATGACCCGGCGAACACGCTCGTCATGGAAACGCCGCATGGCGAGGTGGTCATCGCGCTGCGGCCCGATATCGCGCCCGCCCATGCCGAGCGCCTCGTTACCCTCACCCGTGAGGGATTCTATGACGACGTACCCTTCCACCGGGTGATCCCCGGCTTCATGGCCCAGACCGGCGATCCGACCGGGACCGGGATGGGTGGCTCCGAATTGCCGGATCTGCAGGCCGAATTCTCCTCGGAGCCCTTCACGCGGGGCAGCGTCGGCATGGCGCGCGCGCAAAATCCGAATTCCGCCAACAGCCAGTTCTTCATCGTCTATGACCGCGCGAACTGGCTGGACAACGAATATACCCTGATCGGCGAAGTGGTCAGCGGCATGGAGGCGATCGACCAGATCGCGCCGGGTGCGGGCCAGAGCGGCATGGTGGAGAATCCCGACCGGATCGAAAGCATGCGCGTTCTCGCCGACACCCAGTAAAAACCAACCTCGAATCGAGACAAAGGACGACATCATGGCCGATGCCGAGAACACCATCATCATGGAAACCACCAAGGGCCGCGTGGTCATCACACTGCGCCCGGATCTGGCCCCCGGCCATGTCGAACGCATCAAGACGCTGACCCGTCAGGGCTTCTATGACGGCGTACCGTTCCACCGCGTGATCGACGGTTTCATGGCCCAGACAGGCGACCCCACCGGCACCGGCATGGGCGGCTCGGATCTGCCGGATCTGCGCGCCGAGTTCAGCGCCGAGCCGCATGTGCGCGGTATCTGCTCGATGGCCCGCACCCAGGCGCCGCATTCCGCCAACAGCCAGTTCTTCATCTGCTTCGGCGATACCCGCTTCCTCGACAACCAGTACACGGTCTGGGGTCAGGTCAGCGAAGGCATGGAGAATGTCGACCAGATCAAGCGCGGCGAGCCGGTTCAGGATCCCGACAAGATCGTCTCCATGAAGGTCGCCGCCGACGCGGCCTGATCAGATCCAGCGCGGCGGCGGGGCTCTCCTCGCCGCCGGTGGCACAGCCTCACGTCAGCCGATTGCGCGCATCTGCCAGGGCGGTACGGGCTGGAAGCGGCTGACGAGAAAATCGATGAAGACCCGCGCAGCCGGCATCGTGATTCCGCCGCCCGGGCGCACCGCATAGATCGCGCTCTCTGCCGGCGGACGGTATTCCTCCAGAATCGGCTTCAGACGCCCCGCCTCCACATCCTCCCCGATCAGAAACGCCGGCAGGCGGGCAATGCCCACGCCGGCCAGCGCTGCGGCATGAAGGGATTCGACCGTATTGCAGGCGAAAGCCCCTTGCAGTTTCAGCCGCCGCCCGGTCGGTGAGCGATATCCCCAATCATTGAAACGCGTCTCGTGATTGAGCAGCAGGCAATCGCGGGCCTCCAGATCGCCGGGGTCACGCGGCGCTCCCCGTGCCGCGAGATAGGACGGGCTCGCCACGACGATGCGCTCGTTCAGTGCCAGCTTGCGCGCCACCAGCGATGAATCCGTGAGCGCAGCACTGCGAATCGCCACATGCGTCCCGCTGGCGACGAGATCGATCATCTGATCCGTCAGTGTCAAATCGATCTGGACCTGGGGATGCGCACGCATGAAATCGATCGCGGCGGGCACGATATGCCGCTGCCCGAATGCGTTTGAGGCGCTGATTCGCAGCACCCCGCGGGGCTCCTGCGCGCTGTCACCCAACCCCTGCTCGAGGGCCGTGATCGCATCAAGGATGCGGCGTGCCTCCCCGATATAGGCCTCTCCGGCCTCAGTCAGCCGCATCGAGCGCGTCGTGCGCACCAGTAATTGTGTGCCGAGCCTTTGTTCCAGTTGGCTGACGCGCTTCGAGACGGCGGAATGGGTCATGCCAAGTGCACGCGCCGCCGGCGAAAAACCCTTCTGTTCTATGACGGCCACGAAGACGGCCATATCGCTGTAGCGATCCATTTGTTCCTGCAATCGACAGATGCTGGTCGGAATGAGCGAATTCGCATGAGACAGGAATTAGGCGACCTTCTCCTCAAGAATGCAACCCCACGCACTCGAAAGTCTGACACGAAACGCAAGCATTGAGGATGTCGCCATGAAAACCCGTCACGAGATCAACACCCGTCACGAAATCACCACCGACACATTCGGCCCCGCCACCAAGCATGCGCGCGACCGTTGCAACGGCGCCTGCAAGGGCAATTGCCGCTGCCCGCAGCCAGAACCGTCCCGCCCGGACATGGCCGATCTCACCCGCTACCCGCTGGTCAGCACCATGCGCGCCGTCAGCTTCGACGATGCTGTGGTCACGATCACCTGGGAAGACGACACGATCAGCCGGTTTCATCACGGCTGGCTGCGCGAGAACAGCCCCGATCCCGCCTCCCGCCATCCCCATTCCCGGGAACGGCTGGTCTCGCCGCTGGATATTCCCGCTGACATCCGGCCCAAGAGCGTGACCCTCGAATCACCGGTCGCACTGGCCATCAGCTGGGATCTCGAAAACCAGCCGGTCAGCCGCTTCGATGCGGGATGGCTGCGCGCCCATTGCTATACCCGGCACCGCTTCATCGCCAACCCGACCCGCCATCACGCCAGCCTGACACCGCAGCCGGCTTACTGGAGCGCGGTGATGCATTCCGACGCCATGCTGCGTGTCTGGCTGCGCGATTATCTCGAAACCGGCTGGTCCGTTATTTCCGGTGCGCCGGATGAGCATGACCTCTCCACCCGCCTCGGCGCCCGGATCGGTGTCGTCCGCTCCAGCAATTTCGGCTTCCAGTTTGACGTGATGTCGAAGGCGGTACCGATTTCGAATGCCTATACGGCTTCGGATCTGCCGCTGCATACGGATATGCCGCATTATGAGCTGCCGCCCGGGACGCAGATCCTGCACTGCCTGCGCAACGATGCGGTCGGCGGCGAGAGCCTGCTTTCCGATGGGATTGCTGTCGCCAATCTGATGCGTGACCACCATCCGGAAGTTTTCCGGTTGCTGAGCCAGGTTTCGGTTCCCTTCCGTTTCCAGGATGCGGATGGCGATTACAACAGCCGCCATCGGATCATCGAATGCGATGCGGCGCAGAATCCGATCTTCGTGAACTGGTCGAATTCCACACTCGCACCGCTGGATGCCGATCCGGAAATCATGCCGCAATTGCGGGCCGCGATCCGGTTGTTCCTGGAATACCTGCAGGATCCGCGCTTCCTGATCACACTCAAGCTCAATGCGGGCCAGATGCTCGTCTTCGACAACCGCCGGATGCTGCACGGGCGCAAATCCTTCGACCCCACGACCGGCGGGCGCCATCTGCAGGGCTGCTATCTCGACACATCCGAGGTGCTGAGCCGCATGCGGATGCTCGAACGCGATAGCGGCGAGCAGGAAGATCCGGCTCCTGAGCCCGCCTTCATCTGAGCTGATTTCCGGGCGCCCCGCTGCGGCGGGGTGCCCGCCCCTCGTTCATCAAACTCTTCTCGAAAGCCACGCCCATGTCTCCCACCGAAGTCACCCCAAATACCGCACGTCGCGGCATCGTCATGCCCGCCCATGCGACCTTTCCGCAGATCGTGCGTCACTTCAGCTACATCCTCGGCGGCGTTCTCGCCTTCGGGCTGGCGACCGGGGGCCTGTTTCCGCTGATCGGAATCCGGCTCTACGAGAACGGTGCCAGCGATCTGGTGATCGGCCTGATCACCTCGGTTTTCTTCGCAGGAACCTTCGCCGGCGCCATCCTGACCGAAAAGCTCATCCGCCGGATGCGTCATGTGCGCACCTTCGCGCTCCTCGCCGCAACGGCGGGTGTGAGCACGATCGGGCTGGCCATGACCGACATGATCTCCGTCTGGGTGGCGCTGCGCTTCGTGACGGGCTTCTGCCTCGGCGGTTATTATGTCGTGGTCGAGAGCTGGATCAACTACTCCTCCAGCAACGGCGCCAGGGCGCGCGGCCTGTCACTCTATGAAGCGGTGCGGATGCTCGGCATTGCGGCGAGCCCCTTCATCCTCGGCTTCGGCCTTGGCGCGCAACCCTATGTGCTTGCAGGCGTCTTCTTCATCATCGCCATCATCCCGCTGATGCTCTGCCCGCTGGAGGAGCCGCATCAGAACCCGCCCGGTTCGATGCCCTTCCTCAGCCTGATCACCAGCGCGCCGCTGGGCGTCCTTGCCTGCTTCGTCTCGGGCACCGTCAACGCCGCCTTCTATGGGATGTCGGGCGTCTATGGCGAGCGCGCCGGCCTGTCACAGACCGAGATCGCCTTCTTCATCGCGGCGATGCTGATCGGCCCGACCATCGCCCATCCGGTCGTCGGCGCAGTGGCCGACCGGATGGGGCGGCTCTCGATGCTGCTGCTGACCGCAATCGGCTCGGCGCTCGCCTGCCTCGCCATCGCCGTCTTCGCGCCGGGCTTCTGGGGTCTCGCCCTGCTCAGCCTGATCGTCGGCGGCCTGAGCCATCCGGTCTATGCGCTGGGTCTGGCTTATGTGAACGACCAGCTCGATCCGGGTGATTTCGTCCGCGCCGGCGGCGCGCTCCTGATCGCCTTCTGCCTCGGCACGACCGTCGGCCCGACGGTGGCGGCCCTGGTGATGGGCGTGATCGGCGATGCCGGCCTCTACGTCTTCCTCGCCACCATTCTCGGTGTGACCGGGATCGGCACGATCATGGCGATGCAGGGGCGCGGCAGAACCGAGCGCCCCACCGTCCCCGCCGTGTGAACCGACACGTCAGCAAAAAACAAAGAGCCCGGCGGGAGATCGCCGGGCTCTGTCTGTTGCTTGGGGAGGTCGTCGGGCTTCAGGCGATGGTCTGCTTCTGCAAGCCGACGAGCTCCTCAACGCCACCGCGCGCGAGGCGCAGCAGCGAGAGGAATTCCTCTTCCGAGAACGGCTTGCCTTCCGCCGTGCCCTGCACCTCGACGATGCCGCCCTTGCCGGTAATGACGAAATTCGCATCGGTCTCGGCGGTGGAATCCTCCGCATAATCGAGATCGAGCACCGGCATGTCGCGGTAGATGCCGCAGGAGATCGCCGCAACGTGATCCTTGAGCGGATTGATCGAGATGATCGAGCGGCTCATCATCCAGGCAAAGCAATCGTTGAGCGCCACCCAGGCCCCGGTGATCGCGGCGGTGCGGGTGCCGCCATCGGCCTGGATCACGTCGCAATCGACCACGATCTGGCGCTCGCCGAAGGCATGCAGATCGACTACGGCACGCAGCGAACGCCCGATCAGGCGCTGGATCTCCTGGGTGCGTCCGGAGGGCTTGCCGGAATTCACCTCGCGGCGGGTGCGCTCATGCGTGGCGCGCGGCAGCATGGCGTATTCTGCCGTCACCCAGCCCTTGCCCGTCCCGCGCAGCCAGGGCGGGCCGCGCTCTTCGAGGGAGGCGGCGCAGAGCACCTTGGTCTCACCGAAGGAAACGAGGCACGAGCCCTCCGCATAGCGCGCGACACCGCGCTCGAGGGTAACGGGGCGCAACTGGTCGGGCTGGCGTTTGGATGGGCGCATTCTGGTCTCCTGTTGAGGCCGTGGTGATAGACCGGGCACAGGCCCGCCGCAAGGGTTCGGCACAAGGGTACGACGCATATCGCGCCCGCAAGGTGTGGATCGCGGCGCCTTACTGGCCGCGCTGGCCGCGGCTGGCGAAGCGTACGGCGTCCTCTGCGGCCTTGAACAGGGCCTTGGACTTGTTGACGCATTCGATCCGCTCGGAAACCGGGTCGCTGTCATAGACGATGCCGGCGCCGGCCTGGACATACATCCTGCCGTCCTTGACCACGGCGGTGCGCAGGACGATGCAGGTATCCATCTGCCCGTCGGCGCCGAAATAGCCGATGCAGCCGGCATAGGGCCCGCGCTTCTCCTTCTCAAGCTCGTCGATGATCTCCATCGCCCGCACCTTCGGCGCACCGGAGACCGTCCCTGCGGGAAAGCCCGCGACGAGCGCTTCGAGCGCGTCATGGCGTGAATCGAGGCGCCCGGTCACATTGGAGACGATGTGCATCACCTGGCTGTAATATTCGAGGAAGAAGCTGTCGGTGACCTCCACGGTGCCGTATTGCGCCACACGCCCGACATCGTTGCGCCCGAGATCGAGCAGCATCAGATGCTCGGCGCGTTCCTTCGGATCGGCCAGCAGATCCTCGGCATGGCGGCGATCCTCCTCCGGCGTGGCGCCCCGGGGACGCGTGCCGGCGATGGGGCGCACGGTGACCTCCCCATCGCGCACGCGCACGAGGATTTCCGGCGAGGAACAGACGATCTGGAAGTCCTCGAAATCGAGATAGCACAGGAACGGCGCCGGGTTGATCCGGCGCAGGGAGCGATAGAGCGCGAAGGCCGGGAGCGGGAAATCGGCCTCGTAGCGCTGGGAGAGCACGATCTGGAAGGCGTCACCGGCGCGGATATATTCCTTGGCGCGCTCCACCATACCCTCATATTCCGCATCCCCCGTATTGGAGCGGGCAGCCACGGGCGGAAGCGCGGCAGGGTCCGCCGCAACAGGCGCAATGACGGGCTTCTCGAGCGCATCGATCACGGCCTCAAGCCGCGCGATGCCGGTCTCATGCGCGCTCTTGGCGCTCACGCCGGCAGTTGGGCGGATCGGCGTGACGAGCGTGATCTCGTCGCGCACGGCATCAAAGACGACCATCACGGTGGGCCGGATCATGGTCGCGTCGGGCACGCCCAGCACATCCGGGTTGGGCGGACCAAGCCGCTCCATGGCGCGGACCATGTCGTAACCCAGATGGCCAAACAGACCCGCCGCCATCGGAGGCAGATCCGCCTCTTCCGGGATGGCGCTCTCGGCGATCAGGGCCCGCAGGCTCTCCAGCGGGGGGCGCGGATCAGGCGTGAAGGCGCTCTCGCCCGACAGCGCGGCACGGTTGATCGCGCAGGCGCCGTCATGGCAGCGCCAGATCAGATCGGGGGCGAGACCGATCATGGAATAGCGCCCGCGCACCGCGCCGCCTTCGACCGATTCCAGCAGGAAGGCCGGCCCGGCATGGGCCGCACGCAGCTTCAGATAAGCCGCGACAGGGGTTTCCAGATCGGCAATCAGGCGCGTCCGCAGGAGCGTGGCCGCGCCCGCTTGATATTTGTGCGCGAAATCATCGAAGGCGGGCGTGACGTCCATCATGAGCCTCAGAAATCGAGACCGATCGCTTCGCGATAGGCGTCCTCGTTGATGCTCACACCGACATCGTCCTGCAACTGCGCAATGAACTGCGTCAGCAGATCCTCGGCGATGTCGCCCTGCAGCCGCTCGCCGATCGTATCCGCCGCCGGCGTTGTCGTCAGGAACGGCGTGGCGCGGGCGCTTTCGACGGTGAAGACCACACGACGCGTCTCGCCGAGCGGCGCGGTGCCATGCTCCCCGACACGGGTGGCGAATACGGCGCGCACGGCGGGCTCGTCGAGCGGCTCGGAAACCTCCCCGCGCGACAACTCATCGATCGCTGAAACACCGCCTTCCGCCTCCTGCGCCAGCGCCTCGAGATCCGCGCCCGTATCGAGCTGCGAAACCATGTCGGAGGCCCGCTCACGCAGACGCTGCGCAATCTGATCACTGCGCCAATCGGCGATCACCTCTTCGCGAACCTCGTCGAGCCCGCGGTTGCGGGCGGGTTCGACGCCGGTGACGTCGAACCAGATATAGCCGCCGTCATCGGTGCGAAGCGCCGCATTGTCGATGCCGATATCCGACTCGAATATCTCGGACACCAGGGTCTCGGCACGCGGCAGATCGATCCGGTTACCCGCCGGATCGCGGCCCTGAGCATCAACCGCTTCGACGAGACGTGGCTCGAAGCCCCTCTCGCGGGCGATATCCGCCAGAGGGCGCGCGGTGGCGCGCTGATCCTCGATCTCGTCATAGACGGAGCGCATGCGGTCTCGCGCCTCATCGACCGCGATCTGCTCGCGAATCTCGGCCTCTACGTCATCGAAGGGCAGCACCTGACCCTCCTCGATGCTGACGACACGCACCAGGGAATGGCCGAAACGTCCGGAAACCGGGCCGGAACTCTCCCCCTCCCCGAGCGCGAAAGCCGCCTCGCCGATCGCGGGATCAATGAATGCATCGCGTGTCATCATGCCCATGTTCAGAACATCGTCAGCAACATCGTGCTCGGCTGCGAGGCCTTCGAAATCGATATCGCCGATATCCAGTCGCGATGCGGCATCCGCTGCTTCCTGCTCGGAGGGAAACGGAATGCGCTGAACCTCACGGCGCTCGGGCGCACCGAAGCGGGTTTCGCCCTCTTGCTCATAGACGCTGCGGACCTGCTCCGCAGGCACGGCGGCGGGGTCGGCAAGAGCGGCGGGGTCGATCCGCAAAACGGTGGCCGCGCGGAATTCGGGGGCACGGTAGCGACCGATATTCTCCTCGTGAAAAGCGGCGAGCTCATCCTCTGTCGGCGACGGAATTTCGCCGGCATCAGCCTCGTCGAGGATCAGGAAGCGGGCCTCGCGCCGCTCGGCGCCGTAGCGATGCACAGCCTCCATGGCGGCAACCGGCGCGCTGATATCGGCGGCGAGCGCCGCAATGATCTGCTGGCGGGCGATCGCGTCACGCTGCTGGGCGACATAGCCCTGCTCACTGAGATTGTTGGAAAAGAGCAATTGCTGGAAGCGACCCTGATCAAAATCGCCTGCTGAATTCTGAAAGCCGGGATCATCCATGATCGAACGTGCGACGAGTTGGTCCGATACCGAAATACCGAGTTGCCGTGCACGCTCGTCGAGGGTCGCCTCGGTGACAAGATTCGACAGGATCTCGCGATCAAGGCCGAAAGCTTGCGCTTCCAGGGGCGTGATCGGCTGACCAATCTGCGCACTCAGGCGGCGCACCTGATCCTGATAGCTCTGGCGGGCCATCTCAGCCGTGATCTCGGTCTCACCGACACGGGCGATCGTGGCACTGGCGCCACTACGGAAGATGTCGCCGATCCCCCAGACCGCGAAGCTGAGGATAAGCAGCGTGAACAGCACACCGGCGACGGCCTTTCCGACCCAGGTGCGACCGGCATTGCGCATATTGCGAAGCATGGGCGTTCCGTCTTCTTCGTTGCATGTGGGCGGGCACCGCCTGTAAGTGCCCGCGATAGCGTAGTTTCCATCACGGGGAAAGGGCGCAGCCGCAATCGAGCGCATAAATATGGCGCGGAGCGGGCGGATTGCCGCACTGCCGGGGAACTGCTATCTCCGCAGGGCGTTTTCCGCGAAAGGAGTGGTCACGATGGCGTCAGGTCAAAACCCCAAGCTTGTTGCCGGCAACTGGAAGATGAACGGAACACGTTCGTTCCTCGATATGGTCGCGGAATTGCGCGTGGGTGCGGCCGGAGGCATTGCCGATACCGACCTGCTCGTCTGCCCCCCTGCGACACTGCTTGCCGCCGTGGCGACGGCGCTCGAAGGGTCCTCGATCGGCGCCGGTGGTCAGGATTGCCATGCGAAGGAAAGTGGCGCCTTCACCGGTGACGTCTCCGCCGAAATGATCGCCGATTGCGGCGCCACGCATGTCATCGTCGGCCATTCCGAGCGACGTCAATATCACGGCGAGGACGACGCCGCCGTCGCCGCCAAGATGCAAGCGGCGCATCGCGCCGGGCTGGTCGCCATTGCCTGTGTCGGCGAAACACAGGACCAGCGCGAGGCGGGCAAGGCGCTCGATGTGGTGCGCAAGCAGGTCGCGGCGCTGCTCGACGACAGCGTGACCGGCGCTAATACCTGCATCGCCTACGAGCCCGTCTGGGCCATCGGCACGGGCCTGACGCCCACGGTCGCGGATGTCGCGGAAATGCATACCGCCATTCGCGAGACGATCGCCGCGACAATCGGCGCGGACGAAGCGGCTCAGGTACGGCTGCTCTATGGCGGCTCGGTCAAACCAGCGAATGCCCGCGAACTGATGGCCGCCACCGATGTCGATGGCGCGCTGGTCGGTGGCGCGAGCCTCGTAGCAGCGGATTTCCTCGCCATCGCCCGGGCCTGTCGCGCCTGAAATCGCGCGGCGGCAGCCCCGTCATTAAGGTAAATTTCTGGTTACTGCGTCCTATAGTCATTTATTCATTGATATCGATTTTAAGTTGCCACAACCTCCAGGCGCACAAGATATCTGGAGGTCATCCCATGTCAGTGTTGATGTCGATGTCGTTTCAGCCGCGCAACGAAATGGCGACGCAGCCATCGGCGGCAGAGCGAGCCTCGAACGGCAGTCGGAATTTGACGGGTGGCGCTGCCGAGCAGGCCGGCACATCGCCGAATGTCTGGCGCGATCCGGCCTTCACGCAGGCCATGCAGGCTTCCGGAGCGGGAGCGCCGTCGGCGCAGACCACCGCGCCATCGGCGACGACAATTCCCGGCCCGCTCGTCGGGAATGCCAGCGCTTCGTCGGGCGCCACGATCGGCGCTCTGGCGAATGATCTCGCGCGGACTTTTGCGGAAGCCCCCGCGCCCGACAGCGCGCGACAGATGAGCATGCTGCATTCGCTCAGCCGCCATGTCGCCAACGAGGAAGCAAGGACATATACACCGGCGCCGGCGCGATCCGATTACGTATTGGACGCGGAATCAGGGCAAGCGGATGACGGGTCCCTGCCCGGTTCGGAAAATCCCGATTCGTTGACGGACGGAGCATCCGCCCAGGCGGACGCGCCGACCCGGCAGGCGCGCACGGCGACGGGCCCGACGACACAGGAGACGATCCCGCATCTGGATCCTGCCCATCGTGCGATTTTCGCAGCTGATGGCCATCTCACGCCCCATGCCAATCCAAATCTGATCGACGTGTTCCAACACGCCGTCGAAAAGAACAACGACTGGAGCCGGATCCGCATGTCGGCTCCACCGGACCGGGCTGATTTCGGCAGCTTCGGCGAGCCTGGCGCGACTGATCGTGGCCCTGTCACGCCGGAGACCGAAGGTGTCGTGCGCGATCATCTCCAGCAGGAACACGACATCGATCTGCAATCGCTTCCAGTGCGCAACATGATGATCGACGATCTGTTCGACACCAATGAGCAACTGGTCCTGATGAACGACATTCTGGAAAAGATCGTCGACGAGGTCGCCGCCAAGAGCCCGCTACCGCCCTCCGATGTCGACCGCCTGCGCTTCGTCAAGGAATCCGAGGTTCTGGCGCGTGGTTTTCTGAATGACATGATCCAGCATTTCATGAACCGACCGCGTGAGGGGTGAGGCGTAAGCGGTTCATGATCGACGCCCGCGGTCGAGAGGCTGCGGGCGTATGCCTTTTTTTGTGATCGGCGCTGGACAGACGGGTTTTGCGATTGCATATGGAGGCTGTCGCGGTCACGGCCATGCCGTGGAATCGCCGCGTTGTTGTGTCTCATGTCGGCGCATCGACGGGCGCGCGGCAAGCCGATCGGCCAGACCGGCAGGACGCTGAAGGGTAGAGCATGCAAACGGTCATCATCATCATCCATCTGCTCATCGTGCTGTCGCTCGTGGGCGTCGTGCTGCTGCAACGCTCTGAGGGCGGCATCGGTATGGGCGCCGGTGGCGGCGGTGGCGGCGGCGGGCCGGGTGGCTTCATGACCGGGCGCGGCTCGGCCAGCGCGCTGACGCGTGCGACGGCGATCCTGGCTGCGGCCTTCTTCGCGACGAGCCTCACGCTGGCGATCCTTGCAGGTCAGGCAAGCCAGCCGACTTCGGTCTTCGACGCTCCCGGCGGCCTCACTGCTCCGCCCGCCCAGCCGGGCGAGGAAGCGCCAGATGGTGCCGGACCGGGCATTCTGGAGCAGCTCCAGCGCCAGCAGGGCGACGAGCCCGACTCGCCTCAGGTTCCGCAGTCGCGCTAAGTGCGAATTGTCGGAAGGCAGGGCCTTCGCGGGGCCGGGCGACCGGCCCCTTTGTTTTGTGTGGATGACGCCCGCGTGACGCATTCGCTGCTTGCGAATCGCCGGGGCTCGATTATGGATACCAGTCCATGACGCGGTACGTTTTCATCACCGGCGGCGTGGTTTCATCGCTCGGCAAGGGCCTCGCCTCGGCGGCTCTCGGGGCGCTGCTCCAGGCGCGCGGCTACAAGGTCAGGCTGCGCAAGCTCGACCCTTATCTCAACGTCGATCCGGGCACGATGAGCCCGTATCAGCACGGCGAGGTCTTTGTCACCGACGATGGCGCGGAGACCGATCTCGATCTTGGCCATTACGAGCGCTTTACCGGTGTGCCGGCCTCCAAGCAGGACAACATCACCACGGGGCGGATCTATCTCGACATCATCACCAAGGAGCGGCGCGGCGACTATCTCGGCGCCACGATCCAGGTGATCCCGCATGTCACCAACGCCATCAAGGAATTCGTTGTCTCCGGCAACGAGGATTATGATTTCGTCCTCGTCGAGATCGGCGGCACAGTGGGCGATATCGAGGGCCTGCCGTTCTTCGAGGCGATCCGCCAGCTCTCCAACGATCTCGATCGCGGCCAGTCGATCTTCGTGCACCTGACGCTCCTGCCCTTCATCCCCTCCGCCGGCGAGCTCAAGACGAAGCCGACGCAGCATTCCGTGGCCGAATTGCGCTCGATCGGCATCCAGCCCGACATCCTGCTCTGCCGCTGCGATCGCCCGATCCCGCCGGATGAACGGCGCAAGCTCGCGCTGTTCTGCAATGTCCGCGAGACGGCGGTGATCGAGGCGCAGGACGCGCCCTCGATCTATGACGTGCCGCTCTCCTATCATGCCGAGGGGCTCGACGACGAAGTCCTTTCCGCCTTCGGCATCAAGGAAGAGCCAGAGCCGGATCTGACGCGCTGGACCACGATCTCGCAACGCATCGCCAACCCGGAAGGCGAGGTCACGATCGGTATTGTTGGCAAATATACCGGGCTGAAGGACGCCTACAAATCGCTGATCGAGGCGCTGATGCATGGCGGCATTGCCAACCGCGTCAAGGTCAATCTCGAATGGATCGAGAGCGAGGTCTTCGAGCACGAGGACCCGGCCCCCTTCCTCGAAGGCCTGAACGGCATCCTCGTCCCCGGCGGCTTCGGCCATCGCGGCTCGGAAGGCAAGATCCGTGCGGCGCGCTTTGCCCGCGAACGCCAGACACCTTATTTCGGTATCTGCTTCGGCATGCAGATGGCGGTCATCGAGGCGGTGCGTTCGCTGTCCGGCATCGAGAAGGCGGGATCGAGCGAGTTCGGCCCGACCGACGAACCCGTCGTCGGCCTGATGACGGAATGGCTGCGCGGTAACGAGCTCGAGAAACGCGCCGCACAGGGCGATCTCGGCGGCACGATGCGGCTCGGCGCCTATGACGCCGCGCTCCAGCCCGGCTCGAAAGTGGCGCAGATCTATGGCGCCACGACGATCTCCGAGCGCCACCGCCACCGCTACGAGGTCAATCTCGCCTATCGCGAGGATCTCGAGAGGAAAGGCATGCTCTTCTCCGGCCTCTCGCCGGACGGCCTCCTGCCCGAAATCGTCGAGCTCGCCGATCACCCCTGGTTCGTCGGCGTCCAGTTCCACCCGGAACTGAAATCCCGCCCCTTCGAACCGCATCCGCTGTTTGCGAGTTTCATCGAAGCGGCACTGGTGCAGAGCCGGCTGGTGTGACGCCTCACCCACCCGGCGCGCTCACGCGGCGCAGGGTGAGGTTGATGCGACCGCCATCGGGGAGCAGCGTCGAGGAGCCGCGTTGCAGGCGGTCGATGCCGTGGAAGATGAGCCGCGATTCGCCGCCGAAGACGATGGCATCGCCGGAGGCGAGCTTCACCGATTTCGTCGGATCGCCGCGCTGCGTACCGCCATAGCGGAAGACGGCGGTATCGCCCAGCGAGAGCGAGACGACGGGGGCGTCGAAATCCGCCTCGTCGCGATCCTGATGCAGCCCCATCTTTGCCGCTTCGGCGTAATAATTGACGAGACACGCTTCCGGCGGATGCGGATAGCCGGCGAGATCCTCCCAGGCGCGCAGCACGCGCGGCGGCATGGCCGGCCAGGGCTGGCCCGTCTCCGGGTGGTGCGGCTGGTAGCGATAGCCGGCCTGATCGGCGACCCAGCCGAGCGCCCCGCAATTCGTCATGCGCACCGAGAACGGCTTGCCGGAGCGCGGCATGCGCGGGGTGTAGAGCGGCGCGTCATGGAGCACCTGCCGCAGGCTGTCGAGGAGCGCTTCCTGCTCAGGGCGGGAAAGGTAGCCCGGATGGTAGACGAGGCCGGGCGCCAATGTGATCGCAGTTGTCGTGTCAGGCATGGCGGCTGATCGTAATTGCCGGACACGTGCAAGCAAGCGGGGCCGCGGAAAAATCATTCTCCGCGGACAAAGAAAAAAGCCCGCCATGACGGCGGGCTTTCTCGCGGAGGCGGATGCACCCCGGGACCGGATCGTCGTGCGATCGATCAGACGGCCTCGTTGTAGAGCTTCTCGACATATTCCCAATTGACGAGATTCTCGATGAAGGCCTTGAGGTAATCCGGGCGACGGTTGCGATAATCGATGTAGTAGGAGTGCTCCCACACATCCACGCCGAGGATCGGCGTGGCGCCGTGCACCAGCGGGCTCTCGCCGTTGGGGGTCTTCATGATCTCGAGCTTGCCGTTCTTCACCGCGATCCAGGCCCAGCCGGAGCCAAACTGCGTCACGCCGGCCTGGATGAAGTCCTCCTTCATCTTGTCGACGCCACCGAGATCCTCGGTGATCTTCTTCTCCAGCGCACCGGGAATGGCGCCGCCGCCATTGGGCTTCATCCAGTTCCAGAAATGCAGATGGTTGAAGTGCTGGCCGGCATTGTTGAACAGCGCCTGGTTGACGCCGTGCGAGCCCTTCACGATCTCTTCGAGGCTCTTGCCCTCGAATTCCGAGCCCTCCAGCAGCTTGTTGCCGGTGGTGACATAGGTGTTGTGGTGCTTGTCGTGATGGTATTCAAGCGTCTCGGCCGACATGTAGGGCTGAAGCGCGTCATAGGCGTAGGGCAGATCGGGAAGGCTGAAGGACATGGTGATTTCCTCTCCTGATTCGAATTTCCGTTCGCCGCGCATGAAGCGGGCGCACTGCGAAGCTTAGGTAAGCCCCATTGCACGCCACGGCAACGGTTACCCCCCGCATTCCGTTGCATCAGGGCCCGATTTTTCGCCTGCGCGGGACGCAGATCGCCGTTGCGCAGGGTTGCGTCATTGGCAAAGGCGCCCAAGAGCTTTAACCTTTGCACAAGTCTGTTTTTCGCGTGACGAGGATTCGCATGATCATCGCGTTGTACTGCGTCGCCGCCGCGATGGTCCTCGGCGGCATTTATTCCGTTTTCGCGGGCTGGGAAATCGTCATTCTGGAACGCGGCTGGACGCAGGTCCTCTCCGGGATCATCGTCGCGACCGGCGGCGTCATCCTCGCCGGCATCGCCTTCCTCGCGAGCGAGTTGCGCAAGCTCGATACAAGCCTGCGCGCGCACCGCGGTTCCCCCCAGTATGACCCCGCCGAGAGCGCATCCGCCAGCGCTGCGCGCACCGGGGCAGCCGCGATGGCGCTTGCCGGTCTCGACAAGGCGAAGGGTGCCTTCGCCGGCAAAGCCGGGACGAGCAAGGCCGTCGAGACAGTGTCGCTGCCCGATCCGCAAGCGCCGCAAACGGCGCTGGCAGATGTGGAAAAGGCACCCGAGCCCAAGCCAAGCAACGCCGACGATTTCCTCACCCGCGCGCCAGAGGCCAAAACGCTCGACTCGACAGACCCGTTCGTTGCGCAATCCGCGCCTGAGAGCGCTATCGGCCATGACGTTGTGCGCGACAAACCGGTCGGCGAAGTACCGGATAGCGAGGACGGGCTGCGCAATGCCGTCGCCGATGCGCTGTTCGCGGAAGATCTCCCGCCCGCCGCGACGCCGCAAGAATCACGCGGCGCGGAGCCGCCCGAACAATTCCCGCCTGTCGATACGGTTCCGCCCGCACCCGATGCGCAAAAGCCAGTGAGCGCCGCGCCGGAGGTTTCCGAGCCCGTCACGGTCGAGGAGCCCTCGTCGGAGAAAGCCGCAACCGTCCTGCCGGATGATCAGGAGGTCGATCAGCCGGCACCCTCGGCCGACATGATGGATGCGCCCGATGAGCGGGCCGCGCAGGATCTGCAAGCCGATCAGGCTGTCTCGCACGAGGCTGCCGTCTCCCTGGAGCAAGAGCGCTTCGCCACGCTTCTGGAGGCGCAGACCGCGACCGAGGAGCCGGAATACGCCCCTGCCCTGCCCGAGCCGGAACCGGAGATCATCCCGGAGACGGAACGCCTGCCTGCGGCGATCGAATCCGAGCCGGAACCCGCCCCACAACCGGAGGCGGAGCCCGAGCTCGAAGCAGAAGCCGTGGCCGAACCCGTTCCTGCCCACGAGCCTGAACCGGCGCCCATCCCCGAACCGGAACCGGAAGAACCCGCTCCGGCGCCGGAGCTCAGCGTCGTCGGCACCTACGAATCCGGCGGCAATACCTACACGATGTATGCCGACGGCTCGATCGACGCAAAAACGCCCGACGGCGATTACCACTTCGCCTCGCTCGACGAGCTGAAGACCTTCATCGCCGAGGGCGGTGAGAACCGCAGCCCGTGAAGGCGGCGGCTCACCCTCTCAGCGAAAGACCTGCGCGAACTGCGTCAGCGTCGGCTCGTCAGTATAATCGAGCTTGAGCGGCGTGATCGAAATGCGGTTGCTGCGGATCGCCCACAGATCGGTGCCATGGCCGGGGGTGAAATCGGTCTTTGCGAAGGCGATCCAGTAATACGGATTGCCGCGCCCATCCTCGCGCTCGTCGATCTTGAGGAACGCCTGGTCGCGCAGGCCCTGGTTGGTCGCGACGGTGGCGACGACCTCGTCGGGCTCGCAATCGGGGAAGTTCACATTGACCAGCGAATGGCGCGGCCATTCCATCTCGAGCAGCTTGCGCACGATACCCGGCCCATGATGCTCGGCAGTGTGGAACTTCACCTTGTTGCGCCCGCCCGGCCCATAGGCCTGCGACAGGGCGATGGAGCGCACCCCGAGCATGGTCCCCTCAATCGCCGCCGCAATGGTGCCCGAATAGCTGACATCCTCGGCGACGTTCTGGCCGCGATTGACGCCGGAGAGGATCAGATCCGGCTTGCGATCGGCCAGGATCGAGCGCATCGCCATGATGACGCAATCCGTCGGCGTGCCCTTCACGGCAAAATGACGCTCGGATATTTCGCGCAGGCGCAGCGGATCGTTGAGCGAGAGCGAATGCGAGACGCCGCTCTGGTCCGTCTCGGGCGCAACGACGATGACGTCGTCCGACAATTGCCGCGCGATCGCCTCCAGCGCCTTCAGGCCGGGAGCGTGGATGCCGTCGTCATTGGTGCAGAGGATGCGCATGGTCTCAGGGCTGCCTTTCGATACGGGTGATCCCGCCCATATAGGGCGCGAGTGCTGACGGGACCGTGACGGAGCCGTCAGCGTTCTGATAATTCTCCATCACCGCGATCAGCGCGCGCCCGACGGCAACGCCGGAGCCGTTGAGCGTGTGCACGAAGTGCGGCTTGCCGTCGCGGCGGAAGCGCGCGCCCATGCGCCGTGCCTGGAAATCGCCGCAGACGGAGCAGGAGGAGATCTCGCGATAGGCCTGCTGGCCGGGCAGCCAGGCCTCGATATCGTAGGTCTTCTGCGCGGCAAAGCCCATATCGCCCGTGCACAAGGTCATGACGCGATAGGGAATGTCGAGCTTTTGCATCACCGCCTCGGCGCAGGCGAGCATGCGCTCGTGCTCGTCGCGCGATGTCTCCGGCGCGGTGATCGAGACGAGCTCGCATTTCCAGAACTGGTGCTGGCGCAGCATGCCGCGCGTATCGCGCCCCGCCGAGCCGGCTTCCGCCCGGAAGCACGGCGTCAGCGCGGTGAAGCGCAGGGGAAGCTCTTCTTCGGCGAGGATGGATTCGCGCACGAGATTGGTGAGCGGGACTTCGGCTGTGGGGATGAGGTATGAACCCTTAAGGCGTTGCTGGCTTAACTCTTTCTCACGCGGTATCAGCTGATCAAACGCATCTCGGAACTCGCCGAATTCATCCTTATATTGACCAAATGCATCAGTTAAATCTTGGAAAATCGGCCCCACCCAAGAGACATTGAGCCCCTTACTTTTTGCGTCCTGCATCCGCGCATTAAGCGAGCTATTGAATTTTTCTAAAATATCCATCGCCCTTTTGCGCTCGTTATTCTGAAGTATTTTTGGACCCAATTCCATTTGGAATTGTCGCCACTCCCGAATGACTTCAAAAAGATCCTCCGCAAATTTTGGAAGCTGCCCCGTACCGAACATGGCCTCGTCGCGCACGAGCAGCGGCGGGTTGACCTCGGTATAGCCGTGCTCGCCCGTATGCAGGTCGATCATGAACTGGCCGAGCGCGCGTTCCAGCCGTGCGATCTGGCCCTTGGTCACGACGAAGCGCGAGCCGGAGAGCTTGGCGGCCGTTTCGAAATCCATCAGGCCCATGGCCTCGCCGAGCTCGAAATGCTGCGCCGCCTCGCCCTCGCGCGGCGTGCCATAGTGGCTTCTCTCGACATTCTCCGCCTCGTCCGCGCCATCGGGCGTCTCGTCGGCGGGCAGATTGGGCAGGGCTGCGAGCGCGTCGTGAATCTCGCGCTCGACGCGGCGCTGGTCGGCCTCGAGCGCCGGAGCACGCTCCTTGAGCGCGGAGACCTCCGCCATCAGTTCCTGCGCGCGCGCCTCGTCCTTCGCCGCCTTGGCCTTGCCGATCTCCCTGGAGCGCGCATTGCGCGTCTCCTGGAGCGTCTGCAATTCGCCGATGATGCGCCGGCGCTCGTCATCGAGGGCAACAAGCCCGGCGGCGGTACCGGCGAAGCTCTTGTCGCGGCGCATCAGCGCCTGATCGAATCCATCGGGGTTTTCGCGGATCGCGCGGATATCGTGCATGGCTCATCGACTCGGCGCCGGGACTGACCTCGCCGGATCGACGCAAGGGCTACGTCAGATCTCGGCGTCGCGCGCGGCCTCGGCTTCCGCCCGCTTCTTCTCGACCATCCTGACGGAGAAGATGCTTGCCTCGTAAAGAAGCAGCGTCGGTATCGCAAGGGCGAACTGGCTGATCACGTCCGGCGGCGTGAAGAAGGCGGCCACGATAAAGACCAGCACCACCGCATATTTGCGCTTCGCCCTGAGATAATCCGAATCGATCAGCCCGGCGCGGGCGAGCAAGGTCAGGATCACCGGCAGCTGGAAGCAGATGCCGAAGGCGAAGATCAGCATCATGATCAGCGAAAGATATTCCCCCACCTTGGGCAGGAATTCGATCATCGGCTGCCCCTCGGTGGCGAGCTGCTGCATACCGACGGAAAAAAGCATCAGGAGCGGCATGGCCACAAAATAGACCACGCAGGCGCCGAGCGCGAATAGCAGCGGCGTCGCCACGAGATAGGGGATGAAGGCGTTGCGCTCGTTTTTATAGAGCCCCGGCGCGATGAATTTGTAGATCTGCATCGCGACATAGGGAAAAGCGAGGAAGGCGGCGCCGAAGAAGGCGACCTGCAGCTGGGTGAAGAAATATTCCAGCCCGTGCGTGTAGATCATCCGCGCCTCTTCCGGCGTGGCGAGCGCCTGCACATAGGGCTGGACGAGGATGTTGTAGATCGTGCGCGCGAAGGTGAAGCAGAGGACGAACATCACCACGAAGGCGATCATCGCCCGGATCAGGCGCTGACGCAGCTCGATGAGATGTTCGATGAGAGGCGCGCGGGACGCTTCGATCTCGTCCTCGTCCACATGCGTCGTCACGTCTTGCTCTCTTCCCTGGCGGTCGCTTTGGCGGTGGATTTGGCTGGGCCGGATTTGGAGGCCGTTGATTTTGTAGCAGAAGGCTTGTCGGAAGCGCGCTTCGCAGGAGATGGTTTCGCAGAGGCTGGCTTGGAGGCAGCCGGCTTGGAGGCAGTCGACTTGGAGGCCCCCGACTTGGAGGCCCCCGACTTGGAGGCACCCGACTTGGCTGGCGCACCCTGTCCCGTTGCGGCAGATGCGCCGGGTTGCGCTTCCGTTGTACTCGCTGCCGCCGTCGCCGCGCCCGCATCGGCGGCTTTCGTCCCGCTTCCGTCGATCGCGCCCTTGACCTGATCGCGCACCCCGGCGACCTCGTCGCGAACGGATTTGGCCGGATTCAGCGCCCGGGTCGTCTGCTTGTTGAGATTATCGAGATCCTTGCGGACATGGTCGAGATCGGCCTCGCGCAGAGCCTCGTTGAACTGTCCCTGAAAATCGGAAGCCAGCCGCCGGACCTTGCCGATCATGCGCCCGATCGTGCGCAGCGTACCGGGCAGCTCTTTCGGGCCGATCACGATCAGCGCGATCGCCCCGATCAGCAGAATCTCCATCCAGCTGAAATTCAACATGCTCCGCCGCCTCACAGCCTGCGCGGCGAATCACCGGCATGCCGGGCATGCCGCATCTCACCGCACTCTCGCGTCACCGCATCCGTTAAGCCGGCCTCAGCCCGCCTTCTTCTGCGCGACCTTGCTGTCCCTGGTCTCGGCGGTCGCCGTATTCTGATGCTCGATGGCCTTGGGGGGATCTTTTTTCTCCTCCTCAGCCTCGGCAGCGGCGATTTCATCCTCGCTCATGCCCTTCTTGAAGGCCTTGATGCCCTTCGCCACGTCGCCCATCATTTCCGAAATCTTGCCGCGCCCGAAGAGCAGGACGAGCAGCACGCCGACGATGATGATTTGCCAAATACTCGGGCTCATAACCAACCTCCCAGGACGCCCTCGGGCGTTCAACCAAACCTCGTTACATACAAACCTATTGGCGCGACGAGGCGAAAACAAGGAATTCCCGCCAATATAATCGCGACTCGGCGCCCGGCCAAACAGCGACGCAGGTCATCGCACCCGATGTCAATCCCGCGCCAGTCGGTCGCGATGGGCGCAGTGCCGTGTGAAACCGGCAGAAACCCCGATCCACCCACTGCCTGACGCCTTAACGCGACGCGCTCAATCGTCACGATGGACCCGCTCGTTGCGCTCGTGAGCCTCCTGCGCCTCCAGCGACAGGGTGGCGATCGGCCGCGCTTCCAGTCGCTTGAGAGAAATCGGTTCGCCGGTCTCCTCGCAATAGCCGTAGCTGCCATCCTCGATCCGCGCCAGAGCGGCATCGATCTTGGCGATCAGCTTGCGCTGGCGATCACGGGCGCGTAACTCGATCGCGCGATCCGTTTCGGATGAAGCGCGATCAGCAATGTCGGGATGATTCTCGTTCTCGTTCTGCAGCGTGGTCAACGTCACCGCCGCTTCCCGGATGATGTCCTGCTTCCATTGGATGAGCTTGCGCCGGAAATACTCGCGCTGGCGCTCGTTCATGAACGGTTCGTCCTCACTCGGACGATAGGACGTTTCGATAACCGTGTTCGTCATCGTGATCCTTTGTCGTTCGCCCTTGCGGCGCCTGCGCGCCGTCGGCTGCCCCCTCGGCTTGCGTGCCTTATAGCGAAGCGTCCCGCCTTGCACAATCGCGAAGACGCCCCGCCGCGCCAGATAGGATCATGCGAAGACGAAAGAAGCATGAAAATGATCTTTCATGCCTTTTCCCAACAGCTTGTACATCGTGGCTGAGCGATGGCGAGCCTTGCCGTTCAGAGAATCACCCGGGCATGTCACTTGGGCAAAGCATTTTGCGATCCGGCGAAGCACCGCCTCTGCCAATCATGCTGCGCGACTTGTAGCAGGGGGCAGGACCAGCCGGTGCGACAACCAACTGTTTCGGCTTCGACCTGCAAGCCGTTCATTGATGCCAAGCGAAACAATGCGTGAATATCAATATCGAGACCCGCGCATTCCTATCCGGCACACGCGTCCCAACGACAAAAACAGGCTGGAAACAGGCCATGCTGCAAAGTGGCGCAATCTGAAATTCATCATGCATTAACCTTAATAAAACAGTCTTTGATTGTGTGAGAATCGATCAAAGAAGACACCATGCCGTTTCGTCTGCCCCATATCCGCAAGGCCTGGTTCGCTGCGGCCCTGCTCTGCGCGGCGCCCTATACAGCCCAGCAACCGGCACAGAATTCCCTCGTGCCTTTCGCGCCGGCCGGTGCACACGCTGCTGAGGAAAGCCTGCAGCTTGAATACGAGAACCGGTTTTACAGCTGGCGCCAATTGGCGGCCCAGGAGCGCGGACATCAGTGGACATCGCTTCTGACGACCCAGTACCGCCATGACGGATGCGGTCATGTTCGAATATGCCAACCGGGTCGGTTTCATTCGCTCCGAGCGCAGCACGCCCTGGCGCCCCGGTCGCGCGCAAGGGCCCACTGATGCCACCTTCAACGCGACACTTACATTCGCCACGGCGCAAGGGACGCTGTTCCCGTTCCTGACAGCTTCGGCCAACCTGCCCGTCGGACGATCGACACTGTTTGGACGCGAGAAGAACGCCATCATGGATGGTGATCTTGTGGGTCATACGCGCCTTGGTGAAGGCCTGAACACGCAGATCGGCGGCGGTGTCACATGGCATGCCGACGACCGCTGGTCGCTGACGACAGCGGCGACCTACAAGTTTTCAGGCCCCTATGTGCCGGACGGCAACTTCCCCTTCCGCTTTCAATCCGGTGACGAGATCGTCGCTTCGACGGACCTTGCTTATGAGGCAGACACCGGTCGCGCGAGCATCGGCTTCCGCTTTGGCAGCCAGACGAGTTCGCTTATCGAAGGCTTCGAGTACTTCCGTCCCGGCGACGGCTGGACGGTTTTCGGTACGGCCGCCCGCGCCTTTGGCGAGGGGCAGCAGGTCGAGGCCCAATGGTCGGTGACGCGCCAGAGGCGCAACCATTTTTTCGATCCGTTCACCGGGAACTTCGAACGCGAAGAGGCGCGCTCCGCCGGTGATATCCTGCAACTCAGCCTGAACTGGTCACAGGCCCGCAGCTGGGGCCGTTGGGGCCTTGCTGGCTCGGTGCTTCGGCGCACGGCCAATGACTACGATCCGAAGAGCGATCTCTTCATCCCCGCCCGCACCCGATGGATGGTGGGGCCCCATCTGACCCTCGCCAACGATTCCGGCGCAACGCTCACGGCCAGAGCGCAAGCGATGCACCTCAACGAAGACCGGGTGTTTCTGACGGGCCAGACGAGACGCTTCATCGGAGCCCAGTTCACCCTCTCCGCCAACCTCGAATTCTGACCTGAACTGACCGGACTCACCTGCGCAGAAAGCCACGACGATGCCAGTGAAACGCCTGCCCGCCTCCGCGCCCCGTCTCCGGAACCGAGGCATACTGACCCCGCTTGCAAGGTCGCGTCCGTCAAGCTGGTGTAATTTTCTGGATGGCCTGAGGTCATGATCAGGCGGCTTTTGTGGTTATGCTGAGGATGGGATCGATCTCCTCCTTGTCGATCTGTGCGAATGCCTCGACCATCATGTAGCGGCTTGATGTCTGCCATTCGTCATTCTGCTCGAAGAGCACGGCGCCGATCAAACGCATGATGGATGCTTCATTGGGGAAGATCCCGACGACGTCGGCGCGTCGCTTGACCTCCTTGTTCAGACGTTCAATTGGGTTCGTGCTGTGCAGTTTGGTGCGATGCTGGCGCGGGAATGACATGTAGGCCAGCACGTCGTGCTCGCTGGCATCCATGAGATCGGCCAGTTTTGGCCAGCGCGGGCGCAGTTGCTCTGCGACCTTGCGCCAGGTTTCGCCGGCATGGGTGCGGTCGGGTTGATCGAAGGCCTGTCGGATGGCAGCGGCGACGACAGTATGCTGACCACGCGAGACATGGGCCAGGGCGTTGCGCATCCAGTGGACGCGACAGCGTTGCCAGGTTGCTTCGAAGACCCGGGCGATGGCGGCTTTGAGGCCTGTATGCGCGTCGCTGATGACCAGTCTGACGCCCCCCAGGCCGCGAACGCGCAGGGATCGAAGGAACTCGGTCCAGAATGTCTCGGCCTCGGACGGGCCGATACCGAGGCCGATGATCTCACGGCGTCCCTCGGTGTTGGCGGCCACGGCGATTATTGCGGCGACTGGTACGATCCGTCCGCCCTGGCGCACCTTCAGATAGGTGGCGTCGAGCCAGAGATAGGGCCATTCGCCGGTGAGCGGGCGGTTCAGGAACTCGCCGACACGTTCGTCGATGTCCTTGCACAGCTTCGACACCGTGCTCTTCGAAATGCCGCTCAGCCCCATGGCCTGCACCAGCTCATCGACGCGACGGGTCGAGACACCACTGATCCACGCCTCCTGGATGACGGCCACCAGCGCCTGTTCCGAGGTCTTGCGCGCTTCGAGAAAGCCCGGGAAGTAACTGCCTTGACGCAGCTTGGGAACCCGCAGGTTCAGCGTGCCCAGACGGGTATCGAGAGCGCGCTCTCGATACCCGTTACGCCACGTCGTGCGTTCGCCGCTGCGCTCGTGCTTGCCAGCGCCGATCAGGCCTTCGACATCCGCCTCCATGATCAGCTGCAGGACGGCCTCGGCAACGCTGCGCAGAAAGTCTCCCTGATCGTGCTTGGCCAGAAGTTCGGACAGGTCCATGTTCGTCTTGGTCATCGGGGTCTCCATGTGGTCCGGGGTTGAAGTCAGCAAACTCCACCTCGACCATACACCTCGATGGCCACCCAGGATCACACCGTTGACGGCACTGAAATTACACCAGCTCCTTGGACGCTACCCGCTTGCAATCCTGATGATCATGGCCGGGACGGCACTCGTTCCGGCAACGGGCCAGGCACAGGGTATCGCGCCGAGACAATCCGATCGCGCTGTATTGAATATGCAGGAAGCGGCGACGGTGGCCTTGAAGTATCTGGAATTTGCCGAGGCTGCATACTCGCCCGGTGAAAAGCGTTCTATCAGTGGCTTCAGATTTCATCAATCACTTGGGGATTTTTTAGTAGAAAACAGTGATAGTCCGAACGAAATCAATAATATTGTTGAGACTTCTGGCTTCAAGGGAGCAATTTACAAAGACATAGAAGGCAATTACATGATATCTTTTGCTGGTTCAGATAATTTTCAAGATCTGGATGCAGCAGCAACACAATTAATAGTTCCTATTTCGCAGCAATACAGACTAGCTAAATTGGTTGGAAGAACGGTCAAACAGAAAAACATGAAAGCAACATTCGTGGGCCACTCACTTGGAGGGGGGTTAGCGCAGGAAGCTTCTTACCAATCAAATCGTCGCGGAATTGGCTTTAACACATTAGGCTCGAATTTCGTTCAGGCGAATCTTCGAGGAAATACAGGTCATAATTTTATTAGTTTCAATGTTGGATTTGATTTTGCTGTAATGTTGGGAAGCCAGCAGGGCACTGAGTACATTCTGCCAGGGAGCATAAACGCGAATCACAAAATAGATAGCCTGAAAGATACCTTAGATAATTTGGCGACGCGCAGTCAACCAGGCAGAACAGTAACCAACTGGGCGAGAGTAAATACAGCCAGGGGAAATGCTTACTCTGTCGTTACAAGCAATATATCAACAGTGGGAAATGGCAATACGAGCCATAACCCTCCAACTCCAAGAAATTCTGATACCCTTGCAAACGATCTGTTCGTCACTCAAGATGCAGTCCAAGCTGAGAGCCAATTCAGGTTGGTCGAGGGCGACGAGGCGATCAATCTACAACAACACGGCAATTCAATCGGCAGCCTGCGGTCACCGGCCAATACAAGGATTTATACGGTCAACAATGCAGGTCGTAGACAGACAATCGTGGAAAAAGATTTTGTCATGGCTGCAGGGGTGAACCGGTTTTATCTTACTGGCTTTGGAAGCTTCATAACAACTGAATATCCTGAATTTGTTGGCACTCAGTATAATGATCGCGGAATGATATCACTCCATACACTAGGCGGGCAGGCTTATCCGCTGAGAGAAACTGTGAACCGAAGTAATTTTATTCCAGTCCAGAACTTACCGGCGCCACTGCTGAAAGCATGGGAACAAGCCAGCGGTTCTGGCGGCGCAACACCTTTCAAGTCACTTCAATCTCGATCAGCACTCCCTTTCCTCGCTCGCCCATCTGTGCGTGTCGCGCCCGGCGGAACGGTGACCCTTCGGATGCAGGTCCTGAATGTTGGCGATACGCTCTTTCCCAGCGCAATCGCCGTCACCAATCTCAGCGCGGAATAAGCCGAGCCCATCAGCCGGAAATAAACTGCGCCTGGGATGAACTCCGCCTGGCATGCCCCGTAGAGAATCACCCGCCGCGTGCTCCGCCCATCGCGAAACCCACGCAGGAATTTCCAGTTGAGCAACCGGCGGCATCTGACGCGGAATATATGGTGGGCGGTGACGGGCTCGAACCGCCGACCCTCTCGGTGTAAACGAGATGCTCTACCAACTGAGCTAACCGCCCTGCCCGCTTCAGCGGGAACGCAAACCGGGCGACCGCAGAACCGCAGGCCGCTCCAGTGGCAAGGGCCGCAACGCCTGAAATCCGACAGTGATGCGGCCTTTCTGCACGCTCGACCCGACCGGGCCACCCCCGGCCGGTCCCGACAGGCATGGATCATCTGATCCATGCCGCCGATATCGGATTACTTGTTGACGGCATCCTTGAGGCCGGCACCCGCCTTGAACTTCGGCGTCTTGCTGGCCGGAACCTGAACCTTTTCACCGGTGCGCGGGTTGCGCGCTTCACCAGCGGCACGGTGGGCCACCGCGAAGGTGCCGAATCCGACGATCTTCACTTCGTCGCCCTTGGACAGGGCTTCCTGAATGGTGTCGAGAGCAGCGTCCAGAGCTTCGCCGGTCTGCGCCTTGGACAGGCCGGTCTTCTCGGACATGGCGGTGACGAGCTCACCTTTGTTCATCGCATCTTCCTCCAACTGGATCTGCCGACCGGAAGCCTTGTCCAGACGGCATTTCGATGCCTTCGGTGATACCGCAACGAGGCGTGATCGCAAGTCGAAATCCGGATTTCGGGCCGGAAAATCGGGGGATGGCGGGATAGTGTCGCAATCAGGCACCGTCAGCGTCGGAAAGTTGCACCGCAAAAGAGAACGCGCTGCGGACGATTCGTCCACAGCGCGCCCGCAACGCTTCCATCAGGGCAGCCGACGCAGCTCAGTGCGCAACCATGCCCGGATTGTCATCATCGACCACGGTCGAGACCTTCTCTGCCTGCGTCGCTTCATCCCAGGTGATCGACTCGGGCATCCGCACCAGCGCATGCTCCAGCACCTGCTCCATCCGCGATACGGGGACGATCTCCAGCCCGGCCTTGATGTTGGCCGGCACGTCCGCGAGATCCTTCACGTTCTCCTCCGGGATCAGCACCTTCTTGATGCCGCCGCGCAGTGCGGCCAGGAGCTTCTCCTTGAGGCCGCCGATGGGGAGCACGCGCCCACGCAGCGTCACTTCGCCGGTCATGGCGATATCGCGCCGCACGGCAATGCTGGTGAGGATCGACACGATCGCCGTCGCCATGGCGATACCCGCAGACGGCCCGTCCTTGGGCGTGGCGCCCTCCGGCACGTGCACGTGGATATCACGCTTGTCGAAGGAAGGCGGCTCGATGCCGAAATCGATGGCCCGCGAGCGGACATAGGAGGCCGCGGCGGAAATCGATTCCTTCATCACGTCACGCAGATTGCCAGTGACGGTCATCTTGCCCTTGCCGGGCATCATCACGCCCTCGATCGTCAGCAACTCGCCGCCGACCTCGGTCCAGGCGAGCCCGGTGACGACGCCGACCATGTCCTCCGCCTCGACCTCGCCGAAACGATATTTCGGCGCGCCCAGATAATCGGACAGGTTGGATTCGGTGACGACGACCTTCTCGATCTTCTCCGTGAGGATCTGCTTGACGGCCTTGCGCACCAGGTTCGAAAGCTCGCGCTCGAGATTGCGCACCCCCGCTTCGCGCGTATAGCGCCGGATCAGCAGCAGCAGCCCGCTATCATCAATCGCCCATTCCTCGGCCTTGAGGCCATGCTTCTTGATGGCCTGCGGGATCAGGTGACGGCGCGCGATTTCCTGCTTCTCGTCCTCGGTATAACCCGCGATGCGGATCGTCTCCATGCGGTCGAGCAACGGCGCCGGAATGTTGAGCGTGTTGGCCGTGGTGACGAACATCACGTTCGACAGATCGTATTCTACCTCCAGATAGTGATCGGCGAAGGTGGAATTCTGCTCGGGATCAAGCACTTCCAGCAGTGCCGAAGAAGGATCACCACGGAAGTCCTGGCCCATCTTGTCGATCTCGTCGAGCAGGATGAGGGGATTGATCGTCTTCGCCTTGCGCATGGACTGGATGATCTTGCCGGGCAGCGAGCCGATATAGGTACGCCGGTGGCCGCGAATCTCGGCCTCGTCACGCACGCCGCCCAGCGACATGCGCACGAATTCACGCCCCGTCGCACGCGCGATCGACTTGCCGAGCGAGGTCTTGCCCACGCCGGGCGGGCCGACGAGGCAGAGAATCGGCCCGGTCAGCTTGTTGGCGCGCTGCTGCACGGCAAGATACTCGACGATGCGCTCCTTGACCTTGTCGAGACCGAAATGATCGGTATCGAGCACGTTCTGCGCCGCATTGAGATCCTTCTTCACCTTGGAGCGCTTGCCCCAGGGGATGCCCAGCATCCAGTCGAGATAATTGCGCACGACCGTGGCCTCGGCCGACATCGGCGACATCTGGCGCAGCTTCTTCAATTCGGCCGTCGCCTTTTCGCGGGCCTCCTTGGACAGCTTCGTCTTGTTGATGCGCTCTTCGAGCTCCCCGAGCTCGTCGCGACCGTCCTCGTCGCCGAGTTCCTTCTGAATGGCCTTCATCTGCTCATTCAGATAATACTCGCGCTGCGTCTTCTCCATCTGGCGCTTGACGCGGGTGCGGATCCGCTTCTCGACCTGCAGAACGGAGATCTCGCTCTCCATCTGGCCCAGAACGCGCTCAAGGCGCTCGGCCACGGTGGCAAGCTCCAGGATCTCCTGCTTCTCCGACACCTTCACCGCGAGATGCGAGGCAACGGTATCGGCAAGCTTGGCCGGATCCTCGATCTGCGACACGGCGGCCACGACTTCCGGGGAGACCTTCTTGTTGAGCTTGACATAGCCCTCGAACTCATTGAGCACCGAGCGCGCCAGCGCTTCGGCCTCGATCCGGTCTCCCACCTCGTTGGGCAGGGCCGTGATCCGGGCCTCATAATATTCCTCGTTGGGCACATATTCATCAATGCGCGCACGCCCTGCCCCCTCGACGAGCACCTTCACGGTGCCGTCGGGAAGCTTGAGAAGCTGCAACACGCTGGCGATGGTTCCGACCTTGTAGATGCCGTCGGCCGCTGGGTCATCTTCCGTCGCGTTGATCTGTGTGGCGAGAACGATGTGCTGATCGTTCTTGACCACCTCCTCAAGCGCGCGGATCGACTTTTCCCGACCGACGAAGAGCGGCACGATCATGTGGGGAAACACCACGATGTCGCGCAGGGGAAGAACCGCGTAGACGCCCTCGGTGCCGGGCTCGATCGGAGTGCGGTTTTTCGACTGTGTCATTAAACGACGTCCTTTAGCCTTTTGAACGTCCAGCCGTTTCCACGGAATGTGCTATCGCGCTGGACGGGCTCTCGCGGAGAGATCGCTGGAGAGCCTGCAGTTCGCCACCTTCTTCGAAGCATGGCGAACGGGATACTCGATAAGTGGCGTCCGTATCCGGATATTTCAACCGTTGGCCGATCCGCGAAACGCAGCCAGTCGCCTTCCAGGCAGCGTGTCGTTACGCGCTCGCCGTCTGGGAAGACTCGTTGCCGCGATCGGCATGGATGATCAGCGGGCCGGCATTGCCTTCAACCGTCTCCGGACTGATCACCACCTGTTCGACCGATTCCATGCCTGGCAGATCGTACATCGTATCGAGCAGGATCGTCTCGAGGATAGACCGCAGCCCGCGCGCACCGGTCTTGCGTTCGATGGCCTTGCGGGCGATCAGGCTCAGCGCCTCGTCCTGGAATGTGAGCTGGACATCTTCCATTTCGAACAGCCGCTGATACTGCTTGACGAGCGCATTCTTCGGCTCGCTGAGGATCTGGATCAGCGCGGCCTCGTCAAGGTCCTCCAGAGTCGCAAGCACGGGCACACGACCCACGAATTCCGGGATCAGGCCGAATTTCAGCAGGTCTTCCGGCTCCACCTCGCGGAAGATTTCGCCCATACGGCGATCATCGGGGCCCGAGACCTGCGCTGCGAAGCCGATCGAGGTGCCCTTGCCGCGGCTCGAGATGATCTTGTCGAGACCCGCAAAGGCTCCGCCGCAGATGAAGAGGATGTTGGTGGTGTCCACCTGAAGGAATTCCTGCTGCGGATGCTTGCGCCCGCCCTGGGGCGGAACCGAGGCGACAGTGCCTTCCATCAGCTTGAGCAGGGCCTGCTGCACACCTTCACCCGAGACGTCCCGCGTGATCGACGGATTGTCGGACTTGCGGGAGATCTTGTCGATCTCGTCGATATAGACGATGCCGCGCTGGGCGCGCTCGACGTTGTAATCAGACGCCTGCAGGAGCTTGAGGATGATATTTTCCACATCCTCACCGACATAGCCCGCCTCGGTCAGCGTCGTCGCATCGGCCATGGTGAACGGCACGTCGAGGATGCGCGCCAGCGTCTGCGCGAGCAGCGTCTTGCCCGAACCGGTCGGACCGATCAGCAGGATATTCGACTTGGCCAGCTCGACCTCGGCATGCTTCTGCGCGTGAGCGAGGCGCTTGTAGTGATTGTGCACTGCGACAGAAAGCACCTTCTTGGCGTGATTCTGCCCGATCACGTAATCGTCGAGAACGTTGCGGATCTCCTTCGGTGTGGGCACCCCGTCCCGGGACTTGACCAGCGAGGTCTTGGATTCCTCACGGATGATATCCATGCACAGCTCGACACATTCATCGCAGATGAAAACCGTGGGACCCGCGATCAGCTTGCGCACTTCGTGCTGGCTCTTGCCGCAGAACGAGCAATACAGCGTGCTCTTCGAATCGTTTCCGCCAGCCTTGCTCATACTATCTCTCCAATTTCCGGCGCCGATCCGCAACGACGACCGGCTATCTCACCATATATGCGCCGGACTAACAAAATGTAGCCCTAAAGGCAGAACCACGGATGGTGGTGTTTGAATCGCCGAATTTCGATGCAATCACGCTGCGCCCCCTTGATCAATAGGTCAAGCGCACCGGGAAGCGTTTTCTCCCCGATGCGCAGAGACCGACCGTCGCGGCTCGTGGCGCGAGAGGCCCAGCGAGACGGTATTCCCGGCATCAGGCCTCAGCCCTCCGCCTCCGCACGCTTGCTGATCACATCGTCGATCAGGCCGAATTCCTTCGCAGCCTCGGCCGTCATGAAATTGTCGCGCTCCAGCGCCTGCTCGACCGCGGCGATGTCACGACCGGTATGCTTCACGTAGATTTCATTCAGGCGACGCTTCAACGCCTCTATTTCGCGGGCGTGAATCAGGATGTCGGTGGCCTGCCCCTGAAAGCCGCCGGAGGGCTGGTGCACCATGATTCGGGCGTTCGGCAGGGCAAAGCGCTGCCCAGGTTCACCGGCGCAGAGCAGGAGCGAGCCCATCGAAGCTGCCTGGCCGACGCAGAGCGTCGAGATCGGACAGCGGATGAACTGCATCGTGTCGTAGATCGACAGGCCAGACGTGACCACGCCACCGGGCGAGTTGATGTAGAAGGAAATCTCCTTCTTCGGATTCTCTGCCTCGAGAAAGAGCAATTGCGCCACGACCAGCGAAGCTGTGTGATCCTCGACCGGCCCGGTCAGGAAAATGATGCGTTCGCGCAAAAGGCGCGAATAAATGTCGAAGGACCGCTCGCCGCGGCTGGATTGCTCCACCACCATCGGCACCAGCGTGCTGTTATAGACCTCGATCGGATCTCTCATCGTCTCACCGCTCCTGAAAATTAGGCCGCGCCTGATGAGGGCGCGGCCAGAGATATTGATAACCTAGGGCCGTGACCGGCCGCAATCCAGACTGAAATCACCGTTACCGAACATCACACTCGGTCTGGACAGTGCTTCAATCCTCGGCCTTCCTGGCCTTGGCACGCGGCTTCTTGGCTGGAGCCGCCTCCTCGCCTTCACCCGATTCAGTCTTGGGTTCGGACTTGCTCTTGGCCTTGGATGCGGCTTTCGGCTCAACCGCGCCCTCGGACTTGTCTTCCGACTTATCCGCAGACTTATCCGCAGACTTATCCGCAGACTTGGCCTTGCTCTTCGAAGCCCCCTTGGCCTTCGGCTTCTCTTCCGAAGCGGCGGTACCCTCTTCCTCTTCATCGGCGAAGAGCGTGTCGCGATCAACCTTCTCCTCCTCGACCGTCACCTCGTTGAGGATATGGTCGACGACCTTCTCCTCGAAGATCGGGGCGCGGATCTCCGCCAGAGCCTGAGGGTTCTTCTGATAGAATTCCCAGACCTGCTTTTCCTGGCCGGGGAACTGGCGCACACGCTCGACCAGGCCCTGGGTGACCTCGTCGTCGGTGACCTGGATTTCGCCCTTTTCGCCGATCTGCGCGAGGACGAGGCCCAGACGCACGCGGCGCTCGGCGATCTTGTGATATTCCGCCTTGGCCTCTTCCTCGGTCGTACCGTCATCCTCGAAGGTCTTCGAATTGTTCTGCAGGTCGGACATGACCTGCGACCAGACAGCGTTGAACTCCTGCTCGACGAGGCTCGGCGGCAGCTCGAAATCGTATTTCTCGTCCAGCGCGTCGAGCAGCGCCTTCTTCACCTTGCGGCGCGACTGCGCGTCGAGATCGCGCTTCACCGCCTCACGGATGGCATCCTTCATCGCGTCGAGCGATTCCATGCCGAACTGCTTGGCGAGGTCGTCGTCGATCTTTGCCTCTGCAGGCGCCTGAACGTCCTTGACGGTGACGGCGAAGCTCGCCTCCTTGCCGGCGAGATGCTCGGCGCCGTAATTGGCCGGGAAGGTCACCGTCACGGTCTTTTCGTCACCGGCCTTCACACCGACGAGCTGATCCTCGAAACCCGGGATAAAGGTGTTGGAGCCGAGATCGACGGAGATATCCTGCGCCGTACCGCCCTCGAAGGCCTCACCATCCATGGTGCCGACGAAATCGACCATGACGCGATCACCGCTTTCCGCCACGCGCCCTTCGGCACTGTCGAAGCTGCGGTTCTGCGCCGCCATGCGCTGCAGCGTCTCGTCCACTTCCTTGTCGGTCACCTCGGTCACGGGCTTGCGCACCGTGATGTCCGACATGTCGGCAAGCTCGAATTGCGGCAGGATTTCCAGTGCAACCTTGAAGGAGAGATCGGCCTTGGCGTCGAGCGCCTTTTCCATCTCTTCCTTGTCTTCCGGGAACTCGTAGCGCGGCTGGCCGGCCGGCTTCAGCGCATTCTCATCCACGATCTTGCGCTCGGCCTCGCCCACCAGCGTCTGAACCATCTCGGCCATGACCGAACGGCCATAGAGCCGGCGCAGATGCGCCACCGGGACCTTGCCCGGGCGAAATCCGTTGATCCGTACACGATCCTTCAGGGAAGAGAGCTCGCTGGTCAGCCGCTCCTCCAGCTCCGAGGCTGGCAGAACCACCTGGAACTCCCGCTTCAAACCCTGCGACAGCGTCTCCGTCACCTGCATCTTCAAAAACCCGTTTTCTGACCTCGTGAGCCGATGCAGGCAACGCCTGCACCGGAGCGAGCCCCTAGCACGTCGGACAGGCCGACGAAAGGAGCAGCCCGGAGATACGGCGCATTCATGGCGACAATGGTGCGGGCGGAGGGATTTGAACCCCCACGACTTGCGTCACTGGAACCTAAATCCAGCGCGTCTACCAATTCCGCCACGCCCGCGCATGCGGCGCCTGCGCCCCGCTCTCCGGTTTCGCGGCTCTATATCACGGTTGAAACGCCATGCATCAAAAAAGTTGCACGTTGCGCAACGCGCGCCAGACGAAATGACGCGATCTTGTCAGGCATCCGTGAGCAGATTGTAGATGATTGCGGCAACGAACGCGAACGCGATCGAAAGAGCCGTGAACGCAACCGGCGCGTCGTTCTGCACCAGCAAGGCGGCGATGATCGCGATGCCACAAGCACTCAGAAGAAGATGAAGCATGGCTGGATACTCCTGTACTCTGTTTCAGTTTAGCACAGCCCCGCGCAAAACCGAAACATTACCAAAGTCTGAAGTGATCTGGAGCAATCCTCATACCATTTTCGCAATCAGGAATTGGCAGGCCATTGATCCGGACCGGCCCGGTTCGTCCGACCGTCCCGCGCGCGACCGGATCAATGGCGTCTACTCGCAGCGCGACGATCAGACGAGCTATACGCGAATCTGGGTGACGCAGTTTGAGGAGGTGGCGTATCGTGGCGGGTGCTGAAGCCTGCCAGAACTTCCAAAAGGAACGATACGCCTATGAAAGATGATATCACGATTACCCCGCTGTACCAGCCCGGATCTGTTGCGGATCCTCTGACAGAAATTGCCCGTGACGGCGCCCGCAGGATGCTTGCGGCGGCACTTCGGGCCGAAGCCGATACCTTTGTGGAGCAATATGCCGAGGAGGCTTTGCCGGATGGCCGGCAACGGATCGTCCGGCATGGTTATGGGCCACAGCGCAGCATTCAGACCGGCATCGGTCCGCTCGACGTGCGCCGCCCGAAAGTCCGCGACCGGGCCACCGATATGCCCGCGGAGAAGAAGGTCCGCTTCACCTCAAGCATCCTGCCGAAATGGGCCCGGCGGTCGAAAAGCCTCGATGCCCTGCTGCCGGTGCTCTATCTGCGCGGGATCTCCACCGGCGATTTCCAGGAAGCGCTGTCAGCGTTGCTCGGGGTAGATGCACCGAACCTGTCGCCTGGTGTCATCTCCCGTCTGACGGGCGATTGGCAGCAGGAATACGATCGCTGGCAGGGCCGTGATCTCTCGGCCCGGCGGTATGTCTATATCTGGGCCGACGGTGTCTATCTGCAGGCCCGCATGGAACCGCAGGCCGAGTGCATACTGGTCATTCTCGGCGCCACGCCGGAGGGGAAGAAGGAGCTCGTCGGCTTCCAGGTCGGCATGCGCGAGAGCGCGCAGAGCTGGCGCGAACTGTTGGTCGACATCAAGGCCCGCGGCCTCAAGGTGCCGCCCGAGATCGCCGTGGGCGATGGCGGCATGGGGTTCTGGAAGGCCCTCGACGAGGTCTTCCCGGGAACGCATCATCAGCGCTGTTGATGGATTGGATGCCCCCTCCCAACGGCATCGCAATGTGCCAACGTGGTGATCTGCAGGTCATTCACGAGAGGAGGAAGCATCCATGGACAACATTAGCATCATCGGCCTTGACCTCGCAAAGCGGGTCTTCCAGGCGCACGGCGCGCGAGCGGACGGTAGCGTCGGCTTCCGCAAGAAGCTGGGTCGCTCGCAGGTTCTCGGCTTCTTTGCCAAGCAGCCGCGCTGCATCGTTGCTATGGAAGCGTGTGCGACGGCCCACGAGTGGGGCCGCGCGATCGGCGAGCTCGGTCACGAGGTCCGCCTGATCCCGCCGATCTACGTCAAGCCGTTCGTCAAGCGGCAGAAGAACGACGCGGCCGACGCAGAGGCGATAGCCGAGGCGGCGGGTCGCCCGACCATGCGCTTCGTCGCGGTCAAATCCGAGGCGCAGCAGGCGAAGGCGATGGCTTTCCGGACGCGGGACCTCCTCGTCAAGCAGCGCACGCAGCTCATCAACGCACTGCGGGGCCACCTCGCCGAGCACGGCCTCATAGCGCCGCAGGGGCCGGCTCATGTCAAGGTGCTGGCGGACGCGCTGGAGGCAGCCGGCTCGCGTCTCGAGACGCTCGTGATCGAGCTGGGGCGCCTCTATCTCGAGCAGATCGAACTGCTCTCCGGCAGGATCGCGGATCTCGACAAGGTGCTGAAGCGCGAAGCGGCGCGGGAAGAAGACACCGCACGACTGATGACCATGCCTGGCGTGGGCCCGCTGACTGCGATGGCGGTCCAGACCTTCGCCCCGCCGATGGAGACGTTCAGGCGTGGACGCGACTTCGCAGCCTGGACGGGGCTCGTCCCTGTCCAGCGATCGACCGGTGGGAAGCAGATCCTCGGACGAACGTCCAAGATGGGGCAGCGCGACATACGGCGTCTCCTGATCATCGGCGCGATGTCGGTGGTCCGCTGGGCCGTCAGGAAGGGCGCGCCGGAAGGCAGTTGGCTCGCACGCATGCTGGCCCGCAAGCCACGCATGGTCGTCGCCATCGCGCTGGCCAATAAGATGGCGCGCGGGATCTGGGCGATGTCGACGCGGGGAGAGAACTTCAGGGGTCCGGTCGCCGCGGTCTGATGACGACATCAGCCGAGGCAGCCGGGCCGTTGGGCGTGTGAGGAAGTCGACAGCAAGGTAAGGGCAAACGATCGGTCAGATCGGGATCGAGAAAAGCATTTGAACCCAAAGAGCCTCGAGCTCGCGCTGTTGATGTGCACTCGATCCGCGTATCTCCATACTGGCCCGCGGTCCGTTCAGAGCCGCATCTCAAGGCCTGATACATGACCGCACCCGATCACGCGCTTGAGCCGAGCAGAAACCTCTTGCACGAACGGGGGCATCCATACATGGGTTCAGTGCCGCGCAAGTCATGCGCGCCCTCGACGACGTGTCCGACTTGCTTTCGGCGAAGCCTGTCGTAGCAGTTGCAGTCTCGAGCGCGGGCGGAACTACGGACGCGTGCAATGAAGGGCTGGTGGAATGGTGTACCTCGCGGTTTCAGGAGGATTCCCGGAGGCCAAGGAGTAGGTCCGTCGGCCCCAGGTTCGTAGAGGTGTTTGACGACCGCCCGCATGGTTCACGGCCAGATGAGGCGACGCTCTCGAACCTGTCGGAGGACACCGGCAATAGTGTCCGGTGGTATTCCGGCCAACCCGCGGGCGCAGTACCGGACCTTGGCATCATCGCCCAGTTGGATATGTCTGAGCCCCGTTCAGAAAGCATGGACGGCCGTACGCCTCTCAGCGCTGGGGGGATGATCAGGCATCGCGTCAGAAGGCAACTGCCGGGTGCGTTCCTCGCCGAGTCTCGCCAGTCGACTACATCCGAACCCACTGGCGATATTCTGCTCGACAAGGTTGCGGCCCTGCTTTCCGCGGTGGAGAACCTAGGGTCACTCCGTACGGGCTTGCAGTTCGCGCCAAACGTTCACGAGATCCAGCATATGCTCAGGGAGCGCCGTACCGACTTCGTCGCGGTGTCATCGGCGGCAATCGACCCAGCTTGCTTCCTCGGTGGCTGGCTCGACGGTGCCTATCTTTGGGACTTCGACCTACCATCTTATTCCCATAGAGCGGGTGACACGAATGGCTACTACCTTTTGTCCCAGGTTACCGACGCGGACCGGGACTCGCTGTCGCTCGCTCTTGCGCGGCTGCCTGGCTGCGACCAACTGGACCCGGAGAAAGTGCAGGACGTCCTTTTGGAGGTCGCGCGGCGCGGTATCCCGACCATAAAGGGCCTCGCGGGCGACGACAGCGGGGCAACGGGGGACCTCGGAATATTCGTGGGCGTGCGTCTCCTTCAGGACCGCTTCCGAGGCGACCATCACATAGGCGACGGACTTTTGCCTGTAATTGGGGGAACGGCCGAGGACGCCACTATTGCGATTGTCGTGCCCGTCGATCCGTTTCGCGGCTACATTGGGGACCTTTGCCGAGCTCTCGGAAAGGAACGGGGCGACCTAACGCAACTTCGGCCAGACCTTGTCGTTGTTGGCATCGATCTCTCGGGTGGAAATGTCCGGGTTAAGATCACGCCGATCGAAGTCAAGTGCCGGCCAACTTCCCGTTTCAGCGCCAACGAGGCAGTCGAGGCGCTCGATCAAGCAAAAGCGCTGTCACACCTCCTGTCCGCAATGCAGCGCCACGACGAACAGCCTCGGCTGTGGGCCATTGCTTACCAGCACTTGCTTCTTTCGATGATCGGTTTTGGGCTGCGCGTGTACAGTCAACATCCTGACGTCGTCGGCCACACTGCACGATGGTCCGAGTTCCACGAGCGAATTGCCCGCGCAATCCTCGACGGAAGCAACTGCGTGGAGGTCGATACTCGCGGGCGACTGATCATTCTGGACGACAACCCCTCGAGCAAGCCGCAGGACTTCGACAACGATGGCTTTGAGGAGACCATAGTAATCGGTCGCGGGGACGCCGGTGAGGTAGTGGCTGGCGACCCGGCTGCGTTCTACGATACGGTTCGAGCGCGTCTGGACGACTGGCAGCTAATGCCAGGCTCAGGGCCCGAAGCTGAAACTCGGGCCACCGCAGATGCTCCCGAGGAGGCAGCGCCTGCCGGGGTTCCAGATCAGGTTGGGGTGACTAGTGAGGATCTCGAGGTCATGCCTTCGCCCGCCCAACCATTGCGCGGAGAAGGCGACCAACGCCCCCCAGAGCCCGTGAGCAAGGGTGTCATACTTGATGTCGGGAAGACGATCGATGGCTTTCGCCCCCGCGACCTCGAGCTGAACATATCGGACACTCGCCTCAACCAGCTCAACATCGGTGTAGTGGGCGACCTCGGCACTGGCAAAACACAGCTGCTGAAATCCCTGATCGCCCAAATCGCGTCGTCGGGTCCAGAGAACCGCGGGCATCCACCGAGATTCCTCATCTTCGACTACAAGCGGGACTACAGTAGCGACGACTTTGTCGCCGCCACTGGCGCCCGCGTCGTCCGGCCGCACCGCATACCCCTGAACCTATTCGACACTCGTACTAGCGGCGACGTCCCTGCACCGTGGTTTGATCGGTTCCGGTTCTTTGCCGATGTGCTCGGAAAGATCTATTCTGGGATTGGCACTGTGCAGCGTGACAAGCTGAAGCGTGCGGTCAAGGAAGCCTATGATGGAGCAGCTCCGGGCATTCCACCTACACTGCGCGAGGTGCACACCGCCTACCACGAAATTGTCGACGGTAAGCCCGACTCCCCGATGTCGATCATCGGCGACATGCTCGACATGGAGATTTTCGAGGAAGATCAATCAAAAACTGTACAGTTCGACACTTTCCTCGACGGAGTCGTCGTTATCGCGCTTGATGCTCTTGGTCAGGACGACCACAGCAAAAATATGCTCGTCGCCGTACTGCTGAACATGTTCTATGAGAACATGCTCCGGACCCCAAAGCGGCCCTTTCTTGGTAAGGATCCGCAGCTGCGAGCAATCGATTCCTACTTACTTGTCGACGAAGCAGACAACATCATGCGCTATGAGTTTGACGTGCTGAGAAAGCTACTGCTTCAGGGGCGTGAATTCGGGACCGGCGTCATCTTGGCCTCCCAGTATCTTCGGCATTTCAAGTCTGGTGGCACCGACTACCGGGAGCCACTGCTTACTTGGTTCATTCATAAAGTACCTAACATAACGACCGCCGAACTGTCGGCTTTGGGCCTAACGGCTACCGCGGCCGAAATGGCGGAGCGCATAAAGGGCCTGGGAAACCACCAATGCCTCTACAAGTCTTTCGATGGCCCAGGCGAATTCATAAGGGGCTACCCATTCTTCGAGCACATACGGACCCGGGAAGCTGCTGAGCAGTAGGAAGACGCGGTGGTCGATTTCCTGAGCCCTTCGGAGCGATCGGAGCGCATGTCGCGGATCCGCTCGTCGAACACTGCGCCGGAAGTTGCGCTACGTCGCGCTATGCACGCCCTCGGCTTCAGGTTCAGGCTTCACAGCAAGGGCTTGCCAGGCAAGCCTGATATCGTCCTGCCGCGCTATAAGACTGTCATCTTCGTCCACGGCTGTTTCTGGCACCGCCATCGAGGCTGCAAGGTCGCCACCACGCCAAAGACCAATACTGAGTTTTGGGTAGAGAAGTTCGACCGAAATGTTGTGCGCGATGCGCGGACTAGGGAACAGCTCGAAAGGTCATGCCCAAGTTGAACAGTTGAATTGGACGAAGCGGGAACATTTTTCCGTAAGCCATTGATGTTATTGAGGTGGGGTCGGTGGGCGTCAGTTTGTGTGGTGCTAAATAATGTAAGAATAGGCGTTTCATTGCTTGACGAATGGAGGTTTCTGAGATGCTAATTCGGCATGTTCGTGCGCGAGAAGACCATCAATGGCTACACCTACATCTACCTTGTGGAGAATGTCCGCGAGGGTGGCCGCACGAAGCAGCGCATCATCCGCAATCTCGGACGCAAGGAAACGGTTCTCGCCAGCAAGGATCTCGATCGCCTGGCCGCCTCGGTCGGACGGTTCACGGAACGGGCCATGGTCCTGGATGCCATCAACAACGGTGATGTGGCGCGATACGAAGCTCGTCGCATCGGCGGGCCGCTGCTCTTCGGGCGCCTGTGGCAGCAACTCGGCATCGATCAGGTGATCGCTGATCAGCTTGGGGAACGCGGCTTCGAATTCCCGGTGGAGCGGGCCGTGTTCACCGCGACGCTGCACCGTCTGTTCGTCTCCGGCTCGGATCGCGACTGCGCGTCCTGGATGCAGGATTACGACATTCCCGGTGCCGACGATCTGTCGCTGCACCATTTCTATCGGGCCATGGCCTGGCTCGGAGAAGATCTGCCAAAGGACGAGCAGAAGGATGCGACGCCCTTTTCGCCGCGTACCGTCAAGGACGTGATCGAGGAGGCGCTGTTTGCGCGCCGGCGCGACCTGTTTACCGATCTCTCCATCGTCTTCATGGACACGACCTCCCTGTCCTTCCACGGCGAAGGCGGCGAGACGCTGGGGGCACGGGGCTATTCCAAGGACCATCGCCCTGATCTCAACCAGATGATCCTCGCCGTCATCGTCGATGCCGATGGCCGCCCGGTCTGCACCGAGATGATGCCAGGTAACACCGCCGATGTCGCCATCCTGCTGCCGATCGTGCAGCGGCTGCGCAGCCGTTTCGGTATCACCCGAGCCTGCATCGTGGCGGATCGGGGCATGATCTCGCAGGCCACGATCACGGCGCTAGAGGAACAGGGTCTGGAATATGTGTTGGGTGTGCGCGAGCGCACCGACGCACGCATGCGCCGGGTTCTCGACGATCCGCAACCCCTCACGCCGCTCCTCGTCGAGCGCAGCCAGGGCGAGACGCAGCTCTTCGCCAAGGAGGTCGTCGTCGACGGGGTCCGCTACATCGTCTGCCGCAACGAGGCGCAGGCCGAGAAGGACCGCAAGGACCGCCAGGCCATCATCGCTGCCCTCGATACGCAGTTGAAGAAGGGCGACAAGGCGCTCGTCGGCAACTCCGCCTACAGGCGTTATCTCAACACCACGACGCGTGATGCCTTCGAGATCGATGCCGGCAAGATCGCCGAGGAAGCCCGCTATGACGGGATCTTCGTCCTGCGCACCAACGCGAGGATTTCTCCGCTTCAGGCGATGCTGCGCTACCGGGACCTGCTCACCGTCGAGACGCTGTTTCGTGTCGCCAAGGCGACGCTCTCGACACGTCCGATCTTCCATTCATCCGATGCCGCCATCCGCGGCCACGTCTTCTGCTCCTTCCTCGCCCTGATGCTGCACAAGGAGCTGTTCGACCGCTGCACCGAAGCCGGGATCAAACCCGAGTGGCGCCCGCTCCTGCGTGATCTCGACCGCCTGCAGAGCGGCAAAATCGAAAAGGACGGACGCAGCATTGCCATCCGTACCCCGGTAAGCGGTCAGGTCGGGCCGGTATTCCGCGCCGTCGGCGTGGCGCTGCCGCCGAACATCGCCGAAACCGAAGCTGCTTGACCGCACGACCCTCCGACCGTGGTGCTAAAAGCGCGAAGGCGCCCCCTATCCCATTGAAAATCCATAATTATCGGAAATCAGGTGTTTAAGTTGGGTCATGGTCTTCAAGCTCGTTCAGGCCGCCGCAAAGACATGGCGCCGCCTGAAGGGCGCGAAGCAGTTGCCAATGGTCATCGAAGGTGTCAGATTCACCAACGGTGTCGCCGTAAACGGTACCGAAAACCGCGCCGCCTGATCAGGCCGTATCACCCAAAATCCCGCATAGCTCCGATCAGACCCCACGTGCGCGCATCAGCGGCGAGGAGCCGAGGCGGTACCGGCCATGCGAAGAAACCGGCCGTGGCGAATCCTGCTTGGATGCATCACGCATGCGGGCCATCGTAGTACCTGTATCAAATCGTAATGCCTGTTCCGAAATGTCGTGCATGCGCAAGTTCCTCGCAGCGCTTCAGCCGCGGCATGCAACGCGCGCCAAACCGTGCGAGCACCTTCGCCATCACGCCGGGCTTGGTGACGAACGAAGAACAGATGGCGCTCGGGCATCTCGACAGCCAATGTCGGATCGCCCCGCGCGCTTCATCGCCCCACCTGCGCTTCATCACGCGGAAGCGGAGCCGATCATCTCGAAACAATAATCGAGGCGAATTTTTCCGGAATATCGCCGACCAGTTCTTCGACATGGTCATCGAACGGTACGACAGTTATCGAAGCATTGGCTGGAACGGTAATCCGGTCTCCCCGGGATATTTCTGCCCCGTCGACGTGAGCCGGGCCAAATTCCAAGCCAATCTCGTCATCCGTATCATTCTCGAAAACGACGGAAATTTTTCGCAGTGTTTTGACAATGGCACCCATATTCTCTCTTATCTCATTCTCTGCGAGTGCCAGGCGCTCGGTCGTGATGAAAAACAGATCGGTCCTACCGTTTTCCATCGGTGTAAAGCCTATACCGAAAAGACCTTTGGGATCGGCGTCGGAGATATCGGAAAATTGGGTCATTTCCACCCACATATCGACATGAATGAAACTGTGCGGGCTGGATATTTGCACCTGATCTTCCCAGAAGCGGTCCCAGTCTGCGCAACCCCTGTACCGCACATTATGGCCGTAACGCTCCAGTACCGGCATGATCGCCTCTTTGAGTCGGATTCAAAAGTTTATGTTATTACACAATAGGTTGCGAGCCTGCGTGTCATGAGCCTGATGCTGGCGACTATGACCCATGCGGTGGCGCTTTCGACGGATTTCTCCCAGTCCTTTGCGAGCCTGCGGCATCGTCCAAACCATCCGAAGGTGCGTTCCACCACCCATCGCCGGGGTAGGACGTGGAAGCCTTTGGCAGCATCTGAACGCTTGATGATCTCGATGGTCCACGTGCCGCAGCCGATCAATGCGGTGCGCAGCTTGTCGCCTGCGTAGCCGCCGTCGGCGAAGACATGGCGCAGCCAGGGGAACCGGTGCCGGATGGCTTTCAGAACATCGGGCGCGCCGTCCCGGTCCTGAATGTCGGCGGCATGAACCAGTACGAACAGCATCAGGCCGAGCGTGTCGGTGATGATATGGCGCTTGCGTCCCTTGATTTTCTTGGGTCGCGTCCGTCAAGCTGGTGTAATTTTCTGGATGGCCTGAGGTCATGATCAGGCGGCTTTTGTGGTTATGCTGAGGATGGGATCGATCTCTTCCTTGTCGATCTGTGCGAATGCCTCGACCATCATGTAGCGGCTTGATGTCTGCCATTCGTCATTCTGCTCGAAGAGCACGGCGCCGATCAAACGCATGATGGATGCTTCATTGGGGAAGATCCCGACGACGTCGGCGCGTCGCTTGACCTCCTTGTTCAGACGTTCAATTGGGTTCGTGCTGTGCAGTTTGGTGCGATGCTGGCGCGGGAATGACATGTAGGCCAGCACGTCGTGCTCGCTGGCATCCATGAGATCGGCCAGTTTTGGCCAGCGCGGGCGCAGTTGCTCTGCGACCTTGCGCCAGGTTTCGCCGGCATGGGTGCGGTCGGGTTGATCGAAGGCCTGTCGGATGGCAGCGGCGACGACAGTATGCTGACCACGCGAGACATGGGCCAGGGCGTTGCGCATCCAGTGGACGCGACAGCGTTGCCAGGTTGCTTCGAAGACCCGGGCGATGGCGGCTTTGAGGCCTGTATGCGCGTCGCTGATGACCAGTCTGACGCCCCCCAGGCCGCGAACGCGCAGGGATCGAAGGAACTCGGTCCAGAATGTCTCGGCCTCGGACGGGCCGATACCGAGGCCGATGATCTCACGGCGTCCCTCGGTGTTGGCGGCCACGGCGATTATTGCGGCGACTGGTACGATCCGTCCGCCCTGGCGCACCTTCAGATAGGTGGCGTCGAGCCAGAGATAGGGCCATTCGCCGGTGAGCGGGCGGTTCAGGAACTCGCCGACACGTTCGTCGATGTCCTTGCACAGCTTCGACACCGTGCTCTTCGAAATGCCGCTCAGCCCCATGGCCTGCACCAGCTCATCGACGCGACGGGTCGAGACACCACTGATCCACGCCTCCTGGATGACGGCCACCAGCGCCTGTTCCGAGGTCTTGCGCGCTTCGAGAAAGCCCGGGAAGTAACTGCCTTGACGCAGCTTGGGAACCCGCAGGTTCAGCGTGCCCAGACGGGTATCGAGAGCGCGCTCTCGATACCCGTTACGCCACGTCGTGCGTTCGCCGCTGCGCTCGTGCTTGCCAGCGCCGATCAGGCCTTCGACATCCGCCTCCATGATCAGCTGCAGGACGGCCTCGGCAACGCTGCGCAGAAAGTCTCCCTGATCGTGCTTGGCCAGAAGTTCGGACAGGTCCATGTTCGTCTTGGTCATCGGGGTCTCCATGTGGTCCGGGGTTGAAGTCAGCAAACTCCACCTCGACCATACACCTCGATGGCCACCCAGGATCACACCGTTGACGGCACTGAAATTACACCAGCTCCTTGGACGCTACCTTTTCTTGCCCGCGTCATAGCCAGAGATCCCGCCGCTTTCCGTGGTTTTGACCGACTGACTGTCGATGACACCGGCAGTTGGAGAGGCCTCGCGTCCTTCCAGTTCCCGCGTGGCTGCGACAAGGATGTGGTTTATCGTCTGCCAGAGGTCGGTATCGCGCCAGGAATAGAAATAGCCTCGCACGGTGGAGGCTGGAGGAAAGTCCTTCGGCAGTGCCCGCCACTGACAGCCGCTGCCCGCGATATAAAGGATCGCGTTCACCACCTCTCGCATATCGGTCTTGCGTGGACGACCGCCGGATTTGGCCGGAGGGATCAGCGGCGCCAAAATCGCCCATTCCCGGTCCATCAAATCACTTGGATAACGCAGATGGTCCCGGTTATGCTGCCGGCGAGTGATATCATCCCAGGGCATTCGATCCTCCATCTTCTCGACAAAGACGGTTGAATCACAACCCTTTGATATCACTCAACTACTTTTAGATCCGGCTCTTAACAAAAAATTTGACTTCGGCTGAGGATTTCAGCTATTGTAAATTACATAAATGCATTATTTATGAGGAAATATTATGTTTATGTCTTCGATGAATGAAAAACTAGCGTTTCCTTTGACCGTATCCAGCGGGTATCGGGAAAACGAAAATGAAGCTGTGTTCACGAAGCAATTCGGAAACTCAACGCTCAGCCAAGCGGGTCATATAGATCGTGCCGATTCGTCTGCATCTTCGCCGCTGATTGCCCAGACGCATACCCGACCGGTCGCGGGACCGGATCTGGCCACCGACGAGCGCGGAATCATCGAAGGCGGGCCGATGGCGGCAATTCGCTATGGTCTGGAACAAGCGCAGGGGTTCATGATTGGCGACCTTCATGGAGATACATACATCACGGAATTCCTCCAGACGAACATGCCACAATTCCGCAATGAAGGTGTCGGCGTCTTTTTCATCGAAATGATCAACTCAGCAGATCAGGATATCCTGAATCGATTCATGGAAACCGGCGACAGAAGCGAACTAATCGACTACCTGCACCCGGGCTGGGACAAGGGCCCTGGCTGGATCGATTCGGTTATCGACGTCATAGACGCAGCGCGCCAGCAGGGAATCGAGGTTGTTGGGATCGATATCCCGTTCTCCGGCGATGACCGTCTCGAAACCTCGAACCCGCACTGGACACAGGTTATTCAAGGCCACATGAGCGAGCTCGCCGAGGACGAAAAATACTTGGTGTTCGGTGGCCAAGCTCATGCAGGTGATTACCCCGGAAATACCGGCGTTGATGCGCGCTTGGGGATTATGTCCGGAAGCTTCCAGTCAAACTATCATGCTTCGCTCCCTGACCGGAAAGTTCCCGCAGGTGAAGCCCAGGTCAATCCACGTGCGAACTCGTCTTCATTCGTTTTCGGCAGACCCACAGAGTGATTCGGATCAAGTCAGCTGCTTCCAAAAGCGGCAAGCAGCTGACTTGACTTACTTCAAGAAGAACCCGTTCAGAGTTGATTTCCGTTGCTTCTCATCTTGCGTAGACAGGTTTTGGACGTGTTTGGGTTATTGGGGCGTAACGGAACTCAATCCGCCATGGTCAGCACGATCTTGCCGATATGCGCGCTCGAATCCATCCGCGCATGCGCCTTGGCGACATCTTCCAGCTTGAAGGTGGAATCGATGATCGGCTTGCAAGCGCCCTTTGCGAGCAGCGGCACGACCTTCTCGCGCAGGGAATGGGCGATCTCCGCCTTCTGCGCCACCGAGCGCGGGCGCAGCGTCGAGCCGGTATGGTGCAGACGCTTGACCATCAGGCGGCGGAAATCGACCTCCGCCTTGCCGCCCTTCAGGAAGGCGATCTGCACGATGCGGCCCTCGGTGGCGGCGGCGTCGTAATTGCGCCCGATATAATCCCCGCCCACCATGTCGATGATCAGGGGTACGCCCTTGCCATCTGTCGCTTCCTTCACCACCGCGACGAAATCCTCATCGCGATAATTGATCGCGCGATCGGCACCGAGCTTCACGCAGGCCTCGCATTTTTCCTGCGAGCCGGCCGTGACGAACACGGTCGCACCGAAAGCCTTGGCGAGCTGGATCGCCGTCGTGCCGATGCCCGATGACCCGCCATGGATGAGCACGGTCTCGCCGGCCCGGAGGCCGCCGCGATCGAACATGTTGGTCCAGACGGTGAAATAGGTCTCGGGGATCGCCCCGGCCTCGACCATGGAGAGGCCTTCCGGCAAGGGGATCGCATTGTCCTGCGCCACCACCGCATAGTCCGCGTAACCGCCCGAAGCGACCAGCGCCATCACCCGGTCACCAGGCGAGAAATCCGTCGCATCCTCGCCGCAGGCCACGACTTCGCCGGCGATTTCGAGCCCGAGAATATCGGAGGCGCCGGGGGGCGGCGGATAATTGCCCAGCCGCTGGAAAACGTCGGGGCGATTGATGCCGCCGGCATGCACGCGAACCAGGATTTCGCCCTGCCCGGGCTGCGGAACCGGGCGTTCGACCAGTTTCAGGACTTCGGGACCGCCGCCGCCATCGGCGATGACGGCACGCATCGTTGCGGGATGTGTCATGGCTTTCTCCTCGTCTGATACCGGCTTTTCGTTCCGGCTCGCCCGGTTTCAGGTCGCTGATCGGGGGTCGCATGCCCCGACGGCATTGGCAAGCGCGGGTCATGTGGCTTACCCTGTGGGCAGAATACGACAAGCAGAGGAGATGGCCATGGCATTCGATCCATTCGCGGATGAGACCGTGCGCCCCCAGGCGCAGGCCCGCAATCACGTCGTCGGCCAGGATCTTTCGACATTGTCGATCGAGGAGATCGACGAGCGAATTGCGGCTCTGCGGCAGGAGATCACCCGGCTGGAGCAGATGCGCGCACAAAAGCAGGCGTCAAAATCAGCAGCGGATGCCGTGTTCAAGGCATAAGCTTGGCCGTGTGTCATTTTCACGCAATGAATCTCAATTGGAAACGCGGCGTTAACCAACCCTTAAGCTTTCCGGTTTATGAATCAGACATTCCAGACTTCTGGATGTCGAGTGGCTCCTGTCCACTCTGTTTGACGCCTCCCTGTTGAGACTTCAGAGCCGCCTTTCCAGGCGGCTCTTTTTTGATTCATCCACAGCGTTAACCCTAACCCAATGTAAACAGCGCGCCCTCCCGCATTCGGCGTTAGTTTTGCCTCGTTCCGCATGAACCGCGTCCCAGCGTTTTCGTTTGGGACAGGACACGACAATGCGCAATGCAGGAGGCGAGACATGAACGCGGACATCACTTTTCGGGAAGAAGGCGATCCGGTCGATTTCGGACGCAACTTCGTCGGTTCGGAGGCGTTCCGCGCTCTGTTCAGCGAAGGCATGGGACTCGTCGAGGAGACGGCGGCCTATCTCGACGGTGACGGGCGCGAGGAATCGCGGCTGCTGTCGCGCCAGGCATCGCTGACCTATGCCAGCGAGAGCATGCGGCTCACCACCCGTCTGATGCAGATTGCTTCGTGGCTGCTGGTCCAGCGCGCCGTGGCCGAGGGCGAGATCTCACCGGAACAGGCATTGCAGGAACAGACCCGGGTGCGCCTCACCAAGCCGGAACCGGCAAGCCCCGTCTTCGACACCGCCTCCCTGCCCCCGCGCCTGAAGGATCTGATCGGGCATTCCGTGCGCCTGCATGCGCGTATCCTGCACCTGGACAAGCTGATTTCGACGGATGAGCCCACGCGTCCGAATAACGACAGCCCCGTCGCTGCGCAGCAATGGCTGATCCGCTCGGCTTTCGGTGCGAATTGAGACCTGACGGCGCAGCCCGCAGGGAGACAGGATCGCAGCGCCCTTCGCAATGATGATCTTGCCTTGACGCCACACCGCGATATGTCGCGGTGATGGCTGAACCAAATCACCACCTCACCTCCTTTCCCGATGACGGTATCGCCGTCGTTGCCGGCGCAACCGGCGGCATCGGCGCCGCCTTCGTGCGCGCGCTCGAAGCCTCCGGACACTTCAGCCGGGTGGTCGCCGCCGCGCGCAGCAACGATGCCGCATTGGATCTGCTCGATCCTGCCGCCATCGCCGATTTCGCCAGCGGCCTTGAGGGCGCGCGCATCCGTCTCGTCATCGACGCGACGGGGTTTCTGCATGACAATGAACGCATGCCGGAAAAGTCGTGGCGCGATCTCGATGCCGGTCACATGGCCTATTCCTACGCCGTGAACGCCATCGGCCCGGCACTGCTGATGCAGCATCTGTTGCCGCTCCTGCCGCGCGAGGGCAAGGCGGCCTTCGTCACGCTCTCCGCTCGCGTCGGCTCCATCGGCGATAACCGCATCGGCGGGTGGTATTCCTACCGCGCCTCGAAAGCGGCGCTCAACCAGATCATGCGCTGCGCTTCCATCGAACTGGGCCGGCGCTGGCGCGAAGCTGTTTGCGTCGCCATGCATCCGGGCACCGTGCATTCCCCGCTGACCCAACCCTTCGCCAAGAGCGGCCTGAACGTGCGCGAGCCGGATGTCGCAGTCGGCGAGATGCTGGCCGTGATCGACGGGCTCACCAGTGAGGAAAGCGGCGGCTTCTTTGATTATCGCGGCGAGCGCCTGCCCTGGTAGCCTGATCGCCGTTATGAGCGCGCCACCTGCGCGGCATGACGCAAGAGGAGACGACGATGCGGCAACTTGCAAAAATCCTCGCGGCTCTGGTTTTGCTGTCGGGACTGACTTCGACCCCTGCAGTTCTCGCTCAGGAAGGCGGGGAGGACGCGGCCATCCGCGACGTCATTACGCGCCAGCTCGATGCCTTCCTCGCCGACGACGCCACGCGCGCCTACAGCTTCGCAGCGCCGGGAATTCAGCGCCTGTTTCCGGGCGAAGAGCGTTTCATGGGTATGGTGCGCCAGGGTTATCCGCCGGTCTATCGCCCGCGCAGCCGGGATTTCGGCGCCTTGCGCCAGACCCCGCAGGGGCCGGTACAGGAAGTCACGCTGATCGATGCGAACGGGCAGTCCTGGCTAGCTTTGTATACAATGGAACAGCAACCGGATGGCAGCTGGAAGATTGCCGGCGTGCGTCTCGTGCGCGAGGACGCGGTGGCGGCGTAGCGGCTTCAGACGAATCCTGCATCCGCATGCTGCGCAGAGATCGTTGCATCTGCATCTATCCAGAGCCGGGTTTCAAGCCCGCCATCGCGCGCTCCCGACAGCCACCAGTAATCCGGACCTGCGCAGAAACCATAATGCGGTGCGGCATCCAGCCGTTCGAGCACGAAACGCACGGCGCCTTCGCGACGCGTGAAGCGGGCATCGAAACAGCCGCTTTCGAGAATCCGCCCCTCGCGGTTCAGCAGGCACCAGTGCACGAAAAACGCCATCGCTCGTACTCCACCCTAAGCTCGGCCTGTTGAGTACAATTTGAGACAGATTGTGTCCATCTCATTTGCGCCCCACGCTTACCGAAGCATTTAACCAATTCACGCCGTGGCTCGACAAGCCAGACGATAGTGCATGAACGCACAGGCCCCTTCCCCCAAGCTTCCCCTTGCGAGCAGCTTAAACGCGCCCGAACCTGCGCCGCATACGATCAGCACAGGGGCCGTCGACATGCAGAATCTCACCATCGATCCACAGCGCCTGTGGGATACGCTGATGGAGACGGCGCAGATTGGTGGAACGCCGAAGGGAGGCATCTGCCGGGTTACCCTGACCGATCTCGACCGCCAGATCCGTGACTGGTTTCGCGTGGAATGCGAGGCTCTCGGCTGCAGCGTCGGCATCGACACGATGGGCAACATGTTCGCCGTGCGCCCGGGAAAGCGCGACGACATCGCCCCGATCGCCATGGGCAGCCATCTCGACACCCAGCCCACCGGCGGCAAGTTCGACGGCGTGCTCGGTGTGCTCGCCGGCCTCGAAGTGATGCGCACGCTGCATGATCTCGGCTACGAGACCAACGCGCCGATCATGCTCGTCAACTGGACAAACGAGGAAGGCGCACGCTTTGCGCCCTCCATGCTCGGCGCCGGCGTGCATGCGGGGCTCTATGCGCCCGACATGGCCGAGGCGATCACCGATCGTGACGGTGTGAGCCTGCGCGAGGCACTCGAAGGGATCGGCTATCGCGGCGACGTGCCCGTCGGCCAGACACGGTTCTCGGCCATGTTCGAACTGCATATCGAGCAAGGTCCGATCCTGGAGGCAGAGGGCAAGAGCATCGGTATCGTTACCGGCGTCCAGGGCATGCGCTGGTACGACATCACCCTCACGGGCCGCGAATCCCATACCGGCACCACGCCGATGAAGCTGCGCCGCAACGCGCTTCTCGGCGCGGCCCGCCTCATTGAGCACGTCGATGCCATCGCCCATGCGCATGCGCCGCATGCGGTGGGCACGGTCGGCATGGTCGAGGTGCGCCCGAATTCCCGCAACGTCATCCCCGGCGAGGTCTTTCTCACGGTCGATTTCCGGCATCCCGAAACAGCCGTTCTGGAGGCGATGGAAACCGCGCTTCATCAGGCGATCGACGCCGTCGCGGGCGAAATCGGCCTCGCAGCCGAACACCGCCGCGTCACCGACAACCCGCCCGTGGTCTTCGATACCGATTGCATCGAGGCGGTGCGGCGTGGCACGCAGCAGGCGGGATACGAGAGCCGCGAGATGCTTTCCGGCGCCGGCCACGATGCCACCTATACCGCCGCGATCGCGCCGACGGCGATGATCTTCGTGCCTTGCGAGAACGGGCTGAGCCACAACGAGGCGGAGAACGCGACCTTCGCCGATTGCGGCGCCGGCGCGCAGGTTCTGCTCAACGCGGTGCTGGATTACGATACCCGTTTCGCACCCTGAGGCGACACACCTCTCACACCACGAGCGTCACCACCGGCCCGCCGGCGGCATCGGCATCCTCGTGATCATGCGTCACGAGCAGCGTCGGCAGGCCGATCGCGCGGGCATGGCTGAAGACGAAGTCGCGGATCTCCTTGCGCAGGGGCCGATCCAGCTTGCTGAACGGCTCGTCGAGCAAAAGCGCGCGCGGCGATGCCAGCAGAGTGCGCATCAAGGCCGCGCGGGCGCGCTGGCCGCCCGAGAGCGTCGCCGGATCGCGCTCGTAGAAGCCGCCGAGCCCCGCCTGCGCCAGCGCCTCCTCCACCCGCTCCCGCCGCGCCCGCCTTCCCCCGACGCCGGCATCGAGGCCGAAGGCGAGATTGGCGCCGACGCTCAGATGCGGGAAGAGCAGGTCATCCTGGAAAAGGATCCCCAGCCGCCGCTGCTGCACGGGCAGCGCGGTGATCCTTGCGCCATCGAGCAGCACGTCGCCGCGCGCCGTGAAGGCCTTGTCGAGAAAACCGGCCACATAGGCGAGCAGCGTCGATTTTCCCGACCCGCTCGGCCCCATCACGGTCACCACGTCGCCCGGCGGAACGGTGAGGTCGAGCCCGTCCAGCAGCGCCGCGTCGTCGATGCTGATGGAAATGTCGCGCAGAACGAGCCCCGCCGCAGAACCGTCCTCACCCGCTGGTTTGGCCTGCCTCGTCACAACGGCTCCATCCATCATGCCAGTCCCTTGCGGTTGCGGTAGATCAGCGCCGGCAGGGCCAGCGCGATCGCGTAGACGGCGAGCGGCAGCAGCGCCTGGATGAACGCATAGACGCCGATCACCCGCCTGTCGCCGCCGCTCGACAGCGTCACCGCCTCGGTGGTCAGGGTGGCGATGCGCCCGGCGCCAGCGAACAATGTGGGAAGATAGAGCGCAATGCTCACGGCGAAACCGATGGCGCACGCAATCGCCAGCGGTCGCGCCAGCATCGGCAGCTTCACGCTGAAGAAGATCCGCAGCGGAGACGCCCCCAGAGCCGCCGCGCTGCGCGCATAACGCGGATCGAGCGTGCGGAACGGATCGGCGAGCGAGAGAAAGACATAGGGCATCACGAAGATGAGATGCGCCCAGATCACCGCGAACAGCGTCGCATCAAGGGAGAAATGCACCAGCAACATCTGGGCCCCGAAGAGAAAGCCGATCTGCGGCACGAGCAGCGGGAGATAGAGAGCCCACAAGGCTCCCTGCCCCACCGTCAATCCGCGCCGCTGCTCGTTCTCGAGGCAAGCCAGCGCCAGAACCATCGCCACCAGCGTCGCAGCGGCGGCGATCACCGCCGTAACTCCGGCCAGGGCCGCGACGTTACCCGCATGCTGCTCCCAGATGCGAAGCGACCAGCTCTGCGGCAGAAAATCCGGATAGCGCCAGCGATGCGCGAAGGACCATGCCGCGATGGCCACGAGCGTCGCCAGCGCCAGAACGCCGGCCGCCCAGCCGATCAGCGCCGCGCCACGCCAGAACGGCTCACCGGCGCCACGCCGGACACCGCGCGCCAGCCAGGCGCGATGGATTGCACCGACGGGGATCTCCATCAGCCGCCACAGGCCGATCCCGGCGACGACGATGGCGAATTGCAGCGTTGCGGCGGCAGAAGCCGGGTAATACATGCCCAGATCATAGCCGGCGAACCAGCGCGCCGCCACCACCGAGAGCGGCGGCGGATTGCCGGGTCCGAGGATCAGCGCCATCTCGACATTGGCCAGCGAGAAGGCGAGCACGGCATAGATCGGAAGACGGATCTGGCGGTAGATCTGCGGCATGATCACCGCGACGAAACCCCGCGCCGGCCCGTATCCCAGTGCCGCAGCCGCCTGCAGCATCGGGCGCAGCGCCACCTGCGTGCTCGCGGCGATGATCATCAGGATGAGATAGACCGTCTCCTTCAGGACGAGCCCGGCAATCAGGCTCAGCCCATAGGCATCGTTCACCGTGGCGATGCCGGGCGGGCGCTCCCAGCCGGTGGCCCAGGGCGAGAAGCCGCGCGCGATCAGACCGCTCGGCGCCACCAGAAAGGCGAAGCCGATGGCGATGGCGACATGCGGCGTCGCCAGAAGCGGTGGCAGCGCCGCGCGCAGGATTTCGAAGGCGCGCGTGCCCACGCTGGTGGCACACAGCGCGATCGCGAGGATCAGCGAGATGAGGCTTGCACCGAAGCCCACGGAGATCGTCAGCCACAGCGCCGAGCGAAAACCTGCATAGGCGAAGAGCTCGCGCCAGGGATCGAGCGAGAAATCGCGCGTACCCAGCACCGGCAGATAGCCGAAGGCCGGCAAGAGCGTCCAGAGCAGCCCCGCGCCGATCGGCGCGAGCAGGATCAGCAGGGTCAGGACCGGCGCGAGACGCAGCATCGGATCAGCGCGCCGTCCGCGCTTCCCAATCTTCGACGATCCGCGTCATCCAGGAGGGATGCGGCTCAAGCAGCACATCGGCAATCTCTTCAGGGCCTGGCATGGCGGGGTGCTGCGATGTTTGCGCGAACAGCGCGCGCGCATCCGCGTCCAGCCTGTCCGTATCGAGCACGGTGAAGGCACCGAGCACGGTCGGATCCTGCGCATGCGCCTGAGCCTCCGGCGACATCAGGAAATTCGCGACGACCATCGCACCTTCCCTGTTCGCGGCATTATAGGGTATCGCGACGAAGGAAGTGTTGCCGATGGTACCGCCATCGAGGAAATAGACCCGCGCCGTATCAGGCAGAAGCCCCGTCTCGGACAGAAGCGCCGCCGTTGCCGGGTTGAACGTCACCGCGATCTCGATCTCGCCGTCGTCAAGCAGGCGATCGAGATCGGCACTGGAGCCGGGAAAGTCCGTGCCACCCCGCCAGAAATGCGGACGGATCGCCTCATACCACGCCCAGAACGGCGCCGTGGCATCGGCATAAGTCGCATCCGTCGCCTCTTCCTGCAGCAATGCGGGATCGGGCGTCAGTTCGTAGAGCGCCTGTTTCAGGAAGGTGGCGCCCAGGAAATCGCGCGCATTTGGATGCGTCAGCAGCCCCGGATTCTCCCGCGCCCAGTCAAGCATGTCGGGGATCGATCCGGGCAGGTCCTCACGATCGACGCGGGCGGAATCGTAGACAAAGGCAACCTGGGCCACGCGCCACGGCGCCGCCATGCCATCGACGGGAATGGTGAAATCGACCACGTTGGAAGGTTTGCCCCGCTCGTCCACCAATGCATAGTTGGGTAGCGCTCCCGTAAAGGGCCCGAAAAGCAGATCCTGATCTTTCATTGTGAAGAGGTTCGGGCCGTTGATCCAGATCAGATCTACCGTACCACCCTCGTCTCGCCCGGCGGCCCGCTCGGCCACGACCCGCGCAACCGCCTCGGCGGTATCGGTCAGCTTGACGTGCTCGATGCGCACACCGTAGCGCTCGCGCACCCGCTCACCGGCCCATGCGATGAATGCGTTGCCCCTCTCGTCACCCGCCCAGGCATTCCAGTAGACGGTCTGACCTTCGGCCGCCGCCACGATCTCGTCCCAGCTCGAAAGCGCATCCGGCGCGCCATTCTGAGCCTTCGCTGCGCCTGATGAGAGCAGAAGCGCTGCGATTGCGATTGCGCCGAACCATCGGCGCCTTGGCCGTTCCATGCTTGTCACGCAGATATCTCCCGGATTTCGAACATCGCTGCACGCCGAGACGGGGCGCACTGTCACCTATACGCCGCAATGCAGCGATTCGTTACACGATCACACATCCGTGAAGGCCCTTGCGGGTTTGCCAGCGGGCTGCACGGGCGTTAAAGAAATACTCTCAATTCTGCGCTACGCAGTCATGAAGGGTACAGATTTCCGCCAAGCGGGGGCAGCGGGAATCTCTGGAGTATGTGAATGAAGCGCGTCTGCGGGCCAGTGTCCCGAACGCCTGTCTGGAAAGCGTTTTGCCTCGCCCTCATGCTCGGTATGATGCCGATGGGGAGCGCGTATGCGTTCGACTTCTTCGGCCTGTTCGGGCGTGGCGAGACCCTGCCCGAACCGAGCGCCGACGCGCTCCCCTATGATTTGCAGATCGATGTTGTCGGCGATGATTCGCAGCTGCGCACCGCGATCGAGGACATTTCGACGCTGCATCAGCTGCGCAGCGATGCTCCGCCGGATGCCCAGGCGCTCGCCCGGCGCGCGCAGGGCGACATTCTTCCCCTGATCGACGCATTGTGGGGGCTGGGCTATTACAATGCCAGCGTCGCCATCGAAGTGGCCGGGGTCACCATGCGTGTGGGGACGGATCGGGTCGATGCGGCAAACGATGCGGCAAGTCCGTTTCGCGGGAGCGCGCGGGTGCCCGTGCGCATCGCCATCGATCCGGCGCAACGCTTCACCATTCGCAACGTCGCAATCGTCGAAGCGGGAACCGGCCAGCGGCTCGGCCCGACGGCGATCCCCGAGGATGTCGTTGCCCTCGCCCCCGGCGATCCCGCTTCCGCCGCGAATATTCTGAGCGCACAGGCGCGCATCGTCGATTACTATCGCGCGCAATCGCGCCCCTTCGCCGATATCGTCGAGATCGACCCGGTGGTGAACCATCCCGAACGGGTCATGGATCTGACCATCGCGGTCTCCCCCGGCCCCGTCGCCGGCCTCGGGCCGATCACGATCGCGGGCAACGAGAATGTCGACGAGCGGGTGATCCGCTCCTTCATCTATACCGAACCCGGCGATCCCTATTCGCCCGAGGCGCTGGCAGGAATTCGCACCACCGTCACGCGGATCGACGCCCTCGCCTCAGTGCGCGTGCGCCATGGCGACACCCTCGATGCCGACGGCAATCTGCCCCTTGATGTCGAGGTGACCGAGCGGCTGCCGCGCGTGCTGGGCGCTTCGGCGCAATTCTCGACCACGGACGGCCCCTCGACGCGCGTCTACTGGACACATCGCAACCTGTTCGGTGGCGCCGAGCGACTGCGCCTCGAAGCCTCGGCCTTCTATCTGACGCAGGGCGGCGGCGCGCTGTTCGACCGGCGGCGCAATGTCTTCGACGATCTCGGCGGGCGTGTTTCCGCGAGCTTCATGAAGCCCGCCCTGTGGGGTACGCGCAATGATTTCCTCGCCGATGCCCGCATCGAGCGCGACCGGGCAGACGGTTTCGACACACGGCTCGTGAACGTGACCGCCGGTCTCCGCCATCGCTTTTCGGACACGTTCAACATCCAGGCCGGGATCGAGTATGAGCACGGCATCACCAAGGATGACACGCGCAAGCGCGATTACCGCCTCGTCGGCATCCCGCTCACGCTGGAATTCGATTCCTCCGACAGCCGGCTGGAGCCGACCGAGGGCATTCGGCTCAGTGCCGGTGTGACACCTTACGCGGGGGCGCTTGGCTCGTCCCTGAACATGGTGAAGACACGCTTCGACCTGTCGACCTACTATGCGCTTGATGATCGCGCCCGCTACATCCTCGCTGCGCGTATCGGGTTCGGCTCCATCGTCGGGCCTGATCTCGAGAAAATCCCGGCCAACCGGCGTTTCTTTGCCGGTGGTGGCGGATCGGTACGCGGCTATGCCTATCGCAGCCTGAGCCCGATGCGTGCCGGCCATCCGATCGGCGGCCGCTCCCTGATCGAAGGCTCGCTCGAGGCGCGCATCCGCATCACCGATACGATCGGCATCGTGCCCTTCATCGATGCCGGCGGCGCTTTCCGCGAGAGCTATCCGGATTTCGGGGAGCGACTGCGCTTCGCCGCCGGTCTCGGTCTGCGCTATCATACCGGGATCGGTCCGATCCGCCTCGATTTCGCCGTCCCGCTTCAAAAGGAGGATGGTCAGCGCGGCTATGGCATCTATATCGGCATCGGGCAGGCCTTTTGATGATGAAACCGATCCGCACCCTCTCCGGCATCGCTGCCCTCGTTCTCGCCGTGCTCGTCGGCGGCTGGCTCGTCTTCGCCACGCCCGGTCAGGCCGATGACGACCAGAGCGCGCTGGCCTCGCTGATCTCGCGCCTTTTGACCACGCCGACGACACGTGTCTCCATCGGCGATATCGATGGCGCCTTGTCATCGACGGCCGTGATCTCGAATATCACCATCTCCGACGAGGAAGGCCCCTGGTTGCGTCTGGATCGGGTCAGCCTCGACTGGAGCCGCGCCTCGCTGCTGCGGCGGCGTCTGCAGGTGAACGCGCTGGATATCGGCACGGTGGAATATCTGCGCCCGGCGCAGACGCCACCGCAGGAGCAGGACGCCGCCGAAAGCGGGCCACTCTTTCCCGAATTGCCGCTCGAGGTGCGCATAGATGCATTCAACCTCGATGAGTTGATCGTGGGCGCGCCGGTTCTGGGGAAGAAGCACGCTTCACCGCCGAAGGTTCCGCCCGGCTGGCAGACCCGTCAGAGGGTCTCGATCTCAGCTTCGCCGCGCGCCGCCTCGACGATGACGCCGCTCTTGATCTGGAACTCGACTATATTCCGGAAAACAACCGGCTGACCATTGATCTCGCCTTCGCCGAGCCCGCCGGCGGGCTTGTCGGCACGCTCCTTGATCTGCCTGGTCGTCCACCCGTGAATCTTACCGTGAGCGGTGATGATCCGCTCGATGATTTCGACGCCCGGCTCGATTTCAGCGCTGGCCCGCAAATCGGGGCGCGCGGTCAGGCGCGGGTGGTGCGCAACGACGCGGCCCACGATTTCGACCTCGACCTCGCCGCGCGCCTGGCCGGCCTGATGCCGCCTGCGGTCGCGCCCTTCTTCGAGGGCGAGACGCGGCTGACCGGTGATGCGCAGTTGCGCGATGATACGGCATTTCGGCTCGATGATCTGAGCCTGCGCACGCAGGTTGCACGGCTCACCATCGGCGGCACGATCTCAGCTGATCGCGATCTCGATGTCCGGGTCACGGGCCGCGCACTCCCCGGCAGTGACGGCGTCAGCCGTGCCGGTGACGTGGCGGTGGACACACTCGCCCTCGATCTGCAGGTGGCGGGCCCGCTGACGGCACCTGCCCTTGACGGTACGATCGAGGCAGCGGGAGTCGAGACGCCGCGAGCCGCGCTCGAACGGCTCGATCTCGACATCGCGATCAATCCGCAAACCGCTCGGTCAACCGGGGATGATGGCGCCGATCGCTTCGATTTCCGCGTCAACGGTGATGCGCAAGGTATCGCGCTGGCCGATTCGGCCCTCGACAGGGCACTCGGCGGCAGCCTCGAAATCGCAGCCCATGGCGTGCTCGGCACCGATGGCGTTGCCGATCTGGCCGAAGCGCGACTGATGACGCCGACCTTCGCCGGCAATCTCACCGGCAGCGTCGGCAGCGAATCGCTCGATGCGACGCTGAGCGCGATGATCGCCGATCTGGCACCGTTCTCAGGGCTCGCCGGCCTGCCACTGCGCGGCGCGGCGGATCTGACGGCGCGGATGGCGGGCAACCCGTCGATCGAGCAGGTCGTCGTGGCCCTGTCCGGCGATCTGCGTGATTTCGGCACCGGCAACGACATGATCGACGGCCTGCTCGGCGAGACGACGCGGCTGAGCGGCAACGTCGCGCAGATCCCCGGCGGTCTCTCCTTCGATGAACTGCGTCTTGCGGGCAGCAATCTCACCGCGCAGCTCGACGGGCGGGCCGATGACGGCGCGGCCGACATTCGCCTTGATGTCGGCGTGGCCGATCTCGCGCCCCTCGATCCCCGCATCACCGCCGGGCGGCTCGATGGCGATCTGCGCCTGACGGGATCGCTGGAACAGCCTGATCTGAGCGGCACAGTGCAAATCGCGGACATGATCGCCCTCGATCGTTCGGTGCCACGGCTCGCCCTGACGCTGGACGGGACCGATCTCACCGGCCTTCCGGATCTGCGCCTCGCACTCGACGGGCGCGTCGCCGGCAATGCCGCGCAAGGCGGGTTGCGGCTGCGCGCGCGTGCCGCAGGCGGATATGCGCTGGAAGATCTCGCGATCACCATCGGCTCCGCCCGCCTTGACGGCGCGGTGACCCTCGATGCCGACAACCGCGCCGAGGGGCGCATCGCGCTCGATGCAGAGGATCTCGACGATCTGAGCGCGCTGCTGCTGACGGAGCTCGGCGGCAGTCTTGCCGCGACGATTGATCTCGCCATCGCCGATGGCGGCCAGGATACGCGGATTGACGCGCGTGGTGAAGCGCTCGGTTTCGGCGATATCACCGTATCGGTCTTTGAGGCTGACATGCAGGGCAGCGACCTCCTGCGGGCCCCCGCATTCGCCGGCACGGCACGGGCGGAGAGCCTCGCCGTCGCCGGCCAGGAATTCAGCCGCGTGGCGCTGACCGCCGAAGGCGTTGCGGATGAGACACGTTTCACCGCCGAGGCGCGGGCGCAGGGTTTCGATCTCGATGCGCGCGGGCGCCTCACGCCGCGCGATTCGGATTTCGTGATCGGGCTCGACGTCCTCTCCGCCACGCGCGGCCAGCGCAGCCTTGCACTGCGGCAGCCCGCGCAGATCATCATTGCCGATGGCAGCGCCACGTTCGAGGATGTCACCATCGCGGCCAATGGCGGGCGCATCACCATCGCAGGCGCTGCCGGCGAGAGCCTCGATCTCGCCGTGGACATCACCGCCCTGCCCCTGTCGATCTCGGAGATCTTCGTCCCCGGCCTCGGCCTGACCGGGACGGCGGAAGGCGGGGCGCGACTGCGCGGAAGCGCGGATGCGCCGCAGGGCGATTACCGGCTCAGCCTCTCCGATGTCGCCCTGCCGCAATTACGCGAAGCGGGTATTCCCAGCGTCAACGTCACCGCCTCCGGCACGATTGCCGATCAGCGCATCGGCGTCGATGCCGGGATCAGCGCCGCCGCAGCGGATCTGCGCATCACCGGGAGTGTCCCGATCGATCAGACCGATGCGCTCGATCTGCGTGCGCAGGGCAATCTCGATCTCGCGGCGGCGAATATCATCCTCGCACCGCAGGGCCGGCGGCTGACCGGCGCCGCGCAGGTCGATGTCACGATTCGCGGCATGAGCGCGGCGCCGCGCATCGACGGGACGGCGACGGTCAGTGCGGGGCGTTTCACCGACGAATCGCTGGGCCTCGATATTTCCGCGATCAATACCAGGCTGGTTGCGCAGGGCGACGTGCTGCGCATCGATTCCTTCAGCGCCGCCACCCCGAATGACGGCACGCTCGCCGCATCCGGACAGGTGCGCATCGATCCTGCTGCGAATTTCCCCGGCGATCTGCGCATCACCGGGCGCAATGCGCGCCTCGTCTCGAACGATCTCGCGACCGCGACAGTCGATCTCGACCTCTCGCTCACCGGCGCCCTGGTGACGCAGCCGCTGATTTCCGGCGGCGTGACCCTGACGACGCTCGACATCACCGTCCCCGACCGCCTCCCCACGACATTGCAGCCGCTTCCCGGCACCCGCCATGTCGGCGCACCGGAAAACGTGCTTGCACGTCTGGCCCTGCGGGATGCAGCGGGTCGCGAGCGCGGCGTGCGCTTCAATGCCCGCCTCGACCTCACCATCGACAGCCCGAACCGCATCTTCATTCGAGGGCGCGGCATCAATGCGGAGCTTGGCGGTGCGCTGCGCCTGAGCGGAACCAGCCGCGATCCGGTTGCGATCGGCGGCTTCGAATTGCGGCGCGGTCGCTTCGACCTGCTCGGCCAGCGGCTCGACCTGACGCGCGGCACGCTCGATTTCGCCGGCGATCTTGTGCCCTTCATCGATTTCGTCGCCGAGACGCAGGTGAGTGACGCAACGGTCAGCATCAGGGTCTCGGGCCCCGCCGATGATCCCTCCTTCATTCTCAGCTCGGTTCCCTCCCTGCCCGAGGATGAGATCCTCTCGCGCATCCTGTTCGATCAGGCCTCGGGCGGGCTGTCTGCCGCGCAGGCGCTGCAACTCGCGCAAGGCATCGCCACCCTCACCGGTGGAGGCCCCGGCGCCTTCGACCAGCTGCGCCGGGCGCTCGGCGTCGACAGCCTCGACATCACGGCCGATGCGGAGGCTCCCGCCGTGGGCGTTTCGCGCTATATCGCCGACAATGTCCGCGTCGGTATCCGCGCTGGCGCGCGACCGGAGGATACCGGGGTCTCCGTGGATATCGACCTCAGCCGCCGATTGCGGCTACAGTCGCAGGTCGGCGCTGATGGCGATACCTCCGTGGGTATCGGCTTCGAGATCGAATACTGAGTCAACCTGCTTGTGAAGGGGACCCGCCATGAAGATCGATGGCGTTCATTACCGCACGATTTTTCCCGCCGAGGATGGCGACGGGATCATGGTCATCGACCAGACCAGGCTGCCCTTCGCCTTTGCATTGCTGCGCCTGCGCGACATGGACGAGGCTGCACAGGCGATCGTCACCATGGTCGTGCGCGGCGCCCCATTGATTGGCGCGACGGCGGCCTACGGCGTCGCCATGCAGATGCGCGCCGATCCCTCCGATGCCTCGCTGGCCGGCGCCATCCGCCGCCTCACCGCGACGCGTCCCACCGCCGTCAACCTGCATTGGGCGCTTTCGCGCATGGAGCGCTGCCTCAGCGCCGTTCCGACTTCGCAGCGTGCCGAGCGCGCCTTCGCCGAGGCGGCTGCGCTGTGTGACGAGGATGTCGAGCAATGCCGGCAGATCGGCGCCCATGCCATGACGCTGATCGCCGAGCGCCACCGCGAGACCGGGCGCCCCGTCAACATCCTCACCCATTGCAATGCCGGCTGGCTCGCCTGCGTCGACTGGGGCACCGCGCTCTCGCCGATCTATCAGGCGCATGATGCGGGCATTCCGGTTCATGTCTGGGTGGATGAGACCCGCCCGCGCAACCAGGGCGCGGCGCTGACGGCCTACGAGCTCGGTGGCCACGGCGTGCCGCATACGGTCATCGTCGACAATGCCGGCGGCCATCTGATGCAGCACGGCAAGGTCGACATGTGCATCACCGGCACCGACCGCACCACGGCCACGGGTGATGTGGCGAACAAGATCGGGACCTATCTCAAGGCCCTCGCCGCGCGTGACAACGGCGTGCCCTTCTACGTCACCCTCCCCGCTTCCACGATCGACTGGACCATCGATGACGGTGTGAGCGGCATCGAGATCGAGGAGCGTGCCGAGCGCGAGGTGACGCATCTCACCGGTCTCACCGATTCCGGGACGATCGAGACGATCCGCGTCGTGGCGCCGGGCTCGCCTGCGGGCAACCCCGCCTTCGACGTTACCCCTGCCCGCCTCGTCACCCGGCTGATCACCGAGCGCGGCATCTGCGAGGCCAGCCGCAAGGGCCTGCTCGGCCTCTACCCGGAACGCCGCGCGGCAGCGGAGTAGGACCGCCACGCGCCCCCTGCCGCATGAAGGCCGCGCCAGAACTCCCCTCTTCGCCCCCGCTCATACCTCAAAATATTCATCATCTCCCCGGTCTGTACACCGCGCTGGGGAGGGAGGCCGGGCGCGGCCTTCATGCAGGGCAATCAATCACCCGCGGCCCTTGTCGTACGGGTTCTTGCCCGTGCGCAGGGAAACCCGGATCGGGGTGCCCGGCAGGTTGAAGGCTTCGCGCAGGCCGTTGACGAGGTAGCGCGTGTAGCTCTTGGGCAGGGCGTGGAGCTGGTTGCCGAAGAAGGCGAAATGCGGCGGGCGGGCCTTGATCTGGGTCATGTAGCGGATCTTGATCCGCCGCCCCGAGACCGCCGGAGGCGGATTGGCCTCCACCGCCTCGCCCAGCCACTGGTTGAGCTTCGCCGTGGAAATGCGCGTGTTCCAGGTCTCGTGGGCCTTGAAAACAGCCTGCATCAGGCGGTCGAGCCCCTCGCCGGCGAGGCCCGAGAGCGGCACCACCGGCGCGCCCTTGACCTGCGGCAGAAGCCGCGTCGCCTTTTCGCGCAGATCCTTCAGGAGTCCCTGCTGATCGGCAACGAGATCCCATTTGTTGAGCCCGATCACCACCGCCCTGCCCTCGCGCTCGATCAGATCGACGATGGTCAGATCCTGTTTCTCGAACGGAATCGTGGCATCAAGCAGAACCACCACGACATCGGCGAAACGCATGGCGCGGATCCCGTCGGATGTGGCGAGCTTTTCCAGCTTGTCGTCAATGCGGGCACGCTTGCGCAGACCCGCCGTGTCGATCAGCTTGGCGTGGCGCCCGCGCCAGGTCCAGTCGATGGTGATCGCATCGCGGGTGATCCCGGCCTCGGGCCCGGTGAGCAGACGCTCCGATCCGATCAGCTGGTTGATCAGCGTGGATTTTCCGGCATTCGGGCGCCCGAGAATGGCGATGCGCACCGGGTCGTCATCGCCGCGCTCGGCTTCATCGTCCTCGACCGCATCGGGCAGCAGTTCGCGCAACTGGTCATAGAGCTCGTCGAGCCCGGTTCCATGCTCGCCGGAAAAGGCGATGGGCTCGCCGAGGCCGAGTTCGTAGGCGTCGTAGACATTGGCGATCCCGGTCCGGCTCTCCGCCTTGTTCGCGAGCAGGATCACCGGCTTGCCGGATTTGCGCACCAGTTCGGCGAAGGGGACGTCCGTCGGCAGAAGGCCGGTGCGGGCGTCGATGACGAACAGCACGGCATCGGCATCCTCGATCGCCGCCTCGGTCTGGGCGCGCATGCGCCCGAGCAGGCTGCCGGAATCCGCCTCCTCCAGCCCGGCCGTATCGACGATCGCAAAGCGCAGATCCGCCAGACGCGCCTCGCCCTCACGGCGGTCACGGGTGACGCCAGGCAGATCGTCGACGAGCGCGAGACGCCGGCCGACGAGGCGGTTGAACAGGGTCGACTTGCCCACATTCGGGCGGCCGACAATGGCGACGGTGGGCTGCATGGCCTTGCGCTTTCGCGTATACGCGGTTGGTCGCCGCTATCGGCTTACATGGTCTCGACAGGCCCGGCGGCCACGAGTGCGGAATAGATCTCGAGCCGCCCGCGCAGGCCCGAAGGCGTATCGGGATCGGCGGCCATCTCGTCGAACCAGCGCCCGGCCTCGTCGTAATTGTCGCGGCGCAGAGCCGCGAGCCCGAGCGCCTCGCGCGCGGAATGGCGGTAGGCGTTATCCGGAACGGCGAGCTCTTCCAGCGCGGCAGCAGCCGCTGCGGGATCGGTATCGAGCCGCAACATGGCTGCGCGCAGGCTGGCGAGATCGCGCATGCTGGTCGGCACGCTCGCATCTGAAGCGAGATCGTCGAAGGCTTCCGCCCCCCGCGACGCGCTCTGTTCACCGAGCGCAGCTGCAATGCGGAAACGCGCCAGCAGCGGGAAACCGCCGCGCTCGCCCTCGGCCAGTTCCTCCAGCATGGCGATGCCACTGTCGCGGTTGCCCTCGTTGATCATCTGCTGGGCATCGAAGAGCTGCGCCGAAGCCTCGTGGGCGCGCTGCGTCTCGATATATTCCCAGTACCGCCAGCCGCCGACGCCCGCCACGACCAGCACCGCAACCGCCACGAACACACCGCCCCAGCGCTTCCAGAACGCCATGGCCCTGTCGCGGCGGAATTCCTCGTCGACCTCGCGGAAAAACTCGTTCATTGCCTGACCTGTTCGATATTCGGCGCGCCGATGCGCATTTTGATCAAGCGGCTCGACTAGCACAGGCCTGCGCGCAAGGCGAGACGCTTTCTCCGTCGAGCCTTGCCGGCCCGTGTTCTTCTCCTGGCGCGTACGCGTTCCACATCTTATGCGCGTACGCGTTCCACTTGCGCCCCGCAGCGCGTCAGCTTGCTCTCCAGCGCCTCGAAACCGCGATCGAGATGGTAGACCCGGTTGATCGTGGTCTCGCCTTCAGCCGCCAGAGCGGCGATGACGAGAGAGACCGAGGCGCGCAGATCCGTCGCCATCACGGGCGCCCCGCGCAGTTCCGGCACCCCCTCGACGATGGCAAGATCACCGTCGAGGCGGATCTTCGCACCGAGGCGGGCGAGCTCCTGCACATGCATGAACCGGTTCTCGAAAATCGTCTCGCGAATATGCGAGATGCCATCGGCCCGCGTCATCAGCGCCATGAATTGCGCCTGCAGATCGGTGGCGAAGCCGGGGAACGGTTCGGTCGTCACGTGCACCGGCGCCAATCTGCCGCCCTGGCGGCGCACGCGGATGCCCGAGGGCGTCTGGCTGATCTCGACCCCGGTGCGCGCGACCACATCCAGCGCCGATTGCAGCAGATCCGCGCGCGTGTTCTCCAGGGTCACATCGCCGCCCGCCATGGCGACGGCCATCGCGTAAGTGCCCGTCTCGATACGATCCGGCAGCACGGCGTGGCGCGCCCCGTGCAGGCTCGTCACACCCGCGATCGTGATGCGCGGCGTGCCCGCGCCGGTAATCTCTGCGCCCATGGCGTTGAGACAATCGGCGACATCAACGATTTCGGGCTCGCGCGCGGCATTCTCGATGACGGTCTCGCCGCGCGCCAGAGCTGCTGCCATCATCGCCACATGCGTGCCGCTCACGGTCACCTTGGGAAAGGCGATCCGCGCGCCGCGCAGGCCGTCCTTCGCCCGGGCGACCACATAGCCCGCATCGATCTCGATCTCGGCACCGAGCGCCTGGAGCGCATCAATCAGGAGGTCGACCGGGCGCGTGCCGATGGCGCAGCCGCCGGGCAGGGAGACACGGGCCTCGCCGAAGCGCGCGAGCAGCGGCGCGATCACCCAGAAGCTCGCCCGCATGCGCGAGACGAGTTCATAGGGCGCGGTGGTATCAATGATGGTGGAGGCCTGGAGCCGCAGGGTCTGGCCCGATTCGGCGCTCTCGCCCGGGCGGCGCCCCACGATGGTGTGATCGACACCGTGATTGCCCAGAATCCGCAAAAGCAGCTGCACATCGGCAAGGCGCGGCACGTTCGCGAGTTCGAGCGTCTCGGCTGTCAGCAGGCTCGCCGTCATCAGGGGCAAAGCCGCATTCTTCGCGCCGGAAATCGGTATCGCGCCGTTGAGCGACGCCCCGCCGCGGATGATGATGCGATCCATGCCCTCTAACCCCCACCGAAATCATTGCCGCGACATGCCGCCGCGTCGTCGTTTTGAGCCGGCAAAAACGGCGAGATCAAGATGACTCGCCCGCCTCACCCGGCTTCTTGTCCGTCCCGGCCTGGGCATCCGGCTGCTCTGCCGCGCCGCCTGCCTTGCTCGAACCAGCCTGCAGATCCGGAGCAGCGCGTTTGCGCGCCTGCTGCTTGCGCCGTTTCAGATTCTCCCGCAACGCCGCCTTGAGCCGCGCCTCGCGCCCCTGATCCGCCATCCGCCAACCCCCGGAGACCGCCCGTTTTGCGACCCTTCGTCGCTTCGAACCGGAATAAGGCTTTACACGGGCTCTCTCAAGCGCCAATCCCCCTATATTGGAATCATTCGCATTGACGGATCGCAATGTGCGACAACGCCCGTGATGCGAAAGTTCGGTACAGCGTCGCGCGCAGCGCGGCTCATCCCCCGGTGAAGCGATGGATTACGTCCGTTATTTCGAAAACGCCCTCGACAGCCTCAAGCAGGAACGCCGGTATCGGGTCTTTGCCGATCTTGAGCGGATCGCCGGCGAATTCCCGCGTGCGCGCTGGCACAGTCCGGAAGGCGTGCGCGAGATCACGGTATGGTGCTCCAACGATTATCTCGGCATGGGGCAGAACCCCGCCGTCATCGCGGCCATGGCCGAGACGGCGCAGCATTGCGGCACGGGCGCCGGCGGCACCCGCAACATTTCCGGCACCAGCCATCCCATCGTCGGGCTCGAAGCCGAGCTCGCGGATCTGCACGGCAAGGAAGCCGCCCTCGTCTTCACCTCCGGTTATGTCTCGAACCAGACCGGCATCGCCACGATCGCGCGGCTGATTCCCGGCTGCGTGATTCTTTCGGATGCGCTCAACCACAATTCGATGATCGAGGGCGTGCGCAATGCAGGTTGCGAGAAGCAGATCTTCCGCCACAACGATCTCGCCCATCTCGAAGAGTTGCTCATCGCCGCCGGCGACAAGCCGAAGCTGATCGTCTTCGAGAGCGTCTATTCCATGGATGGCGATATCGCGCCGATCGCACAGATCTGCGATCTGGCCGAGCGCTACAACGCCATGACCTATATCGACGAGGTGCATGCGGTGGGCATGTACGGCCCGCGCGGCGCCGGCATCGCCGAGCGCGACGGGGTGATGCATCGCATCGACGTGATCGAGGGCACGCTCGGCAAGGCTTTCGGTGTGCTCGGCGGCTATATTACCGGACGCACGGCGGTGATCGACGCGGTCCGCTCGCATGCGCCCGGCTTCATCTTCACCACCGCCCTGCCCCCGGCGATCTGCGCGGCGGCCGCGACCTCCGTGCGCCATCTCAAGGCCTCGCAGGTCGAGCGTGACGGCCAGCAGCGCCAGGCCGCGCGCGTGAAGCAAGTTCTCGGCGAGGCCGGCCTGCCGGTACTGTTGACGCCGACGCATATCGTTCCGGTGATGGTGCGCGACGCCGAGACCTGCAAGGCGGCCTCGGACCGTCTGCTGGAGCGGCACGACATCTATATCCAGCCGATCAACTACCCCACCGTCCCGCGCGGCACCGAGCGCCTGCGCATCACCCCGACACCGCTCCACGGCGAAGCGCATATCGGCCATCTGCGCGACGCACTGCTGGAGACCTGGGAGGCGCTCGGCCTGCCGCTGCACGAGATCCGCCACGCCGCCGAATGAGGGGCGTGACGGCCCGGAATGCGCGAAATCCCGGTGCGGAGCATTTTCTTCATCGAAACAGCCCCGCCGCTCTTGCCAGCCCCCGCGCAATCCGATATCCACCCGCCGCAAGCGAGACGCCACGCGCCTCGCCCTTTCGCTGCCGTAGCTCAGTGGTAGAGCACTCCCTTGGTAAGGGAGAGGTCGTGAGTTCAATCCTCACCGGCAGCACCAGCGCAAACGCTCCCGAGCAAAGCTGATCGAGATTGCGCATTGCCAAGTGCGCCTTGTCTCCGGCACCCTTCCCTTGACGTCGCATCCCGCGCTACAACATCGGGGAAATCGTCGCCGCGGTCGCATCAGCCGCAGCGCGCCCTTCAGGAGCCCCCCGACCATGAGCGATCCGCGTCTGCCGTTTCTCGCCGAGCTGGAAAAGAAGATCCTGTGGCTGTCCACCTGGACGATCCATAATGCGAACCATCTGCGCGAGAGTGCGGACGGGTTGAAGGTCGGCGGGCATCAGGCGTCATCGGCCTCGCTCGCCACCATCATGACGGCGCTCTACATGGCCGCGCTCCGGCCCGAGGATCGCGTCGCGGTGAAGCCGCATGCGAGCCCGGTCTATCACGCGATCCAGTATCTGTTCGGCAAGCAGAGCCGGGAGAATCTGGAGAATTTTCGCGGCTTCAAGGGGGCGCAATCCTATCCCTCGCGTACCAAGGATGCCGATGACGTGGACTTCTCGACGGGCTCCGTCGGGCTGGGCGTGGCGCAGACGCTGTTTGCCAGCATCGTGCAGGATTACGTGAAGGCGCATGGCTGGGCCAAGGATCGCCGCGAGGGCCGCATGATCGCCCTCGTCGGCGATGCCGAGATGGATGAGGGCAACATCTTCGAGGCGCTGCTGGAGGGCTGGAAACAGGGCGTGCGCAACACCTGGTGGATCGTCGATTACAACCGTCAGAGCCTCGACGCCGTCATCCGTGAAGGCCTCTATGCCCGGTTCGAGGCGCTGTTTCGCGCCTTCGGCTGGGATGTCGTGACGCTGAAATACGGCTCGCTGCTTGAAGAAGCCTTCGCCGAGCCCGGCGGCGACAAGCTGCGCGACTGGATCGACACCTGCCCGAACCAGCTCTATTCCGCGCTGACCTTCCAGGGTGGCGCTGCCTGGCGCAAGCGGCTGATGGATGATCTGGGCGATCAGGGCCCGCTCACGGCCCTGATCGAAAAGCGCTCCGACAAAGAGCTCGGGCGGCTTATGACCAACCTCGCCGGCCACGATCTGCCGACATTGCTGGAGGCCTTCGAGGGGATCGACCATGATCGCCCCGTCGTCTTCCTCGCCTACACGATCAAGGGCTTCGGCCTGCCGCTCGCCGGCCACAAGGACAACCATGCCGGCCTGCTCACGCCCAAGCAATTCGCTACCTATCGCGAGCAGGCGGGCGTGCGCGAGGGGCATGAATGGGATCGCTTCGAAGGGCTCTCGCTGCCCGAAGACGCGCTGGAGGCCTTCCTCGACAAGGTGCCATTCCGCGCCGGTGGCGAGCGACGCCTGAGCGCGCCGGTCCTGCCTGTGCCGGATGATTTCCCGGTGCCGCACCAGGCAAGCCTGTCGACGCAGCAGGGCTTCGGCATGATCCTCAACGAACTCGGCCGCAACGACACGCCGCTCGCCGAGCGGATCGTCACCACCTCGCCGGACGTGACCGTCTCGACCAATCTCGGGCCCTGGGTGAACCGGCGCGGGCTGTTTGCCCGCCAGAGCCTCGCCGATACCTTCAAGGCGGAGCGCATCCCCTCCACCTTCAACTGGGATTTCAAGCCCGAGGGCCAGCATATCGAGCTCGGCATTGCCGAGATGAACCTGTTCATCCAGCTCTCGGCGCTGGGATTGTCGCATTCGCTGTTCGGCGAGCGGCTGATCCCGATCGGAACGCTCTACGATCCGTTCATCTCGCGCGGCCTCGATGCGCTGAACTATGCCTGTTATCAGGACTCGCGCTTCATTCTGGCCGCGACGCCATCCGGAATCACGCTGGCGCCGGAGGGCGGGGCGCACCAATCCATCGCCACACCGCTGATCGGCATGTCGCAGGACGGGCTCGCCTCATTCGAGCCGGCCTATGTGGACGAGCTGGCCGAGATCATGCGTTTCGCCTTCGAATACGTCCAGCGCGACGGCTCCGGCGAACCGGACGAGCGCACCTGGCTGCGCGACGAGACCGGCGGCTCGATCTACATGCGGCTGTCGACGCGGGCAATCGAACAGCCCAACCGCAAGATGACGCCGGAACTCGCCCAGGGCATTGTCGATGGCGCTTACTGGCTACGCGAACCGGGCCCGAATGCGCAGGTGATCGTCGCCTATACCGGGGTGATCGCGCCGGAGGCGATCGAGGCGGTAGGGCTGATGGCGGAGGATCGCCGCGATGTCGGCCTGCTCGCCGTCACTTCGGCGGACCGGCTCAATGCCGGCTGGACGGCGGCGCAGCGGGCCCGCGAGCGCGGCCTCGTGCATGCCCGCAGCCATATCGAGCGGCTTCTGGCCGATATCCCGCCCCATTGCGGCATCGTCACCGTGCTCGACGGCCACCCCGCCACGCTGGGCTGGCTCGGCGCCGTTCATGGCCACCGCACGCGCTCGCTCGGCGTGGAGCATTTCGGCCAGACCGGCACCATCGCCGATCTCCACCGGCATTACGGCATCGACGCGCAAGGCATTGTCGCGGCTGCAGAAATGATCGCGCCGGGGCGGCCGATCCGGCATCTGAAGGCTTTGTGAGGCGCCCCTACTGCGCGGGCGTGCGGCTGCCGATCGCCCCGCGCAGTTCCGCAATCTCGGCACGCAATGCCTTGATCTCCTCGGCGAGCACCTCGCGCGAATCCTGGGCGGCCTGCTGCTTCGCCTCCTCGGCCTTGCGCTCTTCCTCATGCGCCACCTCGTGCTCGACCTGCATCGCATTCACCACGATACCGATGAACAGGTTGAGCATGGTGAAGGTGGTGGAGAGGATGAAGGGCAGGAAGAAGGCCCAGGCATAGGGGTAGACCTCCATGACGGGGCGGACGATCCCCATCGACCAGCTCTCCAGCGTCATCACCTGGAAGAGCGTATAGGCCGAATGCGGGATGGTGCCGAACCAGTCCGGGAAGCTGGCGGCGAAGAGCTTCGTCGCCATCACCGAGAAGACGTAGAACAGCAAGCTCAACAGCAGCACGATAGAGCCCATGCCGGGCAAAGCCCCGATCAGCGCGCCGACGACGCGTTTGAGCGAGGGCACGATCGTGATCATGCGCAACAGACGCAGCACCCGCAGCGCACGCAGCACCGAGAAGGCGGCGGTGGCGGGCGCGAGCGCGATGGCGATGACGGTGAAATCGAACACGTTCCACGCGTTCTTGAAAAAACGCAGGCGGTAGACCGCGAGCCGCAGGCCGATCTCGATGACGAAGATCGTCAGGATGACCTGGTCGAGCGCCAGCAGAAACGGCCCGAAATTGGCCATCGCCCAGGCGCTGGTTTCCAGCCCCAGCGTGACCGCGTTCACCGCGATCAGCGTCATGATGATGCGCTCCAGAAGGCGCGATTCGACGAACGCCCTGATACGGTCCACTGCTCTATCTCCGGGTCGATGCTGATTCCACAGGCGGCGCGGCGCGCCTTCGAGGATTGAAGTGCGCATGAACGCACCCGTCGTCAAGCTCCGGCGCTCCCTGAGCAAATCGCGCCACGACCGGGACAGCAAAAACCGCCGGGCGGCACGGCAAGAGCGACCGCCTCCGCGCATTTGCACATTAAACATCCCTTAACCCACTTTCGGGCGAACTGGGATGCGGAATAGTGTATCCCTCTGATTCGGATTCGCGTGCTTCGGCGACGCGGATTCGCGCGGTGGCGAGCGGAGTGATTCTCGATCATGATCAGGAGATGGCGGGGCGCGGGACGCAATGGCACGGGGATGCTGGAAGCAGCCATCCGCAACCGGACGACGCGCGTCGCTGCATCGGGTCACAGGCTCTTGCTGCGCAGCATGACGGCACTCGCCAGCATCGCCATCGCCCCGCCCGCGCTGGCCGCGCCCGCCAATACCCGCGCGGACGGTTTTCTCACCACGCTCACAGAGCCGCATCTCGCGGTTTCCTTCGCCTTCGTTGCCGGAAGCGCGATCTTCGTCCTCACCACCGCCGTGTTCTATCGCATGGAACTGCGCAACTGGCGCGCGCGCGAAGCGGGCATGCGGGCCGAGCTGGCCGAGTTGAGCAGCGCGCATGACCGCGCCGAGATCCTGATCGGCGCGGAGAGTCAGATCGTCGTCAGCTGGGAGAGCCGCGACGCACAGCCGCGCATCGAGGGCGATCCGACGACACTGGGCACCGGCATCGGAGGGCGGCGTATCCTCGCATTCGGCTCCTGGCTCGGCGCCGCCGATGCCTCCGCGATCGAGGCGGCACTGCAACGCCTGCGCGAACGCGGCGAAGCTTTCCGGATGACGCTCAAGACCAATGCCGGGCGCTTCATCGATGCCGAGGGCCGCGCACTCGGCGGTCGGGCGATCCTGCGCCTGCGCGACGTCACCGGCGAGCGGGCCGAACTGATGAAGGTCAAGCGCGAATTCAAGCGCATTCATGATGAACTGGAGCGGCTGCGCACGGTGCTCGATTCCGTCGATCAGCCGGTCTGGCTGCGCGATGGTGACGGTAAGCTCGCCTGGGCCAATGCAGCCTATCTCGCCGCGATCGAGGCCGAGAGCGTCGAGGACGCACGCGGTCGCAAACTGGAACTGCTCGATTCCGCAGCGCGGGCCCAGGCCGCGCAGCAGCGCGAGGCCGGCAAGCGTTTCGCCGCGCGCACCGCAGCCATCGTCATCGGCAAACGCCGCATGCTCGACGTGACCGAGACCCCCTCCCCCGGCGGTGCGGCGGGCGTCGCCATCGATGTCAGCGAGGTCGAGCAGTTGCGCACGGACCTCAACCGGGAGATGGAAGCGCATGTGCGCACGCTTGACCAGCTCCCCACCGCCGTGGCCATCTTCGACGCCAGCCAGCATCTGACCTTCCACAACACCGCCTATCGTCAGCTCTGGGGGCTGGATCAGCCCTTCCTGGATAGCGGCCCCGCCGATAACGAGATTCTCGACCGTCTGCGCGGCATGCGCAAACTCCCCGAACAGGCGGATTTCCGCAGCTGGAAGACGGATGTGCTCTCGGCCTATCGCAGCATCGAGCCGCGCGAGACCTGGTGGCACCTGCCGGACGGGCGCACCCTGCGCGTCGTCGCCAATCCCAACCCCAATGGCGGGCTGACTTACCTCTTCGACGATGTCAGCGATCACATCAAACTCGAATCGCGCTTCAACGCGTTGCTGCGCGTACAGGGCGAGACGCTCGACACTTTGGCCGAGGGCGTGGCCGTGTTCGGCTCGGACGGACGCTTGCGCCTGTCGAACCAGGCCTTCGCCCGCCTCTGGCGCTTGCCCGAGGCGCTCACCACCGACAACCCGCATCTCGATGCGGTCATCGCGCATTGTCAGCAGAACGTGCCGGCCGAGGAGCCCTGGGCGGAGATCCGCGCAGCTGTGGCGGGCGGCGCGGACGGGCGCACCGGCTTTGCGCTGCGCATGGAACGCAAGGACGGGATCGTGCTCGACTGTGCGGGCCAGCCGCTGCCCGATGGCGCGATGCTGCTCACCTTCATCGATGTCACCGCAAGCGTGAATGTCGAGCGCGCGCTCACGGAGAAGAACGACGCGCTTGAGCGGGCGGCGCAGCTGCGCGACGAATTCGTGCACCACGTCTCCTACGAGCTGCGCTCGCCGCTCACCACGATCATCGGCTTCACGCAACTGCTCTCGGACGAAACCGTCGGCGCACTGAATGAGCGCCAGCGCGAATATGCCGGCCATATCATGCGCTCCTCCGGGGCGCTGCTTGCCATCATCAACGACATCCTCGACCTTGCCTCCATCGATACCGGCTCGCTCGCGCTCGAACCCGGCGAGATCGATATCCGCGAGACGATCGAGGCGGCCGTGCGCGGCCTGGAGGATCGCATCGCCGAGAGCGATCTGCATCTCGATATCACCGTCGACGAGACCATCGGCAGCTTCACCGGCGACGGAAAGCGCATCCGGCAGGTGCTTTTCAATCTCATATCCAATGCAATCGGATTCTCCGAGGCGGGCGGGCGCATTCGCGTGTCGGCGCAGCGGCGCGACGACGAGATCGTCTTCAGCGTCGCCGATCAGGGCCAGGGTATGCCCGAACACGTCGCCGCACGGGTTTTCGAGCGATTCGAAAGCCATACCGGCGGCACCACGCATCGCGGCGTCGGGCTGGGCCTTTCGATCGTGCGCTCCTTTGTCGAATTGCATGGCGGGCATGTGAAGCTCGAATCGTCACCGGGAACCGGAACCACGGTGACTTGCGTTTTCCCGGCTGACGGCCCGCGCCGGCTTGCGGCAGAGTGAGCCGGCGGGCAGCAACGAGACGAGTGCGATGGCTTCGAAACCGGCCGATTCCGGCCTCTCCGCCCTGCCTCCCGGCCCTGACCCGCATGTACCGGTCTGGGAGCTGACGCTCGCGGATGAGGAAGCGACGCTCGATCTGGCGCGCTTCATCGCGGATGAACTGCGCCCCGGCGACGTGGTGACGCTCTCTGGTGGACTCGGGGCCGGCAAGACGACGCTGGCGCGCGCCGTGATCCGGTCGCTGACGGGGGACCCCGGGATGGAGGTTCCCAGCCCGACCTACACCCTGATGCAGATCTATGACGGCCAACGCTGCCCGGTCGTGCATGCCGATTTCTACCGCATTGCCGGCCCGGGCGAACTTCTCGAAATGGGCTGGGAGGAAGCCACCGAATCCGCGATCACGCTGGTGGAATGGCCCGACCGGGCCGAGGAGGCGCTGGCGCGCTCGCGGCTCGAGATCACCCTCGACATGATCCCGCCCGAACAGGGCGGCGGGCGCGTCGCGATCATGGTGGGGACCGGCGCCTTCGGCGAACGCGTCACCCGGGCCCGCGCGCTCAAGGCGATGCTGTTGCGCACCGGCTGGGACCAGGCCGAGCGCACGCCGATGACCGGGGATGCCTCGTCGCGCGCCTATGAGCGCCTCACCCGCGCCGACGGTGCGACCGCGATCCTGATGATCTCCCCACGCCGCCCGGACGGGCCCGCGATCCGTATGGGGCGTTCCTACAGCGATCTCGCCCGGCTGGCGGAGAGCATCCACGCCTTTGTCGCCATGGATCGCGGCCTGCGCGCGCTCAACTTCTCCGCGCCGAAGATCTATGGCGAGGATCTCGATATCGGCCTCCTGCTGATCGAGGATCTCGGCCCCGGCGGCGTGGTCGATGCGAACGGGCCGATCCCGGAGCGTTATGCGGAGGCGGCGGCCCTGCTTGCGAAATTGCACCAGACGCCGCTGCCACATGTCCTGCCCGTCGGCGATGATCTCGAACACGTGATCCCGCCCTATGATGCGCAGGCCATGCTGATCGAGGTTGAGCTGTTCCTTGACTGGTACCTGAAATACCGGATCGGCACGACGGCCTCGGGCGCAGCACGCTCCGAATTCCTCAATGCCTGGGCGGATGCGCTGGAGCCCGCGCTCTACGGTCCGCAGAGCTGGGTTTTGCGCGATTACCATTCGCCCAATCTCATCTGGCTCCCCGAGCGCGAGGGGCTCGCGCGGGTCGGGCTGATCGATTTCCAGGACGCGGTGATCGGCCCGCCCGCCTATGATCTCGTCTCGCTCCTGCAGGATGCGCGCATCGACGTGCCGGCATCGCTCGAAATCAAGCTGCTCTCGCAATATTGCAGGCTTCGCCGGGAGGCCGACGAGAGCTTTGATCTGCCCGGCTTCACCAAAGTCTACGCCCTGATGGGCGCCCAGCGCGCCACCAAGATCCTCGGCATCTTCACCCGCCTCGACATCCGCGACGGCAAACCCGGTTATCTCGACCACATCCCCCGCATCGAAGCCTATCTCGCCCGCAATCTGGAGCATCCGGCGCTGGCGCGGCTGAAGGCGTGGTTTACGGCGCATGGCCAATATCCACGGCGATGAGAAAGGAGGATATCAACAATTTTTTCGAGTTTCGCGCAGAAGTGTGGCGCACTATTTGCAAGAATCTTTATGGCCTCGCCATTCTCAATGTTGACAAAAGGTGGCCCGCAATCATATATGGCGCCCCAAATAGAGGAGTGACTACAATGTCGGAAAATCTTGACTCAGAACAGCGACTTGAAGACCGTTCACAAACCAGTGCCTTTTTGTCTGGCTGGTTCGATGAGCAGTTCGTTCATGGCCCCGATCCTGAATATGGATATCCCAAGAATCATTTACCCGAAGTTCCCGATGGTTTTGAACTAGAAATTGCACGAAACCCCTTTAGTGCGGAAGAAACGTAATATTTTACATGAGCACATAAAAGAATTTACATTCGGGGGCGATAATGAAAATAACAAATCAGACTTTACCTGGTCTTATGGCGGGTAAAGAAACTTTTGTAGAAATATACAAACAATTTGCTGATGCGAAGTTACGCGAAGCACGACTTACACCAAAACTATCCCGCCCGCGTTTGATCGAGGTAAGGGGTGCTTGGCGCAACGATTTGACCCGGGTTCAGGAGCACGAGCCGAACTTGAGTCAGGGCTTGGACCATTTCAAGCAGGCAGCTCATCTCGTGTTTTGGCTTAGGCGAATGAGTCCGCTCGTTGAAGCGCATGACGATTACGATAATATTGCTGACGCGCAGGGCTATCCACTGACTGACTCTGAAAAGTCATTTCGGAAAATTCTTCTCCCTTATGCAAATGAGTTTCTTGCATTTGATTTTGGCCTCCAGATAGTTAGATTTTACGAAAACGGGAAACAAACCTCAACGCAAAAAATAAACGCAACAGAAATTCCTGCTGATTACTACAAAACTGTATGCCATTTTTTAAAATTCAAAACCGTTTCTCCGCACGCAATAAACCTCATTTATCGCTCGCTTTTCGTTTGAAGCGATGAGTAGCAATTGAGCTTCAAGCATCTCGGCCTTACGCGAAACACGCCCCCCGCCTTTTACCCTTCCCCCACGCCCGTGCTCTTGCTATGCAAACGGCAAGGATAAACACCAGTCAGGCAAGGGGGGAAGCGGTGAGCAGGGTTCTCGTCATCGACAATTACGACTCCTTCACCTGGAATCTCGTGCATCTGATCAGCCGCTTCACGCGCGATATCACCGTCCTGCGCAATGATCAGGCGAGCGCATCGGACGTGCTGGATAGCGGCCATGACGCGATCGTGCTCTCGCCCGGCCCCTGCACCCCCAATGAAGCCGGGATCTGCCTTGATCTGATCCGCGAAGGCGCGGGCCGCGTGCCGATCTTCGGGGTCTGTCTGGGCATGCAGGCAATCGGCCAGGCCTTCGGCGCCGATATCGTGCGCGCGCCACTGCCCTTGCACGGCAAGACCAGCCCCATCCGCCATCGCGGCGAGGGCGTCTTCGCCGGGTGCCCGGAATCGCTGGAAGCCACGCGCTACCATTCTCTTGTGATCGCGCGCGAGAGCTGCCCGGCGGAACTCGTGATCACGGCCGAAAGCGATGACGGGCTGATCATGGGCGTCGAGCATCGCACCCTGCCCGTCTGTGGCGTGCAGTTCCACCCCGAGAGCATCATGACGCCGGATGGTGGCACGCTGCTTGGCAATTTCTTCGACAAGGCGGCGCGCTGGCGCAACCGGGCCCCCGCCGCCGCGACCGCCCCCGCCTGAACCCGGCAGATGTGAGCATGGACAGTTTCAAACCCTATATCGCCAAGGTCGCCACCGGCGCGACGCTTTCGCAGGAAGAAGCCCGCGCGGCCTTCGACGCGCTGCTTTCCGGCGAGGTCACCCCCTCCCAGGCCGGCGCCTTCCTGATGGCCCTGCGCGTGCGCGGCGAGGCGCTTGACGAGATCACCGGCGCGGCTTCGGCCATGCGCGCGCGGATGCTGCCGGTCAAGGCGCCCTCCGATGCGATCGACATCGTCGGCACGGGGGGCGATCATTCCGGGACCTACAATATCTCCACGCTCGCCGCCTTTATTGTCGCTGCCTGCGGCGTGCCGGTGGCCAAGCACGGTAACCGCGCCGCCTCCTCGAAATCGGGCGCGGCGGATGTGCTGAGCGCGCTCGGCGTCACCATCGGGCGTGAACCGCATACGCTGGAACGCTGCCTCGAACAGGCCAATCTCTGCTTCATGTTCGCGCAGACGCACCATGCCTCGATGCGCCATGTCGGGCCCTTGCGCGTGGAGCTCGGCACACGCACGATCTTCAACCTGCTCGGGCCCCTGACCAATCCGGCCAGTGTCCGGCGCCAGCTGCTGGGCGTGTTCTCGGATGTCTGGATCGAGCCGCTGGCGAAAGTGCTCGGACAGCTTGGCTCGCAGAAGGTCTGGGTCGTGCACGGCTCCGACGGGCTCGACGAGATCACCACCACCGGCGAGACCCATGTCGCGGCGATCGAGAACGGCACATTCTCGCGCTTTACCATCCACCCGGAAAGCGTGGGCATTGCGCTGGCCGATCCGCGCGACCTGAAGGGCGCCGATCCCGAGCACAATGCCAGGGCGATGCGCGTCGTGCTCGACGGGGAGAAATCGCCCTATCGCGACATTGCGGTGATCAATGCCGGCGCCTCTCTCGTCGTCGCCGAGAAGGCGCGCGATCTCAAGGAGGGCGTCGCCATGGCCGCCGAGGCGATCGATTCCGGGGCGGCCAAAGCCACGCTCGACAAGCTCGTCGCCGTTTCCGGAGCCTGATGCGATGGCCGATATCCTGAAGAAGATCGAGGCCTACAAGCGCGAGGAAATCGCCATCGCCAAGGCGATGGTCTCGCAGGCCGAAATCGAGCGCTTCGCCGCCGCGGCTTCACCGCCGCGTGGTTTTGCCGATGCGATCGAATTGCATATCGCGCAGGGCCGCCCGGCGCTGATCGCGGAAATCAAGAAGGCGAGCCCGTCCAAGGGGCTGATCCGCGAGGATTTTGATCCGCCGGCGCTGGCGCGCGCCTATGCCGAGGGCGGGGCGAGTTGCCTGTCGGTCCTGACCGACGAGCCCTCCTTCCAGGGCAAACCGAAATATCTCGGCCAGGCCCGCGAGGCGTCCGGCCTGCCGGCGCTTCGCAAGGATTTCATGTTCGAGCCCTATCAGGTCTGGGAGGCCCGCGCCTGGGGCGCCGATTGCATCCTGGTGATCATGGCGAGCGTCACCGACCAGGAAGCGCGCGCGCTCATCGAGACGGCCGATGCGTTGGGCATGGACAGCCTCGTCGAGGTGCATGACCGCATTGAGCTCGACCGCGCCCTGACCCTGCCGGCGAAGCTGATCGGCATCAACAACCGCGACCTGCGCAGCTTCGAGGTCTCGCTGGAGACGAGCGAGACGCTCGCGCCGCTGATCCCGGATGACCGGATCATCGTGGGCGAGAGCGGTATCTTCACGCCCGTTGACATTGCTCGCCTGCGCAAGGTGCGGATCGAAACCTTCCTCGTCGGCGAGAGCCTGATGCGGCAGGATGATGTCGCGGAGGCCACGAAGGCCTTGCTGTCGCTGGAGGACGGAGCCGCCGCATGAGCGATCTCACCCATCTCGATGCCTCCGGCCAGGCCAATATGGTCGATGTCTCGCAAAAGCAGGTCACCTCCCGCGTGGCCATCGCCGAGGGGCGCATCATCACCCGGCCCGAAACCATCGCCATTATCCGCTCGGGTGACGCGAAGAAAGGCGATGTGCTCGGCGCCGCGCGGCTCGCGGGCATCATGGCGGCCAAGCGCACGCATGAGCTCATCCCGCTATGCCATCCGCTGATGATCACCAAGGCGAAGGTCGATTGCGTCGTCGATGAAGAACTCCCCGGCGTGCGCGTTACCGCCGAGGTGCGTGTCGGCGGGCAGACGGGGTCGAGATGGAGGCGCTGACCGCCGTCTCCGTCGCCTGCCTGACGATCTACGACATGGTCAAGGCGGTGGACAAGGAGATGGTCATCGAGGGCGTGCGCCTGCTCGAGAAGGCCGGCGGTCGCTCGGGCCATTACAAGGCGGAAGGCTGACCAGCATGGCGCTGCTCCCCGTCGCCGACGCTCTGGCGCAGGTTCTGGCGAGCATCGACGGGCCCGTCCCGGAGGAAATGGTACCGCTCGCCGCCTGCCACGGGCGCAGCCTCGCGCGCGATCTCGCAGCAAGGCGCACGCAGCCGCCCTTCGCTGTCTCGGCCATGGACGGCTACGCCGTGCGCGCCGCTGATTGCGCGACCATTCCCGCAACGCTGACCGTGATTGGCGAGAGCGCCGCCGGGCGCGGCTATCGCGGCGATATAGGCCCGGGCGAGGCGGTGCGCATCTTCACCGGCGCACCCTTGCCCACGAGCGCCGATGCGATCGTCATCCAGGAGGATACGCAGGCCCTCGACGACGGGCGGGTGGAGATCCGCGAGGCGCCCCCTGTCGGCCATTATGTGCGCCCCGCCGGGCTCGATTTCGCGCAAGGCGCCATTCTCCTGGAAGCCGGGCGGGCCCTTGATGCCGGCGATATCGCGCTCGCTGCCGCGATGAATCATGCGAGCCTGCCCGTGCGCCGCAAGCCACGCGTCGCCATCATCGCAACGGGGGATGAACTGGTGCTGCCCGGCGAGGAGCCGGGGCCGGATCAGATCGTTGCTTCCAATATCTACGCGCTCGCCGCGATCATCACCCGTGCCGGGGGTGAGGCGATCGATTGCGGCATCGCCCGCGACACGCGCGCGGATGTCCTGCGCGTCGTCGATGCGGCGCGCGCATCGGAGCCCGATATCCTGATCACGCTCGGCGGCGCCTCGGTCGGCGCGCATGATCTGGTGCAGGAGACCCTGAGCGGCATCGGGCTCGAACTCGGCTTCTGGCGCATCGCCATGCGGCCTGGCAAGCCGCTGATGCACGGCAAGCTCGGCGGCTTGCTCTTCCTCGGCCTGCCGGGTAACCCGGTCTCGGCCATGGTCTGCGCCATCCTCTTCCTCGCCCCCGCGATCCGCGCACTGCTCGGTGACCCGCTGGCGCCGCAGGGCGCGCCGCGCCACCCGGCCATTCTCGGCATTGACCTCAAGGCGAATGACAAGCGCGAGGATTACATGCGCGCAAAGCTCACGCCGCGCCCCGGCGGGCTTCCATTGGTCGAGCCTTTCGCGCGCCAGGACAGCTCGATGCTCGGCCACCTCGCCCGCGCCAACGCGCTTCTCATCCGCGCGCCCTTCGCCCCGGAGGCGAAAGCCGGCGAACCGGTGGAATATCTCCGGCTCGCCGATATCTTCTGAGACCGCGCACGATCCTCACATTTCGCTGATACGCTTGCCCTCTTTCGCGGTACGTACCAGCAATTCCGCCGGCTCGAAATCGGGGCCAAGGCTCTTTGCATAGGTTTCGAGCGCCGCGACGACCTTGTCGAGGCCGATCGTGTCGGCATAGAACATCGGGCCGCCGCGATAGACCGGCCAGCCATAGCCCGTCAGCCAGACGATATCGATATCGGAAGCGCGAAGGGCCTTGCCCTCCTGCAGGATCTTCGCGCCCTCGTTGATCATCGGATAGATGCAGCGCTCCAGGATCTCCTGGTCGCTGATGGCGCGGCGCGTGATCCCCTTGGCGCGCGACAAATCGAGGATGATCTCCTCGGTCACCTTTGAGGGCGTCGCCTTGCGGTTCTCGTCGTAATCATAGAAGCCCTTGCCGTTCTTCTGGCCGCGCCGGTCGATCTCGCACAGCCGCTCCTTCGCGGTCTCGCCGGTGGAATTCTCCGGCGTCCAGCCGAGATCGAGCCCGGCGAGATCGGCCATGGCGAAGGGGCCCATGGGCAGGCCGAAATCATGGAGCACCCGGTCGACATCCCAGGGCATCGCCCCTTCCATGATCAGGTTGTTGGCCTCGCGCTGGCGCTCCGAGAGCATACGGTTGCCCACGAAGCCATGCGCGACGCCGACGCAGACCGCCACCTTGCCGATGCGCTTGCCAAGCGCCATCGCCGTGGCGACGACGTCCTTTTCCGTCTTCTCGCCACGCACCACTTCGAGCAGGCGCATGACATTGGCCGGCGAGAAGAAATGCATGCCGAGCACGTCACCCGGGCGGCTCGTGACCGAGGCGATCTTGTCGATATCGAGATAGGAGGTGTTGCTCGCCATGATCGCGCCCGGCTTGCAGATGCCGTCGAGCTTCGTGAAGATCTCCTTCTTCACCTCCATCAGTTCGAACACCGCCTCGATCACGAGATCGCAATCGGCCAGATCATCGAGCGCAAGGCTCGGCGTGATCAGCGCCATGCGTTTTTCGACATCCTCCATGGAAAGCCGCCCGCGTTTGGCGGAATTCTCGTAATTCTTGCGGATGGTGGCGAGCCCGCGATCAAGCGCATCCTGATTCGTCTCGACGATGGTGACGGGGATGCCGGCATTGAGGAAATTCATCGAGATGCCGCCCCCCATCGTCCCGGCGCCGATCATGCCGACGCGGGCGATTTCGCGGGTGGGGGTGTCCTTGGGGATATCCGGGATCTTGGCCGCCTCGCGCTCGGCGAAGAACGCGTAGCGTTGCGCCGCCGATTGCTCGCTGGCGACGAGCTTTTCGAACAACGCGCGCTCGAATTTGAGCCCCTCCTCGAACGGCTTCTCGACAGCGGCCTCGACGGCCTGGATGCAGGCCTCGGGGGCCTCGAAGCCGCGGAACTTGCGGGCGTTCTTCTTGCGGAATTCCGCGAAGATCTCCGGCTTGCCGCGCGCAGGCGCAATCGCCTCGTCGAGGTCGCGCACCTTCTTCAAGGGCGCCCCGGAAGCGATGACCTCACGCGCAAACGCGATGGCATCCTCGCGCAGATTGCCTTCCGCGACGAGCTTGTCGAACAGACCCATAGCCGCCGCGTCCTTTGCCGTCACATGCGCGCCCGAGGTAATCATCTCGAGCGCCTGCTCGGCACCGACGATGCGCGGCAGGCGCTGCGTGCCACCCGCACCGGGCAGGATGCCAAGCTTGACTTCCGGCAGGCCGCATCTGGCCGAGGGCACCGCGACGCGGTAATGGCAGGAGAGCGCCAGCTCCAGCCCGCCACCCAAAGCCGTGCCGTGGATCGCCGCGATCACGGGCTTGGGCGCGGCCTCGATCACCGCCTGCACGGCGGAGAGGCTGGGATCCTTCGGCGGCTTGCCGAATTCGGTGATATCGGCGCCGGCGCAGAAGGTGCGGCCCGCGCAGGTCAGCACGATCGCCTTCGCCGCATCATCCGCGACGGCCTGCTCGACCGCCTGCGCGATGCCGGCGCGCAGCTGCGCCGAGAGCGCGTTGACGGGCGGGGAATCGAGGGTGATGACGGCGATTTCGCCTTCGCGGGTCAAATCCACGACGTCATTGATGGCGGTCATGGTGGTCTCCAGTATCTCGTTATCGGTTCAAATCTCGCGGCGCGATCAGAAAATCTCGAACAGGCCGGCAGCGCCCATGCCGCCGCCGACGCACATGGTCACGACGCCGTATTTCGCGCCGCGCCTCTTGCCCTCAATCAGCAGATGCCCCGTCATGCGCGCGCCCGACATGCCATAGGGATGGCCGATGGAAATCGCGCCGCCGGATACGTTGAGCCGGTCATTGGGGATGCCGAGCTTGTCGCGGCAATAAAGCACCTGCACGGCGAAAGCCTCGTTCAGTTCCCAGATGCCGATATCATCCACGCTGAGCCCGTGCTGCTTCAACAGTTTGGGCACGGCAAAGACCGGGCCGATACCCATTTCGTCGGGCTCGCAACCCGCCACGGCCATGCCGCGATAAGCGCCGAGCGGCGTCAGCCCGCGCTTTTCCGCCTCGCGCGCCTCCATCAGAACGCTCGCGCTCGCGCCATCGGAGAGCTGGGAGGCGTTGCCGGCGGTGATACAGGCGCCTTCCGCGATCACCTGCCCGTCCTTGAAGACCGGCTGCAGCTTTTCGAGATCGGCGAGCACCGTCTGCGGGCGGTTGCCCTCGTCGCGCTCCAGTGTCACATCGCGGCGCGAGGTCTCGCCGGTCGCCTTGTCGATGACGAGCATGCTGGAGGGCAGCGGCGCGATCTCGGAATCGAAGCGCCCCTCTGTCTGCGCCTGCGCGGTGCGCTGTTGCGATTGCAGCGCATACTCGTCCTGCGCCGCGCGCGAGATGCCGTAGCGCTTCGCCACGATTTCCGCTGTCTCCAGCATGCCCATATACATGTGCGGCACGCGTTCCAGCAGGGCGGGATCCTGCGCGCGGAAGCGGTTGGCCTTGTCGTTCTGGACGAGCGAGATCGATTCGAGCCCGCCACCGACCGCCGTCATCATGCCGTCCGCGACAATCTGCTTGGCGGCGGTCGCGATCGCCATCAGGCCGGAGGCGCATTGCCGGTCCAGCGACATGCCGGCGACGCTCACCGGCAGGCCCGCAGCGAGTGCGCTCTGGCGGGCGATATTGTAGCCCGTCGAACCCTGTTGCAGGGCCGCGCCCATGATCACGTCGTCGATCTCGCCAGGCTCGACCCCGGCGCGCGCCACGGCCTGGGCGATGGCATGGCCGCCGAGCGTCTGGGCCTGGGTGTCGTTGAAGGCGCCGCGATAGGCCTTGCCGATCGGCGTGCGGGCGGTGGAGACGATGACGGCCTCGCGCATGATATCCTCCTCGAAACGGCGCCCGTCGCGCGGGCGCTTCTGTCGCAGAATCTGACCGGTTTTCTCGCGGCACTATGCCGAAGCCGGCGTGTTCGCGTGCGCGGCATTTGCGAAAACGCGGATTGGGCGAACACACCCGATGTGATTGCGCGATGTCGCGTTGACAAGCGCAGACCGCCTTCCTAGTTTCGAACGCACTGCAAAACATGGTTTTGCTATGCGAAATATAGATGATTTGCAAGTCGCCATCCGCTCGCGCAATCCTTTGCAACAATGCGGCAGGCACGGGCAGCTCTGCGGAAGGAGAGACAGATGGATCTGAGATTCACCGAGAAAGAAATCGCCTTTCGCGACGAGGTCCGCGCCTTCTTCCGCGAGAACCTGCCGGAATCGATCCGCACCAAGCTGACGCTGGGCAAACACTTTTCCCGGGACGACATGGTCACCTGGATGCGCATCCTCAATGCGAAAGGCTGGGCTGCGCCGCACTGGCCGGTGGAATATGGCGGCACGGACTGGGACCCGGTGCAGCAATACATCTTCCGCGAGGAACTCCTTGCCGCACCCGCCCCCGAACCGCTCTCCTTCGGTGTCAGCATGGTCGGGCCGGTGATCTACACCTTCGGCAACCAGAAGCAGAAGGACTATTTTCTGCCGCGCATCCGCAACATGGATGACTGGTGGTGCCAGGGCTTTTCCGAGCCCGGCGCCGGCTCCGATCTCGCCTCTTTGAAGACCCGCGCCGTGCGCGAGGGCGATCATTACATCGTCAACGGCCAGAAGACCTGGACCACGCTCGGCCAGCATGCCGACTGGATCTTCTGCCTGGTGCGCACCAATCCGGATGCGCCGAAGAAGCAGATGGGCATCTCCTTCCTGCTCATCGACATGAAATCCCCCGGCGTCACTTTGCGCCCGATCCAGACGCTGGATGGCGGGCATGAGGTCAACGAGATCTTCTTCGACGATGTGAAAGTGCCCGCCGAGAACCTCGTCGGCGAGGAGAATAAAGGCTGGGATTACGCCAAATTCCTGCTCGGCAACGAGCGCACGGGCATCGCCAGGATCGGCATCTCCAAGGAGCGCGTGCGCCGCATCCGCCGCCTCGCCAGCGCCGAAAAGGCGGGCGAGCGTCCGCTGATCGAGAATCCGCGTTTCCGCGAGAAGCTCGCCGCGCTTGAAGTGGAACTCAAGGCACTGGAAATGACGCAGCTGCGCGTCGTGGCCGAGGCGCGCAACCGCCCCTCCGACAAGCCGGACCCGGCTTCCTCGATCCTGAAGATCAAGGGCTCGCAGATCCAGCAGGCGACAACGGAGCTCCTGCTCGACGTGGTCGGCCCCTACGCCCTGCCCTTCACCCCCGAGGAAGAGGGCCGCAACGAGCCTCCGATCGGGCCGGAATGGGCGCAGATGATCGCACCGAACTATTTCAACACCCGCAAGGTCTCGATCTACGGCGGCTCGAACGAGATACAGAAGAACATCATCGCCAAGGCGATACTCGGGCTCTGAGGACAGGTCATGGATTTCGATCTCAACGACGAACAACGCATGCTCAAGGACAGCGTCGAGAAGCTGCTCGGCGCACGCTACGATTTCGACAAACGCCGCAGGATTTCCGATTCGCCCGAGGGTTTCGACCGCGAGATCTGGAGCGCCTTTGCGGAAATGGGCCTGCTGGCCCTGCCCTTTTCCGAGGATGACGGCGGCATGGGCGGCGGCCCGGTCGAGACCATGATCGTGATGGAGGCGTTCGGGCGCGCCCTCGTGGTCGAGCCTTATCTCGCAAGCGTGATCCTTGCCGGCGGCATCCTGCGCCGGGCCGGATCGCCCGAACAGCGCGCGGAGCATATCGCCGCCATTGCCGGCGGCGAGACACTCTACGCCTTCGCCCATCACGAGCGCCAGGCGCGCTATGATCTCCATGACGTCGCCACCATGGCGCGTGCCGATGGCGAGCATTACGTGATTTCCGGCGAGAAGGGGCTGGTGCTCTCCGGCGACAGCGCCGATCGGCTGATCGTCTCGGCGCGCAGCTCCGGCAACCAGCGCGACGAGGCGGGCATCTCGCTCTTCCTCGTCGATGCGAAGGCGGAAGGCGTGAGCCGGCGCGGCTATGCCACGCAAGACGGCGCGCGCGGGGCAGAAGTCACGTTCGACAATGTGCGCGTCCCGGCTTCTGCCTTGATCGGCACCCGCGACGAGGCCTTCCCGGTGATCGCGCGCGTCATCGAGGAAGCCATTGCGGCCCTGTGCGCCGAAGCCGTCGGCGTGATGGCGGACATGCACGAGGCGACCGTCGAATACATGAAGGTCCGTAACCAGTTCGGCACCCATATCGGCAGCTTCCAGGTGCTCCAGCACGCGGCAGCCGACATGTTCATCGCGCTCGAACAGGCGCGCTCCATGGCGATGTTCGCCTCGATGATGGTGCAGGAGGAAGATGCCCGCGAGCGCGCTCGCGCCATCGCCGCATCGAAAGTGCAGATCGGGAATTCCTGCCGCTTCGTCGGCCAGAACGCAGTGCAGCTGCATGGCGGGGTGGCGGTCACCATGGAATACAAGGTGGCGCACTCCTTCAAGCGTGCGACCATGATCGAGAAGCTGTTCGGCGATACCGACCACTACACCACGCGGCTCGCCGATCTCGGCGGCGTGATCGGGGAATGAGCAAGACGGGGGATCCATGTCGGGGGAATCGGGAATGATGGAAGACGCGCTGTTTTCAGCGCGTGCGCACGAACTGCGCGAACGCGTGATCGCCTTCATGGAAGAGCATATCTATCCGGCGGAGAGCGTCTTCGAGGAACAGCTTGATGCCGCGTCCTCGCGCTGGAGCGCACCGCCGATCATGGAAGAGCTGAAAGCGAAGGCGAAGGCGAAGGGCCTGTGGAACCTGTTCCTGCCCAGGCGCGAATATCCCGACAGCCTGACCAATTACGAATACGCCCATATCTGCGAAGTCATGGGCCGCTCGCCGATCGGCCCCGAGCCGTTCAACTGCTCGGCTCCCGATACCGGGAATATGGAGACGATCGCGCGCTACGGCACGCCGGAGCAGAAGAAGGCCTGGCTTGAGCCCCTGCTCGAAGGGGAAATCCGCTCCTGCTTCGCCATGACGGAGCCCGATGTCGCCTCGTCGGACGCCACCAATATCCGTACCCTGATCAGCCGCGACGGCGATGATTACATCATCAACGGGCGCAAATGGTGGACCTCCGGCGCCATGGATCCGCGTTGCAGGATCGCCATCCTGATGGGCAAGACCGATCCGGATGCCGAGAAGCACAAGCAGCAATCCATGATCCTCGTGCCGATGGACACGCCCGGCGTCACCGTCGAGCGCGCGCTGACCGTGTTCGGCTATGACGATGCGCCCCACGGCCATGCCGAGGTGACTTTCGACAATGTCCGCGTCCCCGCCTCCAACATCCTGCTCGGCGAGGGGCGCGGCTTCGAGATCGCCCAAGGGCGCCTCGGGCCGGGGCGCATCCACCATTGCATGCGCGCCATCGGCGTGGCCGAGCGCGCGCTCGAGACCATGATCAAGCGGGCCCTGTCGCGCGAGACCTTCGGCCGCGCCATTGCCGATCACGGCGTCACCCGCCACTGGATCGCGGAATCGCGCATGGAGATCGACCAGGCGCGCCTGCTCACGCTGCATGCGGCCAAGATGATGGATGCGGTGGGCAACAAGGCCGCGCGGGCCGAGATCGCCATGATCAAGGTGGTCGGCCCCAACATGGCGCAGAAGGTGATCGACCGTGCCATCCAGGTCTGCGGCGGCGGCGGTGTCGCCCAGGATTTCCACCTTGCCTATGCCTATGCCCGCTCGCGCATCCTGCGCCTCGCCGACGGGCCGGACGAGGTGCATCGCGAGACCGTGGCCAAGCTCGAACTCAAGAAACACATGCAGCAACGTCCGCGAGGCGCGGCATGAGTGCGCGCCATCCCTTCGATCTCACGGGAAAGCGCGCGATCATCACCGGCTCGAGCAAGGGGATCGGGCGCGCCATTGCCATGACCATGGCCGATCTCGGCGCGAAGGTGGTGATCTCCTCGCGCAAGCGCGAAGCCTGCGAGCCGGTGGCGCAGGAGATCAGTGAGCGCGGCGGCGAGGCGATCGTCCTGCCTTGCAACATCTCCCGGCGCGAGGAAGTCACCGCACTGATCGCGGGCACGGTCGAGGCCTATGGCGGCATCGACATCCTCGTCTGCAACGCGGCGGTGAACCCGTATTACGGGCCGCTGGCGGAGATTGATGACGGCGCCTTCGACAAGGTGATGAATTCAAACGTCAGGAGCAATCTCTGGCTCTGCCGCGATGCGCAGCCCCATCTCGCAAAAAACGGCGGCGCCGTCGTGATCATCTCCTCGATCGCGGGCTTGCGCGCCTCCGACAATATCGGCGCCTATGGCATCTCCAAGGCCGCCGATTTCGCGCTCGCCCGCCAGCTCGGCGCGGAATGGGGGCCGCAGAACATCCGTGTCAACTGCATCGCGCCCGGTCTGATCAGGACCGATTTCGCCCGCGCGCTCTGGGAAGATCCGCAGCGCCGGTCGCTGCGTGAGGAGACGACCCCCTTGCGCCGGATAGGTGATCCGGAGGATATATCCGGCGTGGCGGCCTTCCTCGCCTCCCCCGCCGCCGCCTTCATGACGGGCACCGTCGTCACGGTCGATGGCGGTGTGACCATTGCCTGATCGCCCGCCAGGGCCACGAACGAAGAAAACGATGATGAAAACGGATGATTTCGAGGATCCCGGCCTGCTCGCCATGACGGGAGAAGGCCCCACCGGTTTCCAGCGCGCTATGGCCTATCGCTTGGCCGAATGGCGAGAGGGCGAGGCCGTGCTCGAAATGGAGATCGCCGAGCAGCACCGCAACCGGGTCGGCGTCGTCCATGGCGGCGTGCTGGCCGCCCTGATCGATACGGCTTGCGGCTTCTGCGGCTCCTATACCGACACGCCAGGCGAACAACGTGGCGTCGCCACCCTGTCGCTGACCACCAGCTTCACGGCGCCGGCCCGCGCGGGCGTGCTGCGGACCATCGGCAAGAAACGCGGCGGCGGGCGCAACACCTTCTTCGCTTCGGCAGAAGTGTTCGATTCAGATGGCGTCATGGTCGCCTTCGGCGAAGGCACGTTCCGTTATCGCACGAAGAAGACGACGGAGTATTGATCCCGCTCAGCGCGGCGGGATGCCCTCATTGGCGAGCGCATCAACGCGGTGATTGAGCGGATCGTCGGCATGGCCCTTGACCCAGTGCCATGACACGTCGTGGCGGTTGCGGGCCTCGTCGAGGCGGCGCCAGAGATCCTCGTTCTTGACCGGCTTGCGATCCGCCGTCTTCCAGCCCCGCGCCTTCCAGCCCTGCATCCAGCTGGTGATGCCCTGGCGGACATATTGGGAATCGGTGAAGAGATCGACCGCACAGGGGCGCTTGAGCGTCTCCAGCGCCATGATCGCAGCCATCAGCTCCATGCGGTTATTGGTGGTCAGTTCCTCGCCGCCCTTCAGCGCGCGCTCCTTGCCGTTATAGATCAGTAGCGCCCCCCAGCCGCCGGGGCCCGGATTGCCCTTGCAGGCTCCGTCCGTATAGACCGTCACGCGCTGGTTCATCGCACAAGCCCGTAATCGCGCGCCGATTCCACACGGCGGTGGAAGCCGAGCTTGCGATCGTATTCCAGCGGATCCTTCGGGCGCACCAACGCGCCGGGTGGCACGTTCAGCCAGTCGACCAGCCGCGTGAGCATGAAACGCAGGGCAGAACCCCGGCACAGGATCGGCAGCGCCCCGGCCTCCGCATCCTCCAGCCGGCGCACGCGCTCATAGCCGGCGAGCATCGCCTTGGCCTTGGTGACGTTGAAGCTGTGATCGGCCTCGAAGCACCAGGCGTTCAGGCAGATGGCGAGGTCATAGGCAAAATAATCGGTACAGGCGAAGTAGAAATCGATGATGCCCGACACCTCCTCCCCGATGAAGAAGGCGTTGTCCGGGAAGAGGTCCGCGTGGATCACGCCCTCGGGCAGACCGCGCGGCCAGTTCAGTTCGAGAAAGGCGAGTTCCTCGCGGATGCGCCGCGTCAGGCCGGGAGCGACCTGCTCGGCGCGATCCTCCGCTGCGGCGAAGAGCGGCGGCCAGCCGGTCAGCGAGAGCGCATTCGTGCGCCGCATCCCGAAATCCGCTCCGGCCTCATGCATCTGCGCGAGCGCGGCCCCGAGCGCACCGCAATGGGTTGCGTTGGGCCGGCGGATGGCGAGGCCTTCGAGGAAGGTGAAGATCGCCGCCGCGCGTCCGCATAACCGCCCGAGTTTCTCTCCGTCGCGCGTGCGCAGGGGCTGGGGGCAATTCAGGCCGCGCCGGGCGAGGTGCTCCATCAGATTGAGAAAGAACGGCAACTCGTCTTCGCGCACGCGCTTTTCATAGAGCGTGAGAATGAAATCGCCCTGCGATGTGTGGAGATAGTAATTCGTGTTCTCGACACCTTCGGCGATACCCTTGAAGGCGAGCACATCGCCGATCTCGTATTGCGCCACGAAAGCGAAGAGCGCGTCCTCCGGGACTTCGGTATAAACCGCCACGGCTCACTCCGCAGCCGCGTCGCGCAATTCGCGCGGCAGGGGAAAGAACACGTCTTCTTCCGTCGTGGTCACCGTCTCGACGGTGACAGCGTAATGCTGCGCGAAAGCATCGATGATCTCCTCGACCAGCACTTCCGGCGCCGAGGCGCCCGCCGTGATCCCGAGCGTGGAAATCGCGCCATAGCGCGTCCAGTCGATATCCTCGCCCCGATTGACCAGCGTCGCGAGCGGGCAGCCGGCGCGCTCGGCCACTTCGCGCAGGCGCTGGGAATTCGAGGAATTGGGCGAACCGACCACGATCAACGCATCCACCATGGGTGCCACCTTCTTCACCGCCTCCTGGCGATTGGTGGTGGCGTAGCAGATGTCCTCCTTGTGAGGCGCGATCATCTTCGGAAAGCGCGCCTGCAGAGCCGCAACGATCTGCGCGGTATCGTCGACGGAGAGCGTCGTCTGCGTCACGAAGGCGAGATTGTCGGGATCGGGCGGATCGAGCCGGGCGACGTCGTCGAGCGTCTCGACCAGCGTGATCGTACCTTCCGGCAGCTGCCCCATCGTGCCGACCACCTCCGGATGACCCGAATGGCCGACGAGCAGGACATGGCGCCCGCGCTTGGCGTGGATTGCTGCCTCGCGATGCACCTTGGTAACGAGCGGGCAGGTCGCGTCGATGGCGAACATGCGCCGGCGCATCGCTTCTTCCGGGACCGATTTCGGCACGCCGTGCGCCGAGAAGATCACCGGCGCGTCGCCATCGGGAATCTCGTGCAATTCCTTGACGAAAACCGCGCCCTTGTTGCGCAGGCTCTCGACCACGTATTTGTTGTGCACGATCTCGTGACGGACATAGACCGGCGCGCCATGGATCGCCAGCGCCTTTTCCACGGCATCAATCGCGCGCACCACGCCAGCGCAGAAACCGCGCGGGGCGCACAGCAGAATCGATAGCGGCGGCAAAGGTTTTTTCATCGGCGTATCCATCCTAGACGGGATGTGGCGAGATGCCCCTCCATGTCAAGCATTTCGGCACCGATTGCGGCAAAACACCCGCGTCTTTTGCTGCCCGGACTTGACCGCGTCGCCGTGATGGTGAAGAGACGGTGTCACAACGTCTCCTCCCGTCTTCAAGGAACAAGATCAGCGTGTTCGCCTGGCGCCTTCGCCTTGCCCGTTTCGCCGCGCGCAGCCTCGATCTGCTCGCCGCCTTCGGTATCCGGATCCTGTTTGCTCTCGCGCGCTCTCTCGGGGCCGACCGCGCGGCGGATCTCGGCGGCTTTCTCGCGCGCAATCTCGGCCCGCTCTTCCCCGCCCACCGTACGGCGAAGGACAATATCCGCCGCGCCTTCCCTGGCATCAGCGCGGCCGAGGTGAAGCGGATCACGCACGAAGCCTGGGACAATCTCGGCCGCACCGCCGCCGAATACGCCCATCTCGACACCCTGATCAATTTCGACCCGGACAATCCCGATGCCGGCAATGTCGAGATCAGCGGCATTGATCATTTCGAGGCGCTGCGGGACGACGGCAAGCCGGGCATCATCTTCGCCGGCCATTTCGCCAATTGGGAACTGCCCGCGATCTGCGCCGCACGTTACGGGCTCGAAGCCACGGCGGTGTTTCGCGCACCCAATGCGATCGCCGTTGCCAAGGCGATTCACGAGGTGCGCAGCCAGACCATGGGCGGGCTCGAAGCCGCGCGGCAGGGCGCGGCCTTTGCGATGCAGGGGGTTCTGGAGCGCGGCGGACATCTGGGCATGCTGATCGACCAGCACTTCACCCGGGGCGTGATTGTCGATTTCATGGGCCGCCCCGCCCTGACCAATCCGGTCCTCGCGAAATTTGCCAAACGCTTCGAATGCCCCGTCCACGGGGTGCGCGTCGTGCGTCTGCCGGGGCGGCGCTTTCGCCTCGAACTCACCCCGCCCCTCGACCTCCCGCGCGACGCGAATGGCGAGATCGACGTGCCCGGCGCCATGCAGGCGATGACCCGCGTCGTCGAGGGCTGGCTGCGCGACAATCCCGAACAATGGCTGTGGATGCACCGGCGCTGGCGTCCGAAACTGACCGGCGAGAAGCTGGAAGAGTGAGCCTCTAAAGATCGAGCCCTGCATCCCAGTAGGGTGTCGGGCCGTAGAGTGCCTGCAGGAATTCGATGAAGACGCGCAGCTTCTGCTCCACATGCCGGCGCGATGGATAGAGCGCGTGCACGCCCAGCCGCGCCGAAGACCCGTATTGCGGCAGGACGCGCACCAGCGCGCCGGATTTCAGCTCCGGCCCCACATCCCAGGTCGAGCGCAGCGCGATGCCCCCGCCGGCGAGAACCGCTTCGCGCACGACCTCGCTCGAATTCGTGCGCAGCCGGCTCGTGATCCGCACCGTGGCCGGCCCTTCCGGTCCCTCGAGCCGCCATTCGGAGCCGTTATGGATCAGGAGGGCATGATCGCCGAGATCACCCAGGCCCTGCGGCTTGCCAGCGCGGGCGAGATAGGAGGGCGCGGCGCACAGCACGCGGTGGGCGGGCGCGAGCCGCCTTGCAATCAGGCTCGAATCACCGAGATCCGCGATACGGATCGCGAGATCATAGCCCTCGCCAATAATGTCGACGAAGGCGTCGGTCAGCGTCATGTCGAGACTGACGGCGGGATGCGCATCCAGAAAGCGCTGCATGAAAGGGGCGATATGCAGACGCCCGAAGGATGTCGGTGCGGATATGCGCAGCAATCCCCGCGCTTCCGCAGCCCCCTGCCCGGCTTCCGACTCCGCTTCCTCGATCGCCGAGAGTATGCCCACGACGCGTTCGTGAAACCCTTGCCCCGCCTCGGTCAGGGAGAGCTGGCGGGTCGTGCGTTGCAGCAGGCGCACCCCGAGCCGCTCCTCAAGCCGCCGAATGCGTTTCGAGATCACCGCCGGGGACAGACCCGTCTCGCGCCCCGCCTGTGACATGCTGCCCGCAGCTACGACGCGGGCGAAAATGTCGAGATCGCCGAACCGGTCCATCGCTTCCCCCTGATTCGCCGCATGGTGCTTTTTCATTCGGCGATTATTTCCATCACGGAAACAATCTACCGCGATCTCATCACCTGCACAGCCCGCGAATTCGCGCTATATTGCAAAGAAAATCACCGACGTTTCGTTGGACGGGAGGACACCATGTCGATCGCGTTTCCCAAGCCCGATGCCGGGATTGTCGCACGCCGCGAGGAGATCATCGCCGGGCTCGCGAGATTGTTGCCGCCCGAATGCCTCGTCACTTCCGAGGATGAGCGGCGCGCCTATGATACCGATGCGCTGACCTCCTATCGCAAGATGCCGCTCGCCGTCGCCTTGCCGCGCACGACGCAGGAAGTGTCAGACGTGATGCGCTTCTGCCACGAGAACGGCGTCAAGGTAGTCGCACGCGGCGCCGGGACCTCGCTCGCCGGCGGCGCCATCCCGCAGGAGGATGCGGTGGTGATCGGTGTGGCCAAGCTCGCCGGCGTGATCGAGATGAATTTCGCTGATCGCTATGCGCGCGTGCAATCCGGCATCACCAATCTCGCCATCAGCGGGGCGGTGGCGCATGAGCAATTCTTCTACGCCCCCGACCCGTCGAGCCAGCTCGCCTGCACCATTGCCGGCAACATCGCCATGAATTCCGGCGGGGCGCATTGCCTGAAATACGGGGTCACCACCAACAACCTGCTCGGTGTCACCATGGTCCTCGTCGACGGCACCATCGTCGAGCTCGGCGGCCCGCATCTCGATGCGCCGGGCTATGACCTGCTCGGCCTGATCACCGGCTCCGAGGGCCAGCTCGGCATCGTCACCGAGGCGACGGTGCGCATCCTGCGCCAGGCGGAGGGCGCGCGCCCGGCCCTGATCGGTTTCGATTCGGCTGAGACCGCAGGCGCCTGCGTCGCCGCGATCATCGGCGCCGGCATCATCCCGGTGGCGCTCGAATACATGGACCGCCCGGCCATCCAGGTCTGCGAGGCCTTCGCCAAGGCCGGCTACCCGCTCAATGTCGAGGCGATGCTGATCGTCGAGGTCGAGGGTTCGGACGCGGAGATCGAGGACCAGCTCGCCCGCATCGTCGCCATCGCCGAGGATTTCTCGCCGCAGACGCTGAAGGTGGCGCAATCGGAAGCGGAATCCGCCGCGATCTGGAAGGGCCGCAAATCCGCCTTCGGCGCCACCGGGCGCATCGCCGATTACATCTGCATGGACGGCACCATCCCCACCGGACAATTGCCCCATGTGCTCAAGCGCATCGACGAAATCGTCAAATCCTACGGGCTCGGCGTCGCCAACGTCTTCCATGCCGGCGACGGCAACCTGCATCCGCTGGTGATGTTCGATGCGGCCAAACCCGGCGACATGCAGAAGGCCGAGGATGCCGGCTCCGACATCCTCAAGCTCTGCGTCGAGGTCGGCGGCTGCCTCACCGGCGAGCACGGGGTGGGGATCGAGAAGCGCGACCTGATGACCTACCAGTACAACAGCCAGGATCTCGCCCAGCAACTGCGCGTGCGCGGCGTCTTCGACCCCGGCTGGCTGCTCAACCCCGCCAAGGTCTTCCCGCTCGAAGGGCGGGACGCGGCATGATGGGGCATGTGCGGGAACTCTCCCCTCTTCCTTGTGGAGGGCCGGGGGTGAGGGTGGAACCGGGGCGCGTGATGATCGATCGCCCAAACCTTCATGAGCGCCCCTCACCCCCATCCCCTCTCCACGGAGGGAGAGGGGAGCCGCCCTTCATCACCCCCTCGAGGACACCCCAACCGGAAAGGCGTAGCGCATGACCAGCGTGCATGAACCGGCGAGCGAGGAAGCTGTCGCGGAAATCGTCGTCGCCGCCCGGGCAGATCGCATGCCGCTGAGCCTCGCCGGTGGCGATACCATGGCGGGAATCGGGCGGCCGGTGCAGGCGGCGGCGACGCTCACCTCGCGCAAGCTGAAGGGCATCACCCTGTATGAGCCGGCGGAGCTGGTGATCGGCGCGCAAGCGGGCACGCCGCTGGCCGAGATCGAGGCGGCGCTCGCAGAAAAGGGCCAGCGCCTGGCCTTCGAGCCACCGGATTACCGCGCGCTGCTCGGCACCGAAGGCGAGCCCACGATCGGCGGGGTGGCCGCGGCCAATCTCTCCGGGCCGCGCCGGATCATGGCGGGGGCCGCGCGCGACGCGCTGATCGGGGTGCGTTTCGTCAACGGCCATGGCGAGATCGTCAAGAATGGCGGGCGGGTGATGAAGAACGTCACCGGGCTCGATCTGGTCAAGCTGATGGGCGGTTCCTGGGGCACGCTGGGGCTGTTGACGGAAGTGATCTTCAAGGTCCTGCCGATCCCGGAAACCTCCGCCACGCTGGTCTATTCCGGCCTCGACGACGAGCGCGCGATCGCCGCCTTGTCCGAGGCGCTGGGCTCCCCCTTCGAGGTGACGGGCGCGGCGCATATTCCGGTCGGCGAAGGCTATCAGACGGCGCAGACGCTGATCCGCATCGAGGGTTTCGAACCCTCCGTCGATTACCGCCTTGGCGAATTGCGCGACGCGCTGGCCGATTACGGCGATCCGGCGACGCTGCCGGGCGAGAGCGGCGATGCGCTGTGGCGCGGGCTGCGCGATGGCGGGCCGCTGATCAGCCTGTCGGATCAGGCGATCTGGCGCATCTCGACGCGCCCCGGCGCCGGCCCGGCGCTCGCCGCCGGGATTCGCGCGAAGGTCCAGGGCTGGCACTATTTCGACTGGGGCGGCGGGCTGATCTGGATCGCGACGCCCGCCGATGACGAAGCGGCGGAGAGCGTTCGCGCCGCAACGCGAGCCCATGGCGGTCACGCTACCCTGATGCGCGCCATGCCGGAATTGCGCGCCGCCATCGACGTGTTCGAACCGCTTCCCGAGCCGCTGATGCGGATCTCGCGCGAGATCAAGACCCGATTCGACCCCGACGGCATCTTCAATCCCGGACGGATGTATGCCGGCATCTGAGCTCGCCACCCGCCCGCCCGTTTCCCGATTTGTGAGTCGCATCCATGCAGACCAATTTCGCACCTGAACTGCTCGAAAATCCGGATATGCGGGAATCAGAGACGATCCTGCGCACCTGCGTGCATTGCGGGTTCTGTACGGCGACCTGCCCGACCTATTTGCTTCTGGGCGACGAACTCGACAGCCCGCGCGGGCGCATCTATCTGATGAAGGACATGCTGGAGAACGGCAAGCCGGCTTCCGAGCAGGTCGTCACCCATATCGACCGCTGCCTCTCCTGCCTGTCCTGCATGACCACCTGCCCCTCGGGCGTGCATTACATGCATCTCGTCGATCATGCCCGCGCGCATATCGAGGAAACCTATCAGCGGCCCTGGCACGACCGGCTGATGCGCAGCCTGCTCTCGGCCATCCTGCCCTATCCGGGCCGATTCCGCCTCGCCCTGTTCGGCGCCTATCTCGGCAAGCCCTTCAAGGGCGTGGCGAAGGCGCTGCCGAAAGTGGGGCCGCGCATGGGCGCGATGCTCGATCTCGCCCCGGGGCGCCTGCCCACGCGCTCGGCCCAGGAGGGGCCGGGGGTGTTCGCCGCGCAAGGCGAAGAACGCGGGCGCGTGGCGATCCTTCAGGGCTGCGCCCAGACCGTGCTCGATCCCGGCATCAACGAAGCGACGATCCGCCTGCTCAACCGTCATGGCATCACCGTCACGCAGGTGGCCGGCGAGGGCTGTTGCGGGGCGCTGGTGCACCATATGGGGCGTACGGAAGACAGCCACGATTTCGCCCGCCGCAATATCGACGTCTGGATCCGCGAGGTCGAGGAGAACGGCCTCGACGCGATCATCATCACGGCTTCGGGCTGCGGCACCACGATCAAGGATTACGGCCACATGTTCCGCGAGGATGCGGACTATGCCGAGAAGGCGGCCCGGGTCTCGGCGCTGGCAAAGGACATCACCGAATATCTCGAAACCCTGACGCTGCAACCGACGGGCGAGGCGGACAAGCTCACCGTCGCGTATCATTCCGCCTGCTCGATGCAACACGGCCAGCAGATTCGCGAGGCGCCGAAGAAGCTTCTGAAGAAGGCGGGTTTCAAGGTGAAGGACGTGCCCGAGAGCCATATCTGCTGCGGCTCGGCGGGCACCTACAACATCCTGCAGCCGGAAATCGCCGAACAATTGCGCGCCCGCAAGGTCGGCAATATCGAGCGCACCCGCCCCGACATCATCGCCACCGGCAATATCGGCTGCATGACGCAGATCGGCAAGGGCACCGAAATCCCCATCGTTCACACCGCCGAACTGCTCGACTGGGCCACCGGCGGCCCGCGCCCGCAGGCTTTGGAGTGAGCCGGGGGATCCATGCGGATCAACTGCTCACCTTCAATCCGAAAGGCAGCGTCGCCAGAAGCTCCGCGAGGGGGAGTTCCGGATCCAGGGGCGCTTCCGCGACATCGCTCGAAGCCCCCTTCAAGGCATCGCGCATCTGGGTGCCCTGCATGTCCGGCGGGATCAGGATGCGCGTATCGCCCCACCATTGCGGATCGGGCAGCGGCGTTGCGCCGGCATCGACGGCGCCGCTCGCACAACGCGGTGCAACGGCGATCAGCAGCGAGGACGAATACCGCCGTGCGAAGGCGATGGCATGGCCCGCGCGGGTGCCTGCCACCTCGAGCGGCACGTATTCGCCCGCCGCAAACCGCGCCGGCGCGTCGCTGCGCAGTTTCAGGAGCCGTGCGATCAGCGCCTGCTTGATGCGTCCGTCGCGCCAATGCGGCAAAAGCATTTCGAGCGAAGGCTCTCGCGAGAGCGCTGTCATCCGCGCGGCGTAATCCACCGGGCGGCGGTTATCGGGATCGACCAGCGAGAAATCCCAGAATTCGCACCCCTGATAGAGATCGGGCACGCCCGGCACGAGATTGCGCAGGAAGGCCTGGCTCAACCCGTTGAGGGCACCGGCCGGCGCGATCTGCTGCACATGGCCGTGCATCGACTCAAGAAACGGCAGGCTGCGATCGGGATCACCGATCTTTTCGAGAAACGCACGGCAGGCCGCTTCGTATTCCGCGTCAGGCTCGCGCCATGACGAGCGCAGCTTGCTCTCGCGCAAGGCCTTTTCCTGCCATCCGGCAAGGCGTTCGCGGAAGGCTGCGAGGCCCTGCGCATCATCGGGCGCGAGGTCGAGCGGCCAGGCGCCGACCATCATCTGATAGAGCATGTATTCATCAGCCGGGTCGATCACTTCGCCGGAGAGCCGGCGGTTGCGTTCGAACCATTCCGCGACGGCCTCCGCCCAGCCGCCGGGATCCTCGCTGATCACCGCGAGCCGCGCGCGCACATCTTCGCCGCGTTTGTGGTCATGCGTCGCGGTGGTGACCATACCGGCGGGGTGCTCGGTCGCGGTCCGGCTCGCAGCCATGTGAAAATCATCGACCGCAATGGCGAGCGCATCGACATCGAAGCCGACATCATTGCGCGAGATCAGGCGCCCGTAGCGATAGAAGGCCGTATCCTCCACGGCCTTGGCGGCGATCGGCGCGGTGAGTTGCTGGAAGCGCGCCACCGCCTCCCCGCGCGCCTGCGCATCCGCTGTCCCGATGCCGGAAAGCCAGCCGGCGACCAGGTCGACGACGCCCTCCTCGCCGGGCGCGCTCATTGCCCTCGCGGCATCAACCGCTTGCGCGAGATGGGGCGCATCAGATCCCGGTGACGCGCCTTCGGTCGCATAGGTGCGGTAGACGGGGAAGGCCACGATCAACGCGGTCAGCGCCCGGCGCAGCGCCGCGAGGGTGATGTCGCGCGTCTCCAGCGAGGCTTGTGTCATGGCGTGGAAGGCGCGGGCGCAGGCGTCGAGCTGGCCGGAAAAGTCGCGCACCAGCAATTCGTTGCGCGCATCCGCCTCCTCGCTCCCGAAATCGGGATAGCGCCCGCTGACTTCGCTCCACAATTCCGACAGCGCATCGGCGGCGTGCGGATCGTGCAAAACGGCGCTGGCGCGATCCATGAATTCGTATCCGGTGGTGCCGTCGCAATCCCAGTCGAGCGGCAGGGTCTCGTCGCGTCCGAGAATCTTCTCGACGATCAGCCAGGCCCGTTCGCGACCCGCCTCTTTCGGGCGCAGTTCCGTCAGGGCGTCGAGGCGCTCGCGCAGATGCTGGCAATAGCCGGCCGGGTCGCGCAGACCGTCGATGTGATCGATGCGCAGCCCGTCGACCAGGCCCTCGCGATAGAGCCGCAGGATGGTGGCGTGGATCATGTCGAAAACGCGCGGGTCCTCGACCCGCAAGCCGGCAAGCTCGGTAATGTCGAAGAAGCGACGCCAGTTGATCATGTCGCCGGCAACCCGCCACCAGGCCAGCCTGAAATGCTGGCGCTCCATCAGCGCATGCAGGATCTGCGGGTCGCGATGCGCATCGAGCACAGCCCCAAGCCGATCCCCCATCGAGGCGGTGACCCGGCAGGCCTCGATGAAACCGGCGCGGCCTTCCGCCGCGTCGAAGCGCTGCGCCAGCGCCTCGAAATCCTCCCCGCCGGCACGCAGGATCGCAGGGTAATCTTCCGGGCGAATCGGGAAGCGGTGATGGTGATAGGCGATGGTGAAGCTCTCCAGCGCTTCATCGAAGACGAGAGCGAGATCGCCCGCCGCGAGCACCGTGCCATAGGGCTCGCCGAGGAAGGGCGCCAGCAGCTTGCCCTTCAGGGCCTCATCAGGCGTATCCCAGTCGATGTCGAAGAACGAGGCATAGGGGCTTGACTGCCCGTTTTCGAGCACGTCGAGCCACCACGCATTATCCGCGCCGCCCACAGCCATGTGGTTGGGCACGATATCAGCGATCAGCCCCATGCCATGGGCGCGCAATTGTGCAACAAAAGCGCGAAGGCCCGGCTCGCCGCCGAGTTCCTCGTCGACCCGCGTCGGATCGACTCCGTCATAGCCGTGCGAGGATCCGCTGCGCGAGGACAGGATCGGCGAGGCGTAGACGTGACTGATCCCGAGACCCGCCAGATAGGGCACGATCGCGCATGCATCGGCGAACGTGAAGACGTCATTGAATTGCAGCCGATAGGTCGCGCGCGGCGTCATGCCTGCTCCTTCTCACGCTTGCCTTGTGCACGCGGGCGCGCAGCCGCCAGACGCGCCAGACGCGCCTTCGCGACCGGGCCCGTCGCGGGCTCTTCCGGAAGGCGCCTGCGCCAGTTGGGGTGGGTATCGATGGTCCCGGGCAGGTTCGGCTGCTCGCGTGCACCGGCGATATCCTCCGCCGACGCGATGGCGAGGGTGCAGGCGCTGCGGGCGATATAGTCGAGGGCGGCATCGATCACCGCATCGGGATGCGCGACATCCGGAATGGATTCCTGTGTCAGCCCGTAATCGGATACACTCTCCCAGAAGCGGAGCCGGTCATAATGGCGCTCGGCCATCTGGATCCCGGCATCCTCGGTGCTGGGAAGCTGACCGAGCCTGTCGCGCCAGGCGATGTCGTTGCCCTGCCACCAGCCGGTGATGGTGGGCAGATCATGCGTCGTGGTCATCGCCACCGCATTGACGTCCCAGTGCTGCGGCGCGCGGAAGCGCCCGTCATCCTCGCGCTCGAACAACAGCACCCGCATCCCCATCACCCCGGCCTGGTCGATGCGCCCGCGGAACCCGTCGGGCACCGTGCCGAGATCCTCGCCGATGACGATGGCCTGATTGCGATGCGATTCGAGGGAGACGATGCGCAGCATGTCGTCGAGCGGGTATTGCAGATAGACGCCCTCCGTCGAAGGCATGCCCCATGGCACCAGCCAGAGCCGCGACAGCCCCATCACATGATCGATGCGCACACCGCCAGCCGTGCGCATCGCGGAACGCAACGTGGCGATGAATGGCGCAAAGCCGTGTTCCTGCAGGGCCTTGGGCGAAAAGGTCGTGAGACCCCAATCCTGCCCGAGCGGACCCAGCGGATCCGGCGGCGCACCTATGCTGACGCCCTGCAGGATATCGTCGGGACGGCTCCAGGCATGGCTCCCGCCGGCATCCATCCCGACCGCGAGATCGGCGATCATGCCGATTCCCATTCCCGCCTCCCGGGCCGCGCTCTGGGCCGAACCAAGGGAGCGCTCGGTGAGCCATTGCAGGAAAGCGTGGAACACGACCTCATGTGCATGCTCCTGCGCAAATGCCTGCACGGCAGGCGCCTGCGGGTGCCGATAGGCCTCCGGCCAGCCCTGCCAGCCGCGCGGCTCGCCGAGGCTCCGGGCAAAATGTGCGTGCAGCGCCTCGTAGGTCGCATGCTCTTCGAGCAGCGCCCCGCCCTCGGCGCGATAGCGGGCAAAATCCGCGCGCAGATCGGGCGGCCCCTCGGCGGTGAAGCGCTCGAAGAGACGGCGCAACGCATCGCGCTTGCTCCGCCCCTCGCGGGCCCAGTCGATCAAGGGCGCACCGGGCGTGTCACAGCGGGCGATGGCGGCAAAATCCGCGTCGAACACGGCCCCCGGATCGGCCATGAGCACGTTGTGGAACAGCCGCGTCGAGGGCGCATAGGGGCTCGAACGCCCCGGATCGGCAGCATAGAGCGCATGGGACGGGCTGACGGCCACGGCATCCGCCCCGGCTTCGCCCAAAGCCCGGGCATAATCGCGCAGGGAGCCGGCATCGCCGAAGCTCGAATAGGGCGTCGGCGGCAGGGCGTAGATCTGCGCTGCGACGCCGAACGCCCTGCGGGCATCGCCATCCGTTTCCCCGAACGCGTCGATGAGACCATAGGCACGGGTCGGCGCGACCGCCAGGGTGAGGGTATCACCGTCGAGTTCGACCAGGTGATAGCCAGGCTCGAGGATGGGCGGGATGGTCATGCCGCCGGCACTGGGCACCAGCCGCATCTCGCGACGCTCGCCGGTCTCCAGCCGCAATTGCGCGAGCGCGTGATGGCCGAGGTCGGGCGGCAGCAATGTGGGCACGCCGCAATCCGTCGTCAGAAAGCGTAAACCTACTCCAGATTGCATATCGTGGAGCGCGGCGAAGCTCTCCCCGATCTCCGACTCCGACCCGGCGGCGTAGCCGATCGCGTTGAGCGCCGCGCGCAATGTATCGTCGCCGACCTCGCGTCGCTCGCCTCGATAATCAGTCCAGGCGAGTGTCAGGCCGGCGGCCTGGGCGAGATCGCGCAAATGGGTCATCGTCAAGCGTTCTCCTCTAACCAGAGAATGGTCGAGTGGCCCTGAAGTTCCCTGCGCACCATTCCTCGCCCGACCCAATGCGAGGGTGCAACTTCCGGAAATACCTTGCCCGGAGGTTTCACCGGGTCACTGGAAAGATTGCAGGCCAGCGTCATCACACCCCCGTAGGAGAGCCGCCAGCGGGCGATCACGGCCTTGTCGCCGATCACCTCGGCCCCCATTGATTCCACGCCATCGAGATGCGGCGCGATGCGGGTGCGGCGGATGCCGAGGAGGGTGCGGTAGAGATCCTCGCGGGCCATGTCACCCCCTCCCCCGCAATCACCGGGCGTGAGCGCTCGAAGGTCTCGGGATCGTTGGGATCGGGGATCATCTCGCGCTTGTGCGGATCGGCGAATTCCGGGAAGGCAGCGAATTCCTTCCGGCGCCCGTCGCGCACCAGCGGCGCCAGCCCGGGATGGTGATCGGTGAAGAAGAGAAACGGCTCGGTCGAGCCGGTCTCCTCGCCCATGAAGATCATCGGGATCTGCGGGGCCAGCAGCAGCAGGGCGATCGCCGCTTCCAGCGCCGGCTTGTCGGCCAGGGTGGTGAGGCGCTCGCCGAAGGCGCGGTTGCCGATCTGGTCATGGTTCTGGAGATGGTTGACGAAGGCGGTCGGCGGCAGATGCGCGCTCGCTCCGCCACGCGGCTCGTCCGATCCGGGCGGTGTCTCGCCCTGATAGACAAACCCCTGCGCCAGCGAGCGGGCGAGCTTCTGCGTCGTCCCCTCGGTGAAGCCGCCGTAATAGCCCGCGCTCTCGCCGGTCAGCAGCACATGCACGCAGTGATGAAAATCGTCGTTCCATTGTCCATCGAAGGGACCTCCGAGCGGCTCGGGATCATTGTGTTCGTTTTCGAGGATGAGATGGACGTGGCGCCCCTCCTCCACCGTCTCGCGCACGGCCTGCCCGACCTCGTCGAGCCAGTCGCCGTCATGGATGGCGTGGACGGCATCGAAGCGCAGCCCGTCGAAGCGGTATTCCATCAGCCAGTAGAGCACATTCTCCTTGAAGAAGCGGCGCAGTTCCGGATGGCGGAAGTCGAGCGCAGCGCCCCATGGCGTCTCGATATCCTCGCGGAAGAAGTCCGGCGCATAGGCGTGCAGGTAGCTCCCGTCAGGGCCGAAATGGTTGTAGACGACGTCGAGGAAGATGTTCAGCCCCAGCTCGTGCGCCCGGTCGATCAGCGCCTTGAGATCATGCGGATCGCCATAGGCGGTATCGGGCGCGAAGGGCAGCACCCCGTCATAACCCCAGCTGCGGCGACCGGGAAAATCGGCGATCGGCATCAGCTGGATGGCGGTCACGCCGATATCGGCGATGGCCGGAAGGTGTTCGGCGACGCCCGCATAGCCGCCGAGCAGCCCGGTATGCAACTCGTAGATGACGCTGTCCTGCCAGGGGCGCCCCTTCCATTCGGGGCAGCGCCAGGCATAGGTTTCCGCATCATGGACAATGCTGCGGTCATGCACGTCAGGCGTTTGCAGCCGCGAGGCGGGATCGGGCACGAGCAAGCCGTCCTGCAGGCGGTAGCGATAGCGCGCGCCTGCGCCGCATTCCGCCTCGACCGTGAACCAGCCGGCCTCGTCACGCTGCATCGGGATCGGATCCCAGTCCTCCACCATCAGCGCCACGCGCTCCTGCGCCGGCGCGAAGAAACGAAAACGTGTCCGGTTGCGCGCCTGTATCAGGGCCCCCGCCGTGATCGGAAACTGAAAAGCGCTCATTCCTCTCCCCCTTCGCATTCCGCCACCAGCAGCACGGCGGAACGCTCACTCACCCCGTAGGTCTCCCCTTCAACAGGCGCTTCCGGCTCCTGCGGACGGGCGCTGTCGATCAGAAGACGCCATGCGGCAGGCGGTTGTGGCAAGCGGAAATCGAGGGCGGAGCTTGATGCATTCATGAGAAAAAGCACCATCTCGATACGTCCGTCCGGCTTGACGCGCGCCCGGCGCATGGTCAGGGCCCGGCGCTCGGCATCGTCCCAATCCTCCGGCGAGGGTACGGAGGCGTTTTCGTCGAACCAGTCGATATCCTTGATCCCCGGCGCCAGGTCGACACCATAGAGGAAGCGGCGCGAGCGCAGGCCGGGATAGGTGCGTCGCAGCGCGATCAGGCGCGCCACATAATCGGTCAGCGCCTCGCCCTCTTCGGATCTGGCCTTGGACCAGTCGATCCAGGAGATCTCGTTATCCTGGGCATAGGCGTTGTTGTTGCCCCCCTGGCTGCGCCCGAATTCGTCACCGGCAAGCAGCATCGGCGTGCCGAGGGAGGCAAACAGCGTGGTCAGCATCGAGCGCATCACCCGCAGGCGCGTCTCGCGGATCGTCTCGTCATCGGTCTCGCCCTCTGCGCCCCAGTTGCGCGAATAGTTCTCCGAATGGCCGTCGCGATTATCCTCGCCATTGGCCTCGTTGTGCTTTTCCTCGTAGGCCGTGATGTCCGCGACGGTGTAGCCGTCATGGGCGGCGATGAAGTTCAGCGAAGCCCAGGGCCGGCGCGCGCGGCGATCGAACAGATCCCCGGATCCGGTCAGCCGCGAGGCCATTTCCGGGCGCAGGCCCGGATCCTCGCGCCAGTAGCGGCGCACGCTGTCGCGATAGCGATCGTTCCACTCGGCAAAGCCCGGCGGGTGGTGGCCGAGCTGGTAGCCGCCAGGGCCGATATCCCAGGGTTCCGAGATCAGTTTCTTGCGCTGGAGCACCGGATCCTGACGCAGCGCATCGAAGAAGCCGGCGCCGGGGTCGAAGCCGTGCGGCTCACGCCCGAGCGTTACGCCGAGATCGAAGCGGAACCCGTCCACACGATACGATGTCGCCCAGTAGCGCAGGCTGTCCATCACCATCTGCAGGACGCGCGGGTTGGACAGGTTCACCGTGTTGCCGGTGCCGGTATCGTTGATGCAATGACGCGGATTCTCCGGCCGAAGACGGTAATAGCTGGCATTGTCGAGCCCCCGCCAGGAGAGCGTCGGCCCAAGCTCGCCGCCTTCGGCGGTGTGGTTGTAGACGACGTCGAGGATCACCTCGATCCCCGCCGCGTGCAATTCGCGGATGGCGATGCGCAACTCGTCCTGATCCCCCGGCTTCGCCATGTAGCGGCTTTCCGGCGCAAAGAAGGAGAGCGTGTTGTAGCCCCAGTAATTGGTCAGCTTCTTCTCCTGCAGGAAGCGGTCCTGAAGGATGGCGTGGATCGGCATCAGTTCGATACTGGTGATGCCCAGCCGCTTGAGATGGGCGATGACGGCGGGGTGCCCGAGCGCCGCATAGGTGCCGCGCTCGGGCACACGCACCTCTTCCATCAGCTTGGTGAGGCCCTTCACATGGGCCTCGTAGATTACCGTCTCCTCCCATGGGATATCCGGCGAGCGGTCGTCGCCCCAGTTGAAACTGTCATCAATGACGACGGATTTCGGCACGGCGGGCGCGCTGTCACGCCGGTCGAAGGAGAGATCGGCGCGCGACGAGTTCACGCGGTAGCCGAACAGGGCGTCGCTCCAGCGCGTCTCCCCGTGCAGACCCCTGGCATAGGGGTCGATCAGCAGCTTGTTGGGGTTGAAGCGGTGCCCGCGCGCCGGCTCGTAGGGCCCGTGAGCGCGGTAGCCGTAGAGCAGCCCCGCGCGCACATGCGGCAGATAGCCGTGCCAGATCTCGTCGGTCCATTCCGGCATCTCGTAGCGCGCGATCTCGCGCCGCCCGGTCTCGTCGAAAATGCACAGATCGATTCGCTCGGCATGCGCGGAATAGACCGCGAAATTCACGCCGAGCCCGTCCCAGGTCGCACCGAGGGGGTAAGGCGAGCCAGGTGAAAGCCTGTCTGGCAGGGTCGGCATGTTTTATCTCATCCTTCGAAGCGGAAGATGGTGAGGGAGAGCGGCGGCAGGGTCAGATCGAGCGACTGGTCATGACCATGGGCCGGCGCCGCATCGGTGGCGACGGCGCCGCCATTGCCGGCATTCGAACCGCCATAGATCCCGGCATCCGAATTGAGCACCTCGCGCCAGCGCCCCGCCTGCGGCACGCCGACGGCGTAATGCGTCCGTGTTACCGGCGTCATGTTGAGCACGCACAGAAGCGTCGGCGCATCCGGGGCCTTGCGCAGCCAGGCGAAGACGCTGTTCGTCGCATCGTCGCCGATCACCCAGGCGAAGCCCGCAGGATCGGCGTCGAGGCGATGGAGGGCCGGCTCGCGGGCATAGAGCCGGTTGAGATCGCGCACCAGCATCTGCAGCCCGGCATGGCCCTCGTCCTGCAACAGCGCCCAGTCGATCTCGCCGTCATGGCCCCATTCGCGATGCTGGCCGATCTCGCAGCCCATGAAGAGCAGCTTCTTGCCGGGATGGCTCCACATGAAGGACAGGTAGGCGCGCAGGTTAGCCAGCTTCTGCCAGGCGTCGCCGGGCATCTTGCCGAGCAGCGAACCCTTGCCGTGGACGACTTCGTCATGGGATATCGGCAGGACGAAATGTTCGGAGAAGGCATAGACGAGGCCGAAGGTCAGCTCGTTATGGTGGTAGGAGCGATAAAGCGGCTCGCGGGCGGCATATTGCAGCGTGTCGTGCATCCAGCCCATGTTCCACTTGTAATCGAAGCCGAGCCCGCCTTCCGCGACCGGATGCGACACCCCCGGAAAGGCCGTCGATTCCTCCGCGATCGTCACCGCGCCGGGCGCGCGCTCGCGCACGATCGTGTTGAAGCGCTTGAGGAAATCGATCGATTCCAGGTTTTCGCGCCCGCCATGGATATTGGGCACCCATTGCCCCTGCTCGCGGCTGTAATCGCGATAGAGCATCGAGGCGACCGCATCGACGCGCAGCCCGTCCACATGAAAACGCTCCAGCCAGTAGAGCCCGCTGGCGATGAGGAAGCCCTGCACCTCGCGGCGACCGAGATTGTAGATATAGGTGTTCCAGTCCTGATGAAACCCCTCGCGCGGATCCTCGTGCTCGTAGAGCGCCGTCCCGTCGAAACGCGCAAGGCCATGCGGATCGGTGGGGAAATGCGCAGGAACCCAGTCGACGATGATCCCGATCCCGGCGCGGTGCGCGGCATTAACGAAGCGCGCGAACCCCTCCGCAGTGCCGTATCGCGCGCTCGGCGCGAACAGGCCGAGCGGCTGGTAGCCCCAGGATCCGCCGAACGGGTGCTCGGCGATGGGCATGAATTCGATATGCGTGAAGCCGAGATCGGCGACATAGGGGATCAGCCTCTCCACCAGCGCATCCCAGTCCAGCACGCCGGTATGGTCACCCTCCGGGCGCAGCCACGAGGCGGGATGCACCTCGTAGATCGCCATGGGCGCATCCGGCGCCTGACGCGCCGCGCGATCCGCCATCCACGCCTCATCCGTCCAGCGGAAGGCGAATGGCTCCGCCACGATCGATCCCGTGGCCGGCGGCATTTCCGTGCGCCGGGCCAGCGGATCGGCCTTGAGCGGCAGGGTCTGCCCCTCGCGCCCCACGATCTCGTATTTATAGCGCTCGCCTGCCTTCAGGCGCGGCACGAACAATTCCCAGACCCCGGAATCGTGACGCAGGCGCATGGGGTGGCGCCGCCCGTCCCAGGAATTGAAATCACCGACGACGGAAACGCGCCGCGCATTCGGCGCCCAGACCGAGAAGGCGACGCCCGGCACGGCCTCCACCTCGGTCACGACCGAACCGAGGCGCTCGGGCAGCTCCCAATGCGCGCCTTCCGACATCAGATGCAGATCGAGATCGCCCAGAATAAGGCCGAACGCGTAAGGATCCTCCGCCTCATGCACGCCGGCGGGCCAGTGCACGCGCAGGCGATAGGGCCGACGCGCGCCGATGATCCCGGCAAACAGCCCGTCACTGACCTCATCGAGCGTGGCCAGCACGGCGGAATCGTCGCCCGCCACCGCCTCGACCTTCTGCGCCCCGGGCTGGAAGCTGCGCACGACGCAGCCCGCCTCACTGTCATGAGGCCCGAGAAAGGCGAAGGGGTCTGTCAGCCGGCCCGACAGGGCGTCAAGGGCAGCATGTTCCAGACCATGCAGTGCGGGATGGCGAATATCGCTCACGCAGTCTCCTTTCCGTCGTCGAGCAGGCGCCGGGCGACGCCGGCAAAGCCCTGAAGGGGAACGTCGAGCCAGACGGGACGGTTCGCCGCCTCGTAGCAGATTTCATAAGCCGCCTTCTCCAGAATGAAGAGGTCGAGCAGGTTCTGCTCGGAGACTTCCTCCGGATTGCCCGCGCGATAGGCTGCGGTGAAGGCCTGTTCGGCCTCGGCCCGGAACAGGTCGCGCAGATGATCGATGCGATGCTCCGTGATCGGCCCGCGCGGTGTATGGCGGTGCTTGACCAGATTCGAGGCCGCATAATCGAAGGAGCGGATCAGCCCGGCCACGTCGCGCAGCGGGCTGACCTTGGCGCGGCGCTCCTCCAGCGGACGGGCGGGCTCGCCCTCGAAATCGATGAAGACCACATCGCCTCCGGCAACCAGCACCTGCCCGAGATGCAGATCTCCGTGGATGCGCGTGCGCAGCCGCCCGTCGAACATCGCGGCCCGCTCGTCGATCAGCGCCAGCAATTCGTCGCGACGGGCGACCAGCGTTGCCGCATCCTCGGCTTCGTCTGCGCCCCATTCCCGCTTCTCGATCACCTTGAACGCCGCGCGCACCTGGCTCTCGACCGAGCGACGCAGGGCCGTGACATCGGCCTTGCCCGCGATCTCGGGGGCGAAGGCGCCCTCCTCAACAGGCGCGGCGGCGAGCATGCGATGCATCTCCGCCAGACGCGTGCCGAGAGTGCCCGCGAAGATGCGGTAGGTTTCGAACAGATCCTCCGCCTGATCGACCTCCTCCTCGGTCATGGTCGAGAGTTCGTCGATGGTGCGGTCGAGATAGTTCAGCGTCCAGTCCCAGCCATCACCCTGATTGAGCTGGTAGCCCTGCGCGATGGCGAGAGTCGTCGGCACGCCCTCCGCCGAGACATGGCGCACCTCGCCGAGCAGCGGCGCCGTGTTGGCAAAGCCGGCGCGGGTGAGGTAGCGGCTCATCTCGGCTTCGGGATGGGCACCGCTGGTCAGCTTGCGCAGCAGCTTGATGACGACCGCGCGCCCCACGATCAGCGTCGAATTGCTCTGCTCGGCGCCCAGCCATTCGATCTCGGCATCGCCTGGCAGGTCGAGCGCCGCAAGCGTCCCTTCCGGCTCGAAGACCAGTTCACCGCGCTCGACCGGCATCACCGCACTGGTACGCAGCTTGTCCATCAGAGCATGGCCGAGGCGCGGCATGGCGAAGCCGTCGGTGAGGTAGCCCACGCGGCGGTTCTGGCGCACACGCGCCATGGCGAGTTGCGGTGCGAAGGGCGGCATCGTCTCGTCATCCCAGGCGACGGCGAGCGGCAGGGTGTATTTCTCGACACCGGCATCCGTCTCGACATCACAAACCGTCAGGATCACCGGCCCGTCCGCGCTCTCCAGCGTCACCGCCGCATCGACACGCGCGCTCTTGAAGGCGGAATCCTTGCCCTGGAACCAGCGTCGCTGCGGAATGTATTGCGGCAGGACGTCGCTCTCGAGCGTCTCGCGCGTCTTCTCGCGGGTGCCGGGCCTGAGCACGTCGGCGACGCCGCTGCGCAGCACGAAGGTGAGATGCTCGGGCTCCATCCCCGCCGTCGCGGTGCTCCAGGCCGGCGGCTCGACCCCGTCACTCAGTTCGAACCAGTAGAATCCGAAGGGCGGCAGAGAGAGCAGATAAGGCAATTGCCCGATCGTCGGGAAGGACGCCCCGCCCGACATTTCCACCGGCGTCTTGCCAGCGAATTCCGCCAGATTGAGCTCCACCGCCTGCGCCTGTCGCGAGACGTTGGCGACACACAGGATACGCTCGCCGTCATGCTCGCGCAGGTAAGCCAGGATCTTGCGGTTGGCCGGGCGCAGGAAGCGAACCGTACCGCGCCCGAAAGCGCTGTATTGCTTACGGACGGCGAGCATGCGCCGCATCCAGTTGAGCAGGGAGTTGGGATCGCGCAATTGCGATTCCACATTGACACGGTCATAGCCGTAGAGCGGGTCCATCAGCACCGGCAGCGACAGCCGCGCCGGATCGGAGCGCGAGAAACCACCATTGCGGTCGCTCGACCATTGCATCGGCGTGCGCACGCCGTCGCGATCGCCCAGATAGATGTTGTCGCCCATGCCGATCTCGTCGCCGTAATAGATTACCGGCGTGCCGGGCATGGTGAAGAGCATGGAATGCATCAGCTCGATGCGCCGCCGGTCGCGCTCCATCAGCGGCGCGAGACGGCGGCGGATGCCCAGATTGATGCGCGCGCGCCGATCGGACGCATAGGTCTCCCACAGGTAATCACGCTCCTTGTCAGTCACCATTTCAAGCGTCAGCTCGTCATGGTTGCGCAGGAAGATCGCCCATTGGCAATTCTCCGGGATCTCCGGTGTCTGGCGCATGATGTCGGTAATCGGGAACCGGTCTTCCTGGGCGATCGCCATATACATGCGCGGCATCAGCGGAAAGTGGAAAGCCATGTGGCACTCGTCACCATCACCGAAATAATCCTGCGTATCTTCCGGCCATTGATTGGCCTCGGCCAGGAGCATGCGATCCGGGTAGGTCCTGTCCACCTCGGTGCGGATCTGCTTGAGGATGTCATGGGTTTCGGGCAGGTTCTCGTTATTGGTGCCCTCGCGCTCGACGAGATAGGGCACCGCATCGAGCCGCAGCCCGTCGACCCCGATATCCAGCCAGAAGCGCATCACGCTGAGCACTTCCTTGAGCACGCGCGGATTGTCGAAATTGAGATCCGGCTGGTGGCTGTAGAAGCGGTGCCAGTAATAGGCCTGCGCCTCCTCGTCCCAGGACCAGTTCGACTTCTCCGTATCAAGGAAGATGATCCGCGTACCGGTATATTTCTTGTCCGTATCCGACCAGACGTAGAAATCGCGCGCCGCCGAGCCCGGCTTGGCCTTGCGCGCCTTCTGGAACCAGGGATGCTGATCCGAGGTGTGGTTGATCACGAGTTCGGTGATCACCCGGATGTCACGCTTGTGCGCTTCCTGCACGAAGCGCTTGAAATCGCCCATCTTGCCGTATTCCGGATGCACACCGCGATAATCGGCGATGTCGTAGCCGTCATCGCGCCGCGGCGAGGGATAAAACGGCAGCAGCCAGATGCAGGTGACGCCCAGCTCGGCAACATAGTCGAGCTTCTTCATCAACCCCGCAAAATCACCGATGCCGTCATCATTGGCATCGAAGAACGACTTCACGTGCAGCTGATAGATGACCGCATCCTTGTACCATTGCGGATCGTTGTCGATATTGGCGATCTTCTTCTTGGAGGACACGTCAGCTTCTCCTGTGCGGACGGATGCGCCAGATGGCGAAGGGGTAATCGGCGGGGTCGAGGCGGATATGCTGGTGCTTGCCCCACCAGGTGAAGGCGCGATCAGTGATCAGATCCTCGACATCGAGCGCGCCGTCATCACCGATCCCGAACTCCCAGAGCGGGATTTCGATCCCGGCTTCCTGCGGGTGATACGGATCGAGATTGACCGCGACGAGGATCATCTCGTCACCCTCGCGCGAGGGCTTGCCGTAATAGAGGATATGCTCGTTCGCGGCATTGTAGAAGCGCACGTTGAGATGCGTGTGCAGGGCCGGATTGGCCTTGCGAATGCGGTTGAGCCGCGCGATATCGGGCACGATATTGCCCGGTGCATTCCAGTCGCGCACGCGGATCTCGTATTTCTCCGAATCCTTGTATTCCTCCTTGCCCGGAACCGGCTCGGATTCGAGCAGTTCATAGCCGGAATACACGCCCCACAGCCCCGACAGCGTCGCCGCGAGACAGGCACGCACGAGGAAGCCGGCGCGGCCCGAGCGCTGCAGGTAGACCGGGTTGATATCGGGCGTGTTGACGAAGAAATGCGGCCGGTAAAAATCCTTCGGCGCCTCCTGTGCCAACTCCTCCAGATAGCTCTGCAGCTCGTATTTGGTATTGCGCCAGGTGAAGTAGGTATAGCTTTGCGAGAAACCCACCTTGGCCAGATGGTACATCATCCTGGGCCGGGTGAAGGCCTCGGAGAGGAAGATCACGTCGGGATGGCGCGTGCGCACCTCCCCGATCATCCATTCCCAGAAGGGAAGCGGCTTGGTGTGCGGATTGTCGACGCGAAACGTCTTTACCCCCTCCCCGACCCAGAACAGCACGACGTCGCGCAGCGCGAGCCAGAGATCGGGGATCGCCTCGTCCTTGTAGAAATCGACATTGACGATGTCCTCGTATTTTTTCGGCGGGTTCTCCGCATATTTGATCGTGCCGTCGGGGCGATAATCGAACCAGCCGGGATGCTCTCTCAGCCAGGGGTGATCCGGCGAGCACTGGATGGCGAAATCGAGCGCGAGTTCGAGCCCGTGCGCCATCGCCGCGTCGCGCAAGGCCCTGAAATCCTCCAGCGTGCCGAGCTCGGGATGCAGCGCGTCATGCCCGCCATCCTCCGAGCCGATCGCATAGGGCGAGCCGACATCGTCGGGCCCCGGCGTGAGCGTATTGTTGCGGCCCTTGCGGTTCTTGCGTCCGATCGGGTGGATCGGCGTGAAATAAAGCACGTCGAAGCCCATGTCGCGCACACGTGGCAATTGCGGGATTACGTCGCGCAGGGTGCCATGGCGGGCCGGATCATCCGTCTGCGAGCGCGGGAAGATCTCGTACCAGCTCGCGAACAGGGCCTGCTGGCGCTCCGCATCGACCGGCTGGACCACGCTCTGTACCCTGAACGGGCGATCATCGGCCTCCTGCATCAGCGCGCGGGCCTCGATACTGAGCAGGATCTCGACCTGCCCGGCCTGATCGGCATGATCGAGATCGACGAGAATATCGGTGAGCCGCGCCTTCAGATCGCCCTTGGCGCGCCCCCGCGCCGCTTCGACCAGCAGCCGCCCCTCCTTCAGGTCGAGGGCGATATCCACCCCGGCATCACTCTTCTTGCCGAGATCGCGCGCATGGGTCGCATAGCGGTCGAACCAGGCCTCGACAACGTATTCGTGCCGCCCCATCCGTTCCAGATGCAGCGCCGCGCGAAAGCGGTCATTGCCCTGCGGCAACATCGGGGCCGTGCGCCAGAGATCCTCGTCGAGCGCGCGCCAGCGCAGTTCGACGCCAAGCACCTCGTGGCCGTCCATGAAGGCATCGGCCTCCACCGTGATGGAATCGCCGACGATGCGTTTCACCGGATAGCGCCCCTGATCGATACAGGGCGACAGGGCCTCGATGACAATGCGCGGCGCCGCTCCCGCCGCCTTGGCGGCGCGCTTGCCGGTGGCGCGGGGGAGTTTCACGGGCTTCGCACGCGTCGCTTTCGCGAGCAGCACCGCGCCGGGCTCGAGAGTGAAGGTATCGCCGGCTGAATCGCTGGCGTCACCGCCCTCGAGCGGCACGAAACCGGCAAATTCCCCACCCATCTGCGCCCGCAGCTTGGTCGCGCCGACATCGTGACCCTCATGCAGATCGGGATTGACGAGCACGAGCAGGGCTTCCTGCGCGACGCGCGGATCAGCCGGCGTGCGCAGGATCCCCGTCGCCTGGGCGGAGGGGCCGGTCAGCGCGCGCAGAAGGCCCGGCTGCGCGAGCGCCGGAATCGTCGCGATCAGGGCGTTGATATCGCGCACGCGCTGCGCGATCTCTGCCGGCGCTTCCTGGGCCATCTGCGCGCCATCCTCCGGACGGCTCTCGATCGCATCAAGCGGGCGGCGGGCCGCGTGCTCGAAACCCATCGGCATCAGCATGCCGCAGCCGAGCCCCGCCGCGAGCCGCAAGGCACGGTCATAGGCCGGCAGCAGCCCCCGCGCATCCCCGATGCGCTCCGCCAGACGGGTGGCGAAGGGCGCTTCCGGCATGGTCATGACCGGCGCGATGGCGGACAGGGCCGCATGTTCCTCGACGAGCCAGGGCGCGCGCCCGTCCCACCACGGCAACGAGGAGAGAAGGTAATCGAAGCCGCAGCCGGCAAGCCCGAGCGCGTCAGAACGCGGAAGGCCCGTCGGATCGGCAATGACGAGCGCGTCCGGGCGATGCGCGCGCATTGTCTCAATGACCCAGCGCCACAGATCAGCCGATGCCGCGTTGGGACGTACAGCACGAAAACCCTTCACCCCGGCCTGTGCCCAGGCGGCGATCCGGGGCTCCCAATAGGCCTTCAGCCATGCGATCGCATCTGCATCGAGCCGCGACCAGGCCGCCCCCTGCGCCGTGGCCGGGCGGCGCGGATCGACCGGCCCGCCCGCCACCTCACGCCGCACCGTGAAGCGATCCGGTGCCGCTTCCACCTCGGGATGCTCCAGCGCGAATTGCTGGGGCGCGAAATCGATCAGCAGCGAAAGCCCCCGGCTCTGAGCCTCGCGCGCGATGTGCTCCAGCGCGAGCGGCAGCGCGTCGGTGAAGCCCAGCCCCTCATCCGCAGCATCATGATCGACGGGAAAGAAGACATCGCCTGTACGCCCCGCACGGAAGAGCGGCGCGAGCGCCACATGGTCGAAGCCGAGATCCCGGGCGTGATCCAGCCAACCGCCCAACGCATCGTGCGCTCCGACCGCGCGATGGTGGAGGTAATAGATACGCGGATGTGCAGATGACGGCATTCTGGCCATGGTCCCTCTTGGTTGCAAACGCTGTGATGCTGCCGATTCGCAGCGATGATAGCGCGGGTATGCGACGAACGGGATGCTCTGTTTGAGCCGGATTGCTGAAATAACGTGCTGCCTCGGCTTGCACCAGCCACCTCGTTTTTCCTTTTATATCAACAGGTGAATGCGGCCAGTGTTCCAAAGCGATGCCAATGACAAGGCATGGTTGCCGGTACGTACGCGATCAGGACCCGCGACGGCATTACGAAGACCGCATTCACGCACTTGCTCGTTGTACGTGATTTGTTCTAGAGTTTCCGGGGTCGCCTTGACGCGGCCCGTGCACTATGTGACCCGCTGGTGCCGCGTTGCGAAATACGCTTGCGTTCCGATCCGACGAACCCAGAGCTTCGACCATGCCCTCGACCACCTCATCGAAAGCGAAGAAACCTGCACGCGCGCGCGCCACCGGGAAGAGCACGCGCGTGGCGCCGGTGCGCGGTTCGGGCAGTGGCGAGATCGATGCGCTGTTCGACCGCGCCCGGGCCGGCGACCCGCATGCCCGCGTCATTTCGGTGACGGGCGCGCGCGAGCATAACCTGAAGAATGTCGATCTGATGCTGCCGCGCGACCGGCTCGTCGTCTTCACGGGCCTGTCGGGCTCGGGCAAGTCGTCGCTTGCCTTCGACACGATCTATGCCGAGGGGCAGCGGCGCTACGTCGAATCGCTGTCGGCCTATGCGCGGCAGTTCCTCGAAATGATGCAAAAGCCCGATGTTGACCAGATCGACGGGCTCTCGCCGGCCATTTCCATCGAGCAGAAGACCACCTCGAAGAACCCGCGCTCCACGGTCGGCACCGTCACCGAGATCTACGACTATATGCGCCTGCTCTGGGCGCGTGTCGGCATCCCCTACTCGCCCGCCACGGGCCTGCCCATCGAGAGCCAGACCGTGAGCCAGATGGTCGACCGGGTGCTCGCCCTGCCGGAGAAGACGCGGCTCTATCTGCTCGCGCCGGTGGTGCGCGGGCGCAAGGGCGAGTATCGCAAGGAACTGGCGGAATTTCAGAAGAAGGGCTTCCAGCGCGTCAAGATAGACGGCAGTTTCTACGAGATTGACGACGCCCCCGCCCTCGACAAGAAATACAAGCACGATATCGACGTGGTGGTCGATCGCATCGTGGTGCGCCCGGACATGGCGCCACGCCTGGCCGAATCCTTCGAGACGGCGCTCGAACTCGCCGACGGGATCGCCTTCGTGGAATTTGCCGACGAGAAGGACGACAAGGGTGCCCCGCGCCGGCTCGTCTTCTCGGCGAAATTCGCCTGCCCGGTCTCCGGTTTTACCATTCCGGAAATCGAGCCGCGCCTGTTCTCCTTCAACAACCCCACCGGCGCCTGCCCGGAATGCGATGGGATTGGTCACGAAATGCGCATCGACCCGGCGCTGGTCGTGCCCGATCCGCGCGCGAGCCTCAAGAAGGGGGCGATCGCGCCCTGGGCGAAATCGACCTCGCCCTATTACGGTCAGACGCTGGAAGCGATGGCGAAGCATTACGGGTTCAAGATGACCGCGCCATGGGACGAGATCCCGGAAAAGGCGCGTGAGGCGATCCTCTACGGCTCCGGCGGTGAATCGATCCGTTTCGCCTATGATGACGGCCTGCGCTCCTACGAGGTGCGCAAACCCTTCGAGGGCGTCGTCACCAATCTGGAGCGGCGCTATCGCGAGACCGAGAGCGACTGGTCGCGCGACGAGATCAGCCGCTACATGGCGGCGACCCCCTGCGCGGCATGTGGCGGCAAGCGGCTCAAGCCCGAGGCGCTCGCGGTGAAGATCGACGCCAGCGATATCGGCGACGTCACCCGCCTGTCGGTGCGCGAGGCGCATGCATGGTTCACCGCCCTCCCCGAGCGGCTCGACACCAAGCAGAACGAGATCGCCGCGCGTATCCTCAAGGAAATCATCGAGCGATTGCGCTTCCTGCTCGATGTCGGCCTCGAATATCTCACGCTCGCGCGCGCCTCCGGCACGTTGTCGGGTGGTGAGAGCCAGCGTATCCGCCTCGCCTCGCAGATCGGCTCGGGGCTGACCGGCGTGCTCTATGTGCTCGACGAGCCCTCGATCGGCCTGCACCAGCGCGACAACGAGCGCCTGCTCGGCACGCTCAGGCGCCTGCGCGACCTGGGCAATACCGTCATCGTCGTCGAGCATGACGAGGATGCGATCCTGCAGGCGGATTACGTGGTCGATGTCGGCCCAGGCGCCGGCATTCATGGCGGGGCGATCGTCTCGCAGGGGCTGCCATCCCAGATCATGGCCGATCCGGCCTCGCTGACCGGCAAATACCTCACCGGCGAGATGGCTGTGCGCATGCCGGCGAAACGCCGCAAGCCGATGAAGAGCCGTATGCTGAGCCTCGTCGGCGCGCGCGGCAACAATCTCAAGGATGTCACCGCGGATATTCCGCTGGGCACCTTCACCTGCATCACCGGCGTTTCCGGTGGCGGCAAATCAACCCTCGTCATCGATACGCTCTACAATGCGATTGCGCGCAAGCTCAACGGCGCGAGTGAGAATCCGGCGCCGCATGATCGCATCGAGGGGCTGGAGCATCTCGACAAGGTGATCGATATCGACCAGTCCCCGATCGGGCGCACCCCGCGCTCGAACCCGGCCACCTATACCGGCGCCTTCACGCCGATCCGCGAATGGTTCGCGAACCTGCCCGAGGCGAAGACGCGCGGCTACCAGCCGGGGCGTTTCTCGTTCAACGTCAAGGGCGGGCGCTGCGAGGCCTGCCAGGGCGACGGCGTCATCAAGATCGAGATGCACTTCCTGCCCGATGTCTACGTCACCTGCGATGTCTGCAAGGGCAAACGCTACGACCGCGAGACGCTGGAGGTCAAATATCGCAACAAATCCATCGCCGATGTGCTCGACATGACCGTCGAGGAAGCGCGCGACCTGTTCAAGGCCGTTCCCTCCATCCGAGACAAGATGGAGACGCTGGCCCGGGTTGGCCTCGATTACGTCAAGGTCGGCCAGCAGGCGACCACGCTCTCGGGCGGAGAGGCGCAACGCGTGAAACTGTCGAAGGAATTGTCCAAGCGCGCCACCGGGCGCACGCTCTACATCCTCGACGAGCCGACCACCGGCCTGCACTTCCACGATGTCGCCAAGCTGCTGGAGGTTCTGCATGAACTGGTCGAGCAGGGCAATACGGTCGTGGTGATCGAGCACAATCTGGAGGTCATCAAGACCGCCGACTGGATCATCGACATGGGCCCGGAAGGTGGCGATGGCGGAGGCATGATCGTGACGCAAGGCACACCCGAGCAGGTCGCAGCCTGTGAAGAGAGCTATACCGGCCGATTCCTGCGGGATGTGCTCGCTCGCAGACCGCCTAAAACGCGGGCTGCCGCAGAATGAGGCAAATTTACCAGTGTGACGGCATTGTGACCGGGGAATCAATTGCGGCGGGCTGATGGCGCCGACTTGAGAGCATCATGCACCTCATGCATGGCTGACGCGCTGAAACAACCATGGTCTTTTCCTCTGACATCGCCATATTGCGATCAAACAGGGCAGCGCATCTGCGCCCGCAGGAATTGATCGAGGAGTACCGCACATGTTCATCACCTATTTGCTCGAACGCTATCGGGCTTGGCTGCGTTACCGCCAGACGCTGAACGAGCTTAGTCGCCTGAGCGAACGCGAGCTCGCCGATGTCGGCTTGAATCGCTACGACATCGATACGACGGCGCGCCGCTACGCGGAGATCTGACGCTTCGCGGGAAACCGGGCGCAGCATGCCACTTCGTGACGACACGTCTTTGCAATGACCAGAAATGAATCAGGGCCGGCATTGATGCCGGCCCTTTCTTTCGGGCGGGGACCCAATGAAAAGAGGCAGCGGCTGATGCCACTGCCTCCTCGTTCAGGATCGCTCGTCGCGCATTGGCGATCACACAGCCGTGATCAGTCTGAAGGCTGCGAGAAGCGATAGTCAAGCGCCCGCGCCTGTGCCATCGCACCCTCGGCAACAGACGCCCAGTCAGTCGCCTGCGCACGGAAGCGCAGAATGCTGTCATAGACACGGCGGCTGAGCGGATCTGCATTGGCAAGCTGATCCAGCACGTCAGCGGAGAGCTCGGCAAGGGCGATCAGGATTTCGTCATTGAAGCGACGCAACTCGACATCATGCTCGGTCACCATGGTGTTGAGGGCGTCGTTGTTGTTCGCCATGAACTCGGAGAGCACGTAATCGTTGGCATAGGCGTTGGCCGCCTCGACGATCGCCTTCTCTTCATCCGTGAACGAATTCCAGACATCGAGATTGATGAAGTTGTCGAGACCCGTGCCCGGCTCCTGCCAGCCCGGATACATGTAGTACCAGCCCGAACGGTGCATGCCGAGGGCCAGATCGTTATAAGGACCGACCCACTCGGCTGCATCCAGCGCACCGGATGCCATGGCCGGCGGGATTTCGCCGCCCGGCAGGTTCACCACCGAAGCGCCGGCAGCCGCGCTGACCTCGCCGCCGAGACCCGGCAGACGCAGTCGCAGACCGCGATAATCCTCGATGCTCTCCATTTCACGCGAGAACCAGCCACCCATCTGGTTGCCGGTATTGCCCGAAAGGAAGACCTTGCAGCCCATCTGCTCATACGCTTCGTCAGCGAGTTCCTGGCCACCGCCGAAACGGAACCACGCATTCGTCTCGGCCGCATTGAAGCCGAACGGAATCACGCCAAGGAACTCGGTCGCGGGGACCTTGCCCTTCCAATAGTAGAAGGCGCCGTGACCCATATCGAGCGTACCGGCCTCGACAGCGTCGATCGTCTCGAAAGGCGGCACCACTTCACCACCGCCGAGCACTTCGATCTCGATCGCACCGCTGGACAATCTGTTGATCATTTCCGCGAGCACGTTCGCGCCCGTACCCAGGCCCGGGAAGTTGCGCGGCCATGTCGTCTGCATGCGCAGACGCTTCACACCCTGCGCGATCGCAGGCGTGGCCAGCGTCGAGGCCGCAGCGACACCACCAAAGGCCGCACCTTTCAGAAATTGACGACGTTCCATTCTAAACCCTCCGTTTTCTTTTGCGTCCCGCCCCGGTTCATTTCTTATGCCCCGACCAACGCATGCGGAATGAAGCGCGCGAACCGTTGCGAGGGCTGGCCGACCATAATCAGACCATGCAGGAAAGACAACATGGATCAGGCAATTTCCCACCCGCCCAAAACGCTGAAATTGCCCAAAAATTGAGCGCCAGGGCCAAGGCTGCAAAATTGGTGAACCATTTGAAAAGATGTATCAGATATTCGGGAAACCATTCTTATGCCATCTTCACCAAAGATGACGTAACGTCGCTAATTGAGTTCTGAAATCGCCATCTGGTTGGGCTTGTCTGGAAGGGACCATCATGACTGTCGTGGGGCATGTCAGCCGCTTTGCTGAAGACCTGAATACGACCGTTCTGGTCACTGATACGGATTTCTCCGCTGCCGGACCAAAAATCCTCTATGCCAACCCTGCGGTAGAAGCACTTACCGGCCATCCGCGTGAGAGCGTTATCGGGCGATCGCCGAAAATTCTGCAGGGAAAAGCCACCAGCCCCTTCACACGCAAGGCCATGAGCGCTGCCTTGCGTTCCGGGCGCCCGTTCCATACCTGTGTCACGAATTACCGCGCTGACGGCTCACCCTATCTTTGCGAACTCGACATCCGCCCGCTGCGCAATGCCGATGGCGAGATCGAGGCCTACATTTCCTTCGAGCGTGAAGTCGAACGCCGCCGTGTGCGTGCACGGCCCGGTGAGAACACGCGGTATCGTCCCGTTGATCCGGGCCTCGAAGACGAGGCGCGCAACCAGCTTGCGGGCCTCGACGTGTTCAGCACCCCCCTCGACTGAGATCCGATCCCTGCGGCAGAGGTCACGCGTCACGGCCAATCGGCTGACCTTCGGCCAGAATCGTCGTGAAACCCTCGAATTCCGGCGGCCCGAGATAGAGATCACGGTTCTGACCGGCATTCCGGTGCGAAGCGCGGAACTGCTCCGAGCGCGTCCAGGCGAGAAAACTCGCCTCGTCGATCCACAGGCTGTGCGAGGCATAGAGCACATGATCCTCGCGCTCGGGGCCGCGCAGCAGATGGAAGGCGATGAAGCCCGGCATCTCGTCGAGCCGCGTTCGGCGCCCGCGCCAGACCTCTTCGAAAGCCTCGGTGCGATCCCTGACCACCTTGAACCGGTTCATCGCCACATACATACGCTCATTCCTCGCTTTATCCTGGACGCGGAATTATGCCGCCCCACGCGGCACGATTTCAAGGTGGCGAATCGCGGCGGAACAGCACCGGCAGCGCCATGCCGATCCCGATGAAGCGAACCGTGTGATGCACTCCGACATAGAGCGGGTCGACCCCCAGCACGAGCGCGAGAACGATCATCGCCTCGAGCCCGCCGGGGGCGAAGGCGACGAGCGCCTCACCCGTCCCCACGCCGACGAGGAAGACTGTCGCGAGGGCGAATCCGGCGGAAATGACGAGGCCGATGGCGAAGACGCCGAAGGCTGCGCCGAACAGCGGCAGGAAAGAGCGACGCTCCAGCGTCGTGAAGCGCTCGCCGATGAACACACCGATCACGACGAATGCCGCAGTCGCGATTTCCGGTGGCACCACACCGGGTGCGATCTCGGTAACATGCAGCAGCGCCGAAGCCAGCGTTGCGCCCAGGAGAAGCGGCGCCGCGACACCCAGTCGCCGGAAGATCAGCCCGACGACGAGCCCGGCTGCAACCATGAGCGCAAAGGCGCCCGGCCCCGCGATTTCCTCACCGGCCCCCACCAGGGCCCGCGGATCGCCATCGCTGGTCAGCGAAACCGGAAACGGCAGGAGCGCAACGAGCACCAGCAGGCGGAACGATTGCACGATGGCGATCGGCGCGAGATTCACCTTGCGCTCGACGGCCACTGCCAGAACCGCCGCCAGTGCACCGGGAAGTGAGGCCAGCACCGCATCATCGCGACGCCAGCCGTAAACGCGGATCAGAAACAGGCTGCAGGCGAGGGTCACGCAAACGACCGCAAGAAAGAGGGCGAGCAGGCTCAGCGGATAGGCGCCGATCGTGGCGAGCGCCGCCGGCGTTATTCCCGCGCCCATGACCACGCCGGCAAGGATCATGGCCCCCTCGATCAGCGGGCGCGGCAAACGAGCCTCGTCAGCCATGCCAGAGGGCAGGATCACGCCCCAGACGATCGCGCCGATAATGGCGCCGGAAAGCCATCCCGCCGGAATGCCGAGACTGTGGAACAGGCCGCCGAAGGCGATGGCTGCGAGGAGTTGACCGGTCGAAAGTGCGGCGCGACGAAAAAAACGGATGCTCACAATTCTGCTGCGTCTTGCGATCGATCAATGAGGCTCTCGCGCCATGCGCTAAAAAGGTGCTCACGGCGGAACGCTACCAGGCGACAGACCGCCGTGAGCGCCCGGCGTGATCTCGGGGGAGTCGCGTCGGGCGCTCTACTTATCCCGCTTTATCGCTCAAAAGAAAAGACCGCCTCTTGCGAAGCGGTCTTGAAAGCGACGAAAAATCAAGGCGTCGAACAAACCACCGAGCGCGGTCGCTCCATCCTCGTGACCGGACCGCCGGGGTTCAATGCGAACCGGTGAGTCGGCAGAGCTGACAGACGCTGGGAATCGCGACGCGGTCCTGCCGCTCATAAGCGATCGTGCCGGCCCTGCGCAGGGCAGAGAAGGCGCGGCTGACGGTCTCGATGGTGAGACCCAGATAATCCGCGATTTCCTGGCGTGTCATGGCAAGATCGACATGCGTCTCGTCGCAGCCGCCGAGCGGGCCGCTACAGGCATGACCGCCACGTCCGGGCACGAGCCTCATGATGAAGGTCGCAACCCGCTCCTGCGCGGATTTGCGCCCAAGCAGCAAGGCGTGATCATGCAGAGCGCACATTTGTGCACGCAGGCGGGAGAATATCCTGTCGCGCAAAGCGGTATCCGCGTCCACGCGGCGCTTTTCGTAGATAGCGACGCGCGCCTTGGTCAGCGTTTCCGCGCCGACATCGGAAACACCGTTCGGCGCGAGGCCGAACACATCGCCGACACCGAGCACTTCGATGATCTGGCGGCGCCCGTCGGGCAGCAGTTTGAAAAGCAGGACGCCGCCTTCGACGACCTCATAGACATTGGTCGTCTCGTCGCCCTCATCGACAATCAGCGAGCGCGGCGGGTAGGAGGCGACACGGGCCTCCACAACACGCGGCGCCTTGAGATCGGCCTCGAAGGAAATCTGCCAGCCAGCATCGAATTTGGTATTGCTGAAGCCGCCGGTTTCGGCGTCCTGACGGGAAATAATCGCATCCATGGCATCGTCCTCGAAATCGCCCGGGGGAACGGAGCGGTTGATGCGCCTTGTGTAGATTCGCCCTGCCATGAACGCATCGGTGTTTGCCCTTAAGCAGTGCCACGATGGGAAAAGCACGGAGGCTCGGCATGGCGCGAAAAACGTTTTTGAATCATGTGCTTGGATCGACCACCGACGTGCTTACGGAAATCTGAATGCGCCTTGATTCAGCGCAAAATCCGAAATCAGAGAAGCGCCGAAATCGCTTCCGGAGCGAGGGGCTTGCGCATAAGCTGCAAGTCTGCGGGAAGGCGCCGCAGCATCAAGTCGATATCGATTCGCGGACGTCCCGTGATCGCCACCACGCGCGGTGGCTCCGGCAGGCGACCGAGCCAGTCGATCACGTCGGCGCCGCCGATCCCAGGCAAGCCGAGATCGACGAAGACGAGATCGCCTCCCTTCGGTGAGCAGCCGTTCATGAACGCTTCGCCATCGGCATAGGCGAGCACCTTGTGGCCCTGCCCGCTGACGAGTTCGATCAACGCGTCCCGAACGCCGTAATCGTCTTCTACGATATGTATGCGCACACTCTTCTCGTCTCAGGTTCAAGGGGGGAACCGCGTTAACAAGTGCCAAGATTTGTGCAGAAGGCCCGACGGTCAATAAGGACTTGCCCTCACGGTGGCGCAAAGTTCTTTTGTTTCAATGCATATATAGGCAGTTATCCGGGGGTGCGGTGACGTTGCTTCGGCAGCCCGCCATCGGGCGAGAACCCGGATTTCAGTGTCGCGTCTGCCCGGAGCGACCAGCATGACGCCCGATTCGCGTGGTGCAAATGCGGACTCGTCTCGTCAGTCGGAGATTGCGCCGCGACTGTCACTCCGTGCTATGAACCTTCGTATGGTCGATGGTTCTGCACCGACCCACCCCGGCCATTCCCGCAACTGATCGTCCAGCATGCCGCGCTCGAAACTGCCGCCCTCCCCCGCCCTGCGGCTATCGGCCCTGAGCGCGGCGATCTTCGCCGGAATCGGCATCTATATGCCGTTCTTTCCCGTCTGGCTCGAATCGCGGGATATCTCGCCGGCGGCGATCGGCATCATCGTGGCGCTGCCGCTCGTCGTGCGAATCATTGCGACGACGCCGCTGGTGGCGCTCACGGAAAAAGGTGTCGAGGCGCGCCGGCTTCTGATGCTGGCGCAACTCGCTCTCGCCCTGCTCTACATGATCCTGCTCGGGCTGGAAGGCGCCCTGGCGATCGGATTCGTCGTGATTCTTGTCGCGCTCGCACAGGCACCGCTCGCCCCGACATCCGAACTTCTCACCACGGATGCCGTGCGAGCGGATGCGCGGCTTGATTACGGCCGGATCCGCCTGTGGGGCTCGCTCGCCTTTCTCGCCAGCAATATCGGCGCCGGGTACCTCCTTGAGCGGGCACCGGCCGATGCCGCAATCATCGCGCTGGTGGGAATCGCGCTGATCGCCGCCGCCGTCTCCCGGGCCGCACCGCAGCGGGTCAGCGAAACGCCGGCGGTGGATGCCGAGGGCAGACGCCCCGGATTGCCGGCAGGTCTGATCTGGCTGATCATCGGCGGTGCGCTGATCCAGGCCGCGCATGCGACGCTCTACGGCTTCGGCTCGATCGCGTGGCGCGCGCAGGGGATTTCCGAAGCCCTGATCGGCTGGCTCTGGGCGATCGGCGTGATCGCCGAGATCATCCTGTTCTGGCTGATCGGGCGCGGCGTCGGGCGTGGCGGTGCGACACGCACGCTGATGCTGCTGGGCGCAGGCGCAGCAGTGGTCCGCTTCATTGGCCTCGCGCTCGCGCCGGGACTCGGCCTCACCATCGCGCTGCAGGTCCTTCACGGCCTGACTTTCGGTGCGACGCATCTTGGCATGATGTCGGCGCTGACGCGTCACGCGCCGGCTGGTGCGCGTGGCAAGGCACAGGGGCTGTTTGCCGCCGCAATGGCACTCACGACCGCAACCGGCATGGTGGTGAGCGGGCTGGCCTATCCCGATCTGGGCACTGCGACCTATCTGCTGATGATCCCGCCCGCGCTGATCGGCGGCGCCTTCGTGTTGCGCGGCGCGGCCCTGTTACGCGTAAACGACGATCAGCCCCAGAGCGCACGTTCGGGCGGATGAACCAGCCCGTCGTGATAATGCATGGCGTTGTCGCGATCCTTCGCCAGCAGAAGCGGCCCGTCCAGATCGACGAACCGGGCCTGCGGCGTCAGCAGCATGGCCGGCGCCATGGCGAGGGACGAGCCGAGCATGCAGCCGACGAAGATACCGAAGCCGCGTTTCTGCGCCGCCTCGGCCATGGCCAGAGCCTCCGTGAGGCCGCCGGTCTTGTCGAGCTTGATATTGACCAGGTCGTAGAGCCCCACGAGCCGCGGCAGGCTCGTGCGATCATGCGCGCTCTCATCCGCGCAGAGCGGAACGTGGCGCGCGACATCCCGCAGCGCCTCGTCCGCATCGGCATGGAGCGGCTGCTCGACCAGCGAGAACCCGGCCTCGGCGCAGGCATCGATATAGCGCTGCACGTCTTCCGCCGGCCAGCCCTCGTTGGCATCGGCGAGCAGCACCGCCTCCTGCGCCGCCTCGCGCACGGCGCGGATGCGCTCGATGTCACCATCCGGTGCGCCGAGCTTGATCTTCAGGATCGGCCGCGATGATGCCCTGGCCGCTGCCGCATGCATCGCTTCCGGCGTGTCGAGGCTGATCGTGTAGGCGGTGGTGATCGGCGGGAGGCGATCGATCCCGGCGCTGACATGGGCGGGGACCTCGCTCAGCTTCGCCTCGAGATCCCACAATGCGCAATCGAGCGCGTTGCGGGCTGCTCCGGCGGGCAGCGTTTCGAGCAGCGCGGCGCGATCACCGCCGGATTCGATCAAGTCGCGTGCCGTCTCGATGGTCTCGACGACACCCTCGACCGATTCGCCATAACGGCGATAGGGCACGCATTCGCCTCGCCCCGTGCCATAGCCCTCGCGAATCGTCGCCGTGACCACGACGGCCTCGGTCCGCGATCCCCGCGAGATCGTGAATTTTCCCGCGATTGGAAAGGTTTCGATCGCGACTTCCAGACTCCGTTTCATTGTTTCACCGTCTTCAGGATTCGTTTACGCCTCGACTCGGCATTGCCTGACAGGCTATCACCATTGCGCCATGCGACCACCACAAAGAGCGAATTCTCCTTGACGGCTCACTCCCGATCCGCAGCTGCAAAAGAGCACGAGCCACGTGCGGAACGTACCGGTGAAGCCGGTTTTGCGCTGTCCGGCGATTGGGTCGCAGCGCATGGGGAGGCTGTGTCCGCTGCAATTGAGGGGATGGCCGGCCAGATCACCGGCAACAAGCAGGTGGAGGTCGATCTCGCCGGGCTGACGCGCTTCGATACGCTGGGCGCACTGATGCTGTCGCAAGCCAAGGCGCAATGGGAAAACGGCGGGACGACCGTCTCCCTCGTCAACCAGCGCGAGGAACAGGCGATCCTGCTGCGCGAGGTGGGGCGCCGCCAGACCGAGCCGCCGCGCCAGGTACACAAATCCCGCTTCGTCGACATGCTCGAAGATGTCGGCGGCGTCATGGTCGAGAGCGGGCGCGATATCCTGACCGGCGTGTCGTTTCTCGGCGAAGTCCTGACGGCGACGGGCCGGCTTGCCCTTCATCCACGCCGGTTCCGTGGCACGGCGGTCGTCAACCAGCTCGAACAGATCGCGTTCAAGGGTGTGCCGATCATCACGCTGATCTCGTTCCTCGTCGGCGCCATCATCGCGCAGCAGGGCATCTTTCAGCTGCAGCGCTTCGGCGCGACGAGCTTTGTCGTCGATCTCGTGGGCATCCTCGTTCTGCGTGAACTCGGCGTCCTGCTCACTGCGATCATGGTGGCGGGGCGGTCCGGATCGGCATTCACGGCCGAAATCGGCTCGATGAAGATGCGCGAGGAGATCGATGCGATCCGGGTCATGGGGCTGGATCCGATCGAAGTGCTGATCGTGCCGCGCCTGCTCGCGCTTGTCATCGGCCTGCCGCTGCTCACTTTCCTGGCATCGATGTCTGCCCTGTTCGGGGCGATGGTGGTGGCCTGGATCTATGGTGGCATCACGCCGGACGTCTTTCTCGACCGGCTGCGGGAGGGCATCGCGCTCAACACCTTCTTCGTGGGCCTGATCAAGGCGCCGTTCATGGCGCTGGTGATCGGCGTGATCGCCTGTATCGAGGGCATGGCGGTGCAGGGCTCCGCCGAATCGCTCGGGCGCCGGGTAACATCTTCGGTGGTCAAGGCGATCTTCATGGTGATCGTGATGGACGGGGTTTTCGCCATCTTCTTCGCCGCGATCGATTATTGAGGAGCCCGGATGAACGCAACCGCGACCACGCCGGAAAGGCCGACGCCACCCGCGAAAGGGGAGCCCATCATCCGTGTGCGCGGGCTCGAGGTCGGGTTCGGCACCAAGACCATCATGAAGGATCTCGATCTCGACGTTTTTCCCGGCGAGATTCTCGGCTTCGTCGGCGGTTCCGGCCAAGGCAAATCCGTACTCACCCGCGCGATTCTCGGCCTTATCCCGAAGCGCGCGGGCTCCATCGAGGTATTCGGTCGCGACCTCGACAGCCTGAGCGACATGGAGCGCCGCGCGATGGAACGGCGCTGGGGTGTGCTTTTTCAGCAGGGCGCGCTGTTTTCCGCACTGACCGTGAAACAGAACATCCAGGTACCGATGCGCGAGCATCTCGATCTGCCCGACAGGCTGATGGACGAGCTTGCCATGCTCAAGATCGACATGGTCGGGCTGAAGCCGGATGCCGCCGACAAGCTCCCGTCGGAACTCTCCGGCGGCATGATCAAGCGCGCCTCTCTGGCGCGGGCGCTCGCGCTCGACCCGGATATTGTCTTTCTCGACGAGCCCACATCCGGGCTCGATCCGATCGGCGCTGCGGATTTCGACGACCTCATTGCAACATTGCAACGGACATTGGGCCTCACCGTCTATATGGTGACTCATGATCTCGACAGTCTCTTCACGGTCTGCGACCGGATCGCGGCACTGGCGGACGGCAAGGTTGTATGTGAGGGTCCGATGCGCACCATGCTCGAATCGGATCATCCGTGGGTAAAGAGTTATTTCCACGGAAAGCGGGCGCGCGCGGTGGAAACTGCGGCGCAGGAAGGACATTGACGGAATGGAGACCCGGGCGAATTACGCTCTGATCGGCTTGTTCACGCTGCTCGTCGTCGCAGCGGGATTTCTGTTCGTCTACTGGTTTGCCGTCAGCGAGCGCGGCCAGGAGCGAATGACCGTCGAAATCGTGTTCCGCGATTCGGTGGCCGGGCTCTCGCGCGGCTCCCCCGTGACGTTCAACGGGCTGCGTGTGGGTGACGTGCAATCCCTTCGGCTCGACGACGATGACCCGAGCAGGGTCGTGGCGCAGATCCAGATCATGGCGGATACGCCCATTCGTGCGGATACGCGCGCACAGCTGGAATATCAGGGGCTGACCGGCATTGCGAACATCTCGCTCACCGGCGGCACGCCGGATGCGCCCCACCTGACCTACACCCCCGGTGAGCCTCCTCCCGAAATCATCGCGGCGCGCTCGGATTTTCAGGATCTCATTCAATCCGGGCGCGATATTGCGCGCCAGGCCGCCGATACGCTGGAGCGGGTCAACGCGCTCGTGGACGAGAATCAGCAGACGATCACCGCGACGATCAGCAATGTCGAGGCGTTCTCGCAGGCGCTCAGTGACAATGCACCCGGTATTGATCACTTCCTCGATCAGGTCGGACAGGCGGCGGAACGTGTCGGCCCGCTCGCCGATTCACTCGACGAATTGTCGCGCTCGACCAATGCCATCGTCTCGGCCGTCGATCCGGAAGTGGTGGCGCAGACAGTGCGTAACGTCGAGGAATTCACCAAGACCCTCGCCGATAGCCGCGACCAGATCGACACCATCTTCGCCGATGCGAGTTCGATGGCCGATCGCCTGAACCAGACCTCGATCAAGTTCGAGCAGACGCTGGATTCCGTGGCGGCCGGGATCGAGGCAATCGACGCCGACCGGATCAACGCCACCATCACCAATGTCGAGAGCTTCTCGCAGATGCTGGCGGACAACAACGATCAGGTCTCGCAGGTCATCGCCAATGCCGCGACGCTGACCGACAATCTCAACACCACGGCACAGCAGATCGACGGCGCGGTTGCGCAGGTCACGAGCCTGCTCGATGCCGTCGATCGCGAGGACGTGACGCAGACGCTGGCCAATATCCGGGAGTTCAGCGGCACGCTCGCCGACAACCGCGAGAATTTCGACGCGATCATCCAGGACGCAACCCGCATCGCCGGCGCGCTCGACCCGGACCGCCTGAGCCGCATCGTTGCGGATGCCGAGAGCTTCACCTCCGTCCTCAGCGCTCGAAGCGCGGATACGGATCGCATCATCGACAACGTCGCCACACTTACCGACGATCTCGGCGCGACCCGCGCGCGGGTCGACAGCGCGCTGGACGAGATCAACGGGCTCGTCGCCGCGATCGATCGCGAAGTCCTGCGCGAGACTCTGGCGAATGTCTCCGCCTTCTCCGGAACGCTCGCGGAGAATCGCGGCAATCTCGACACGGTGATGCAGGATCTCGCCGGTCTGACCCGGGCGATCGACCCGCAGCAGCTCACCGGGACACTCGATAACGTCGAGCGCTTCGCGCAGGTCCTCGGAGATCGCAGCGCCGATGCAGACCAGATCATCTCCAATGCCGCCTCGATTTCGGAAAAGCTGAACGAATCCGCCGATCGCATCGACGGCGTGCTGGAGGCGGCACAGAGTTTCCTCGGTACCGCCGAGGACGAAGCTGGCGAAGGGCTGTTCGAGGACATCCGGGAGGCTGCGGTGGCCATCCGTACGCTGGCCGACAATCTCGATGCGCGCACGCAGGAGATCACGGCAGGGATCAACCGCTTCACCGGGCCGGGCCTGCAGGAATATCGCGCGCTCGCGGATGACGGGCGGCGGACCTTGCAGGATATCAGCCGCGCGGTGCGGGCGATCGAACGCAATCCGCAGCAGATCATCTTCGGCGGAGAGTCGAACGTGCCGGAATACGGCGGCGCGCGACGGTAGGATGGTGCAGAGATTTTCCATGAGGTTTTTCGGACAAGGTGCTGAGGAACAATGTAACGGGAGCGTGGGGAAAGTGTCCGACAGATCGTCAGAAAAACGGGTAGGCCGGTCGCACGGGAGCCGGTTCGGGCTCCGCAGCCTGCGCACCCTGCTCGCGGCCATCGCCCTGTCCGGCCTCGTCGGCGCATGTGGTGCTGCACCGGCGCTCACCGTCTTCAGCCTCAGTGCGCCGGAACAGCGCATCGACGCCGCGCGCAGTCTGCCCGGCCTGCTGCTGATCGCCGAGCCGTCGACGATCCAGATCCTCGACAGCGAGCGCATTGTGGTACGTGGGGGTGACGGATCACTGAGCTACCTGCCCGGCACGCAATGGGCCGATCAGCTGCCCGCCCTTGTCCAGTCCCGCATGGTGGCGACCTTCGAGAACACTTCGCGCATCGGCGCCGTCAGCCGCCCGGGCGACCGCGTGAGCCCGGATTTCCAGATCAACACGGAGATCCGCCGTTTCGAGATCGACACGACGCGCGGCGAGGCCGTTGTCGAGCTTTCCCTGCGCGCCACACGCGAATCGGATGGACGCATCGCCCGCGCGCGCGTCTTCCGTGCCAGCGCGCCTGTCGGCGCCGTCACCGGCCCGGGCGCCGTGCGCGCGCTCGACGCCGCGCTGTCACAGGCTCTGATCGAAATCGTCGGCTGGGCCGGCTCATAAGCGACATCAGCCTTTCACGCTGATGATCTGCGCGTCGGTGGCAGCCTGAAGCGCTCGCGGGTCGACCGAGAATACCGCATTGGGCGTGCCCGCTGCCGCCCAGACGACATCATGCGCGAGCAGATCCGCGTCCATATAGGTCGCCAGCGGGGCAGCATGGCCGAAAGGCGGGATGCCGCCGATAGCGAAGCCGGTCACCTTGCGCACATATGCGCCGCGAGGCCGCTCCAGCGCCTCACCGAGATGCACCGCGACGCCAGCCTCGTCGACGCGATTGTCTCCGCTGACAAGCAACAACACATCGCGCCTGCTCTGCGCACCGGTGAAGACCAGGGATTTCACGATCTGGCCGGCGCGGCACCCGCAGGCTGCGGCAGCATCCTCGGCAGTGCGCGTCGAATCCGGCATCAGAACGATCTCGATCGCCAGACCAAGTTCAGCAGCTGCGGCTGCGACACGCAGCGCGGCATCCGGAAGATTCTCCCTCATGGCCCCTTGGCCCCTCCCCTTCAGATCGTCACTGACGCGCGTGTTTCCCGCGCTTGAGCGATTCCCGCAAACCGCCGCTCTTGCGCGCCAGCGAGACGTTCTCGAGAAAACCGATACTGCCATCCGCCTTCAGCCCGCGCATCTGCGCCTTGACGGTGAAACCGTAATCGGCGAGCGCGATGTCGAAGAGATAATAGGCGGCGCGATGCGCGATGGTCCCGCCCCGCGACGAGGCCGAGGGCGCCCCGATCACCGGGACACGCCCGTCCGGTCCGGGAATCGTGGCGACCGTCCCGATATGGTTGTGCCCATGCAGCACCAGATCTGCCCCGGTGCGGGCGATCATCTCCTCGAATTTGCGCGAATCGGTCAGATTGCGACCGGCCGAGGCGCCCGCCACGTGCGGAGGGTGGTGAATCATCACGACCCGGCACAACCCCTCCTCCGCCAGCCCGTCGAGCAGTTTCTCGGCGGCATCGAGCTGCGTCTGCCCCATGCGCCCGCTGGCGACGAAGGGCGCCGTCGGGATTGCCGAGGACAGGCCGACCAGCGCGACATGATCGCGCCGGCGCACATAGGGAAACACCCCTTCCTCGCCCGCATCATCACGCGTCCACGGACCGCAGACCGTGAGCAAGCCCGCCAGCGCGCCCTCGATATAGGCGTCGTGATTGCCGGGCACGAAGCTCACGGCATCGGGTTCACCGAGGCTTGCGAGGAATTCGCGCGCGGCATCCCATTCCTGGGGCAGCCCGATATTGGCGATATCGCCCGTACAGGCGATATGATCGGGGCGCTGGTTACGCATATCCTGCACGAGCGCGGCGAGGAGTTCCATGTCATGCGCGCGATCACGCCCGCGATGCCAGTTGATGAAGCCGGTCAGCCGCTTGCCCATCAATTCGCGCAGGCGCGGGCGGGGCAGCGGGCCGACATGCGGATCGGTCAGATGTGCGATGCGAAACATTGTGTCCTATAACGCCGTGAGCCTTGCAGAGTTCGCGCGCCCGGCCCGCGACGTCAAGCGCGAAGGGCGGATGCGGCTTTGCTTTTCGTACGCAAGCGTGCATTTTTCGTGACGGCGTCTCGCAGCATCTTCGCCGCTTCCCGATACTGGTATGGAGCCGTTCGGCCTTGACCCCTTTCCTGCGCATCCCGCTGCATCTGTTCTGGCGTCTGACGCGTGGCATGACGCTCGGCGTGCGCGCCATCGTCACGGACGAACGGGGGCGCATCTGCCTCGTACGCCATACCTATACGCCCGGCTGGCTGTTGCCCGGCGGCGGCGTCGAGCCCGGAGAGACCACACTCGAAGCGCTCGAACGCGAGCTGCGCGAGGAAGCCGCCATCGGGCTTGCCGATACACCGCAGCTGCTGGGCCTCTTTCACAATCGCGCCGCATCGCAGCGCGATCATGTCGCACTCTATCACGCGGCTGCGATCACCCGTCTCGACACGCCGCGCCCGCACCTCGAAATCGCCGAGCGCGGCTTCTTTGCACCCGACGCATTGCCTGAGGGCACATCGCCCGCCACGCTGCGGCGCATCGCCGAATGGCGAGAGGGGCGTGCGCCGGCCGCGCAATGGTAGCGGAGTCGGCATGCCCCTGCGGACGTTGCGCCATGCGAAGGCGACTGCTATGCGCCTCTTCGTCGCGTTGGTTTCGGCTCCCGGAGGCACAGCGTCGACGGGCAATTGCGACTGACGGAACCATGACCGAACTGACGCTGACCATCCGCCCCGAGCAACCGGGCGACCACGCGACGATCGAGCGGCTTCACGCGCGGGCCTTCGGGCCCGGCCGCTTTGCCCGCACCGCCTTCCGCCTGCGCGAAGGCGTCGATCACGATCTCTCGCTGTCTTTCGCCGCGCATGTCGGAACGCTGCTCGTGGGCTCCATACGCCTCAGTCCCGTCTGGGCGGGAGACGTCCCGGCGCTGGTTCTTGGGCCTCTGACGGTCGAGCCCGCTTTCAAGGATCGCGGGATCGGCGGTGCGCTGGTGCGCCATGCGCTGGAGCAGGCGCGCTCACGGGGTGAGCATATGGTTCTGCTCGTCGGCGATTGCGCTTACTATCGACGGTTCGGATTCGAACCCGTCCCACCCGGGCGGCTCAGATTGCCGGGCCCGGTTGATCCGGCCCGCTTGCTGGCCTGCGCGCTCGTCACCGGTTCGGGCGACACGGCACGAGGCGAAGTACGCCCGCGCCTTGCCGATCGGTAAGCCGGGAGCGCTCAGCGCCGGCTGCGCACCCGCACCGGCACCGGCTGCAAGGCCGGCTCACGCCCCTGCAGCGACCAGCCGAGACGGTGATAGGCGAGCGCCCGTTCGACCAGCGCCCCAGCCTTCGCCGCGAGCCCCATCTGCTTGAGCATGCGGGCCTGCTTCACCATGTAGCGGGCCAGCGACCGGTATTCCTGAGCATGACGTCTTTGCATCGTTCATCTCCCCTTGCTAACCATCATACGCATGAACCTTGTGCGCAGATTGCGCGCAGACAGGCACAAACGGTCGCAGGGGAGCAAAGCCCCGGCCCGCCGCCGATCATCCGGGAGACGGAATATGCAAAGCCGTGCGCATGTCGCGATCATCGGGGCAGGAATGGCCGGAGCCGCCGCCGCACGGCGCCTCGCCGATGCCGGCCTCGCCGTGACCCTGTTCGAGAAAAGCCGGGGCCCCGGCGGGCGTATGGCGACGCGGCGGCTCGACGGAGGTGTTTTCGATCACGGCGCGCAGTTCTTCCGCGCCCGCAACCCGCGCTTCGCCGCTTCCGTCCAGGGCTGGCAGGAAGCCGGGCTCGTCGCCGTCTGGGATGCCGATCACGCCGACCTGGACACGCAGCCGCGCTATGTCGGCACACCTGCGATGAACGCGCCGGTCAAGGCGCTGATCGGCGATCTGCCGGTCCATACCGGCAATCCGGTCACCGCCCTTCACGCGGAAGGTGGCCGCTGGCGCGTCGCGGCGGAGGGCGCACCGGATATCCTGTTCGACGCGGTCCTGATCGCCATCCCGTCGGCCCAGGCGCACACGCTCGCGGCAACCGCCGACTGGAACCCACCCGCGCTCGTGCCCGCGCGTCACGCCCCCTGCCTGACCCTGATGCTCGGCTATCCCGAGCCCCTGGACCTGCCTGCCTTCATGGCGATCGAGGACGAGACCATCGCCTGGATCGCCGATAACAGCAGCAAGCCCGACCGGCCCCTGCCGCGCGGCGAATCCGACATGCATTGCGTCGTGATCCACGCCACGCCGGAATGGTCGCGCGCGCATCTCGACGCCGATATGCAGGATGTGATCGGCCAACTCTATGCGCGCCATGTCGGCATCACCGGCATCATGGACGAGCCGGTCCACGGCGATTTGCATCGCTGGCGCTACGCCCAGGTCACCGATCCCCTCGGCGAGCCCTGCCTCATCGACCCCGCCCGCCGCCTCGCCGCCTGCGGCGACTGGTGCCTCGGCCCGCGCGTCGAAGCCGCCTTCGACAGCGGTGAGGCGGCGGCGGCGGCGTTGCTGGAGGTGTTGTGAGGGGGGCTTGCATAGCTGGCGAGCCCAGTAAATGCAGATACCCCCATTTCCGCAAGCACTGTTTCTACCAAAGAGACGCGGTCTCCGCGACGCCAATTCAACCGATATGCCGCTTCGGCAAACCCTGGCCTGCAATTGACCTAGAAACCCAGGCTTCCAGCGTCATCGGAAACGATACCACCAGCCGCTCTGTAGACACTAAGGAGCTGGGTTGCGAGCATGTTGCCGAGAAGCTCCTCCATGCGACAGGTCGAGGCGCCCCTCTGACCAAGAGCGATCAGCGGCATCGAGCGCATCGAAATAAGGCTGCCGCCGCTCGACGATCTGGTCTGGGATGGTCGGGGTTCCGGGTAGGACATAACCGGTCTTGATCGACATTACGACGTAGGAGAGGATCCGGGATGTCCTGCCATTGCCATCCGCGAACGGGTGTATCCAGTTCAGGCGCCACATAAGATAAGCGCCCGGATGAAGGGACGTTGCGTCCACCCAATTTGCGTTCACGTAATCGCACATCTCCTCGACGAGTTCAGGAACGATGTGGGAGTCGGGTGGAGTATGTGCACTGCCCTCAATCGAAACGCCGGCCGGGCGAAAATTTCCGGCAAACATGCTCAAGCCCTGTAGGGCCTCGCGATGAAGGCTCAGGATCAAGGAGACCCGCAATCTGAAGCACCCACCCCGCTCGAGCGCCGACTGAACCGTCGCAATTCCGGCATCGTATTGCCTGAGACCGTTTCTGGCCTCGACCTCGGCCTTTTCGACAGGATCACTGATCAGTTGCGGCTCGAATGCGCGACTGTCCCGCTTGTCAGGACCGCTGGCCATCATCGCCTTGTGCCTTCGCCTCACGCGCAAGACGCTCGGACTGTTCGGCGACCATCTCCCGCGTGATCCGGCTGTTTTCGAAAGCGGTATTGCCGTAGGCGAAACTCCGGCGCTGCTCTTCTCGCTGTTCGGGGGACTGCCTGATCCGCCGCGCGGCTTCGATCAGCTCCGAAAGGGCGCCCGTCATTTCCACCTCCCTCGATTCGACATGTCATTGAACAACGCTTCGCGCGCATTGACGAATCGTTTCTCGAGAAACAACTGGATTTCTGTAACGACACAACCAGAAAATTGCGGCACACACCCCGAAACCCAACCGGCGCCCCGCATCCGGGCGCCGGTCCTCTTTTCCGCTGGCCTTACCCCGCGAGCGCCTGATCGAGATCGGCGATCAGGTCGGCCACGTCCTCGATGCCGATGGAGAGGCGCACCACCTCCGGGCCGGCGCCGGCGGCGACGCGCTGTTCGTCGGTGAGCTGGCGATGGGTGGTGGAGGCCGGGTGGATGACCAGCGAGCGGGTATCGCCGATATTGGCCAGATGCGAGAACAGCTGCAGGTTGGAAACCAGCGAGACGCCCGCATCATAGCCGCCCTTGAGGCCGAAGGTGAAGACGGCGCCGGCGCCCTTGGGGCAATAGCGCTTGGCGAGTGCGTTGTAGCGATCGCCTTCCAGCCCCGGATAGCTGACCCATTCCACCGCCGGATGGGCAGCGAGATGCTTCGCCACGGCCAGCGCATTGTCGGAATGGCGCTGCATGCGCAAAGGCAGCGTCTCGATCCCGGTGAGGATCATGAAGGCGTTGAAGGGCGAGAGCGCCGGGCCGAGATCGCGCAGGCCGAGGACGCGGGTGGCGATGGCGAAGGCGAAATTGCCGAAGGTCTCGCCGAGCACCATGCCGTTATATTCCGGACGCGGCGCCGAGAGCATCGGATAGCGCTTGTCGCCGACCCAGTTGAAGCTGCCGCCATCGACGATCAGCCCGCCGATGGAATTGCCGTGGCCGCCGAGGAACTTCGTCGCCGAATGCACGATGATGTCGGCGCCGTGCTCGAAGGGCCGCACGAGATACGGCGTGCCCATGGTGTTGTCGACAATGAGCGGAATGTTGTGCTTCTTGGCGATCTCGGCGATCGCCGCGATATCGACGATCACGCCGCCCGGATTGGCGATCGATTCGATGAAAATCGCCTTGGTCTTGTCGGTGACGGCGGCGTCGAAGGTGGCGGGATCCTCCGTATCGGCCCATTTCACCTGCCAGCCGAAATTCTTGTAGGAATGGGTGAACTGGTTGATCGAACCGCCATAGAGCTTCTTGGCCGCAATGAACTCGTCCCCCGGCTCCATCAGCGCGTGCAGCGTCAGGAACTCCGCCGCGTGGCCGGATGCCACGGCGAGCGCCGCCGTACCGCCTTCGAGCGCCGCGACGCGCTGCTCCAGCACGGCGCAGGTCGGATTCGTGATCCGCGAATAGATATTGCCGAAGGCCTGCAACCCGAACAGCGACGCCGCGTGATCCACATCGTCGAAGACGAAGGAGGTGGTCTGGTAGATCGGCGTGGCGCGCGCGCCGGTCGCGGGATCCGGCGTCGCACCGGCATGAATGGCGAGGGTATCGAAACCGGGCACTTGTTCTGTCATCGCTTGCATCTCCCTTGCGCGCCTGGCGCGGAATTGTTGCCCGAACGCGCCATGCGCAAATTCGTGCCTTGTAAAGAACGATCGTTCTTTTAATAGAACACACCGGAAGCGTCAACGCAGTGATCCCCGCCCTCCTCCGGAGGCGACGCCATCGTGGCAGATATGTGCATGAGCGGCGAATCGCTGCTTCACTTCCTTGAACCGCACGGAAAAACCGTGCAAGACAGGCACCAATCGACGCCAAGGCCGGCAGCTTCCGGAACCATGCGCGTCGGACTGATTTGGGTGAGATTGATGACGAAGCAATTGCGGATCGGCCTGGCCGGACTCGGCACAGTCGGAGCGTCCCTTGTGCGGCTTCTCCAGATGCACGGCGCAGCGATAGGCGCACGTGCCGGTCGCCCGATGGCCATCACCGCCGTGAGCGCCCGCGACCGCAAGCGCGATCGCGGCATCGATCTCTCCGGCCTCGCCTGGTTCGACGATGCGGTCGCCCTCGCCGGCTCCGCCGACATCGATTGCTTCGTCGAACTGATCGGCGGGGACGAGGGGCCGGCGCGCGAAGCCGTCGAGGCGGCACTGAAATCCGGCAAGCATGTGGTCACCGCCAACAAGGCGCTGCTGGCCAAGCACGGCAATGCCCTCGCGGCTCTGGCCGAGGAAAACGGCGTGCATCTCGCCTTCGAGGCCTCGGCTGCCGGCGGAATTCCCATCGTCAAGACCATGCGCGAGGCGCTGGCCGGCAACCGTGTGACGCGGCTCTACGGCATCCTCAACGGCACCTGCAACTACATCCTCTCGCGGATGGAAGCGGAGGGCCTCTCCTTCGCCGAATGCCTCGCCGATGCCCAGCGGCTCGGCTATGCCGAGGCCGACCCGACCTTCGATATCGAGGGCTATGACACGGCGCACAAGCTGGCGCTCCTGACGAGTCTCGCCTTCGGCACGCAGGTCGATGCGGATGCGATCTATGTCGAGGGGATTTCGGCCATCGCCCCGCTCGATCTGAAAATGGCCGATGATCTCGGCTTTCGCATCAAGCTGCTCGGCGTCGCCGAGCGCACCAGGACCGGGATCGAGCAGCGCGTCCATCCGACGATGGTGCCCCGGGATTCGGCCATCGCGCAGGTCATGGGCGTCACCAACGCCGTGACCATCGATGCCGATGCGGTGGGTGAACTCACCCTGATCGGGCCCGGGGCGGGCGGTGACGCTACGGCCTCCGCCGTTCTGGCCGATATCGCCGATGTCGCCGGCACGCCGCCGCGCCCGCCATTCGGCTGGCCCGTCGCGCAGATGGAGCTGGCCGAGCGCGCGCCGATGCAGCGCCACGAGGGCGGCTACTATGTACGCCTTGCTGTCTACGATCGCCCGGGCGCCGCCGCCGGAATCGCAAGGCACATGGCCGAGAATGACATCTCGCTGGAGAGCATCCTGCAACGCCGTTCCGAGGCCGCCGCGCTCGATCCGACCGGGCGCTCCGGCGCGCCGGTGCCGGTGGTGCTGATCACCTATGCGACGAGCGAGGGCGCGGTGCGCGAGGCGATCCGGCAGATCGCCGAGGACGGCTTGATCGCCGAGGATGCGCAAGTCATCCGGATCGAGAGAGAATAAGAGAAATCGCGGTCGCCGGACGGCGATCACATTCGGAGGCTGGCCCCCATGGTTGACAAGAAAATCACCCCCAACCCGTTCATCGAACGTATCCTCACCCTCGAACTCGTCCGCGTGACCGAACGCGCCGCCGTCTCAGCCGCGCGTCTGCGCGGGCGCGGCGACGAGAAAGCCGCCGACCAGGCCGCGGTGGATGCCATGCGCCGCGAACTCAACAAGCTCCAGATCGACGGCACCGTCGTCATCGGCGAGGGCGAGCGCGACGAGGCGCCGATGCTCTTCATCGGGGAGAAGGTCGGGAACGGCGACGGGCCGAAGGTCGATATCGCCGTCGATCCGCTGGAAGGCACCACCCTTTGCGCCAAGGACATGCCGGGCTCCGTTGCCGTCATGGCCATGGCGGAAGCCGGGACGCTGCTGGCCGCACCCGACGTCTACATGAACAAGATCGCCATCGGCCCGGGCTATCCCAAGGGCGTGGTCGATCTCGATGCCAGCCCGCAGGACAATATCCACGCGCTCGCAAAGGCAAAGGGCGTGGCCCCCTCCGACATCACCGCCCTGATCCTCGATCGCCCGCGCCACCATGAACTGATCGCCGCCATCCGCGCCACCGGCGCGAGCGTGCGGCTGATCAGCGACGGTGACGTGGCCGGCGTGATCTACACGGCGATGCCGGAGAAGACCGGGATCGACATCTATCTCGGCATCGGCGCCGCGCCGGAAGGCGTGCTTGCGGCGGGCGCCCTGCGCTGCATCGGCGGCCAGATGCAGACCCGCCTGATCCTCGATCGCGAGGATACGCGGGCGCGGGCCAAGGCAATGGGCGTCACGGATCCCGAAAAGAAATACGACATGACCGAGCTCGCTTCCGGCGATGTCATCGTCGCGCTGACCGGCGTGACCGACGGTGCGCTGGTCTCCGGTGTGCGTTTCGGCCCCGAGGTGATCGAGACCGAGACGGTCGTCTACCGCTCGGCCACCGGCACGGTGCGCTCCATCCATGCCGAACACCGCGATTTCGACAAGTTCCACCTGGATTGAGTTCCCTGTCCGCTTGATCCGCAACTCTCGAAATCGGCGAGCACAGCTGCATGACTGACGAGCGAAACGACACGATCATCCTGACTTCCGCGCTTCTGGCCGGGCTCGATCACGCCCGGCAATCGGAGCCGGAGCAGCCTTCGCGGCAGGACCTGGCCACGCGCATCATCGCCGAGTGGTTGCTGGCGCGCGGCCATCTGCGCGGGCAAGGCTTTGACGAGGGGAAACGTCCCGATGATCTGAACACGGGCAACGATGATTGACATCGGCGCGCAGATGCCGACCTGCTTGCGCTGCAGGCCTTGCGTGCCGGGTCATGTGCACAGAGTCTTGCGTTTTGCGCGCTGATGCCACAAAACCCGGCTTGCCGGCACGGGGCCGGAAGCCATGCTGAGAGACGAGCCATGATCGATTACGCCAAAGTCCGCCGCATGATGGTCGACAACCAGCTGCGGACCTATGATATCAGCGATCTCGGCGTGCTTTCGGCCATGAACGAAGTGCCACGCGAGATCTTCGCGCCGGCGGATATGGCAAATCTCGCCTATTCCGACCGCCCGCTGGTGATCGCGCAGGCCGAAGACGGCGAGACGCGCCATTTCCTCGCGCCGATGGTCTTCGCCCGGATGCTGCAGAATCTCGATCTGAATGCGGGCGAGCGTCTCCTGATCCTCGCCGGCGCGCTTGGCTACGAGGCCGCCGTCGCGGCGCAGCTGGGCGTATCCGTCAGCATTGTCGAACCGGATGCGGCGCTGGCCGAGAAAACCCGGCAGAATCTGGCGCAGGCCGGACTGAGCGACGACGTCACCATCATCGACAAGCCGTTCGATGCCGATTTCGGCGTGGCGGACGGCTTTGACGCGATCCTGGTCAATGCAGCCGTCGAGAAGCGCCCCGAAGCGCTGCTCGCACAGCTCGCCGATGGCGGTCGTCTGGTCACGGTGATGGGCGATGGCGGTCGCACGAGCCGGGTGACGCTGTTCGTGCGCTCAGGGGAGGTGATCGGCGACCGCCCGCTCTTCGACGCCGCAGCCCAGCCCCTGAAGGCCTTCCGCGAAGAGCCCGGTTTCGTTTTCTGAGGCGTTGCTCAAATGCCACGCTCCTGCCGCAATTGCGTCGGGTGCCACACGCGCCTTCCACGCGTCGTGAGAAAGGTTTAGGTTTCGTTGACAGTCGGGGCCCGGATGGGTGATTCCGCGCGTTCGTCATGGTGGCGCAGCAACGGGAAACGATTTGTGACCAGAGCAAAACCACGTTCTTTCGTCAGGTTCGTCGCGACGAGAGCCTTGTTGCTGACGGGCTTTGCGATGCTGGCGTTGCCCGGCTGGCATCAGGCGCATGCCGAGACGATCGATACCGCCCTCGCCCGCGCTTATCAGAATAGCCCGATCATCAATGCATCCCGCGCCAGCCTGCGCGCGACCAATGAAGGCGTGCCGCAGGCGCGCTCGGGCTATCGTCCGCGCATCAACGCCACCGCCGATATCGGCAGCCAGATTACCTGGCGGCCCAACCCGGTCACCGGCGCAATCGATTCTCGGTCACGCGATCCGCGCGGGATCGGCCTCGAAGTCACGCAGAACATTTTCGATAGCGGGCGCACCGGCAATGCCGTGCGCCGCGCCGAGACTCAGGTCCTCGCCGCGCGCATGCGGCTGGAAGCCACCGTGCAGCAGACGCTGTTTAACGGCGCCGAGATCTACATGAACGTCCTGCGCGACACGGCGATCCTGAATCTGCAGCGCAACAATGTCGAGGTTCTCGACGAACAGTTGCGGCAATCGCAGGACCGTTTCGAAGTCGGCGAAGTCACCCGCACCGATGTCGCGCAGGCCGAATCGCGGCTGGCTTCCGCGCGTTCGCAGGTCAGCCTGGCCGAAGCCAATCTGCGCGCGAATATCGGCCGGTATCGTCAGATCATCGGCTCGCAACCGCGCGAACTCGGTGCCGGGCGCGCCCCCGAGCGCCTGATTCCCGGCAATCTCGACAGCGCCCTCCATTTCGGCCTGACGGAGAATCCGTCGATCATCGCCGCGCGCCATGCGCTCGACGGCGCCCAGATCGCGGTGAAGGTCGCGGAGGCGGAACTTCTGCCGCGCGCCAGCGTGCGGGGCTCGATCGACCGGCGTTTCGACACGCAGCAGCGCGGCGATCGCCAGACCAGCGCCTCGATCACGGCGCAACTGACCGTGCCGCTCTATCAGGGCGGCGAGGTCTCCGCGCGGGTTCGCGCGGCAAAAGAGACCGTGAACGAGTTCCGTTTCGAACTCGAACAGGCCCGCGAGGAAGTGCGCGCCAATGTGATCACGGCCTGGGGCTCGCTGGAGGCCGCATCCGCGCAGATTCAGGCCGCCGAGATCCAGGTCGACGCGGCAGAGACAGCACTGACCGGTGTGCGCGAGGAGGCTCGCGTCGGCCAGCGCACCACGCTCGACGTGCTCAATGCGCAGCAGGAACTGCTGAATGCGCGTGTCAACCTGATTACCGCACAGCGTGACCGGGTCGTCGCGGCCTTCTCGCTGGTCCAGGCCATGGGTCGCCTGACGCCCCATCAGCTCGGCCTCGCCGTTGCCGAATACGATTCCCGCGAGCATTACGAGCAGGTTCGCAACCGCATCTGGGGCACCTCCACACCGTCTGGCGACTGATAAACGCCTGTGGGTGAAAGGCCTTCGCCCCTTTGCGCATCGCGCCCGCATCGTTTAACCATATAATGCATGACGCGACGGGTGATTCTCGTCGTCGGCGCACTCGATCGCGGTGAGAGTTTCGCATGAACCAGGCCAATCCGAAGACCGACGAACCCTCGATGGAAGAAATTCTGGCTTCGATCAGGCGCATCATCGCCGATGATCAGGAAGCTGCGAACAAGGGTGACGAGGAAGATCCGTTCGAGGCGGCGATGGCGGAAGCGATCGGCGATGACGGTTCGGAAATGCCGGAGGCATACGACGCCGCGCCACAGCAGCCGGAGGAAGACGACGACGATGACGTGCTCGATCTCGCCGAGGTCGGCGAAGCCGTCCCGCCGGCTGATCTCGCGCTCGAACATGACGATATCGATTTCCGCAATGAAGACGAACAGATCGATTTCGATGCCATCGATACCGGCGCAAGCGAAGAAGAAACGGAAGAACTGGCCGGGCAGGACGCCGTTGACGCGGCTTTTGATGCGATCGGCACCGATGGCGAAGAGGATGATGACGGGCTGGATTTCGCGCCCGCAGCCGCGCCTGAACCCGAGCCCGAATATGAACCCGAGCCGGAGCCCGCCTATGCCACGCCGGCGCAACACGCCTTCATCGACGAGGACCGCCTTATTTCGCAGGCCACCGACGAGGCCGTCGGCAATGCCTTCAACCAGCTCGCCCATACGGTGCTCTCCAATAACGGGCGCACCCTCGACGATCTGGTGAAGGAGATGCTGCGCCCGATGCTCAAGGTCTGGCTCGACGACAATCTGCCAACCATTGTCGAGCGCATGGTCCGGGCCGAGATCGAGCGGGTCTCACGCGGCGGCGGGCGCTGAACCCGGCACTCCGAGAGAACGATGAAGGCCCCTGCCCCGACTACGCAAGCCGTATGTCGCGCCGGAAGCGTCGTTCGTGCCGGTTGACTTGTCGGCGCCGCTGCTTTTTCTAGCGCTACGAACTCTGTATTTTCGTCAACACGGACACGACCGGCTCAAAGCATGATGGACAAGACCTTCGACCCCGCTGCCGTCGAGGCGCGTATCGCCGCGCGCTGGAATGATGCGGGCGCTTTTCGCGCCGGACGCCCCGAGCGCAAGGACGCCAGGCCCTACACCATCGTGATCCCGCCGCCGAACGTGACCGGTTCGCTGCATATGGGCCACGCGCTCAACAACACGATCCAGGACATCCTCTGCCGTTTCGAACGCATGCGCGGGCGCGACGTGCTCTGGCAGCCGGGCACGGATCATGCCGGCATCGCCACGCAGATGGTGGTCGAGCGCAAGCTCGCCGCCGAGGGCCGCCCCGACCGCCGCAGCCTGGGTCGGGCGAAATTCCTCGAAGAGGTCTGGGCCTTCAAGGAAGAGTCCGGCGGGCGCATCCGCCAGCAACTCGAGCGCATCGGCGCCTCCTGCGACTGGTCGCGCGAGCGCTTCACCATGGATGATGGCCTTTCGAAGGCGGTTTTGCGTTTCTTCGTCGAGCTCTACCGCCAGGGGCTGATGTATCGCGACAAGCGGCTCGTGAACTGGGATCCGAAATTCCAGACGGCGATTTCCGATCTCGAAGTGCAGCAGCTCGAGATCAAGGGCCATCTCTGGCACTTCCGCTACCCGATCGAGGGCGAGCCGGGGCGCTTCATCACCGTCGCGACAACGCGCCCCGAGACCATGCTCGGCGATACCGGCGTTGCGGTGCACCCGGAGGACGCGCGCTACAGGGATCTCGTCGGCAAGCACGTCATCCTGCCGCTGGTCGGCCGCCGCATCCCCATCGTCGCCGACGAATATTCCGATCCGGAAATCGGCTCCGGCGCGGTCAAGATGACGCCGGCGCATGATTTCAACGATTTCGAAGTGGGCAAGCGCCAGAACCTGCGCATGGTCAACATCTTCGATCCGGAGGCGCGAATCTGGCTCGAAGGCAACGATGCCTTTCTCGAAGGTCTTTCCGAGAGCCCCGATCTGACCGAGACAATGACCCTCCACGGTCTCGATCGCTTCGAGGCCCGCAAGCGCATCGTCGCGATGATGGAGGCGCGCGAACTCCTTGCCGAGATCGAGGACAACACCCATACCGTCCCCCATGGCGACCGTTCCGGCGTGCCGATCGAGCCCTATCTGACCGATCAATGGTATGTCGATGTCAAGCCGCTCGCCGAGAAGGCCATGGCCGCCGTGCGCGACGGGCGCACCAGCTTCGTGCCCAACAACTGGGAAAAGACCTATTTCCAGTGGCTGGAGAATATCGAGCCCTGGTGCGTCTCGCGCCAGCTCTGGTGGGGTCACCAGATACCGGCCTGGTATGACGAGGACGGCAATGTCTTCGTCGCCTATGACGAGGCTGAGGCGAAGGCACAGGCGCGCGAAAAGCATGGTCGCGATGTGCCGCTTCGCCGCGACGAGGACGTGCTCGACACCTGGTTCTCCTCCGCCCTGTGGCCGTTCTCCACGCTCGGCTGGCCGGACGAGACGCCGGAGCTGAAGCGGTATTACCCCACCGACGTGCTCGTCACCGGCTTCGACATCATCTTCTTCTGGGTCGCCCGAATGATGATGGCCGGGTTGCAATTCATGGATCAGACGCCCTTCCACACGGTCTACATCCACGCCCTCGTCCGCGACGAGAAGGGCGCGAAGATGTCGAAATCGAAGGGCAATGTCATCGATCCGCTCGACGTGGTCGAGCGATACGGCGCCGATGCCCTGCGCTTCACGCTCTCGGCCATGGCCGCGCAGGGGCGCGACATCAAGCTGTCCATGCAGCGCGTCGAGGGCTATCGCAATTTCGCGACCAAGATCTGGAACGCCGCGCGCTTTGCCGAGATGAATGGCTGTGAGCGCGTGGAGGGATTCGATCCGGCAAAGGTCGAGATCACCCTCAACAAATGGGTACTTTCCGAATGCGCGAGCGCGGCGGTGCAGATCGAGGCCGGGATCAGCGAATACAAGTTCAACGAGGCGGCGGGCGCGGCCTATCGCTTCGTCTGGAACGTGTTCTGCGACTGGTACCTCGAACTCGCCAAACCCGTCCTGCAGGGCGAGGACGGCCCGGCCAAGGACGAGACGCGCGCGACGACTGCCTATGTCATCGACCAGATCTGCAAGCTGCTGCACCCGTTCATGCCCTTCCTCACCGAGGAGCTTTGGGCGGTGAAGGGCGAGACCGGCCCCGCCCGCGACGAGACGCTGCTCGCGCTCGCCACCTGGCCGTCGCTGTCGCATCTGCGTGATGACGCCGCAGAAGCCGAGATCGGCTGGATCGTCGATCTCGTCAGCGAGATCCGCTCGGCGCGCGCCGAGACCAACGTGCCTGCCGGCGCGCAAATCACGCTTCAGCTGATCAATCCGAGTGCGGATGCCGCGGCCCGCGTCGCGCGCTGGGGTGACATGCTCAAGCGTCTGGCACGGCTGGAGACGATCGATACGGCGCAGGCCGCGCCGAAAGCGAGCGTGCAATTGCTGGTGCGCGGCGAAGTCGCGGCCCTGCCGCTCGAAGGCGTCGTTGATATCGCAGCCGAACGCGCGCGTCTTGACAAGGAGATCGCCAAGCTCGACGGCGAAGTGAAGAAGATCGATGCCAAGCTCGGCAATGCCGATTTCCTCAAACGCGCCCCGGAAGAGGTCGTCGAGGAGCAGCGCGAGCGGCGCGAAACCGCGCTGGCGCGCCGGGCGAAGGTGAGCGAAGCCGTAGAGCGGCTGCAGGCGTGAGCGCGGAGCGCGGGCTGATCACCGCCCGCCCCGGCGCCATCTCATGCAAGTTGGCAACAGATCAGACAGGCGGATCATGGCCGATAGCGACACCCTGCTCGACCTTCGCGGGCTGAAATGCCCCCTCCCCGCGCTCAAGACGCGCAAGGCGCTCTCGCGCGTCGCTGCGGGCACCGTCATCCGGGTGGAATGCACCGATCCGATGGCGGCAATCGACATCCCGCATCTGATCGGCGATACGGGGGACCATATTGAGGAGCAGAGCCGCGAAGGCGATCTGCTGGTTTTTCGGATTCGGAAGGCGTGAGGCCTCGGACAGGACCGCAGGGCGGATCGAAGCCGATGATTACTCGCCTGCCCGTGGCATAACGCGCGGTATCTCGGCATACTGAATATGGTTCTCAAGGAAAGCGCCTGGATTGATCCGGAACTCATCGGGAATGACGAAATTCGGATTGGTCCGGCGACCCGGATTGTCATCCAGCGGCACGTCCTTGTCCTTGTCGGTTTTGGGCTTCTCGATCTGCGACAGGCTGCGCGGATCGAGCGGATCGGAAGTCGCGGCTGCCTGCATCGCGGCATTGAACCGATGCGGCCCAGCCTGACAGATATCGTCACTTGCCAGCCGGCCCTGTGAAGGACTTAAAGAAATCATTGCTATGAACTCCAAAATACTTAAACCGCGAGCCACCTAACAAAAACATCCAACTATTTCAACATAATTCGGCCTGAGACAGAATCGGGCGGCTCCTGTTTGGCGCCGCCCGACATCTGTTCGGTTTACATTGCGGCCAACACACCGAGCAGCAGAAGCGCGATGATATTGGTGACCTTGATCAGCGGGTTCACCGCCGGGCCGGCCGTGTCCTTGTAGGGATCGCCGACCGTATCACCCGTGACCGAAGCCTTGTGCGCCTCCGAACCCTTCAGGTGCTTGACGCCATCCTTGTCGACGAAGCCGTCCTCGAAGGATTTCTTGGCGTTGTCCCAGGCGCCACCGCCAGAGGTCATCGAGATGGCGACGAACAGCCCCGTCACGATGACGCCGAGCAGCATGGCTCCCACAGCCGAGAAGGCCTGGTCCTTGCCCGCGATCAGATAGATCACGAGATAGGTGACCAGCGGCGCGAGCACAGGCAGCAGCGACGGCACGACCATTTCCTTGATTGCGGCCTTGGTCAGCATATCGACCGCGCGCCCGTAATCGGGGCGCTCCGTACCTTCCATGATGCCGGGCTTTTCCTTGAATTGCCGGCGCACTTCCTCGACCACGGCACCCGCCGCACGCCCGACCGCCGTCATCGCGATCCCGCCGAACAGGAACGGGATCAGTCCGCCGAAGAGAAGTCCGACCACGACATAGGGGTTGGAAAGCGAGAAATCAGGCGTGACCCCGGCGAAGTACTGGTAGCTGGTCGAGCCGGGTTCGTTCGCGGCGGAGATGAAGTAGTTCAGATCCGCCGTATAGGCGGTGAACAGGACCAGCGCGCCGAGACCCGCCGAACCGATGGCGTAGCCCTTGGTGACGGCTTTCGTGGTATTGCCGACCGCGTCGAGCGCGTCTGTCGATTGACGCACCTCCTTGGGCAGCCCCGCCATTTCCGCGATCCCGCCGGCATTGTCGGTGACAGGGCCGAAGGCGTCGAGGGCGACCACCATACCGGCCAGCGCCAGCATGGCCGTCACCGCGATGGCGATGCCGAACAGGCCTGCGAGCATGTACGAGGTGATGATGCCCGCCATGATCACCAAAGCGGGCAGCGCCGTCGATTCGAGCGAGATGGCGAGCCCCTGGATGACGTTGGTACCGTGGCCCGTCACCGATGACTGGGCGATGGAGCGCACAGGCCGGAAACCGACGCCCGTATAGTATTCGGTGATCACCACGATCAGCCCCGTGACGACGAGGCCGATAATCGCGCACAGCAGGAGCGAGAGAGAGGTGAAGCTCACCGCATCGACGCCGCCGCCGATAATCGGAACGCGTGCTTCCATCGTCGTGCCGAAGCCGCCGAACAATGCAACATTGGCCACGGCGACGGCAGCGATCGACAACACGCCCGTGGCGATGAAGCCCTTGTAGAGCGCACCCATGATCGACTGATCCTGGCCGAGCTTGACGAAGAAGGTCCCGATGATCGAGGTCACGATACAGGCCGCGCCGATGGCAAGCGGATACAGCATCATGGTCTCGAGATTCGCCTGACCGGCGAAGAAGATCGCGGCGAGCACCATGGTGGCGACGAAGGTCACGACATAGGTCTCGAACAGATCGGCCGCCATGCCGGCGCAATCGCCGACATTGTCGCCCACATTGTCAGCGATGGTGGCAGGATTGCGCGGATCATCCTCCGGGATCCCCGCCTCGACCTTGCCGACGAGATCGCCGCCGACATCCGCACCCTTGGTGAAGATACCGCCGCCGAGACGGGCGAAGATCGAGATCAGCGAGGCGCCGAAGCCCATGGCGACGAGCGAATCGATGACGAGGCGCCCGCCGGGATCAGCCCCGAGGGTGCGCGTCAGAATGAGATAGTAGACAGCCACGCCGAGCAGGGCGAGCCCAGCGACCAGCATTCCGGTCACCGCACCGGACTTGAAGGCTACATCGAGCCCGCCGGCGAGCGATTGCGAGGCCGCCTGGGCCGTGCGCACATTGGCGCGAACCGAGACGTTCATGCCGATGAAGCCGGCAGCAGCAGAGAGAACCGCGCCGATGGCGAAGCCGATCGCAACCCAGATCGAGAGCAGGAAGATGAGCACCACGAACAGCACCACGCCGACAACGGCGATGGTGATGTATTGACGCCAGAGATAGGCCTGCGCGCCTTCGGCGATCGCGGCAGCGATCTCCTGCATGCGTTGCGTGCCGGCATCTCGCTTCATCACGTCGTTGATGGCCCACAGGCCGTACGCGATCGACAACGCGCCCAGTATGATGATCAGGAACAATGCGAACATGTGACCGTCCTTGCCTTTGGGGGGTCCAGACGATCAACGCGCCGGCGCATGCGGATTCAGCGCCGCCCAAACGTCCGCCCCCAGGGTGGTGGACGGAGCCTGCCAAAATTTTCAGCTATCGGCAAACGTCATTTATGCAAAATGTTGCATGTTTGTGCAGTGCAACATGCCACTTGTTGCTCAAGCCGGCGCGTGACGGCGCATCCGCGCCTGCGCGACGACCAGAACCAGCGCCACGGCGAGCGGCGGGAAGGAGAGCCAGTTGACGATCTCCCAGCCCCCGGCATCCAGCAGCTGGCCCGAGGAGAAGGAGGCAACGGCTACCGAGCCGAAGACGATGAAGTCGTTCGCCGCCTGCGCCTTGGTGCGCTCCTCCGGACGATAGGTATCCGTCACCAGCGCCGTGGCGCCGATGAAACCGAAGTTCCAGCCGACACCGAGCAGGATCAGCGCGGTCCAGAAATGCGCCACGGTCAGCCCCGAGAGTCCGATCACGGCGGAGACCGCGATCATCACGAGCCCGATGGCGGTGATCATCTCCTTGCCATAGCGATCAATCAGCTTGCCGGTGAAGAAGCTCGGCGCGAACATGGCGAGGATGTGCCAGGAAATCCCCAATGCCGCCGTCTCCAGTGGCAGGCCGCATTCAACCATGGCCAGCGGCGCCGCCGTCATCAGGAAGGCCATCAGGCCATAGGAAACCACGCCCGCCGTCACCGCGATGATGAAACGGGGCTGCAACATGATCGTCACAAGCGGCCGCCCGGATGCCGTCGGCGCATCGCCGGGCGCCGGCGTCGTCACCGGAACGGGCGGCGTGCGCAGAAACGAGATCACCACGATGGCGATCAGAGCGAGCAGCGCCTGTGCCATGAAGGAACCTGCGAAGGTCGCGCCGGGAACCATGTCGCGGGTGAAGATCACCACCTGCGGCCCAAGAATTCCCGCCGCGAGACCGCCGGCGAGCACGTAGGAGATCGCCCGTGCCCGGAAAGCGGATGTCGCCGCATCGGTCGCGGCGAAGCGGTAGCTCTGAACGTAGGAGCCATAGAACCCGGCGATCAGCGTGCCGATGCAGAACATCACGAAATCGCCCCAGACGATCGCGAGCGCCGCGATCGAGCCGCCCACCACCCCGTGCAGCCCACCGAAGATATAGCCGTTGCGGCGTCCGAACCGGCGCATCACCATCGCTGCGGGGATGATGCCGGCGGCGAGACCGAGATTGAGCAGGCTGACAGGGAGCGTCGCCAGCGATTCGCGCGGGGCGAGCATCAGCCCCACCAGCCCGCCGATCGAGATCACGATGGCCGGATTGGCCCCGCCCAGCGCCTGCGCGCCGGCCAGGACCCAGGCATTGCGCTTGGCGAGAGCGTCGGGATCGGTGGTCGGTGTCACGGCGGCCTGAATGGTCATGAAGCAATCTCAGAAATGGCTATACGAACCCTTCTCGTACTGCTTCCGTCCGTTCGCGTCACTGAAGATTGGCGAACAATCGTTTTGCGCGAAATCGCGCGGCCTGAAATATCCGATCGGAGTCATGGCGATGCCGACTTGCCCGCATTCGTTCAGAAAATCGTCGAGATCGTCCGGTGCAACGCTGCACAGGATCTCGTAATCATCGCCCCCGGTCACCAGCCTGTCGCGCAGTTGCGGATGCGACCCGGACAGGGTCCGGGCCGCGCCGGACAACGGCAGCTTCTCCAGATCCACCTCCGCCGAGACACCGCTCGCCTTACACATCTTGGCGAGATCGCCGGCGAGCCCATCGGAGACATCCATCGCCGCACGCGCCCGGCGGCGCAGGATATCGGCCAGCGCGATGCGGGGCTGGGGATGCAGAAAGCGATCGGTAAGGAAGACACGACTCTGGATACCGATATGCAGAGCCCAGGGTTCCGTCACACCAGAGCGCAAGGCGAGACCGAGCGCGGCATCGCCAATCGTGCCGCTGACGCAGAGCACATCCCCGTCCCGCGCGGTGAAGCGGTGCACCATCTCCCCATGCGGGACCTCGCCGAAAGCCGTGATCGAGAGCCAGTACGCGCCATTGGCGCGCACCGTATCGCCACCGAGCAGCGGACAGCCGAATGCGCGTGCGGCATGGCCGAGCCCCTGGGTGAAGGCCGCCAGCCAATCCTCCCGCCAGCCCTCCTCCAGCGCCAGCGAGAGCACGTGCCCACGCGGGCGTGCGCCCTTCGCCGCGAGATCGGACAGGTTCACCGCCAGCGCCTTGCGCGCGATGGCGGCTGGCGGATCATCGGGCAGGAAATGCACACCGGCCACGATCGCATCGACCGTGACGACGAGATCATTCCCCTCTCCCGGCGTCAGCGCAGCCGCGTCATCGCGCATGCCGAAACCACCCTCGCCGGCGATCGGGGCGAAATAACGGGCGATCAGTTCGTCTTCACTCAGGCGCCGATCCGTATCCATTCTCGATACCCCCCGGTGCTCGCGGGACAGGCGAGCCGCTGTTCAGATACCGGGTCGCAAAAGAGCAATCAACGCAATATTTGCCTGTGACCATAGGTCAATCGGGCCGACAACGCTGAAATTGCCGATCCGGCGAAGCGGACAACCTGTCCGGACGATCGGCGATACGCTGGACACTACGTCATTTTTGACGGGTCGACTGGCCGCGCCCCTTGCCCTCGAATTCCTCGGGCCGCGTCTTGTGGGCGATGGCATCGAGCACGCCGTTGACCATGCCCGGCTCCTCGCCCTCATAGAACGCATTGGCGACCTCGACATATTCGTTGATCACCACCCGTACCGGCACGTCGCGGCGCATCATCAGTTCGAACACGGCGCAGCGGAAAATCGCCCGCAGAACGGCCTCGATCCGCTTCAACGGCCAGCCCTCGGCGAGGGTTTCGTCGGTGGCGCGGTCGATTGCGCGCTGTTCGCGTACGACGCCGGAGAGAAGGTCGCGAAAGAAAGGCATGTCGGAGGCATTGAAGGTCATGCCCTCGATCTCGCGCCCGATCCAGTGCGCCTCGAATTCGGCGGTGACCTCGACCACGCCCTTGCCGGACACTTCCATCTGGTAGATCGCCTGGACGGCGGCGAGGCGGGCGGCGCTGCGCTCGCTGGCTCGGTTGTTGCCAGGATTGCCTTTACCGGGATTGCTCTTGGCCATATTCAGAACCCCGTCACCAGGCCGCGCTTGATGCGCAGGACCGCGAGCGCCGCATCAGCTGCACCACCGCCCTTGTTCATTTCGTCGACGCGCGCCCGTGCCCGTGCCTGGGCGTCATTCTCGACAGTGAGGATACCATTCCCAAGAGGAAAGCGGCGCGCCACGGAGAGATCCATCAGCGCCCGCGCGCTTTCGCCGGCAACGATCTCGTAATGCCCCGTCTCGCCCCGGATCACGCAGCCCAATGCCACTGCCGCATCATAGGGCGTGCCGGACGCCTCGGCCCGGTCGAGCAGGATCGCCATGGTGGCGGGAATTTCCAGCGCACCGTCCACTGTGAAGACCTCGGCCACGCCTTCAGCCTGCGTGATGGCGGCGCGCGCGCCGCGCAGAAGCTCGTCGGCGAGATCATCGTAGAAACGTGCCTCGACGACGAGGATGCGCGCACCGGGTACCGGAGGCTGGGGCTGCTGTTGTCTGGAACTGGCGGTCATGTAAGGCCTTCGGCGAGGTCGGATCTGATTGCGTCGCGCATCAGTTACGCCGGGCTGCGCCACAGGGCAAGCCCGCGCGCATCCACCCGGCGCAAATCAGCCCTTCCCGTCTTGCAAGGCCCGGTCACGCGGGCGCGTCAGCGCACGACCAGCACCGAGACCTTGGCGTGGCGCACGATCGTCGTGGCGTTGGAGCCGAGCAGATAGGTCGACATGCTCGGGCGATGTGAACCGATCACGATCAGATCCGCGCCACACTTGTCGGCCTCGTCGAGCACCTCGTGATAGATCGAGCCCAGACGCACGACGGAGGAGACGCATTCATCGGGCAGATCGACCCCGGCGGCCAGCTCCGCAAGCGCTTCCTCAGCCTCGCGCTGCTGTTGCTCGTCGAATTGGGGCGGCACGAATTCCATGTAGGTGACCGGCATGATCGAGCGCACATAAACGAGGCGAAGCTGCCCCTGCCCGGCCTTCGCCATGGCCGCAGCGCGCGTGACGGCAGGCTTCGAGGTGTCGGGATCGGCGATGTCGATGGGGACGAGAATGGTCTCATACATGGGGGAGCTCCTGACTGGCTGACCGGATGGATTCTTGCCGGGCGGATTCTTGCCGGGTGGATTCTTCCGGTGTGGATTCTTGCGGTGTGTCCGGGTCCTGGCATTGCCGAACCTTGGCGTTGCACGTTCGCATGCCGTCGCGCTCCGGGCTTTGACGCACGTCAAACGTCGCGTTTGTGCCCCGGTCCAAGCCCATCGCGGATTTGACGGGCGTCGTCCTGCGGCGCAAAGTCCTGTCTCCCGTCGCATCCTGGAAACGCTCCGTGCTGCCTGCTTCCAACGCCCCCTGGCGCGAGCGCGCCGTCTTCGCCTCGCCGATCGTCTTCCTGATGACGCTGGCCTTCATCAACTGGATCGGCTTTGCGAGCTGGCAGGCCCTGCTCAACAATTTCGCGAAGGAGGAAGCGGGCTTTTCCGGATTCCAGATCGGCGTGCTGCAATCGGTGCGTGAGATCCCAGGCTTCCTCGCTTTCACAGCCATCCTTCTCTTCATGGTGATGCGCGAGCAGATGCTCGCCTATCTCAGCCTGATCATCCTCGGCATCGGCATCGCCATGACCGGGTATTTCCCCAGTTTCTACGGCCTGCTGCTGACCACCACCATCATGTCGATCGGCTTTCATTATTTCGAGACGGCGAACCAGGCGCTGGCCCTGCAGCTGCTCTCGAAGAAGGAGGCGCCGGGCGGGCTCGGCAAGATCCACGGGGCGAATGCGGCGGCGCAGCTCACCGCCTATGGCGGCATCGGGGCCGTGTATTTCCTGATGGAGCCGAGTTTCGAGGCACTGTTCCTCGTTGCCGGCGGCACCACGATCCTGCTGGCGATCACGGCGATGCGCGTGTTCAGGCGCTTCCAGGGCAGCGTGCCGCAGAACAAGGGGCTCGTCCTGCGCTCGCGCTACTGGCTGTATTACGTGCTGACTTTCCTCTCGGGTGCGCGCCGGCAGCTCTTCATGGCCTTCGGCGGCTTCCTCCTGGTCGAGCGCTTCGGCTACGACGTCGCCGGCATGGCCCGGCTGCTCTTCGTGGTCTGTGCCGTGAACATCTTCGTGGCGCCGCTGCTCGGACGGCTGATCGGCCTGATCGGCGAGCGCAGGACCATCATCATCGAGAATGTCTCGCTGATCGTGGTCTTTCTCGGCTACGCGCTCACCGGAAGCGCGGTGGTCGCAGGCGCGCTCTTCATCGTGGACGGCATCTTCTTCACGCTGACCATCGCGCAGCGCACCTATTTCCAGAAGATCGCCGATCCCGCCGATATCGCCCCCACCGCGAGCGTGGCCTTCACCATCAACCATATCGCGGCCGTGTTCATTCCAGTGGTCTTCGGCGTGATCTGGATGACGGATCCCAGCGCCGTGTTCATGATCGGCGCCTTCATCGCCCTGATCTCGCTGAGCCTCGCCTTCCTGGTGCCGCGCCATCCGGAAGCCGGATTCGAGACGACCACGGGATGGTTTGCCACCAACCTCCCGCAACCCGTTCCACCGAAGCTCCCGGCGGAATAGGCGTCCGGGCAATCAGCCCTGCATCTCAGGGGTGTGGACGGTCAGGCCGTCCATTTCCTCGGTGATGCGGATCTGGCAGGAGAGACGGGAAGTCGGCTTCACGGCGAAGGCGAAGTCGAGCATATCCTCTTCCATCGGCTCAGGGCCGCCGACCTTCTCGCTCCAGGCGTCGTCGACATAGACATGGCAGGTGGCGCAGGCGCAGGCGCCGCCGCATTCGGCATCAATGCCGGGAATGCCGTTGCGGATCGCCGTCTCCATGACCGTAGCGCCCGGTTCCGCCTCGACCGTGCGACTGTTGCCTTCGAAATCGACGAAATTGATCTTGACCATCAACTGCTCCCCTTTGGCCCTTCGGGGCCGATCCGGCATCGCGCCCGTGCATCCGGCGCCTTGATCCGGGGGGTACTTAGGTCAATTCAAAACAGGATGCCAGCCTTCGCAACGCAAAAGGCACGCGCAAAAACCGCGCTATGCCGCGCCGCGCCGGGCGATGACGGCCCGTGTCTCCTGAATGACGGTTTCGAGCCGTGCCCATTCGGCGCGCGGAAGGACCCCCTCGCTGCGCAGGCCGGATTCGACCCGCTCGGCGGCATCGGCGACGGCGCGAGCGCCGATGGCACGGGCGCCGCCCTTGAGCGTGTGGGCGGCATCGATGCGCTCCTGCAGCGCGCCACCCTCACGTGCGATCACCGGCGCCAGCGCATCGCACTGCCCTTCGAAAAGACCGAGGAGTTCGCCCGCCAGCGCTTCGTCATCGAAGGTCGCGGTGGCGAGATAGTCGCTGTCGAGAAGGGGCATGTCCCACCCTGATGCAGCAGCCGCTTTCATCATCACTCCCCGCCTCCATTGGCCCGAAGCGTGTGTCATCGCGGGCCAGATTGCGATTCTGCCCGCCACCGCGCGCCCGGTCCACAGTTATGTGGTGCGTGAAACCCTTGTGCAGACTAACTTTTGCTGGTTTGGTAACCATATCGTTAATGAAAGGCTAAAATCGCGTGCCGGGCCGGTTTTCATTGAGTTTGCAGGGGACTACACTCGGCGATGGAAAATCGTGGGTAGCGTTCTTGCACGCATGGAGGCGGCGTGAGACGCGTTTCATCCATGCACGGCGCGAAGCATTAACCGGCCGGCGCTAAGGCATGACCCCGCGAATGGTTGCGTTATCGAGGCGGCGACATGGCAACGGAAAAGAAGCTCAAGGATCCGGCGGAAGCGGCGCTGTCGGCAGTCGAGCAGGCATTGAACCTGGGACCGGACGATGCGGCGGACAAGAAGTCCGAGCGCAACGAAACGGATTCATCCTCCAATGCATCACCTGCAAAGGCCGATGCGAGCGCGGATGTGAAGGGTCCAGGCCGTGCCGCCCAGACCGAAGACGAATCGCAGGATGCGCCGGACGAGCCGCGCCTTCCCGCGATCGAGGAAGACGAGCTGACCCGCCGCTTCGACCGCAATGCCCTCGATGAGGAACTCTCCGCCCGCCGCGCGGAAGGCGAGCGTCAGGCCGGCGTGGTAAGTCCCGACCGCACGCGCGTGGCGAATGACGACCGCCAGAGCATCGGCATGCTGATGCAGGCCATGCAGGTGCGCCCCTCCCGCAAGCCCTATGGCTATGCAGCTATGGCTTCGCTCGCCTGGATCGGCGCGCTGATCGGGCTCGCGAGCCTTGATGGCGGGCTCGGCAGCATGATTGCCGGCTGGGGTGCCGCGCAGACGGCGATCGCCGGTGCGGTGATGCTGGTGCCGACAATTTTCTTCTTCACCGCCGCCGTTCTGGCAGTGCGCTCGCAGGAAATGAAGCTGGTCGCGCGGTCCATGGGCGAAGTCGCCATGCGTCTGGCGGAGCCCGAGAGCTTCTCGACCGACGCCGTTCTGACCGTTTCACAGGCTGTGCGCCGCGAAGTCGCGGCCGTCGGTGACGGTATCGAGCGGGCGCTGGCCCGCGCCGGGGAGCTCGAAACGCTGGTGCGCAGCGAAATCTCGACGCTGGAGCGCGCCTATTCCGACAACGAAATCCGCATCCGTTCACTGGTTGACGAGCTGATCGCCCAGCGCGAGGCGATCGTCGCCAATGCCGAGCGCGTCCGCGGGGCGATTTCCGGCTCGCACGAGACCTTCGCGCAGGATCTCGACAAGGCCTCCCAGCGCATCGTCGAGGCGATCTCTGCCACGGGCGACCGCGTCAGCGGCTCGATCGAAAGCCGTGGCGAACACATCACCACCGCTCTTGGCCGCGCCGGCGAACAGGTCGTCGACGACATGGCTTCACGCGGCGAGGAACTGGTACAGCGCCTCGGCGGCGTCACCGATGAAGTGCGCTCCGGCATCTCGAAGGCCGGCGAGGAACTCGCCGCCGCAATCATGGCCCGCGCCGACGAATTCCGCGCCTCGCTCGAAGAAACCAGCGGCGCGCTTTCCGGCAAGATCCTGGAGAGTGCCGAGAGCGTCACGCGCTCGCTGGCCGAGACCGGGGATCAGGTCAACCGCTCCCTCGCCGATCAGGGCGAGCAGTTGCGCAGCAATCTGGAAAGCACCGCGAGCAAGCTCGAAGAGAGCTTTGCCGCACGCGGCAGCGAGATCAACGAACGCCTCGAAGCGACGGGTCACGGCATTGCCGAAGAGCTCGGCAATCGTGGCACCCGCATGCGTGAGGAAATCTCCGCCGGCCTGCGCGAGATCGGCGAGGATCTCGGCAGGCGCGGGGACGAGGTGGTTGCCCGCCTCGCCGAAAAGAGCACGGAGGCGGTCGCGCGCCTGGACGAGGCGAGCCAGCGCATGGAAGCGGGGATTTCGCGCTCGGGCGAGGAATTCAACCGCAATCTCGACGAACACACCGAAAAGACCCGCGAGAAGCTGGCCGATACCGGCAAGAGCGTCGCGCTCGCCATTGCTGGCCAGGGCACACGCATCAACGATGCGCTGCGTCAGTCCGGTGAAACGGTTTCCGGCCTTGTCGGCGAGAAGGCCGGGGAGATCGAAAAGCTGCTGGGCGATCGCCTTGCCGGCTTCGAAACCATCATCGTCGAACGCGGCGGCAAGCTGGAGCAGGATCTCGGCGAGCGTACCCGGCAGATCGAGCAAAGCCTCGACACACGCACGGCAGCCCTGACCGAGGCCCTCACGGCACGCTCGCACGATCTGGAGACGACGATCGACAGCCGCACGGAGATGCTTACCGGCAAGCTGGGCGAGCGCACGCAACAGATCGAGCAGAGCCTCGGCACGCACACGGCAGCCCTCACCGAAGCACTCACGGAGCGCACGCGCAGCCTCGAGACGACGATCGATGCCCGCAGCGAAGCGCTGACCGGCGCCATCGGCACCCGCATGGAGGCTTTCGAGCAGGCGGTGAATGCCGGTTCCGACAAGCTGTCCGGCGTGATCGGCGACAATCTCGCGCGTATCGAGACGGCGCTGCTGCGCGACGGCGGCGCGCTGGTCGACAAGTTCTCGCGCGACGTGGAGACCATGAGCGGCGTGATTTCCGGGCGCTTCTCCGAGATCGACCGCGTCATCAACATTGAGGGCAAGGCGCTGGCCGACACGCTCGGCGACCGCACCCGCGATGCGGCGGACATGATCGAAAACCGCCTGCGCGAGCTCGAAGACCGCGCGACGCAACGCGGCACCGAGATCACCACCCGCTTCGACGATATTGTCGGAAAAGTCGATGCCACCCTCGGCGCGCGCGCCAATGCGCTCAACGAGGCGCTGGTCGTGCGCACCGGCGAGATGGCCCGCGTCCTGGCCGAAGGCGGTCGCGACGTGTCGCAGGCGCTGGAGAAGCGCGTCGACGAGATCGGCGAGATCGTCACGGCCCGTACTGCCTCCATCGCCGACACGCTCTCCACCAAGGCCGATGAGATCGAGGCGAGGCTGGGCAGCCGCTCCGGCGAGATCGTCCAGGCGCTGGATACCAGCGTCAACCGCCTCGAAGGCGATGTCCTCGCCCGGCTCGAAACCGCCGCCGGCAGTATCGGCGAGCGCAGTACCAGCCTCGAAACCCTGCTCGGCAGCCGCGTCGACGACATCGTCACACTGTTCGAGACGCGTGGTCAGGAGATCGCCCAGGCGATCGGCGGCTCCACCGAATCACTGGCGACCATTCTCGACGAGAAGACCCGCACTCTTTCCGACACGCTCGACAGCCATGGCCGCGATGCCGGCCAGCAGCTGGAGACGCGCGGGCGCGAGATCAGCGCCAATCTGGGCAACCGGATCGAGGAGCTCTCGACCCTGATCGATCGCTCGTCAGAAATGCTCGGCCAGGTCATTGACCAGCGTGGTCGCAACATGGTGGTCTCGCTCGGGGAGCGCATCGCGGCGGCGACACAGAGCTTCAACGAGCAGTCGGACGGCCTCGCCCGCATGATCGAGGAGCGCAGCGAGACGCTGGTCGGCACGCTCGGTACCCGCGTCGACGAGTTGCAGGCGATCTTCGACAAGGGCGGCGAGCGCATCGGCGCAAATCTGAACGCCCGTGGCGAGGCCATGGTCGCGATCCTGGAGGGCCGTATCTCGCGGATCGCGAGCCTTCTGGAGAATGGCGGCGAAAATCTGGGCAAGCTGCTCGATCAGCGCGGCGACGCCTTCGTGCAGGAACTCGAGGGGCGCATCGCCCGCATCGACGCCCTGCTCGACGGCGGCGGCGAGCGCCTCACGGCGACGCTGGATGCGCGTGGCGAGGAAGTCGTCGCCAAGCTCAATACCAGCCTCGGCCAGCTCGCCTATCTGCTTGAGAAGGGCGGCAACGCGCTCAGCAACAATCTTGACCAGCGCGGTCAGGCCCTGATCGCCGATATCGAGACGACGGTCGGCAATCTCGCCAATCTGATCGAGCGCAGCGGCGGTGAACTCAGCGAGCGCATCGACACACGCGGCGACGCGCTGGTGGGCAATCTCGGCGCCAAGGTCAGCCAGCTCGAGAGCCTGATCGACATACGCGGTGAAGGCCTCGTCCATGCGCTGGGCGAGCGCAGCCAGGGGCTCGCCCGCGAGATCGCCGATGCCGGCGACAATGTCGTGCGCTCCCTCGAAATGCAGGGCGGTCGCCTGCTCGACACGCTGCGCGAGCGCAGCGCCGAGCTTCAGGATGTCTATGGCCGCTCCAGCGACGCGCTCAAGGGCGCCATCGACGAGGGCGCACAGCAGGCGATCGATGCACTGGTCGCAACCAACGAACGCATTCGCGGTGAACTCGGCAGCGTGCTCGTGCGTCTGCACGACGCCAACCGCGTGCTCGACGAGGTCGCCCGCCGCGCCGGCGGCAATCTCGGCGAGGTCGAGAGCAACCTCTCAGCCCGTGTCACAGAGATTTCCGGCCTGCTCGGAGAGGTCGCCGAACAGACCAACGCGGCCACAGGCCGGATCGCCGAACAGGCGCAGGCCCTGCGCTCGATTTCTTCCGGCGCTCTCTACGAGGCCGGAGAACTCGCCAAGACGCTCGATGCGCGCGGCGAATCGGCTGCCGAGAGCGCACAGCGCCAGGTCTCGGCGCTCGGCGAGGCGACGCGGATGCTCGAGCAGCTCGAACAGCGCATGGGCACCGGCCTGCATGGCCGCAGCGAAGCGCTCGAAGGCCTGCTCGCGCGGGTCGAGGAGCGCGCCGGCGAGATGGAGAAGATCAGCCGGCAGTTCACCGGGCTGATCGAAGGCTCGCTGACCGAGGCCGAAAGCAAGGCCAGACAGATTGGCGGCGTGCTCGCCGACAGTGCCCAGGCCAGCAGCGAAGCGATCACGAAGCAATTCGCCGAAATCCGTCAGGCGACGGATGGCGAGCGCAGCCGCACCAGCGCGGCGATCCGCTCGGCCTATGAGGATGTCGCGCGCGACATGCAGGGTGCGCTCGAAGGCACCGCCGAGCGCTTCCGCGAAGCGACGGACGAATTGCGCGCGATGACCGCGCAGATCCAGCGCGAGTTGGAGACGACGCGCAACGAACTCAAGCGCAGCCTCGCGGAACTCCCCAAGGATACGGAGGAGACCACGACCAGCATGCGGCGCGTGGTCGCCGACCAGATCAAGGCGCTCAATGAGCTCTCCTCGCTGGTCAGCCGTTCCGGCAAGGCGGTAGACGTGGCTCAGGCCGATGCCGCGCGCCTCGCGACGCAGAGCGCACAGAGCGGTCAGGCAACGCGCATGACGGGAACGTCGGGCCCGGCTCCGGGCGTCGCCAAGAGCGCGGCCACGAGTGCGGCATCCCAAGGCGCGATGGCAGCCGTGGCGGAGGCGGTCTCCCGCCCCGCCCAGACGACACCGCAGCCCGCCGCGCCGCCGCAGGCGCGCGCGGCGGAACCGGCGCCACAGCGTCCCGCTCCGCAACCGGCGGCGCAGCCTGCGGCCCAACCTTCAGCGCCCGCGCCGGCTCCCGCTCCCGCGCCGATGCAATTGCGTGGAACCGACACGCAGGCACCGCGATCCGGCACGGCCCGTCAGGGCGGCGATAATGGCGGCTGGCTCTCGGACCTGCTGCTGCGCGCCTCGCGCGACGACGATGATGCCCCCTCGGCGAAAGTCGAACCGGCTCCGCCGGCGCAGCCTCAGCCGCGCGTGGAACCGTCACGCGGCGACACCGGCGGATCGCGCAATTCCGGCGCCACCGCGCTCGATTCCCTCAACGCGATCTCGGTCGATATCGCCCGGATGGTCGAGCACAGCGCCGTCGTGACCGCCTGGGATCGTTTCAATCGCGGCGAGAACGGCGTGTTCGACCGCAACATCTACACCGCGCAGGGTCGCGAGACCTTCGAGGAGATCCGCCGCAAATACGGGCGCGATGCGGAATTCCGCCAGACGGTCGATCGCTATGTCGAGGAGTTCGAGCGCCTGCTGCGTGAGGTCGCCCGCGATGATCGCGATCAGATCCTGACGCGCACCTATCTCGTCTCCGAGACGGGCAAGGTCTATACAATGCTGGCCCATGCCAGCGGACGGCTCGGCTGAAGCCGGGCCGCACCGCGACCGGCCCTCCCCCGACGGTCGCGGCAGGGATGAAAACCAATGCGGCGCGCCGCGTAAGTAGGGCGCCGTATGGTGTGGTTGCGGGTTTATCGTAACAATAATACGGTTCGCATGGCATCCGCCCTCGGCGTGCCGGATTCGGCGCAACAGAAATGGCGGGGCGCGTGCAGGGGAGAAGCGCAGATGGCTCAGGAAACGACCGGCCAGGATCAGGTGCAGGGGCAGGCAGCGGCGATGGTGCCGGAATACAAGCCCGCGCCGCAGCCGGTGATTCGCGAAATCACCATGGAAGACGTTCAGGCCGCCTTCTATGAAGGCCTCAACGATTTCCGCGCCGCTCCGGCCTACGGGCTGTTCTTCGGTGCCGTCTATGCCGCCGGCGGCATCCTGATGCTGGCCCTCGTGATCGCCCTCGACGCGGTCTATCTCGCCTACCCGCTCGCGGCGGGTTTTGCGCTGATCGGCCCGTTCGTCGCCGTGGGTCTCTACGAGGTGAGCCGCAGGCGTGATCATGGCGAAAAGCTGGCCTGGGGGCCGATTCTCGGGGTGATCTTCTCGCAGAGCAAGCGCGAGCTCGGCTGGATGGCCTTCGTCACGCTGTTCGTGCTGATCATCTGGCTCTACCAGGTGCGACTGCTGCTTGCGCTGTTCCTCGGATTCCAGTCCTTTGCCACCCTCGGCGACTTCCTCAACGTGGTCTTCACCACGCCAGAAGGACTGCTCTTTCTGCTCGTCGGCAATGTCGTCGGTGCGTTGCTGGCACTCGGCCTGTTCTCGCTGACGGTGATCTCCTTCCCGCTCCTGCTCGACCGGGATGTCGATTTCATCACGGCGATGATCGCGAGCGTGAAGAGCGTGGTCATGAATCCCAAGCCCATGATCGGCTGGGGTCTATTTATCGTGCTGGGGCTGATTCTCGCCTCGATCCCCTTTTTCCTCGGCCTGCTGATCATCCTGCCTGCGCTCGGCCATGCCAGCTGGCGTCTGTATCAGAAAGTCGTGGCGCCGCCTGAGGAGGCAGCTGCAGGCTGATCACGCCGAAGGCATTTTTGCGCGGCGGCGGGGTTGCAATCGGCCTGTAAACTCGTTCGTTTATGGAGGCTGTCCGGTTTCATCCGGAATCGGGCAGCGGTTGAGCGAAGGAGTTTGCGATCGTGGAAGCGCTGTTCATCGGCCAAGCCTATATCGACGTCACCTTCGTCGCCGACGAATTGCCCAGCGGCGACGAGAAGAAAGTCGCGCGCGAATACGCGGTTTCGTTCGGCGGCAACGCCGTCACGGCGGCTTTCGCCTGCGCGAAGCTCGGCATCGCACCGGATCTGCTCGCTTCCGTGGCCGATGACTGGCTCGGGCGCATGTTCATCGACATGGCCGCGCAATACCGTATCAGCGTGCACCATCGCAAAGTGCGCGAATCCTCCCTCTCCTTCATCATGCCGCGCGGCGACAAGCGCGCCATCGTGCGCTGCCGCGATGACGATTATCTGCACCCGTTCCCGCCGCTCAATCTGGAGAAGTGCCGGGCGCTGCATGTGGACGGGCACCAGACCGATGCGGCGCTTCACTACGCCCATACCTGCCGCCAGGCCGGCATCCTCACCTCGCTCGACGGGGGCGGGCTGCGCGAGAACACGCACGAGCTGCTCGCCTATATCGATGTCGCCGTGGTCGCCGAGCGCTTATGCGAGCAGATGGACCTGACTCCGGCACAGATGCTGGCCTATCTGAAGACGCGCGGCGTGCATATCGGCGGCGTCACCATGGGCGAGCGCGGCATGCTCTGGTATGACGAAACCGGCACCCGGCAGCACATGCCGGCACTGGCCGTGCCTTCGGAAAAGGTCGTCGACACGAACGGCGCCGGCGACATCTTCCACGGGGCCTATATCTACTCGGCGCTGGCCCACCCCGAAGCCACCTGGGCCGACCATTTCCGCTTCGCCCGCGCCGCATCGGCCTATGCGATCCAGCATCTCGGCAACGAAACGAGCCTGCCCGCGCTCAGCGATGTCGAGGCAATACAGGCGACGCTGGTGGAGATGGGGTGAGGGGCGCGCCGTGGAGGCACCAGCACCACCCTGAAAGCGTATCATTGCTCAGAAACAACTTTTCATTCATACTATACTCCGTTGACCAACGGAGAAATTGACATATATGGCAATTTCAGAGACAGTGATATCGGAGTTTGATCTCCGGTCGATCAGCATCCGGTTGGGAGACAAGGAGGAAACATGGCGTACCATTTATGCCTCTCGCGCGCTTCAGGTTTTTTTGGCTGACATTCAGGTGAATGACCCACCGACCAGGTGGGAAGCCGATCTGACACCGAAGGAGCAGTTATATGAACTGTTTCGGGTCTTCATAACTGGCGAAACTCTGAGAACCGACAACCAATTTCACATCATGCGACCGACAGATGATGCCGTGTGGGAACTCAAGACACCGGATTTGCGCATTTTTGGCTGGTTTATCGCGAAAGATCAATTTGCTGGCATATTCGGGGACTGGGCCGACAGGATAAAGGAACACGGCCTCTATGCCGGATACCGTGACGAGATAACCCGGCGGCGCCTAGAATGCGGTGCCGATGACACGTGTTGTGTATGGGAGACTGAGGAAAATGCAGTCATTTCAATTCGAAATCGATGAGCAGAGCGCATGCGCGGCCCGCTTCATCAGCCGTGTACGGCGTGAACTCGTCGATGCCTTCCTCACCGAAAAGAACGAGCGCGGTCTGACGCAAAACGAGATTGCAGAGCGCCTCGGCGTCAATGCGTCGATGATCAGCCGGCAACTGTCCGGCGAAACGAATCTGACGCTGCGATCTGTTGCCGAACTCGCCTGGGCGATGGGCTATGGCGATATCGCTTTCAAGCTGGAGAAGGCAGAAAGGGATGATCGCCGGAACTACGCTTCTGCTGCCACACATGTTGTGTCGTTCGGCGATCTCGGCGCGATCGGAGCCGAAGAAACAACGACGGTTTCCAGCGGGCCTACAACATTTCTGCAAGGCCATACCGAATGATCATCAAAGGTTTCGTGACATTCTGCGACGATATCAGACAGGAGCTCGGCGGGAAGATAACGCTTGTCGGCTGTTACATCGGTGAGATGACCGTCCATGACCAGGCCCCTGCGACGCTTGCCAAGCTCGGGCTTCAAGCGAAGCTTGTCTTTCCCGCCGAAATGGCGCCGCGAAAGATCGATGTCAGGGTTGATTTCGTGCCAGGCGACAAAACCCTGTTCGAGGCCACGCTGGATATTCCCGAAGGCGCACACAAAAAGGCTCTTGACCGGGTTGAACCCGACGGCACAGGCGACGAATCGCAATTTGTACTCGTCCAACATACAATCCTGTCACCGCTGGAGATACCGGAAGACGGTCGCATCCGTGTCAGAGCCGTCGTCGACGGCGAAACCGTCAAGCTTGGCTCACTGCGTATCCGCTTCGACCCGCCCCTCCCATGAAACGGCGGGATGCAAGCGGCCTCCCCACAAACATGGTCCGCGCGGATTGGCCAAGCTCCTGTACCGGAAACCCGACGCCCATATCCGTCAGATTACCCGTTCCAGCGCACTGCCCCGCATTGCGCGATGTCATATCCACCCAGATAGTCGGCCCGGCGGGTGAATTCCCGTGTTGCGGCGAACGCCATGAGCGCCTGGACCGGCGGCTCGAAATAGTCGCGCCGCGCCATGACCAGATCAAAACATTCGTCGTGCAGCAACGGCAGGAAGGCGAGCGCGCCTGCGGCAGCCTGCAGGCCGAGCCCGCAATCCGCGTCGCCGGTGGCGATCATCGCAGCGAGATCGGCATGGGTCTCGACAGGGTTTGGCGCGACGACCAGCGCGTCGCGGCTCAGCCCGCACCGTGCCAGCAGCATCTCCAGCAATAATTGCGATCCCGCCCCCGGCCCACGCAGAGCAAAGCGGCATCCGCGCCGGACGGCATCCTCGAGCCCCGTGATCTTGAGCGGGTTCCCCGGCGCCGTGATCAGCCCCTGTACCCGCTTCGCCCAATGGATGACCACATGCGACGCGCCGGTCAGGTGGCTTCTGACGGCCGGGATGTTCCAGGTGCCCGAAGCAGGATCGATGAGGTGGCAGCCCGCCAGAAGAGCGCGCCCGCTCGCGAGTTCCTCCAGCCCCTGCGTCGAGCCAGCGACGCGCACCGCGAGCCCCGATCCGGATTGCCGCAGGGCCCATTCGAGCAGCGGATCGTTCGAACCCGCATAGATCGGTGGAGGCGGGGCGATTCCGGTTTACGGCAGCTCGGTCTGCGCTTCGAGCCAGGCATCGACGAGCCGTTTGGGGAAGAGGAGCTTGCCGGTGGCGCGCGTGAACGGGATGGTCTGGCGCGAGACCATCTCGTAGATCGTGCGCTCCTTGACACGCAGATAATCGGCCACCTCCGTCGTCGTCATCAGCGATGACGGAATCACGGGGCTCGATCCGGGCTTCTCGTCAATTGATATCGACTGCATAATCGCGCAATATCCTGCATCAATTACATTGTTGCCATCTATTCTGTTTTTTGCTCTGATTTCAAGATCCAATGCAGGATTCTTCTGATTGAGCGGCCCCTTCACGACAGCCTTTGCGCTGATCACCTCCGGCGATCCGGCCCTGATGCAGATCATCGGGCTGTCTCTGCGCGTGACGGTCACCGCCGTGCTGATTGCCTGTCTGATCGGATTGCCGCTCGGCGCCGGGCTGGCACTGGCGCGGTTTCCCGGGCGATCGCTGGCGATCATCCTGTTCAATGCGCTGATGGGGCTTCCCCCTGTGGTCGCGGGCCTCGTCGTCTATCTTCTGCTCTCGCGCTCGGGGCCACTCGGATCGCTCGCGCTTCTGTTCACCCCCACCGCGATGGTCATCGCCCAGACCATCCTGATCCTGCCGATCCTGATCTCGCTGACCCGCTCGGTCGTCGAGGATCTGTGGGGAGAGTATCGCGAGCAGCTGCGCTCGCTGGGTGCCAGCCGCCTGCGGGCGGTGCCGACACTGCTCTGGGATGGCCGCGTCAGCCTCCTCACCGGCGTGCTCGCTGGCTTTGGGCGGGCGAGCGCGGAAGTCGGGGCGGTCCTGATCGTGGGCGGCAATATTGCAGGCCATACCCGCACCATGACGACAGCCATCACGCTGGAGACCGCGCGCGGCGAGCTCGGCCTCGCCGTGGCGCTCGGCATCATCCTGCTCACGCTGACGCTGAGCCTGAACGCGCTCGCCTGGGGCGCCGGCCAATGGGCGAAGGGGAGGCTCGGATGAAGCGCGAAGGCGATCTGCATCCCCCGATCCTGCCATTGCAGCTTGAACAGGCCGGCTATGCCGTGGCCGGGGCGGCACTGCTGGAGGAAATTTCGCTCGCCATTCCCGCCGGGCGGCGCCTGATCGTGATGGGCGCAAACGGCGCCGGCAAGAGCCTGTTGCTGCGGCTCTGCCATGGCCTGATCGAACCGACATCCGGACGGCGGATCTGGGCGAATGGCGAGACGCGTCCGCAGGTACAGGCGATGGTGTTCCAGCGCCCCGTCCTGCTCCGGCGCTCGGTCGCGGCCAATCTCGCCTATCCCTTGCGTCTGCGTGGCATGGGCCGCGCCGCCTGCCGGGAGATCGTCACGCAGACACTGGAGCGCTTCGGGCTCGCCGCCCTCGCGGGCCGCCCCGCACGCCTGCTTTCCGGAGGCGAGCAACAGCGCCTCGCCCTCGCCCGTGCCTGGGCCATGCGCCCGCAGATCCTGTTTCTCGACGAGCCGACATCGGCGCTCGACCCCTCGGCCACCCGCATCATCGAGGCGATGATCGAAAGCTTCTCGGCGGAGGGCATCACCATCGTGATGAGCACCCACAATCTCGGCCAGGCCCGGCGCCTTGCTCAGGACATCGCCTTCCTGCATCGGGGCCGCCTGATCGAGCACGGCCCGGCCGACATTTTCTTCGAGGGGCCCAAAGCCCCGGAAGCGCACGCCTTCCTGGCGGGCGACCTGATCTGGTAAGAGCAATCTGGAGGAAACAATGACGACCAACCGACGCACTCTGCTTCTGGGCTCCGTGACGGGCCTTGCATCCGGCATTGCCATGCTGGTGGCGCTGCCGCTCGCCACCCCCGCACAGGCCCAGGACTTCATCACCGTGGCCTCGACCACCTCGACCGAGAATTCCGGCCTGTTCGATCATATCCTGCCGCTTTTCCAGGAAGAGACCGGGATCGAGGTCCGTGTCGTCGCGCAAGGCACCGGGCAGGCGCTTGAGACCGGGCGCCGGGGCGACGCGGATGTCGTCTTCGTCCATGCCCGTGAGCTCGAGGAGGCCTTCGTTGCCGACGGTTTCGGCGTGGAGCGCCTCGACGTGATGTATAACGACTTCGTCATCGTCGGTCCGGGCGCGGATCCCGCCGGGCTGGAGGGTGCCGATGATGCGGCTTCGGCCATGGCTGCGATCGCTGAGGCCGAGGCGCCCTTCGCCTCGCGTGGTGACGACAGCGGCACGCATGTGGCGGAGATGAACCTGTGGAAGGCCGCCGGTGTCGCACCGGAGGGTCAATGGTATCTCTCCACCGGCTCCGGCATGGGCGCGACCCTGAACACCGCCGCCCAGGTGCCCGCCTACGCCCTGACCGATCGCGCCACCTGGCTCTCCTTCGCCAATCGCGGATCGCTGGAGATCGTCTTCGAGGGTGATCCGGTGCTGTTCAACCCCTACGGCATCATTCTCGTCGATCCCGAACGCCATCCGCACGTCAAGGCGCAGCAGGGGCAGGCCTTCATCGACTGGGTGGTCTCGCAGGCGGGGCAGGAGGCGATCGCGGGTTATACCATCGATGGTGAGCAGTTGTTCTTCCCGCTTGCCGATTGACGATCCGACGCCTTGCCTGGGATTGGTGGGCCCGGCTGGACTCGAACCAGCAACCAGACCGTTATGAGCGGCCGGCTCTAACCATTGAGCTACGGGCCCTGCGCCTCAGGCGAGGAATCGCGGTTGTGACCGCTCATGGGAAATAGCGGAATTCGGTATGGAAAATCAATCGCTGAAGTTGCACTCCTGTCATGGTCGGGTCGTAAACCACCACTCGGACCCCGACGCGGCCCAGGATATATACGATGAATGACGACAAGGCGGCGCAGGTGACCGGTGCCAGCGGGAGCGGATCGGGGAGCGTCGGCGAAGTCTTCGCTGCCTTTGGCAAGCTGGGGCTGACCGCCTTTGGCGGGCCGATCGCGCATCTGGGCTATTTCCGTGACGAATTCGTCACACGCCGCAAATGGCTGGATGAAAAGGGCTATGCCGATCTCGTCGCACTGAGCCAGTTCCTCCCCGGCCCGGCATCAAGCCAGGTCGGCTTCGCGCTGGGGTTGATGCGGGCGGGTCCAGCGGGCGCAGCGGCGGCGTTTCTCGCCTTCACCCTGCCCTCGGCGCTAATCATGATCGCCTTCGCCCATGGCGCCTTCATATTCGCCGGACCGGTCGGCGCCGGCATCATCGACGGGCTGAAGATCGTCGCAGTGGCCATCATCGCGCATGCGGTCTGGGGCATGGCGCGCCAGCTCTGTCCGGATCGCACCCGCGCTGGGATCGCGCTCGGCGCGGTGCTGATCGCCCTCATCCCGGCGGGCGCGTATATGCAGGTGCTGGCCATCGCTGTCGGCGCCTTGCTCGGTCTCGTCCTGAGCCGCGAGCCGCGCGGCGAGACCGGCAGCGCCCTCCCCTTCGCCGTGTCGCGCGCCACAGGCGTTGTCTGCCTCGCCGCCTTCGCAACCCTGCTGATCGGCCTTCCGCTCGTGAACGCCGCAGGCGCGCCGCAGGGGATCGCGCTGTTCGATTCGTTTTATCGCGCCGGCGCGCTCGTCTTCGGCGGCGGCCATGTCGTACTGCCGCTGCTCGAAGCGGAGACCGTCCGCACCGGCTGGATCGACGCGGACACATTCCTCGCCGGATACGGTGCGGCACAGGCCCTGCCCGGCCCGCTCTTCACCTTCGCCGCCTATCTCGGCGCCGCCATCGAGCCGATACCAGGCATCGGAGCGAACGGCGTTTTTGGGGCGATGATCGCGCTCGCAGCGATTTTCCTGCCCGGGTTCCTGCTGCTGGTCGGGGTGATTCCGTTCTGGAACGCCTTCCGCGCGCGCCCTGCCGCGCAGGCGCTGATGCGCGGCGCCAATGCCGCCGTGGTGGGGATCCTGGGTGCTGCGCTCTACACGCCGGTCTTCACCAGTGCCGTGATCGGGCCGGGCTCCTTCGCGCTCGCGCTCACCTGTTTCCTGCTGCTCATGGTCTGGAAGCTGCCGCCCTGGGGCGTCGTTATCGTCGCCGCGATCGGTGGCGCGCTGATGGGCGCGGTGTGAAGCGCATCTGTGATATCTGGACAAGGCCTGCGGGCTGATGCAGTGTCGGTGCGCGCGAATATCGCGTCGCAAGACGTTGCAGGATCATGAAAAAGATCTTCCCCGACCCGTCCGATCCCCGCCTCACGCGTCCCGTCACCGGGCGCGATCATACCGGTGCGGAAGTCACCATCCGCGTGGTCGAGGAGCGCCCGCTCACCATCTTTCTCAACAGCCGCGAGATCGTCACGGCGATGACGATCGGCGATTACCCGGAATATCTGGCGCTGGGCTTCCTGCGCAACCAGGGCATGCTCAAGATCGACGATGTGGTCACCGGGGTGGACTACGACGACGACCTCGAAGTGGTGGTGGTGCGCACGGAGACCGAGACCGATTTCGAGGAAAAGCTGCAAAAGAAGACCCGCACCTCCGGCTGCGCCGTCGGCACCGTCTTCGGCGACATGATGGAGGGGCTGGACGGGCTCACCCTGCCTGAAACGCCGCTGCGCACCAGTTGGCTCTACGCGCTCGCCAGACAGATCAACACCATGCCGAGCCTCTATCTGGAAGCAGGCGCGATCCACGGCACGGTGCTCTGCCGGGGCGACGCGCCGCTCGTCTATATGGAAGATGTCGGTCGACACAACGCTGTCGACAAGATCGCCGGCTGGATGCTGATGCATGGCGAGAGTGCCGGGGACAAGCTTCTCTACACGACGGGCCGGCTGACCTCCGAGATGGTGATCAAGACGGCGATGATGGGCATTCCCGCGCTCGCCTCGCGTTCCGGCTTCACCGCCTGGGGCGTCGAGATTGCCCGACAGGTCGGGCTGACTCTGATCGGGCGCATGCGCGGGCAACGCTTCGTCTGCCTCTCCGGCGAGGAGCGGCTGATCCGCGACGCGGATCCCGCCAGCGCGCCGGAAGAGGAGCGCAAGCATCGGCGCAAGGGCGCGCGTAAGGAAAGCGGCGTCGAATGATCGATCCGAAAACGGGCATTGCAGGCCAGCGCCTCTACGGTGTCACCGGCTGGAAGAATGCCGGCAAGACCGGGCTGGTCGAGCGCCTCGTCGCCGACATCACCGGGCGCGGCTACAGCGTCTCGACCATCAAGCATGCGCATCACAACGTCGATATCGACGAAAAGGGCCGCGATACGTATCGCCACCGCGAGGCCGGCGCGCGGGAGGTGGTGCTCGCTTCCGCCAATCGCTGGGCCCTGATGCATGAACTGCGTGGCGTGTCCGAGCCCGCCCTCGCGGAGATCGTGACGAAGCTCGCCCCCGTCGATCTCGTCATCGTCGAGGGCTACAAGCGTGAGAGCCACCCCAAGATCGAGGCCTATCGCCACGCGGGCGGGGGCGCGCGCGGGCTGCTGGCGCACGAATTGCCGACGATCCGCGCCATCGCCTCCGATACGCCGCTCGACGATATCGCCCTTCCCGTCTTCGATCTCGACGACACGGCGGCGATCTCTGATTTCGTGCTCGCGGAATGCGGCCTGGCATGAACGGGTTCGACCGTGTCGTCATCGTGGACTGGTCCGCCGCTTCCACGCGCATGCCCGCCCGCCCGCGCGCCGATGCGATCTGGATCGGGATCAGCGATGCCGAGGGTGATCGCAAACCGCTTTATTGCCGCAGCCGGACGGAGGCGATGGCGGTGCTCGAGACGCTGTGCGAGGAAGCTCTCGCTGCGGGCGAGCGGTTGCTGATCGGCTTCGATTTTCCGCTGGGCTATCCGCGCGGCTTCGCGCAGGCCCTGACCGGGCGTGCGGAGGCGCTCGCGCTTTGGGAACGGCTTGCGCGGCAGATCGAAGACCGTGACGATAACGCCAATAACCGCTTCGCGATCGCTGCTGATCTCAACCGCCGCTTTCCCGGGATCGGCCCGTTCTGGGGCCGCCCCGCCGGGCAGGATCTCCCGGATCTGCCCGAACGCGGCACGCTGCGTCACGGCCATGGCCTGCCCGAGCGGCGCCTCGTGGAGGAACGCCTCCCCCGCGCGCAGCCCTGCTGGAAACTCTTCACCACCGGCTCCGTCGGTTCGCAGGCCCTGCTCGGCATAGCGCGCCTGCACGCGCTGAGGAAACGCTTCGGCGCTGCGCTCACGGTCTGGCCCTTTGAAAACCGTGATGCGCCGATCACGCTGGCCGAGATCTATCCCTCGCTGCTCGACGGGGCAGTCAACCAGGTGCTCACCCGGGATCCTGATGCGATCAAGGATGCGGTGCAGGTCAGGCTCCTCGCCGCGACGCTGCGCGCGCATGCGCGCGATGCCATCCCCGCCGCGATGCGCGCGATCGGCATATCCGAGGCAATTTTGTGTGAAGAGGGCTGGATTCTTGGCGTGGGGTGCGAGATTCTGCTGCAGGAAACAGCCTTGGGGATCGCGACCGGCATGAGCGCGCTTGAACCGCCACGCCTGCAGAATGATTGCTTCGCCCTGCCGCCGGGCGTTGACTGGACACCCGTGGACGATGCGCTCGCGCTGCTGCGGGCCGCACTGCGCCCGATTACCGGGATCGAGACCCTGCCCACCGCCGCTGCGCTCGGCCGCGTTCTGGCGCACGATACGATCGCACGCCGTTCCAACCCGCCCGCACCCAATGCCGCAGTCGATGGCTACGGCTTCGCCCATGCTGCAACCGGGGATGGGCTTCAGGAATTGCCGCTCATCACTGGCCGCGCCGCAGCCGGCGTGCCCTATAGCGGCAAGGTCCCGCATGGTCAGGCCATCCGCATCCTCACCGGCGCGATCCTGCCGGAGGGCGTCGATACGGTGGTTCTGGAAGAGGATTGCGCCACGGACGGCGCGCGCATCGCCTTCAACGGCCCGATCAAGCCGCGTGCCAATACCCGCAAGGCGGGGGAGGATGTCCCCGCCGGCGCGCCAGCCCTGCCCGCAGGGCGTTCGCTGACCCCCGCCGATCTCGCACTGCTCAGTGCGCTCGGCATCGGCGAGGTGGCGGTGCATCGCCGCCTGCGCGTGGGTATCCTCTCCACCGGCGAGGAGATCGTGGGCTATTTCGGCGACGAAGCGCTCGCGCCGGGCAAGATCTACGATGCCAACCGGCCCATGCTGCTTGCTCTCGCGCAGGCCTGGCATTACCAGCCGGTCGATCTGGGCCATGTGGGTGACGACCGGGAGGCGCTGCGCGCGCGGCTCGACGCGGCATCACGCGAGGCGGATGTGATCTTCACCTCGGGCGGCGCCTCCGCCGGTGACGAGGATCACGTCTCCGCGCTTCTGCGCGAGACCGGGGCCTTGCAGGAATGGCGCATCGCCATCAAGCCGGGGCGGCCACTGGCGCTGGCCCTGTGGAACGGAGCGCCGGTCTTCGGCTTGCCCGGCAACCCGGTCGCGGCCTTCGTCTGCGCGCTGATCTTTGCCCGCCCTGCGCTGGCCGCGCTCTCAGGCGCGGGTTGGAGCGAACCTCTGGCCTTCACCGTGCCCGCCGCCTTCTCGAAGAACAAGAAACCCGGACGGCGCGAATATCTGCGGGCACGGCTTGATGCAAAGGGGCACGCGGAAGTGTTCGCCTCGGAGGGATCCGGGCGGATCAGCGGATTGTCATGGGCGACGGGACTGGTGGAGATCGGCGACGGCGCACAGAAGATCGCACCGGGAGACCCGGTGCGCTTCATGCCTTATGCGGGATTCGGGATCTGAAACGCGATGCGCGGACAGATCCGGCATCCGGGTCAGAAATCGACGAGATTGGAGCCCGGATCGCCCAGACGCACGCCCTCCGTCGCGTAGGCCTGATAGGCCGTCGTCTGGAAACTGCCATCAAGCAGGAACGCCGCGCCAACGGCGGCCAGAATCGCAAAGATGGCTGCGGCTACGAACGCTTTCATCCCCTTGGTCTCCCTGTGTTCTTTCTGGAAGCCGGAGCACCGGTCCCAACCTTGGCATAATCGCCTATTGCAGCCCCGCAAGCAAGCGCTCCGCGAGGCCGGTATAGATGCGGCCGAGCACTCCGTCAGGCGCCATCGCCGTGACCGGCTGGCCGAGATCGGAGGCGCGGCGCAATTCCATGGTGAGCGGCACACCACCGAGGAAGGGCACGCCGAGACGCCCGGCTTCCTGCTCTGCCCCGCCTTCACCGAAAATCGCGTGATGCGCACCGCAATCCGTGCAGATGAAGTGCGACATGTTCTCAACAACACCCAGAATCGGTACATCCACCTTGCGAAACATGGTGATGCCACGACGGGCATCGATCAGCGAAAGATCCTGCGGCGTCGAGACGATCACCGCACCCGACAGATCCGTGCCCTGCGCGATGGCGAGTTGGGCATCCCCTGTGCCGGGCGGCATGTCGATGATCAGGATGTCGAGCCTGCCCCATGCGACCTCCGCCATCATTTGCGTCAGCGCCGACATCACCATCGGCCCGCGCCAGACCATGGCGGTCTCCTCGTCGACCAGCAGCCCGATCGACATGGCCTTGAGCCCGTAACTCTGCATCGGCAGGAGTTTGCGATCAGTGCCCACGCGCGGCTGGCCGCGCAGGCCGAGCAGGGTCGGCAGCGACGGGCCGTAGATATCGGCATCAAGGATGCCCACCTTCAGGCCGAGCGCGCGCAGGCCGAGCGCCAGATTGACGCTCGTCGTGGATTTGCCGACGCCGCCCTTGCCCGAGGCGACGGCCACGATATGCGTGATCCCGGCCATGGCGACCGGTTTGCGCGATGTGCCCGATGCCGGCGCCGCGCCGGGCGTCGTTCCGAGGGCGCCGGTTGGCTTCTGTTGCGGTTCAGACGAAGGTGCCGAACTCTCTGCAGTGAGCGCCACCAGCGCTTTCTCGATCCTTGGCAGCGCCTCCAGCGCCGCCTGGGCAGCATCGCGCACGGCTGCGAAGGTCTCGGCCTCGTCCGGCGCGATTGCAATCATGGCCGTGACGCGCCCCGCGCTGGCGCTCACCGCCGCGAGGCGGGTGGTGTCGCCGAGCCTGCCGCCATCGGGCAGCGCGATCGCGGCAAGGGCCGCACGCGCCTCTGCCGTCAATGCCTCATCCTGCGCCATGGAAGAAAAGTCTCACACCTGTTGTGACAAAAAACGGCCCGGACACAGCCCGGACCGTCGTCTCAGACAGTCGCCCGGCGCCGACACGGATGTGCAGCGCCGAACCGGTCTCACTCTGCAGGCTGCGGTGCGCCGCCGCCGGATGACGGAGCCGCCCTGCCTTCGCGCGCGAGCTTTTCGTCGACCCAGAGCGAATGGTGCTCCTTGGCCCAGTTCACATCGACCTGACCGGAGCCCATGGCGTCGAACGCGCCCTCCATGCCGACCGAGCCGATATAGATATGGGCAATGATGATCGCCGTCATGATACCCGCCACGATGGCATGAATGACCTGATAGAACTGCCACTGCGCCGAGGTGCCGGCGATCTCGGGGAAGAGCAGCATCACGCCGGTAAAGGAAAGCGCCGCACCGCCAATGATCACGGACCAGAAGATGACCTTCTGGCCGGCATTGAACTTCTTTGCCGGGGGATGAATGCCCTTCGTGAACAGACCGCCACCCTTCTTGATCCATTCGATGTCCGTTTTGTCCGGGATGTTCTGCAACACCCAGGCGATGAAAACGACGACCAGAGCCGCCATGAACGGCCAGGCGAGGTAGTTATGCGCGATCTTGCCCCATCCCGAGAGGGTCCCGAAGGCGCTCTCGCCCACGATCGGCAGGATGATCGCTCGACCGATCAGCAGGTTCAGGCCCGTCAGGGCCAGAATGATGAAGGTTGCGGCCAGGAGCCAGTGCGCGAAGCGTTCCACCGCGTTGAAGCGCTGGATCGTACGCCCGGACGGCCCTGAATCGATGCGGATCCTGCCGCGATACATGTAGAAGCCGATCAGCAGCACCAGCATCCCGATAATGGCAGCGACATTCACGGTCTTCACCGTGCCGCCATGTGTATCGGCCCAGCCCTTGTTGTCGGGCTTGATCAGATCGCCCGCGCGCGCATCGGGAATGGTGATGCGCCCGGAGACGGCCTCGCCGGACTGGAGCGCGCGCATGAGCTGCTCCTCCTGCACGGCGCTTTCCGTCGGATTGACCTGCTGCGCCGAGAGCTCCGGCGCAGCGAAGGTGATGAGCGCGACGACGGCGAACAGCGTGGCGGCGCGTTTGAGCAATGTCTGTACCACGAGATTTCCTCCCCTTTCGATCCGATCGGTTATCCCCGATCAGACGGAGATCGTTTCGCCGTAGGCCGAACGCCAGCCCCAGGCGCCCGAGCCGTAGCCACGGGTGACCACGCGCTCGCGGTAGATGTCGGCGATGATGTCGCCGTCACCGGCCAGAAGCGCCTTGGTCGAGCACATTTCCGCACAGAGCGGCAGCTTGCCCTCGGCCAGGCGGTTGGAGCCGTACTTGACGTATTCCGCCTGGCTCATGTCCGCTTCCGGCCCGCCGGAGCAATAGGTGCACTTGTCCATCTTGCCGCGGGTGCCGAAATTGCCGACGCGCGGATATTGGGGCGCGCCGAACGGGCAGGCGTAGAAGCAGTAGCCGCAACCGATGCAGGTATCCTTCGAGTGCAGCACCACGGCATCTTCCGTGGTGTAGAAGCAATCGACAGGACAGACGGCGGCGCAGGGCGCGTCGTCGCAATGCATGCAGGCCATGGAGACCGAACGCTCGCCCGGCAGGCCGTCATTGATGGTGACGACGCGCCGACGGTTGATGCCCCAGGGAACCTCATGCTCGTTCTTGCACGCGGTCACGCAGGCCTGACACTCGATGCAGCGATCGGCGTCGCAGAGGAATTTCATTCTCGCCATTGTATCATCCTCCCTCAGGCAGCTTCGATCTGGCAAAGCGTGACCTTGCCCTCATGCATGCCCGTCACGGGGTCATAGCCATAAGTCGTGACGACGTTCACCGATTCACCGAGAACGATGGGATCGGTGCCTTCCGGGTAGTTCCCGCGCTGGTCTTCGCCCTGGAACCAGCCGGCGAAGTGGAACGGCATGAAGGCCGTACCCGACGCGACGCGCTCGGTGACGAGGGCCTTGACCCGCGCGCGATTGCCTTCCGGCCCGTTGACCCAGACCCAGCCGCCATCGGCGATCCCGCGCGACTCGGCGTCGCGGGTGTTGATCTCGACGAACATGTCCTGCTGCAATTCGGCAAGCCAGGGGTTCGAGCGCGTTTCCTCGCCGCCGCCTTCATATTCCACGAGACGTCCGGAGGTGAGCACGATCGGGAAGCTCTCGTGCAGTCCGCGATCGACGACCGATTGCTGGATGGTATGGCCGATATTCGGCATACGGAACTGACGGCCATCCTCGCGGGTCGGGAAGTCCGCCACGAGATCCGGGCGCGGCGAGTAGATCGGCTCGCGGTGCACCGGGATCGGATCCGGCAGGTTCCAGGCCACGGCGCGGGCCTTGCCGTTGCCGTAGGGTACGCAGCCATGCTCGATGGCGACGCGCTGGATACCGCCCGAGAGATCAAGCGACCAGCTGACCGCGTCGATCTTCTCCTCGTCGAATTCACCGATCCGGGAAATCACCGCACGCTCCTGCACGGTCAGATCCTCATCCCAGCCAAGACGCTTGAGCACGCCCATGGTGAATTGCGGATAGCCGTCCTCGATCTCGGATTCGGGCGGGAAGCTGCCCTCGGCCAGAAGCGTCTCGCCGTCGCGTTCGAGGCCAAAGCGCGGGCGGAAGGCGCCGCCGCCATCCTTCACCGGGACATTCGGATTGTAGAGGATATGCGTGCCCGGATGGCGGAACTCCGCAGTCCCCCAGCAGGGCCAGGGCAAGCCGTAGAAATCACCGCCCACTTCGTCAGCATCGGCGGGCGCGCGCAGGGTGACCAGGTCGAACTTGTCCTGGTTGGCCATATGCGCCTTGAGCCGCTCGGGACTCTGACCCGTATAGCCGACCGACCAGCCGCCGCGATTGATCTCGCGCAGGATGGATTCCGGCGTCGGCTCTTGCGAGAACTTGCCCTGCACCATCTCGTATGGCTTGAACATCTCCTCGGCGAAGCCGAGTTTTTCCGCGAGACGATACATCACCGCGTAGTCGTTGTCGGATTCGAAGATCGGATCGACGATCTTCTCGCCCCACTGCACCGAACGGTTCGAGGCCGTGCGGCTGCCGGAGCACTCGAACTGGGTGCATACGGGCAGCAGGTAGGTGTTGTCCGTGCGCTCGTGGAGAGCCGCGAAGGTGGTGGGATGCGGATCGGCGACGACCAGCAGGTCGAGCGCGTTCATGCCCTCGCGGGCATCCGCCATGCGCGGCACCGTGTTGCCACCATGACCGAAGACGATCATCGCCTTGATGTTGTCTCGCTGATCGACCTCTTCCGCATCAATCGTGGTGGCGTCGAACCAGCGGGTGGAAGGGATGCCCGGCACGTTCATGTTCTGCTCGGGCGAGCGCGGATCGCGACCGCCCTTGGCCGGCACGGCATCGAAACGGTCCACGAAATACTCGTACGGCACGTCCCAGACACGCGACCAATGGCGCCAGGCCCCTTCCGCGAGGCCGTAATAGCAGGGCAGGTTACCGATATCGAGGCCGAAATCGGTCGCGCCCTGCACGTTGCAGTGGCCACGGAAGATGTTCGCGCCCGTGCCCATGGCGCCGACATTGCCGGTGGCCAGAAGCAGGTTGCAATAGGCGCGCACGTTGGCGGTACCGACCGTGTGCTGCGTGCCGCCCATGCACCAGATGAAGGTGGAGGGACGTTCCTTGGCGAACTTCTCCGCCACGCGGCGCAGCTGCGCTTCCGGAACGCCGGTGACGCGCTCGACCTCGTCAGGCGTCCACTTGGCGACTTCCTCGCGGATCTGATCCATGCCCCAGACGCGCTGGGCGATGAATTCCTGGTCCTCCCAGCCGTTCTCGAAGATATGCCACATGATGCCCCAGATCACCGGGATGTCGGTGCCGGGACGAATACGCACGAAATCGGTGGCGTGGGCGGCGGTGCGGGTGAAGCGCGGATCGAACACGATCACGTTGGCGCGCTGCTCTTCCTTGCCGGTGAGAATGTGCTGCATCGACACCGGGTGGGCTTCCGCAGCATTCGACCCCATGAAGATGATGGTCTTGGAATTGCGGATGTCGTTGTAGCTGTTCGTCATGGCGCCGTAGCCCCAGGTATTCGCGACACCCGCCACCGTGGTGGAGTGGCAGATGCGGGCCTGGTGATCGACGTTGTTGGTGCCCCAGAAGGCGGCAAACTTGCGGAACAGGTAGGCGCCTTCGTTGGAGAATTTGGCCGAGCCGAGAAGGTAGGCCGCGTCAGCGCCGCTGCGCTCGCGGATCTCGAGCATCTTGTCGCCGATTTCGTCGATCGCCTGATCCCAGCTGATGCGCTGCCACTGGCCGCCAACCTTCTTCATCGGATATTTCAGGCGGCGATCACCATGGACCAGCTCGCGCACAGACGCGCCCTTGGCGCAATGGGTGCCACGGTTGATCGGGCTGTCCCAGGCAGGCTCCTGACCGACCCAGACGCCGTCCTGCACTTCGCCGATGACCGTACAGCCGACCGAGCAATGCGTGCAGATGTTCTTGCGCAGCTCGATGGGACGGCTGTGATCCGTCGGGCCGGCTTCAGCCTGCCGGGTCATGCCGGCCTTGATCGTGCCGAGAGCGGCGAGGCCGCCGACTGCGAGACCGGAATTGCGCAGGAAACTGCGACGGTCGATCGTCTTGGTGGCGATCCCGGCCGCCATTGAAGCGAGACGCCCGCGCGCGGCCTCACCTTGCTTGCGTTTGACGAGCATCGGTCACTCTCCCGTGTAGTAGCGATTGGTGCGGTAGAAGGCCTGCACGTGCTCCGTTTCCTGGTAGCGTGCGCGCTTGCGTTCATCCGTCGATTGCTGTGCTGCCACGGGGACCGCACCCCCGACGCTCATCGCTGCGGCGGCGCCGGCGCCGGCCACGGCTCCGAAGAAGCCGCGACGACCGATGCCGGTCTTCTTGCGCGTATCCTGATCATTCACACTCATGACCATCCTCCCGAACGCGATGGGCCAAGCCGCACCGCTGATTTCCAACTGCCATTACCCTCGCGACCCGGACGCGCTCGCCAGAGCGAAGGCGCGAGCCTCGATATCCATGAACTGCCGCCCGATCTCCGCGACGGGGCGATAGAAGTCGGCGCTGGGGGCAATCGCCAGATCATCGAAGAACTGTGCCGCCCAGGGACCGATATGCTTGTCGAAGAAGCGCGCCTGGTTGCCGGCGATCTCGCCGCGCGCCAGCTGCGCCATCACCTCGAGAATGAAGGCGATGTGATCCTCGGGCTCGTAGCGCCCCGGCGCGCGCTCGACACCCATGACCCGCAGATCCGCGCGCAGCTCGGCAAGCGGGCGCTCGTTGAGGAAGCCCGTGAGATAGAAAGAGGCGTAGGGCAGGAGCTCACCGCGCCCGACCCCGACGAAAAGCTCGAAATGCTCGTTCGCAACAGCCTCGGGCGAAACCTGAGCTGCCTTGCGCGCCAGTGCCCCGTAGGCCTGGCCGAAGGCGGTCTCGTCGCCGGCCATGGTCGCGATCTGCCCAAGCAATTCACCGTTCGGCGCCTCGCTCAAAAGGCGGGCCAGAAATCCGTAATGCTGGGCGCGCAGCTGCTCTTCGCTCATGAGCGAGCCTCCATGGGCACGCTGCGAGAGCAGGCATTGCCGCAGCGCGGCATCGGGTTGGTCACGTTCTCGTTCATCTTTTGCTTGTGTGCCGGACCTGATCACGAACCTGATCCGACTCCTCCATGTCGAAACGCTACCATGGAGTTTTTCTAAAGTGAATACACATATGTGGTTTGCGGTGCAGCAAAATCGCAGATCAGTATCGCAGGGTAAGACGGCTCAAAGCTTTGAAAATGATTGCGAATTCATGACGGGAGGGCGCCGCCGTGACGCCGATGCCGGATGCGCCCCGAATCTGCGGAGCGTGACACGGAGTCGCTGTCGGCGCGGGTCGCGGGCGAAGATTGCGGACCATCCGGGTATCCTGAAGCACCCTCATGACAAAACCCATGATTGCCTTCAGCGTCCTGAAATTGCGAGCCGGTCGACTCCGCCACACGATCGGCTGGATCATCTTCTGGTTGCCCCTCCGGATCGCGTGGCTGCGCTTCAGCCACCCCGCCCGTCGGTGCCGGAGCCTGATCCGGCGCTTCCGCGAGCGTGGCCGTTTCATCCGAAACCGGCTTCGGGAGCAGTTTTTCGAGCATTTTCGCCACGCTTTCGCCCGCGATCTGCCCACCATGACCCGGCACGCCGCCGGGCACATTCCAGTCCCAGGCATAGTCGACGGCATAATCGACATGGTTGCGGATGGCCGGATCGAGCAGCCACATCTTGCGCAGGGCCGCGTTTTTCAACGCCCCCGGCACGCCCTTGCGCAGGAACTGGCGCAGATCCGTCTGCGTCGTGATCGAGTCGAGCGACGGGAGTGCGGCAAGTTCCTGCTCGCTGAGCATCTCCGCTTGCTGCGGCGCGGCAGAAATATCCTGCGCATCATCCTGCGGCTGATTGCCGCACTCGCTTGTTTCCGGCGCTGCCTCGGCGGGATCAGCCGAGTCGGCGGCCTTGCGTTGCGCCTCCTGCTTCTCCTTTTCGGAAAGCTTGCGTTGCGACCAGCGGCCGAGGAAACCGCCACTCATTTGCGCACCCATTTGTCTTGCGGCTGCAGGATTCGCGGCGCGCGCGGATCCTTCTCGACATCCACGGGCTTGCGCTTGCGCTTCTTGAACGGGATGTCGACATGGTGGCGCGCGATGAAATCTTCCAGTTTCATGCGCAGCACATCCGGCATGCCGACGACCTCGACCACGACGCCGGTATCGAGGGCGAGCCCTTCGCCTTCATAGGGGTCGACGGTGACCAGCCGGATATCCGCCTTGCGCGCATCCTCGACTTCCGGAATCACCACCCAGACGCCCGGGCGGCGGCTCATCAGATTGTCCTGATAATGGCTGGTATCACCGGTATGCAGGATCAGGTCATGCGTGCCGAGATACCAGGTCTCGATCCCGTTCTCGTCGCTGAGCAGCGTATGCGGCGCGGCATCGGGGACCGACGGCAGCACCGCATAGGGCCGAACCTGGCGCCCGGCCCATTTGGTCACCGGCGGGCGCGATTGCGCCACGACACCGAATTTGAGCACTTCCCTGGCCATCTGGTCATCCCTAATGCGTCGTCGCCAGCGCGACGAGCGGCAGTCCCATGATGAGATTCTGCGGCTTCATCCGTATGGTCTTGTCATCGCCCATCCCGAGTATCAGCCAGACGGGTGCGCCGCGCACATCCTCGATCACGACCTGCGCATCATCGAATTCAAGCCGGAACAGGCCGATCAGCGCCCCGGCGGGCTCCTCACCGCGCCACAAGGCATCGCCGATCTTCACGCCGATCTGGTCGAGCCCGACATACCAGCGCAGATCAACATCCTCGACGCTGGTCAGGGGCGTGATGCGCACGCGCGTGCCCATCAAATGCGTGACGAAGGCACAAAGCGCCCGGGCCAGCCCCTCACGGGCCTGAGACGAGGCGCCGAAGGGCAGCGCCATCGTATGCGCATCCGAGCGGCTCCAATAGGTCCAGGCATTTTCTTCAACCAGAACATCAAGATCATCGGCGCCGCCGGCAAACATCGCATTGAGGGGCGAGAGCTGCTTTTCGGCCTCCATCTCCGCCACGAGTTCGTCATCGGCGAGGATCAGCGCCCCGTCCGAGACATGCCCGCGCTGGGCACGAAACAGCATCTCGGCCGCCCGCAACGTCCAGACATCCTCGCAACCCTCGAGCGCGTTGCGCAGGATCAGCTGCACGAGCTGATCGTAGAACACCACCGGCAGCCGCAGCCCCTCGCGGATGATCGCGAGATAACCCTCCTCGATGGTGCCGGCCTCCAGCAGACGATCGCGCAGGGCGATCAGGAATCGCCAGTTCTCATGCGCATCCGGATCGGCCATGGCGGTGATATCCGCCTCGCTGACGCGATCGCGCGGCGCGCGCATCAGCCGCGCATGCAGCGCCCGCTCGGCCTCGCAGGCCTCCTCTGGCGGCAGCACTTCCGGGCGGGCGAGCCATGCGAGCAGCAATTCATCGGTGACGATCATCCGGCCCTGCGCATCGAGGCGGGTAAGCTGGTGGCCGCTCGCGACCCAGAATTCCCTCATCGCCCCTGCCCCCGCAAATTCAACAGATCCACATGATGCGCCGGATCGCCCGCCTCCTCGCCCTCGTCGCTCTCGACGATATAGAAGGCACGATCATGGCCGCGCAGATAACCCGCGCCGAAGGCCGTCTCGTCGCGGGATTTCAGGGTGCGGAACTGCTCATGGATCGCGCCATCCTCATTGAGGCTGCGATGCAGCGCGACCAGCGTGTTCTCCGCATGCCCCCGGCACAGATCCTGCGCGAGCGCCACCTCTTCCTCGGCGGCGGGGCGGGCGATCGCCTCGCTCGGCGCGCCGAGATGCGCCACGAGTTGCCGTGCGAGCGCGGTGACCATCTGCGCGCGCTCCTCCGCGCTGGCCTGCTGTGCGATGATCAGCGTCGAGAAGCCGAAGCTGTCCACGCCGAGAAAGCCGGAGCGGAAGGCGATCTGCTCCTTGCGCGAGAATTGTGCCGGATCGCGGCCGGCGAAGAGGAAGGTCCCCGGCACCGCCCATTCCCCCGGCTCGGCGGCGCGGGCGAAGACGACGGCGTCGGAGGCGTCGAGGCGGATGGTGCGTGGCAGCAGAATCACAGTTTCGGCCCCTTTGCGTCACGCCAGACACAGGCGGCGAGCCCTTCGACCAGCCCGAGGCGGCGCGTCTCGCCATCGGGCAGGCGCTCGATCAGATCGCCATCGGCAATGGCACGGGCGCCGGTCTCCAGCGTCGGCTCCAGACGCTCCAGATAGGGCCTGACCACCGCCTCGAAACCCTGATGCGTCCAGCGGTCGAAATACAGCATCAGATAGGAGGCGAAGCTCTCGACGATCAATTCGCTCTCCTCGAATTCTTCCTCTGCCAGCGAGATGGAATCGGGGAACATACCCGGATGCGGCAGATGGTCGCGATCTCCGATCAGTTCCACCGCGAAGACCATCCAGTCCGGCACATCGTCCTCGCCACAGCCTTCCGGCGTGACGAAACGCGCGCCGCCCAGACGTGCGGTATCGAAGAGCACCGTATCGGGGAAAGCAAAGCGCAGGGGCTTGTCCGGCGCACAATGGGCGGCCAGCGCATCACCCAGCGCCGACATGCCCGCGAAGAAGGCGAGTCGTGCCTCGCGCAGCGCCTTTTCCGGCTCCAGAACCACCGCGAAGGCGAGCAATCCGCCGCTCTTGCGCCAGACGAGCGTGCCCGCGCCCTCCTCCGGCGCGCGTCGGACGGCCTCGTCGAGCACGTCGCCATCGGCATGATAATGCTGATCATAAGGCGGCGGCAGCACCAGACGACGCAGTGCATCATCGGCTTCCGGCGCTGTCACGTCGCGCCTCGGCAGGCTGCGTGATGCCTGCTGCGGTTCCGCCTGACCGTTGCCGGTCCGCCCCTCGCTCATGCACTCTCTCCCCGGTCACGATGATTTTCGGAAGGCGGCACCGGGCCTCTCCCTTTTTTCCTTGTTTGGATGAATTATAGAGTAGTGATCAGACCGCGCATCGCAAAGAGCAAAAACAGCGCGAATCCGCGACCCCGGAGGAAGTGACCGATGAAGCAGCGCGACCGCCTCGTTCTCACCTGCAGTTGCGAGGGCACCATGCCCGTCGATCGCGATGCCATCGCCGCCTCCGGCTGCGGGGAACTGCCCGAGACCACGCATCAGCTCTGTCGCATGCAACTCGACCGTTTCCGCGAGGCGCTTGCCACGGGGCGCCCGATGACGGTGACCTGCACCCAGGAACAGCCCCTCTTCGAGGAAGTCGCTGCAGATTTCGCGCAGGCCGCCGCAGAAGAAGAAGCCGGAGACGCCGACGCGCCCGAGCCGGATATCAGCTTCGTCAATATCCGCGAGACGGCGGGCTGGTCCAGCGATGCGCAGGCTGCCGGGCCCAAGATGGCGGCGCTGATCGCGCAGGCGGCGGAGGAAGCCGAGCCCTTCGAGGTCGTCTCGATGGAGAGCCGTGGCGTGGCGCTGATCCTGGGCCGTGACGAAGTGGCGCTGGAGGCCGCGCGCGATCTCCTCGACAATCTCGACATCACGGTTCTCGTCACCCCCGGCGCCGAGATCACGCCGCCGCGCCGCAACGCCTTTCCGGTCCTGCAGGGGCGTATCGCCCGGGCGAGCGGGCATCTGGGCGCGTTCGCGCTCACCGTCGATGCCTATGCCAGCCCGTCGCCATCCTCTCGGGGCAAGCTCGTCTTCGGGGAGACGCGCAACGGTGCGGTGTCGCGTTGCGATCTCGTCATTGATCTGACGGGCGGCAAGCCGCTCTTTCCCGCCGGCGAATTGCGTCCGGGCTATTTCCGCGCTGATCCCTCCGATCCGGTGGCGGTGGCGAAGCTCGTCGTGAAGGCCCAGCAGATGGTGGGAACCTTCGACAAGCCGCGCTTCATCAATTTCGCCCCGGATCTGTGCGCCCATTCGCGCAACCAGCAGACGGGCTGCACCCGCTGTCTCGATCTCTGCCCCGCCGGCGCCATCGAGCCCGCCGGCGACAGCGTGGCGATCGATCCCAATATCTGCGCCGGCTGCGGCCAGTGTGCCGCAATCTGTCCCACCGGCGCGGCAGCTTACGCGCTTCCGACGGTGGAGAGCCTCGCCCGGCGCATCCGCGCGGCCTTGCGTGCATGGTATGATGCGGGCGGGAATCGCGCGCCGGTGCTGCTCCTGCACGATGATGATCACGGCACGCCGCTGATCGATGCCAGCGCCCGGTTCGGCAACGGCCTGCCCGCGCATGTCATCCCGCTCACCGTCAATGAGGCGACGCAGATCGGCCCCGAGATCATCGCCGCTTCGCTCGCATGGGGCGCCGGCGGATTGCGCATCCTCACCCGCGAACGCCCCCGTCACGCCATTGACGGGCTGGAGCGCACGCTCACCCTGATGGGGACGATCACCAACGGAACCGGCCATGGCCCTGAAACGCTCGCCCTGATCCAGACCGACGATCCCGATGCGCTGGAAGCCGCGCTCGCCGATGAACCCGTCGCGATGCCGGAGAGCCGCGCCTCGTTCTTCGCGCCTGAGGACAAGCGCGGGCTCCTGACCCTGGCGATGACGCAGATGAACCGCCATGCGCCGCAGCCCGCCACCGTGATCGCGCTGCCCGAGGGCGCGCCCTTCGGCGAAGTACAGCTCGATACGAATGCCTGCACGCTCTGCCTCGCCTGTGTCGGTGTCTGCCCGACGGGCGCGCTCTCCGACAATCCCGATTATCCGATGCTGCGCTTCACCGAGAGCGCCTGCGTGCAATGCGGCCTGTGCGAGACGACCTGTCCGGAAGACGCGATCAGCCTCGTGCCGCAGCTCGATTTCGAAGCCTGGGAAGAGCCGAAGAAGCTGCTCAAGCAGGAAGAGCCCTTCGCCTGTATCAGCTGCGGCAAGCTGTTTGGCACGAAGGCGAGCATCGAGCGGGTGCAGGCCAAGCTGAGCGGCCACTGGATGTTCTCCGGCCCCTCCGGCGAGCAACGCCGCCGCGTCCTGCAGATGTGCGAGGATTGCCGGGTCGAGGCCGTCGTCAACGAAGGCTTCGATCCGCACGATGAATCAATGCGCAAGGTGCGCACAACGGATGATTACCTGAAGGGGTAAGTTGGCGGTTGGAGCCCCGTTGGCGCACCATGCGAAGACAACAAACCGATGCGTGGCATGAACGCCTCTCCTGCGGAGACGATCATGCCGGAAATTGCCATGCCGCGCCCGATCAGGGTCAGTCCCGAAGGTGTACTCCCGGGCAGCAGCGTTGGCATTATTCGACGCCGTCAAAATCCGGAATGTCGTGGATGTCACGACCTGAGGGGTCATTAAAGAAGGGGTGATGGAAGATGTAATACGTTGCGTTGGGAGAATCACCGAAACGCCAGCAAGAGTCTTCCTCTGGCGGACAGTTTCGACTTTCGATCATCCGCTGTCGCGTTGCTTCGACATCGTATTCACGGTCCGGACGCGGGTCCATATTCGGCAAGGTGGGCTTGCCGTGATACGGATCGGGAACACCGTGTCGCTCAGCCCATTCACGGTACTCGGAACCAATGAAAAAGGACACGTTCTCGGGTCCCAGCTCTTCGCTCAGGGCCGGCATAAGAGCGCGCTCCGCCGGAATTCGGCCAACCGGCACGCCGAAATTCACCGGCCCGTTTTCGACGATATCAGGGGTGCCGACGAATTCCGGAAGGACATGCAGTTTCCCGATCTGGGCCAGAATGACACTGTCCGGGTGCTCCGCAGCCAGTCCCAGGAGACTTTGCTCCATCCCCGCCGTGCGGTTCGCCGTGCGCCCGGTATCATCCTCGAAGTCGTAGCGGTTGACATCCAGCAGGGCGACGCGGTTGCCGTCATTGAAATGGCGAATGACGTCCCGTTCCAGCGTATTCCGCCACGTATCGATTGTAGCCGGCTCCGCGACAGTCTCGCCTGTCGCATCCTCGTGATGCGCCAGAGCGCTCAGATAGCGTAGCTGCAGATCGACGGAAGCGCGCGCCAGAAATTCGTCAGGCTCGATCACGCCATCATAGAGCTGATCGATGAGATCATTCACGTGAGGTGTGGTGAAGGCCTCGAATGCGAGAACGAATTCGCGACCAGAATCACCCGTGAGCAAGTAATAGGCGAGAAAATCAAAGACGGATTGCGCCGTGGACGAGTGTCCCTCACCCATGACGACAATTCGCATATCAGGGTTTTCCGCGAGCCTTGTTTCAATATCCTCGGCAATCATTGCGGACGCGCTCTGGTAGTGGACCACCTGCTCCGCCGCGAAAGGAATCACCGGAATCCCGTATCCATCCGGCGATCTGAGCCTTACATCGTCCAGATCCGGAGCGGGCGCGCGGTTGGAATTGCTCGCGACAAGCTGTGTATTGGCCGGTGCGCCCTTTGCCGATCCCTCAAGCGAGAAGCCCCGAGGAGCTTGCCCGCTCAACCCCTTGAGGTCAGAATTCGAAGAGGCCTGCGATACGCCTAGCATGGAGAAACTCATAGCTCACCTAAAAATTAATAATTAATATAAATTCATAATAATAAATTCCGTCACTTTCCGCAACAACTATCGAAGCCGGCCACTGGAAAGACGATCTCGTGCCACTGCGCTACAAGGCATGACCGCTCGCGCGCGCCTGGTCACGCCGGCACATGAGCGCAGCGGCGTGACGGGCGTTCACTCAGGGCGCAGATGGCGGCGGGTTCTCTTGCTCCGGCTGTGCGAGCGCGTCCTGCGGTTTGGCGATGCGATAGAGAACGTCGATCAGTTCGTCCTTCAGTTGCGGCATCAGGGTATGCCCATCGACGAAATCAGGCGCCGCGCCGGCGAGGTGATCGGCGATGAATGAGGCGACTGCATCGCGCTCCTGCGGACCCACCTCATGCCAGGCACGCTGCAGCAGATCACGAACGCTCTCGCTCCCGCCGGGCGGTATCACAATGCCGCCAGGCGGCAACGGCTGCAAGCCGAGCGCAGCCTCAACCTGCCCCGGCGCAACCGCCTCCCCCAACATCAGGGACAGCCAGACCGGCACGTCGATCTGGCGCTGCTGCGCAAAACTGTCTTCGAAGGTCACGGTCGCGGTTTCGGTGGAGCGCATCAGTGCGGTGCGCGCATCCGGACGCGATTCGCGTACATAGTAGAACGCGGTGCTCAACCCGAGAATGTCGCCAAACTCCATCGCCAGTCCGAACTTGAGCTTGATCCGGACCTTGTCGGCAAAGCCGTGAAGCGCATCCGGGGCAAAGCGCGCCGCGACATCGAATTCACCAGGCACGGCCCGGTCCATCGGCAGATGCACCGCCCCGCCGGTCACGAGCGAGACGATCCAGTTCACGAAATGCTCAGAGGGTAGACAATTTGCGTCAATTGTATCGCGCCCGCAAAGCATACGCCCTGGCGGCGCCGACAATCGGGCACGAAGCCCGGGCATATGCGTCGCCTCGACATTCTCACGCCCGAAGCTCTCGAGGAAACCCGGCTGCCCTGCAAGTGGCTCACCGCTTGCCAGGCCGGCATGGACCTGCTCGAGAAGCGCGGCCTGCTCCTGCGGATCTTCGGTATAGGCCGTCTGGAAACGCATCCCGAAGCGGCCGTCGCCCACGGCGCGATCAATCACCGCAACCAGTTCGCGCGGCAGGATGCTGCCGGCCGGAATCACGAGATCCTGGGCCAGTTCCTCGCGATACTCCGCGCTTGGAATGGCAAAAGGACCGATCTCGAGCGATGGCGTGTAGAATTCGAACATCGTCTTGCTGATGCGCAGATCGGCATTGAGTCTGTACAAAGCGCTGTCGCTGTTGCCGAAGACATCGACCGTCCCGGCGGCTTCCTCGGGCGTCAGTGGCGTGACATCGAGGCCGAGGCGGCCTTCGACTTCCGCGAATCCGGGATTCTCCCGATCAATAGCAAGAGTTTCGGTATCCGGGGTGAACCGGAAGGGTGCTTCCTCGCCGAGGAAAGAGCGCTCGGCATAGCCTTCAAGTGCCGGTGCTTTCCATTGCAGCGCCGAATTGATCCCCAGCCCGCGCAAACCGATGAGTTCCTGCAGCGCCAGACGCACGAGTTGAGGCTCGTGCACCCCCTCGCCGATGCGCGCGCCGACGCCCAGCGCATGGGCAAAGATATCAAGCAGCGTACGTACATCACCCGCTGCCGCTGCCTGCATGATATCACCACGTCGCGCATTCAGCGCACGCAGCGTGTCGAGTCCGACTGCGCCTGTACTGCGCAAAACCTGCAACCCCGCCCATGGATCAACGATCGACACGTTCAGCCCGGCGCGCAGATCGAAACCGGCATCCCGGATCATGCCGATCAGAGTATCCAGCATATCGCGCGATTCCGGCGGCAGATCTTCGCGCGTGACCGGTTCGACCGCCATGCCCGGATCGTAACCGGCAAGTGCTCCGGGCGGCGCCAGCGGCATGAGCGCGCCGGGCGCCGTCGGGTTGAACGGGAACCGGATCGGCGTGGGTCCCGGTTCCGGCGCCTGATTGGCAAAGGCACCGATCGGCTCGCGGGCGAAAGGACCGACATGCCGCCCGTCTTCACCGCGCCAGACGGGATGGCCGGCATCGTCCATGCCGGCATAGACGTAGCCCCGATCCGGCAGGCCGTAATCGAACGCACGCGGCATGTCCTCGTAACCGGGCTCACCGGGCGCAACCGGATCGGGGAAAGCCCGACCGCCGGCACGGCGGATCGCATCCATTGCCATGCGCAGATCATCGTCGAAGAAACCGATTCCGCCTGGCGAACTGAAATCGAGCGCGTAGAGCGTCGCTGCTGCGGCGTCGAGCGCATCCGGGTCGAGATCATCGATCCCGTCACCCTCCCAGCTGTCGAGCCGCCGATCGCGCACGAAATCCATGATTTCGCCAGGATCCTCAAAATTGATTTCAGGCGATAGGGTCAATGCGGCGGGGGCAACCCGTATCGCTGGCGGAGCGCCTGGCGTCTGCCCGGAATCCTCCGGACGAGACGGCACGATTCCGCTCGCTTGCGGGTTCTGCCTTTGCGCCTGATCATCTGCTTCCTGCTGCCGCGCGGCTGCGAAGCGCCCTGCGATTCCGGCTTCGCGCAGAAGCATCTCGAAGCTCACATCGGGGCCGATGCGGCCCGTCTCACGCATGCGCTGATAGAACGCTTCAAGCTGGTCGAAAGATGCATTGGCATAGATCGCGTGGACCCGCCCGCGCGCATCCTGCGGCAATCCGGGGCCGGTGATACGGTTTTCCAACGGCAGATACAGCCATTGCGGATCGAAGCCGGGCCGCGCCTCGGCATTGTGATCGAGGACGGCGGAAATCGCCGCTTCACGGCTCGGCTGGATGCCGATATCAACGCCATCGAACCGCGTGGGCTGCGCCATTTCGATCTGCGCGGCACGCAGATCGAGCCCGGCCTGTTCGCGCGTGGCGAAACTGTCGCTCAACCCGGCGCGGGCCAGGATATGAGCAAGGCTCTGATCACCCGCAAGGCGCCCCTGTGCAGACAGCGCTTCGACGGCACCGCGTGCGCGCTCTGGAGGACCGAACCAGACCTCTTGCGATCTCGCCGGAATCGTGCCCCCGGCCCCATCTGCGATCTCACGCATGATCACCAGCGGCAGCGCGACCATGCCCTCATCCGGCGTCGACCCGTTCCATTGCAGCGATTCGCTTTCCGCCCGTGCGGCATCAGGCATCGCGAAAGTCGTATATCCCGCGATGGTCAAGGGCTGATCGAGCGCCACGCTGACCACCCGTGTCTGCGCCGCCGCAAGCTGCGCCGCCTCCCAGTTGATTCCGACCTGCCGCGCCGCATCTGCCAGATCGAAATCGGGATTCATGGTTCCCGCCTCGACGAAGCGCCCGATTTGCTGCTGCAGCGCGATCGCGTCGCCGCGCAGCAACGCGATCTCCCGCAAGCCTTCATCAGGGCCGAGACGCCGCTCGAGCGGCACGCGCACGACGATGTCGCGTGGATCGGTATTGGCATTGTGCTCACGCGCGACACGCCCGGCGACATCCCAGTTCTCCAGAGGTCGCGCGATCGAAACGTCGTCCGCTGTGGGCACTGGGTGGCGATCAGCCGCTTGCCGCAAAGCGGCATTGCGCGCCGCATCGGCTTCGGCCACCTGGCGGGCATGGGCTGCGATGTTCGCGCTGGCATCGTGTCCCGGAGATTGACGTCCCGGACGGGTGTTCGGCCCGCCGCCACCGCGCGGCGCGCCGGGATGGGGGTCGAATGTAATCGGATCGCCCTGTCCCGGGGCCAGACGCGGCGCAATCGGCGCCTGCGGCGAAGGCCCGCCTCCCGCCTGCGCCCCACCGCTTTCGGGGCCGCGCACCACAAGGCGTCCGCGCGTGAGGTCGTCAAGACGCGAGAGCGCGGCGCGGGCCGTCGCATCGCCCGAATGTCGGGCCAGACCGGCGCGCATGGCCCTGAGAAGCGCTGGATCGAAGGCGGCGACATCCTGTGGGCTCAGATCGTCGATGAAGCGCGCTACGCGCCCGATATTCGCGCGTGAAAGATTTTCGAAGGAAGCCAGCACATGCGCGTTCTGCCCGGCGACGCGTACACCTGCATTGGCGTGCACCAGCCGCAAGGCGCCCTCACCAAGCCCATATGCTGCGGCGCACAAGCTCGCGACACGAAAGGCGTTGAGACCGAATTCGAACTCCGCGGTATCGACACCGATCCCGACCGAATCCAACCATTCACGGGCCTGCGCGTAGACTGCGCCGCTGCCCCGGCGACTGAGATCGCGCGCGATGCCCATCGTCGCAGGATCCTGGAGCATGATCGGACTGACCGCGAAATAAGGTGCAACGCCAGCCAGTGTCGCGAGCGGGTCGACGGCGAAGGAGGTTACGGCCCCGGCTACCGCATTGCCGAACCGCACGAACGGATTTTCCGACAGGGGCCGTTCCGGGTTTTCCGTCGCCTGGCGCGCACGCTGATCGAGTTCGCGCGCGACCTCGTTCAGGCGCTCGGCGAAGGGCGTGCCGCGCAAACGGGGGTCGGGAAAACGGACGGTGTAGCTGTAGTCATCGCGCATATCGAGCGGGCGCCCGCGATTGGTCCAGACGAGCCCGGTCTCGCCGATACGCGATTCGAAATAGAGCTCGTAGTCACCGTCAGCGTTACGGACCTGAAAGATGTGGCCGAGATTGCCGAAGGGCTGCCTGTCAAAAGGCACGCCCTCGCGATGGTCATGCCGCTGGGCGAGCTCGAACGCAGCGGGATTCCGGTCGGAGTGGAGCGCGGAAACGGGTGCCGACGCATCGAAGCGAACATGCATGGTTCAAATCCTCAAATAAACAACCAGAAAGAATACACGCAAAACAAGTAAAAGAAGCCGACTAAATAGTTCGTACTTCGCCAATGCCGGATATCTAGACTCAAAGACACGGGAATTCAAGAATTTTGCTTTGAAATCGCTTAATCTTTTTATGTATCAGTTTCGTGACAGCCACGCCGCGCCCGACCCCTGGGAGCGGCGTGGCTTTCATCCAGGCGAAATCCAGGCGAGTGCCGCTCAACTGCGGAGATACGGCATCGGGTCGACCGGGTCGGAGCCGCGGCGAATCTCGAAATGCAGCTGGGGTGCGTTGACGTTGCCCGTACGCCCGGAATTCGAGATCACCTGCCCGCGACGGACATTATCGCCGCGTTTCACCAGAAGATCGCGGTTATGCGCATAGGCCGAGACATAGCCGTCGTCATGCCGGATGAGGATCAGGTTCCCGTAACCCTTCAGCTCGCTGCCTGCATAAGCGACCGTGCCGCCTTCGGCTGCACGCACCGGCGTGCCTTCGGGCAGCGCGATATTGATACCCTCGTTACCACCCGTGCCGAAGCCGGCAATGACGCGCCCGCGTGCCGGCCAACGGAAGTCGAGCCCGGCGGCAGTCGCGTTCGGCTGCGAGGCCTCGGGCTGGGGCTGCGGTGCACTTGCCTGCTGAACGCGCGGCGCTGCTTCCGGGGCCGAGGCTGCGGCGTTCTGCTGGCGCGTCTGTGCTTCCGGACGCGTCTGTGGCTGCGTGGCAGGCCCGGCCGCACTGGCCAGCTGACGCGGGCGCGGGGGCGGGGCGACGGAGGGTTGGGCAGGCGGCGCGTCGGAACTCTGACCCGATTGCGTCTGCTCCCGCGCCGGCGAAGCATCATTGCGCGTCTGGGCCGGCTGTGCCGAAGCCGTTTGCGTGCCGACCGCATTGTAGACCGGGATCACCACGGTGGATCCGGGCCGCACATCCGCCGGGCCCTGCAGGTTATTGGCCGAAAGGATCGCGGAAGTGGGAACATTGTAACGATTGGAGAGAGCCTCCAGCGTCTGCCCCTCGCGCACCACGATCGGCGTGCCGCCCAGCGCTGTCCAGCCGGCAGGGCCTGTCGAACGCTGCTGATTGCGGGCCGGTGCGGATGTCTGGGCAGAAATCACCTGCGGCGGCGCGGAACCGGGCGCCGCGAGCGGCGAAGCCTCGATGATTCCCGAAGAAGACGCATCGTCCGGATTGATGCTGCCCGTGGTAAGCGGCTCACTGCGATTCGACGCGAAGGGGTTCCCGAAGGGATCGCCCGCAAAGCGCATCGTATCTGAACTGCATGCGGCCATGAGACCGGAAACGAGACCGATCACCATCACCCGCGAGAGAAGGGAGAAACGGCCGGAACCGTGCAGACAACTCATCGGCGCACCTGGTGTTCTACGCAACATTGAAATCCGATTAAACGCCGATTCAGGTTAAGCATTGGTTGAACGCATCGACGCAATTGCGGTGAAGCGGCATTTTTCTTAACCATGGCCGTGGGGCGTGACGCGATCACCACGCTCCGGACCTGCGATCAAAAACCAATCGCGCGCCATGATTCCCGGCTTTCAGCCGCGCTGCTGATATGGTCCGCTGCCCGTCTTCGCCGCTTCGGATTCGGCACCCAGCTTGGCCAGCTCGACCTTCGCGCGCAATTCGATATGCGCGATGATTTCATCGAGCCGCGGATCACCACTGAACGTATTGCGCTCGGACAAGCGCGCGACGATCGTCTGGAGATCGCGCGCGGGGACCTTCCCGCTCAACAGGGCCGCTTTCAACCGATCAAGCGAATCGAGGATATCGTGGCCACGCCGCGCTGCCTTGCGCCTGCGCTCGCCTTCATCCGATTCCTCCTGAAGGGCCAGCAGGGCGTCGAGCGAGCCGACTGGCGCGGCACTCGCGGCAGATGCTGCCGGGCGCGCATCGCTCGCATCGGAGACCGCGAAACTGCTGCCCGATGTGCGGCGACGCGCTGCGGCTGCGGCGATCGGTGATGCGGTGGTCTTGGGATCGATGCGCATGGCGCGTCCTCCGGCTTTGCCCGCATGGAGGCTGACGCAACATGGTTAATCGCCCGTTAACCAGGCGGCATTTTCTGCCGGGTACGCGCCGCGTCGGACAGTGCCTCAGGGTATTTTCGGCAAATTCTGCCGCGCAACCGTGAACCCGACTTCGCACAGCAGCGCGAATTCAGCAGATAAATACAAGAAATCCTTCACCTTTCTCGCCTTCGACGGGCCCGCTCATCCGCTGGCACGGTGCTTGCCATGGTAATCTGGCCACCAGCGACGAGAGTGCGATCATGAAGAAGACGATGCGAAAAGCCATCACGCTCATCTGCGCCCTGGCCTTCACGGCGGGCCCGTTGCTCGATGCCGCCACGGCACAGGCCGATGTCGCGCGCCCGACATCCAACATGTCCCGCATCAAGGACCTCGCCGAAGTCGAGGGCGTGCGCCAGAACCAGCTCGTCGGCTACGGACTCGTCGTTGGCCTTCAGGGTACCGGCGATTCGCTCAACAATTCGCCCTTCACCCGGCAATCCCTGACCGGCATGCTGGAACGCCTCGGGGTCAATACGCGCGGGGCGAATCTGCGTACCGCGAATGTCGCAGCGGTGATGGTCACGGCCAACCTCCCGGCCTTCTCTACCCAGGGCACGCGGCTCGACGTCACCGTCTCGGCGCTGGGCGATTCCAATTCGCTGGAAGGCGGCACGCTTCTGGTGACGCCGCTGATGGGCGCCGATGGCGAGGTCTATGCGGTCGCGCAGGGCTCGGTCGCCGTTGCCGGTTTCGGCTTCGAGGGGGATGCCGCGCGCATCCAGCGCGGGGTGCCGACGGTGGGGCGCATCTCCAATGGTGCGCTGATCGAGCGCGAGATCGAGTTCTCGCTGGCCGAGAAGCGCCATCTCCGGCTGGCCCTGCGCAACCCGGATTTCACCACCGCGCGCCGCATCGCCACCGCGATCAACGATTTCATCGGCGATGATGCTGCGGCACCGAGCGACCCCTCGACGGTGCATCTGCGTATTCCCGAAAGCTATGGCGGTAACATGATCGAGTTGCTCACCGAGATCGAGCAGCTGCGCGTCGAGCCGGATCAGCCGGCCAAGATCGTCGTCGACGAGCGATCCGGCATCATCGTCATGGGCCGCGACGTGCGCGTTTCCACCGTCGCCGTGGCGCAGGGCAATCTGACCGTGACGATCACGGAGGAGCCGCAGGTCGTACAGCCGCTGCCCTTCAGCGATGGCGAGACGGCGGTGGTGCCGCGTACCGCCATCGAGGTCTTCGGCGAGGACGGCCAGCTCGCCGTCGTACCGGAAGGCGTAACCCTGCGCGAACTCGTCGACGGGCTGAACGCGCTGGGGATCGGGCCGCGCGATCTGATCGCCATTCTCCAGGCGATCAAGGCCGCCGGCGCCCTCCAGGCCGATATCGAGGTGATGTGATGAGCGCACTTTCTCTGGAAGTCTCGATGGGCATGGCCCGCGCCTCACAGGCGCGGACGGATGCGCGCACAGAGGGCGCAAGCGAAGTTTCTAGCGCGCGGCGCGAAGCCCTGCGCGCCCAGGCTGACGATTTCGAGACCATGTTTCTCGAGCAGATGTTCGGCCAGGTCTTCAGTGCCAATGGTGACGAGGGGACCTTCGGCGAAGCCGGTCCCGGCTCCGACGTCTACCGCTCGATGCTGGTCTCCGAATATGCGGGAATGGTCAACAAGTCCGGCGGCATCGGCCTCTCGGACCAGATCTATTCCGAATTGCTGAAGATGCAGGAAGGGTGATGCCATGTGGGCCGATCAGCAAAACGCCGAAGGCGCCGCGATCCGGGTGACGGGCCCGACGGAGGCGCGCGGTCTGATCGAGGATATCAGCGCCACCATGGCGGCGCTCGAGAAGATCCTCACCGTCGAGACCGAGCATGTCCGCGTCGGACGTATCAGCGAAGGACTCGCGAACGAGAGCCGCAAGAGCGAGTTGACCAGCGCCTATCTGCGCGGGCTCGAAGCACTCAAGGCCAATGCCGTCGCGCTCGCCCGTTTCGCCCCCGCGCCGCTGGAAGAGCTGAGGGCGCGTCATGCTGCCTTCGCCCGCGCCATCGAAACAAACCAGATCGTCCTGGCCACCGCCCGCGCCGTTTCCGAGAATCTGGTCAAGGGCATCTCCAAAGAACTGTCCCGCGCACAAGCACCGCAAGGCTACGCTCCCGGCCGCGCCCGCAGCGCCTATGGCGGCAAGAGCGCCCCGCTGCTCGTCTCAAGGGAATTCTGAGCGCCGGAAAGGCGCATCCATCATGAAGACCGCGCCAGAACTCCCCTCTTCCGCCGTGGAGAGGGATTGGGGGTGAGGGGCGTATCAGAAATGGGCGCGGCGGCGATCGTGGATTTGCGCGGGGACCATCCGTTCCGGGGTCCGCGCAAGCTGAAGGCGCATCTGGAGCGCACGCGCACAGACGTGTCGTGGCCTGCGGCGAGCGGCATCGGGGACCTGCTCAAACGGCGCGGCCTAGTCTGTGAACGACCTCGTCGCCAACAAGGCCGGCCCGTGACGCAGCCTTTCTCGCAGGCGCGCGGGCCCAACGACGTGTGGTGCGCCGATTTCAAGGGCTGGTTTCGCACGCGTAACGGGATCCGCTGCGATCCGCTGACGATCAGCGATGCGCGCAGCCGGTATCTGTTGTGTTGCGACATTGTTGCGCCGACCGGCAAGGGTGTTGCGCCGGTCTTCGAGCGGGCTTTCCGGGAGTATGGCCTGCCGATGGCGTTGCGCACGGATAATGACCCGCCCTTCGCCACGCAGGGTGCGGCGGGCTTGACCCGTCTGGCGGTGAGCTTTGTGAAGCTCGGCATCCGGCTGGAGCGGATTGATCCCGGCAAGCCGCAGCAGAACCGGCGTCACGAGCGGGTGCACCGCACCCTCAAGCAGGAGACCTCGGTTCCGGCTGCCGCAACGCCGCAGCAGCAACAGGCGCGCTTCGACCGCTTCCGTGAGATCTACAACACGGTGCACCCGCACGACGCGCTGGGCCAGAGGCCGCCCGCCGCGCATTACGCGCCCGAAACACGCCCCTATCCCGATCGCATTCCCGAGCCCTGGTACAGCGCCGATCATGCCGTGCGCAGGCTGCGCCCGAACGGCGAGATCAAATGGCGTGGCAATCTTATCTTCGTCAGCGAGGCCGTGGCAGGAGAGCCTTTCGGTATCGCGGAAACCGAAAACGGCGACTGGATCGTGCGCTTCTGCGATCTCGATCTCGGCATCATCGGCCGCAAGACCGAAAAACTCCACCGCTTTGCGGCACCCTGGCCGGGGTGCGGCAAAGCCGGACCCGATAAAAACAGAGAAAACTGTACCCATGTTCCCGGTCCATAATGTTACCCATGTCGCCGGTTGCACAAGGGGAGATGCCCCCCAAAACGTCTCGTCGCGGCTACAAGCCCAGCCGCGACCACAGGGCGCGTTCTTCGAGCGTCGCGAGCGCCTCGCGCGGATCGATCAGGCTGCGCATTTCGCCGGCGCCAGGGGGCTGGCGCATGAATTGCGCGATCAGTCCGGGGCGCTGCGCCTGAATCGGGCGCAGCCGCAGCTTCTTGCCGAAACGCGCGCGCAGGACGCTGCGCATGTCGCCGATCTCGTCGATCAGCCCGAGCGCTTTCGCGTCCTCCCCCGCCCAGAAGGCGCCCGAGAAGAGCTCGTGATCGAGATCCTGCGGCAGCCTGGCGCCCCGGCGGTCGCGCACGAGCTGCTTGAAGGCGTCGAAGACGCGCTCCTGCAATTTGCGCAGCCGCGCGACATCTTCCGCCTTCTCCGGCTGGAACGGGTCGAGGATCGCCTTGGCTTCACCCGTGGTGTAAAGCCGGCGCTCGATACCGTAGCGGCTGATCAGTTCGTGGAAACCGAAGCCTGAGGAAACCACGCCGATGGAACCCACGATCGAGGAGGCATCGGCAAAGATTTCATCAGCGGCGCAGGCAATCAGATAACCGCCTGAGGCTGCGGCATCCTCGCAGAAGGCGAAGACCGGGATCTTCTTCTCGTCGGCCAGGGCCCGGATGCGGGTGTGGATCAGTTGCGACTGGACCGGCGAGCCGCCGGGCGAGTTGATCGCGATCGCTACCGCCGAGGCGCGCGGGTAGCTGAAGGCGCGCTCCAGCAATGGCGCCACGCTCGCCAGCGACAAACCCGGACGCAGCCCGACCGATATGCCGATCGCCCCGTTCAGCCGCACCACCGGAATCGTGGGTTTGCGACCGACGACCGCTCCGGGAAGGATGGCCGCGATACGATCCGTCAGACTCGACAAATTCCGCTCCTCTCGCATGTTTCAAGGCGTCACCGCGCGAAACGCCTTCCGGAAGTAGTGGCAACCGGGGCTTTCGGCAAGCACGCCAGCAAGCGCCAAAGCCGCGCAGTCCGGCTTTTCCGCCTGAATGCCGGATGAACGCAGCATGTCGGGCCGGTTCAGTCGCGACGCTCTACAAAGGAGGCCATCAGATCCGGCACGGCCAATGGCGTGCCGCGCCACGGGAGACAGCACAATGCGCAAGATCACGCTCGGTTTCGCCGCCATCGCCATCGCCATCGCGACGCTGACTTTCGGCGCCGACACTGCGAGGGCGCTCGATTTCTCGATCACCTTCGGTACGGGTCAGCCGCCGATCGTGCGCCACAACGACCATCGCGAGGCCCTGCCGGTGACTCCGTATACGCATCGCCCGGTCGTGCCGCATCGCCAGGCCACGCCACAGCGCAAAGCTGCACCGCATCGCCAAACTGCACCGCAACGCAAAGCCGCCCCGCCGCCGCGCTACGATGACCGCTCGCACTGGCGCGATCAGCGTTCGCACTGGCGCGACCAGAACCGCTACGACCGGCGCGACCGGCGCTGGCGCGATGACCGCCGCAGCCGCAGCCAGTCCTGCACGGTGCGCACCGAGCGCTACTGGGACGGACGCGGCTGGGTGACGGATCGTCGCCGCGTCTGCCGTTGAGCCCGGTTTCGGACCGCTCGACGCGATATGGTGCTTGCGGGCGCGGGGATGAGTTTCTACCCTGCGTCCGCCTGTCGTCTGGATGGCAGATCACCCCGTCCCCCCCTACGAGCACCGGAGCTGGCCCGCGATGCTGCGCACCCTTCTCACCACCACAATCGCCTGCACGGCGCTTGCCCTGCCCCTGACCCTCGCGATCAGCGCAAGCGACGCCGCGCGGGCGCAGGATGCGGTCGTGAATGTCTATAACTGGTCGGATTACGTCGATCCCGCCACGCTTGAAGCCTTCACGGAAGAAACGGGCATCCGCGTGGTCTATGATACGTATGACACCAACGAGATCGTCGAGACCCGCCTGCTCGCCGGGCGTTCCGGTTACGACATCGTCGTGCCGACGGGCCCCTATATCGAGCGGTTGATCCAGGCCGGCGCATTGGCCACGCTCGATCAGGACCAGCTTTCCAATCTCGACAATGTCTGGCCCGAAATCGCCGAGCGCACCGCGATCTATGATCCCGGCAACGCGCATTCGGTGATCTACATGTGGGGCACCACCGGTATCGGCGTGAATCGCGACATGGTTCGCGAACGCCTCGGCGAGGATGCGCCGCTCGATACGTGGTCGCTCGTCTTCGATCCCGAGATCGCTGCGCAGCTGTCCGATTGCGGCATCTATATCGTCGATGCCGCTGACGACATGTTCCCCTCCGCGCTCAACTATCTCGGCCTGCCGCACGATTCGCGCGATCCCGGCGAGATCGACCAAGCTGCGGAACTGCTCTCGCAGATGAGCCAGAATGTGCGCCGCTTCCACGCTTCAGAATACATCAACGCCCTCGCCAATGGCGATATCTGCGTCGCGGTAGGCTATTCCGGCGACATCCTGCAGGCGCGTGACCGGGCCGAGGAAGCCGGCTCGGGAATCGATATCGCCTATTTCGTGCCGCGTGAAGGCGCGGTGATGTGGTTCGATTCCTTCGCCATCCCCGCCGATGCCCCCAATCCGGAAAACGCCCATGCCTTCATCGATTTCATGCTGCGCCCCGAGATCGCGGCGGCGAACGTCAACTACGTCGCCTATGCGTCCGGCGTGCTGCCGGCCAAGCCGATGATCGACGAGGCGATCCTGAACGATCCCGGGATCTACCCCGATGACGAGACCATGGACGGCCTGCTGATTACAACGGCTCATGATGCGCGCACGCAGCGCCTGATCACCCGCGCCTGGACACGGATCAAGACGGGGCGCTGATCCGCGCGGGCCGACCCGTTGACCGCCGGCTGCCCCGATGGCCGCCGGCGGACGCGGTAGCGCGCCGCAATCCCAATCCCGTCTGGCGAATTGTTCCTTGACGCACCCTCGGGAAGTTGCGCAAGGATGTTGCCGGGATACCGCATTGCGAAAAGGACCCTTGCGGCCATGCTGAAGACCCGTCTGATTCCCTGCCTCGACGTCAAGGACGGTCGTGTCGTCAAGGGCGTTCAATTCGTGGATCTGCGCGATGCCGGCGATCCGGTGGAATGCGCCATGGCCTATGACGCCGCCGGGGCAGATGAATTGTGCTTCCTCGACATCACCGCGAGCCACGAAGATCGCGGCATCCTGCTCGATGTCGTCAGCCGCACGGCTGCAGCCTGCTTCATGCCGCTCACCGTGGGCGGGGGTGTGCGCAGTATCGAGGATATCCGCGCGCTGCTGCTGGCGGGGGCCGACAAGGTCTCGATCATGACGGCGGCGGTGAAGGACCGCGATTTCGTGCGCCGCGCCGCCGAGAAATTCGGCGTGCAATGCATCGTCGTCGCCATCGACGCCAAGCGTGTCTCCGCGCCCGGTGAACCGCCCCGCTGGGAAATCTTTACCCATGGCGGGCGCAATCCCACCGGGATCGATGCGATCACCTATGCCCGCGAGGTCGCCGATCTCGGCGCCGGCGAGCTGCTCGTCACCTCGATGGATCGCGACGGCACCAAATCCGGCTACGATCTGGAACTGATGCGCACGATCTGCGATTCCGTCTCTGTGCCGGTCGTTGCCTCGGGCGGCGTCGGCACGCTCGATCATCTGGTCGAGGGCGTGCGCGATGGTGGCGCCAATGCGGTCCTCGCCGCCTCGATCTTCCATTTCGGCGAATACTCGATCGGCGAGGCCAAGCGCGCCATGGCCGATTCCGGCCTGCCGGTGCGGCTTGATGTCTGAGGAGGCAAATGTGAGCGGTTTCACCCTCGCCGATCTCGCCGTGATCGTCACTGCGCGCGCCGAAGCCTCGCCCGAGGAATCCTACACCGCCCGGCTCGCCGCCGATCCCGCCCGCGCGGCGAAGAAATTCGGCGAGGAGGCGGTGGAAGCGGTGATTGCAGCGGTGGAGAATGATCCGAAAGCACTGATCGCCGAAAGCGCCGATGTGCTCTATCATCTGATGGCATTGCTGGCGGCACGCGATGTGTCGCTTGATGCGGTGATGGCGGAGTTGGAGCGGCGCACGGCGCAATCGGGCCTCGCCGAGAAAGCCTCGCGCGGCCCAGCCGCCTGAACGGAAGCAGCGCCATGAACGTCAACCTGGCCCGGGAAATCGGCGAACGCAGTGACGACGCGGCCCTCTCGCCCTATCGCACCTTCACGCGCGAGGAATGGGCGGGATTGCGCGCCGATCAGCCGATGACGCTCTCGGGCGATGAGGTCATGCAGCTGCAATCGCTCAACGATCCGATCTCGCTCGAGGAAGTCATCGCGATCTATCTGCCGCTCTCGCGCCTGCTCTCGCTTTATGTTGCGGCGACGCAGGGGCTGTTTCGCGCCACGCAACGCTTCCTGATGGCCGAGAACGAGCGCAAATCCCCCTATATCATCGGCGTCGCCGGCTCCGTCGCCGTCGGCAAGTCGACCACGGCGCGCGTGCTCAAGGCGCTGCTGGCGCGCTGGCCGAATACGCCCAAGGTCGATCTCCTCACGACCGACGGTTTTCTTCTGCCCAATGCCGAGCTGCAACGCCAGGGGCTGATGGAGCGCAAGGGCTTTCCCGAGAGCTATGATACCGGCAAGCTCCTGCGCTTCCTCAACGCCATCAAGGCCGGACGCGCCGCCGTCAAGGCACCACTTTACTCGCATCTGGTCTACGATGTCGTGCCCGGCGAGGAGGTCGTGATCGACCGGCCCGACATCCTCATCGTCGAAGGCCTCAACGTGCTCCAGCCGGCACGCATGCCGCGCGACGGCAAGGCGATTCCGTTCGTTTCGGATTTCTTCGATTTCTCGATCTTCCTCGATGCCGACGAGGCGGATCTGCATCGCTGGTATATCGATCGCTTCCTGCGGCTGCGCCACACGGCCTTCCGCGACCCGAAATCCTATTTCCACAAATATGCGGAACTCGAAGAGGCAGAGGCCGTCGCCATAGCGGATGGATTGTGGAGCCGGATCAACCTCGTCAACCTGCATGAAAACGTGCTCCCCACCCGTCAGCGCGCGAGCCTGATCCTGCGCAAGGGCGAAAGCCACCGCATCGAGGAAGTGGCCCTGCGGCGTCTGTGAGCCACCCCCCCTACTCCGCCGCCTGCGCCTGCGGGATTGCAATCGCCCCGTTTTCCGCCTTTGGCAGGATCCAGCCGTCACCGACCGTGACATGCACCAATGCCCCCACAGCGGGAACGGCCCCGCGTGCGCGCAGCACAAGCTGGGCCTGCGGCGCTGCTTCCGGTGCGATCCGCACCAGCCGTGAAGCGCCCTCGAAGCGCACGTCGCGGATATGCGCCGGCACGCCCGCCGGCGCCGCTTCCGGCTCGGCGATGGCGAGTGCATCCGGGCGCAGACAGGCCGTCGCCGCCCCGCTGGCCGTGCGCGCATCACAGCGCAGGAGGGTCTCGCAACCGTAGAGCCGCACCCGCGCCCACCCCGAGACGGGCGGCGCCAGCACCTCCACGGGCACGAGCTGCCCCTGCCCGATGAAGCGCGCCACCATGGCATCGCAGGGGGCATCGTAGAGCCGTACCGGCGTATCCACCTGCCGCAAGCGCCCCTGATCCATCACCGCGATTCGGTCGGCCAGCGCCATCGCCTCGGCCTGATCATGCGTGACGTAAATCATCGTCGCGCCGCTCGCCGCATGGAAGGCGCGGAACGCGTCGATCATGGTCTCGCGCAGATGCGCATCGAGATTGGCCAGCGGCTCGTCGAGCAGAACGAGGCGCGGGCGCATGGCGAGGCAGCGCGCAAGCGCAACACGCTGACGCTGACCGCCCGACAGGTTCTGCACCTTGCGTTCGGCGAAACCGGGCAGCCCGACAATGTCCAGCGCCTCCTCGACGCGCCTGCGCCGCTCCGCCCGGGCGACCTTGCGCACGCGCAGGGCGTAATCGACATTGCCGGCCACATCGAGATGCGGCCACAGGGCATAGGATTGAAACACCATGCCGACCCGCCGATCCTCCGGTTCGAGCTGGCGCCCCGGGCGCGCGACCACATCGTCGTCAAAACGGATCTCACCGCCATCGAGGGCGTCGAACCCCGCGAGCAGGCGCAAAAGCGTGGTCTTGCCACAACCCGAGGGGCCGAGCAGCGCCTGGCAGCTGCCATCGGCGATATCGAGCGACACGTCATCGACGATGCGCCGCCCCGCAGCGATGCGGGTGACGTTGCGCAGGCTCACATGCGCCATGGCAAAACTCCTTCCGGCAGACGTCGCCCCAGGGCCGTCACGGTGAGGGCGAGCCCGAGTATGATCGCGAGCACCCAGACCGATACTGCAGCGGCAGCGGTCGAATTCCCCTCGTCATACAGGCTGAAGATCACGACGCCCACCGTCTCCGAGCCCCGCGACCAGAGCAGCGCCGAGACGGTCAGCTCGGAGAACGCGCCAAGAAAGACCAGGATCGCACCCGCTCCGAGCGCCGGGGCGAGCAGCGGCAGAATGATCGTGCGCAGCCGGCGGACGGGCCGCGCCCCCGCCATCTGCGCGGCTTCCTCGCCAGCCCGATCGATCTGTGCCATGGCGGCGACGACCGGGCGCAGCGCAAGCGCAAGGAAACGCGCAAGATAGGCGAAGAGCAGGATCCAGATGGTATTGTAGAGGCTGATCCCGAGAATCGGCAAAGGAGGCAGCAGCACGAGAATCACCGCGATCGAAAGAACAATACCCGGCAGGACATAGGGCGCATCCGCCGCGACGTTCAACCATTGCGCCACGCGCGAACGCCGCGCCACCATCAGCCAGGCCAGTGGCGCACAGATGCAGATGGTGATCACCGCAGCAGTGCCGGCGAGGAAGAGACTGTTGACGAAGGCGCGCTGCGCGCTGCCCAGCCCCGTCACCACATAGATCAGATTATCGAAGGTCAGCGTCTGCCAGGTCAGGCGCATCCCCACAGACGGCACCAGCGCCGAGGCGGCGAGCGAGACCAGCGGCATCACGGCAATCAGCAGCATCAGCGCCCAGACGGCCATTGTCACAGGCCAGAACCAGCGCCCCAGGGCGAAACCGCCGTGCATCGCGCCGACCCGGTCCACGGCGGCAGCATGGCGGCGCAGGATCAGCGTCTGGGCCGCGATGCCGATCACCGCCATCCCGGCGAGAATAAGGGCGAGCGAGGCAACTTCCGGCAGGGCGCCCGGGCCGAATCCCGACAGCCGCTGATAGATCAGCGTGGAGAGCATCGGATAACGCCCCGGTATGCCGAGCAGGGCCGGAACACCGAAATTCCCGATCGCCGAGACGAAGGCGAGCGCCGCGCCGGCGGTCATCGCGGGCAACATCAGCGGCAGGATCACCCGCATCAATGCACCCATCGGACGTGAGCCCGCAGCGCGCGCCGCATCGATCAGATCGGCAGGCAGCGAACGCAGCGCCGCGCGCACCGCGAGGAAGACCATGGGTGCGTGTTCGAGCCCCATCACCAGAACGATCCCATCGCGCCCCAATAACGGATTACGCTCCGGACGAACCGCTTCGAGCCCCGGTATCAGCCAGAGGGGGCTCTGGGGTCCGATCATCGCGAGCCAGGCCAATGCCGAGATCTGCGGGGGGATCAGAAGCGGCAGGAGCAGCAGAAAGACGAGTAGCGCCTTGTAGCGCAGATCCGTCAGCGCCACGATCAGCGCCGTGGCGGCGCCGAGCAGGACGGAGACGATGGTGGCGAGAAAGCTCGCCTCGAGCGTGTTCCAGGTCGCACGCCGGGCTGCGCGCCCCGACCAGACCTCACCGATGAAGGCAATGCCCTCCGCCGCGCCATCGGCGAAGACGGTAGCGAGCAGGCGGGCGAGCGGCCAGATGCAGAGCACCACGACATAGAGGCCGAGCGCCGACAGAATCAGCGTCTCGGCCCCCATGACGGGAAAGCGGCGCCGGAGCGCGCCCGGATGATCCCGCTGCGCGACCGACATCTGTTGGATCAGCCGCCGAACAGGTCAGCGAAGCGGCGCTTGATCTCCTCGGTCTGCTCCATCAGCAGGGCCGGGTCGATCGTGATGACGTTCACCGCATCCATGGCCGGAAACACATCCGGGGGCGCGATCCCCTCACGCAGAGGCAGGTAGCCCTGCTCGACATGGAAACGCTGACCTTCTTCGGAGAGCTGCCAGTCGACGAAGGCCTGCGCAGCCTCGACATTGTTCGCAGTAGAAAGGATGGCGACCGGCTCGGTGACCGCCGTCACGCCCTCGTCGGGGAAGATGAAATCGACCGGCGAACCATCGGCTTTCGCGTTGAGCGGCATGAAATCGACAATCACGCCGTAATCCATTTCACCGCGTGCGACCGCATCGAGCACGCCACCATTGCCACGCCCGGCCACGGCACCGCCATCAGCCAGCGCTTCGTAGAAGTCCCAACCGAAACCATCGAGATTGGTTACGGTGCCGACATGGATCAGGGCAGCGCCGGAATAGAGCGGGCTCGGCATCATCAGACGCCCGGCAATGGCTTCATCCGCGAGATCCGCCCAAGAGGTGACGGGCTCTGCCACGTTGTCGGTATTGACCATGAAGCCGGTGGTGATCAGCTTCGTGGAGAAGAATGTCATGTCGGAATCGTGCAGGGCGGCATCAGTACCCGCGATCGGGGCATCCGCATAAGCCATGAGGCGCTCATCAGCCTTGAGCTGGCTCATCACCACGGTATCGGCGATCAGCAGCACGTCCGGCTGCGGCGCGTCAGCGGCGAACTCCGCCTGCAGGCGGTTGATCACCTCGGTCGTCCCGGAGCGGAAATATTCCACATTAACGTCGGGATAGGTCTCGTTGAACCGCGCGACGAGTTCGTCCATCTGCTCGGTCGGAGTCGAGGTGTAGATCACCAGATCGCCGCTCTGAGCATGAGCGGAGCCGGCAGAAAACATGAAACCGAGCGTCGCGGCGATCATCGCGGCGCGCTTGAAGGTCACGCGGTCATTCGTCATAAGGTCACTCCCCGGTGCTTGTTTGCCTCCGCACGCATTAACGCCACCATGTTACCCGCTTGTGACAATCACAAGAAATTCCGCAAGGGAAAGATGACGCCGCCCGATGCACGGGCGCCTGGCAAGCGCAGGTGTGCTCACGGACGGATTTCGGCCTTTTCAGCCACCGGACGGGCCGAGCGCAGGAATTCGAGCGCCTGCAGCACCAGGCTTGCGGGGCGCTCGGACGTCGCTTCGAGACGAACCGAACCCTCATCCTCGAGCATGACGAAGACGCCTTCGAGCTGTCCCAGCGCAAGTTGCAGCGTCATGGCCTCCATACCACCGCCACCACCGGCCGGTGCCTCGGCGGCCACCGCATCGGCAACCCATTCGCGCAGGCTGCGGCCCGTCCCTGCCTCGACCAGGGCGCCGAGCCCTTCGTCGATCATCGCGAAGGTGAGCCGGCGCGCGGTCGATTCGAAAATCAGCGGCAACAAGGCTGCCATGCGCCCGCCGCGCAACGAGGCGCGCAGATTGTCAGGCAGATCGACGTCTGCAGCATTGCGCAGCGTAAGCAGACCCGGCGCGTCCAGCCAAAGATCGAGATCCACGCCATAACCCGGCGCGAGCCGCGCGTGCAGGCGCCCTTCACCGAACAGCCTGTCGGCAGAGGTGCTCGCTGTCGCGGCGACCTGAATCGCCGCTGCCTCGAGCGGGGTCCCGGCAAGGATCTGTGGCGCGGCCTCGGCGGCACCGACATGGCCAGCCAGCGTGACGACGCCATCGCGTTCGACCGCGACGGACAAGGCGCCCTCCCCGATCAACATATCCACCGGTGCCGGCGGGGCTGAATTCGCGCCAACGCCGCGCCGACCGCTGACCTGCATGACAAAATCGCTGAGATCGACATCAATACGCCCCTCGCCGGCGGGCTGCGTGGCGAAATGAGCCGGTTCCTGCTCCAGATGCGCCAGAAGGCGGCGCGGTGACAGGGCCTCGAGCGAACCGGACACGGCACCCTCGAAGCGCGCAAGAGAAAACGAAGCCTCGCCGGCGAAGACAGCCTCGCCGCGCGTCGCACCACCCAGTATCCGCTCCACGAAAAGACGCCTTGCGCCGGCGCCGGTCGTGACCGGCGCCTCTGCCTCGGCTTCCGAATCCTCGGGCACGACTTCCCCGGTATCCCCCTCCGGCGCGTCATCCGCGCTTTCTTCCCCGCTTTCTTGCGCACGATCGCGCGGATCATCGGGGAAACGCACATGCAAACCCTCGACCAGAAGGCCTTCGGTCTGCATCATTGCCTTGAAGGCCGGGCCGGGGCGATCCTCGCGCACGATCTCTCGGGTATCGAGGCGCAGATCCAGCGCCGTGACGAAACCGGCATCCGCAGGATAGATCCGCGATTCGGCCTCTGCCGTCAGAAAATCGCCGAGATGACCGATCGTCTCATGTGCGAGCACGATCGTCTCCGCACGCGCCTCTCCAGCCAGATTGCTCAGCGTCACGTCGGTGAGCACGATGGCGCCATCGAGCATGAAGAGGCGCGCGGCGAGGATGCGCGTCTCGCGCTGCGCTACCGCGAGTGCCACGCCCTCGAGGCTGAATTGCGGAGCACCTGCGGCAAAGCCTTCCGGCAGGAAGGCGTCCTGCAGCATCGGCAGAGCCGTCTCGGCACCGGGACGAACCGCCTCCCAGGCTGCGGCGGAGAAGACCGGATGCAACCCTTCGAGCGCAGCGCGGATATCCGCTTCGGCAAGGCCGTCATCCTCCTCGACCAGTAAAGGAAGGTCCTGCGTGAGGATGTCCGGGCTCACTGCCTGGGCAAGGGCCAACGAGGAGACGTGACCGGAAGCCAGCGGGATGCCGGCACTCAGCATTGCGAAAAGCGCTGCACGCGTCGCGATCATCGACGATATTCCTGATTTTGCTGCGTCAAGCGGTTCAAATCCAATTCAGCGCACCGAAAATGGCCGGTTGTCATTCCCGGCGGAATAGCGCGGATCCGGCTCGATCGGCTGCACCGGTTGAATCGGGATGATCGGCTTTGGCGGGAAAAGCGGCGGATTGAGCTCTTCATCGCTCAGCCCCATCGCGCGCAATTCGGTGACGATTCGTGCAGCCACGGGCGCAGCAAAGCCGCCGCCGGTCGGACGACGCCCATCGAGATTGGGCAGCGTGCGATCATCGTCGCGACCGATCCAGATCGCGAAGGCGAGGTCGCCGGTGCGCCCGACGAACCAGGTATCGCGATGATCCTGCGACGTGCCCGTCTTGCCGACGACCCCCTTGGGGCCATCCCGGAAGGCGCCGGCGGCGGTGCCGCGCACAACCACGCCCGCCATCATCGATTCGAGTTCCTGCAAGGCCGAGCGGGAGGCGAGATCACTGGTGCGCGGGTCGAGCAGCGCCATTGCCATCGCCATGGCTGCCGGTGTCGTCTCGACCGCGCCGATCGCGGTTGAGAGATTGCTCAGGCGCGGCTCGCCGTAACTGTAGAGCTGCGAGTCCTCGAGGAAGGGGCGGATGCGCTCCATCCCGACGAAATCGGCGATCCGCACGGCTATGACGTTGAGGCTGCGCTCGAAGGCGGTAAAGAACGGCACGAGACCCAGCGTCTCGCGTCCGTAATTGCGCGGCGTCCACCAGCCGTCGCCATCGCGGAAGGTCAGCGGCTCATCCGAGATATAACCTTCCGCGTTGTAGCCGTATTCGAGTGCGGCCAGCCAGATCAGGGTCTTGATCGAGGAGCCCGGCTGGCGCATGGCGCGGGTGCGGTCGAACTGGCTCGCCCAGGTGGCGAAACCGCCCACGGAGGCTATGGTCTCGTTGGTCGCCGTGTCGATCACGACTGCGGCGCCCTGCACGTTCGGGCGCCCCATGATGCTGCCATCGGGCTTGAGCACATAAACGCCGCGCGGGCGCAGCCAGTTCGGCCAGCTTTCGATCTCGGGAACTTCACCCAGCGCGGGGCGATCCTCGATCAGCAGATCGTCGCCATTGACCACGACGCGCCAGGCGCCCTCGGGCATGAAGGAAACAGCCTCACGGGCAGCGCGCCAGATCCCGGTCTGATCGTTCTCCGCAAGCGCTTCTGCGGGCACGAAGCCGAGCGGCTGATGCGGGACCTGACCATTGAGCCGCATCAGTTGCTCGGCCAGAACCTCCTGCACCATGACCTGCGCATCATGCCGGATGGTGCTGACATAGCCCCCGCGCTCGGCGAGAGCGGCCAGATTCTCGCCGACGATGAAGCGGCGCGCCTCCGACAGGGCCCAGAAATCAGCGTCCGGGATGGCGATGCTGGAGCGCACGGGGCGCGGCCCCGGCGAGACCTCCAGCGGCTCCGCCATGGCATCGGCGGCCTCTTCGGAGGTAATGAAGCCGACCTGCTCCATACGGCGGATCACATGGTCGCGCCGCGCCACAGCGCGCTCGCGATTGCGCAGCGGATCGAGCGCCGAGGGTGCCTGAAGGACGCCGGCGAGGAAGGCATATTCGGAAAGCGAGAGCTGGTCCCATTCCTTGTCGAACCAGTTTTGCGCAGCGCGCGCGGCGCCATCCGAACGACGCCCGAAGAACACGGCGTTGGCGTAGGATTCGAGGATCTCTTCCTTCTCGGCCAGCGTCTCTGTCACGACGGCGGAATAGGCTTCCTCGATCTTGCGATCGATGGTCTGGCGCGCACCCGTGATGACGTTCTTGGCGAGCTGCTGACTCAGTGTCGAACCGCCGCCGGCGAATTGCCCCCGCGCCAGACCGGTCGCCGCGCGCGTCACACCGACCGGATCGACACCCATATGCTGCTCGAAATGCGTATCCTCCACCGCAATGAGCGCCCTGATGAAGGTTTCCGGTAGATCTTCGAAGGTCACTGTGGGGTTATCGACCCCGAGCCGGCCCATTTCCTCGCCGCCCGCATAGAAAGCCGGGGCCGAGGCGCTCGCCCCGGCACGCTCGCTCTGGCCGAGCACGATGGCGTGTTCGGGCTCCACAAAACCGACGGGACCTGCCACGAGCGGCGCGGACAGTGCCACGAGCGCACCAAAGACTGCAAAAGCATCCGACATCGCCGAACGGCCCTCCCCTCAGGCCAGAGACAGGTTGGTTGCGCGCAAGCCCTGCCCAACGCACCGGCGATTGGTTAAACCGATCTCGCCTGATTGCAAGCACAAGAGCATCGCATGAGTTCCACGAAATACGAAATCAAGCATGAATGATTGATGGACGATGGCGCTGGAACGAGGCTTTCGCGACACACGAAACCGTGAGCGTTGCATGGAGGCCACGCCATCACGGCGAAACCGTGGCCGTCATCACCTTTGGCGTGGATAGGCCGCGATGATCGGCCCCATCGGGCGGATCGCATCCGAGCGCCCGAGCGCCGGAGCATGCAGGCTCGACATGGTTCCGTCGAGATAAAGCGCATTGCGGCAGCCGAGCCCGTCACGGAACAGTCGCGCGAAATGGTGGAAATTCACCGGCTGCTCCGAGATCGCAAAGGATATGGCGCCGCTATCGCCGACACAAACCCCGTTGCGCCGGCGCAGCGAGGTCGAGTCCCGGATGAAGCGCGGATGAAGCGCGCCGTCGATGACCAGCATCGGGCCCGATTGCGTGGCGAGATCGGGCGCGATGCCGCGCGCGAGGAAATGCTCGGTCGTTGCGACGCCCGCCGTGTCGCCCGTCATGTAGAAGACTCCGTTGGGAAGCATGTGGAAATTGCCGGGCCCGGGGCGGGTGTTGATCGCCTTGATCTGTTCGCCCTCCTCCACATGCAGGCCGACCGGCGAGAGATCGGCGTGATACATGCCCGCATTCATGGCAAAGACCAGCGGAGCTCCCTCCCGCTCCTGCGGCAGGCGCGAAAATCCCGCATAGGCGCGGCCTTGCGCGTCGCTGGTGTAGAGGACAATGTCATGCGTGGCCGGGTCGATGGTGCAGACAGTGAAGCGCGCATCATCGAAAAGCCGCGCCGCACAGGGTCCGTCCTGCGCCGACGCCGGCATCGATATGATCACCAGCCCGACCCATATCGCGACGATCGCCGCGATCCGGCGCAGCATCATGCCCGCCCCGTCCCGCGATAGCTGAACGTACATGCTCTGCATCCCCCGACACGGCCCGCGCGGGCCGATTCGCCTTCGCGTCAGCATGAGCATGCTCGCGTTACGTCAGGCAAGAGCCACAAACGAAAGTGCGCCGGAAGAAAGCGCAGGCAAGAGCGAACGCTGCCGGGATACGCAGCCGGCATGATTTTTCCCCAGCCGCGCAAGAAAGCAGTTTACAGCGCGCGCAGGCGTGCTTATACCCCCCACCGATGGCGGCTGATGCCCCGTTCGCCCAGGTAGCTCAGTTGGTAGAGCATGCGACTGAAAATCGCAGTGTCGGCGGTTCGATTCCGTCCCTGGGCACCATTCATTTTATCGTGCTCATGAAGAACGGCGCACCATCCTGCAGCCGCGTCGCAACGCATGTCCGCCCCGGCGATCTCGCGCACAAGGCCGGACGAAGCGCCGGCGCAGGTCGTCGATGATCGGGCGATCGGGGATCGCATCACGCGGCGGTCTTGCGCGCGATATAGAAGCCGTAACCGAAATAGCGCGCATAACGGTCATGCAGGGCGATCTCCTCGCGTTGCGCACGGATCACATCCTGCGCTCCCGCATCGGCCCCGTGCCTGTCGAGGAAGGCCTCGAAGCCCTGTGCAAGGGGTCGAAAATAATTCTCCCGCCAGCAGGCTTCCGGGAGCGCGTGATAGCCGATCGGCGTGTAGCCGTGCTTTTCAAGGAGTGCGATCTTGGCGCCGGCGCGACCGACCTCCGGATATTCCCTGCTCCAGTACGCTTCGATTTCGGCGGGCCTGTCCGCCGTGAACCAGGTCAGCTCGGAGACGGCGAGCACTCCTCCCGGCTTCAGGAAACGGCGCCAGGCCCGGATCCCGTTCTCGAAGCCCATATTGTAGATCGCGCCCTCGGACCAGATCGCATCGAGCGAATCCGCCGCGAACGGCAGATCGTCCATCGACGCGGCCAGCGTCGTGATGCGCCCGGACAGACCGGCCCGTGCGGCCCGGCCCTCCAGCGCTGCGAGGAAACCGGGAAGGGCGTCCACGGCGGTTACGTCGGCATCGAGATCCTGCGCGAGGATCAGCGCCGAAGCCCCTGTTCCGCAACCGATATCCGCAATCCGCAATCCGGTCTGTGCCACCAGTCCGGCGAGGGCTATGGCGAAGCGGGTTTCGTCGTCGCCACCTGGCCCCTGCCTTGTATTGCCCGCGTGCAGATCCGTCAGGAGCGCCAGTTCGTCCATTGCGGTTCTCCATGGGTCCGACCCCGTCCATGCCGGCCCGGAACATCAAACGGTGCGCCGAGGCACGCGACATTGAAAGAATCGACAGTAGCCGTTGCCCCGCCCCCGATCACCCCCATATCGGATTTGGCATTCACGCGCGGATGCTTTATGCAACGCGCGCTGGTCGGGTAACCAGCCCACACGAGAGCATCCGGGGCCTTTGCAGCATGAACTGGATTTCAGACGTCGTCCGTCCGCGCATCAAGACGCTTTTCAAGCGCGAGACGCCGGAGAATCTCTGGGTGAAATGCCCGGATACCGGGCAGATGGTCTTCCACAAGGAAGTCGAGGCGAATCTGTGGGTGATACCCGGCTCGAACCATCACCTGCGTCTCAACGCAGCTGATCGGCTGAAGATCACCTTCGACGGCCGGTTCGAGGACATCCCCCTGCGCAGCGTCGCCGCCGATCCCTTGAAATTCCGCGACGAGAAACGCTATGCCGACCGTCTGCGCGACGCGCGCGCCAAGACGGGGATGCAGGATGCGGTCAAGGTCGCCGTCGGGAATGTCGACGGGACGCTGATGACGGTTGCGGTCCAGGATTTCGCCTTCATGGGCGGTTCGCTCGGCATGGCCGCCGGTGAGGCGATCGTCACCGCCGCCGATACGGCGCGCGAACGCGGCACGCCCTTCGTGCTCTTTGTGGCCTCCGGCGGCGCGCGCATGCAGGAAGGCATCCTCTCGCTGATGCAGATGCCGCGCACGACGGTGGCGCTGCGGCGCCTGCGCGAGGCGCGCCTGCCCTATATCGTCGTGCTCACCAATCCCACCACCGGCGGCGTCACCGCCTCTTATGCCATGCTAGGCGATGTGCATATTGCCGAGCCCGGCGCGCTGATCGGCTTTGCCGGCCCCCGTGTGATCGAGCAGACCATCCGCGAGAAGCTGCCGGAAGGCTTCCAGCGCGCCGAGTATCTCAAGGATCACGGCATGGTCGACATGGTGGTGCCGCGCACGGAGCTGAAGGCGACGATCGCCAATCTCGCGCGCATCTTCATGAAGCAGCCGGCACCCGATGCCGGAGCCTCTTCTGGCAACCCGCCAAAGGTCGAGAACAAGCCTGCCGCGACATCGGATGGCGGGACCGGCGCGGGCACCTCCGCCAAGACCTCCCCACCACACGACAGCGCGAAATCCGCTCCCGCCAACCCGCCTGCCCCGGCCGCAGAAGCAGCGGCGGAGGCGGGCGAGAAGCCGCAGTGACGCCTTCACGCGCCTGCGGCGCCTGAGACGCAACGCGCGGCACGGACACTGCTGAGACCAACGCCATTCCCCCGAGTGGAGCGAGCCACGATGGAATCCTCAGACGCGCTGATCGCGCGCTTCCTCGCCCTGCATCCCAAATCCATCGATCTGTCGCTGGGCCGCGTCGAGCGGCTGCTCGCGGCTCTGGGCCATCCCGAACACCGCCTGCCGCCGGTGATTCACGTTGCCGGCACCAACGGCAAGGGCTCGACCATCGCCTTCATGCGCGCCATGCTGGAAGCGGCCGGCCTCGTGGTGCATGTCTATACCTCACCGCATCTGGTGCGGTTTCACGAGCGCATCCGGCTCGGCCAGCCCGGCGGCGGGCGCTTCGTCGACGAGGAGCGTCTGGTGGGGGCGCTGCGCATCTGCGACCAGGTGAATGCCGGGGCGCCGATCACCGTGTTCGAGATCACGACAGTCGCCGCGATCCATCTCTTCGCGGAGGCCCCGGCGGATGTGCTGCTGCTGGAAGTGGGCCTCGGCGGGCGCTTCGACGCGACCAATGTCGTCGCCGATCCCGCCTGCGCGGTGATCACGCCGATCGGCCTCGACCATGCCGAATATCTGGGCGACACGGTGGAGAAGATCGCCTTCGAGAAGGCGGGAATCATCAAGCCGGGGCGTCCCACGGTCATTGCCCGCCAGGATTACGCGGCGGCGGAGAGCGTCCTGCATGACGTGGCCGAACAGCGCGGCGCATCGCCGATCCTGATCGGCGGCCAGGATTTCTCCACCCATGAGGAAAACGGACGCGTCATCTACCAGGATGAAGACCTCCTGCTCGATCTGCCACTGCCGCGCCTCGTCGGCGCGCATCAGATCAGCAATGCGGGCACCGCCATCGCCGCCCTGCGCGCGGCCGGATTTCATCGTCTTTCGCCAAATGGTTTCGAGACCGGCATCCGCGCCGCCGAGTGGCCGGGTCGGCTACAGCGCCTCACCCGAGGCGTCCTGCCCGGCCTCGCCCCGGAAGGTGCCGAACTCTGGCTCGATGGCGGACACAACCCCGATGGCGGACGCGCGCTTTCCGCCGCAATGGCGGATCTCTCCGAGCGCTCCGAAGCACCGCTGGTGCTGATCGCCGGGATGCTCGGCACCAAGGACGGCGAGGGCTTCCTGCGCAATTTCGCCGGGCTCGCGCGCGAGTTGATCGCCGTGCCCGTACCGGGGCAGGTTGCGGGCCGTCCGGCCATGGAAGTCGCCTCGATCGCCGCCCGCGCCGGGCTGGTCGCCTCGACTGCGGCGGGTGTCGAGAGCGCCATTGCCGGTCTGCGCGATACGCCCTGGGAGACACCGCCGCGGGTGCTGATCTGCGGCTCGCTCTACCTTGCCGGCGCCGTGCTCGCCTCGAACGGGACCCTGCCCGAGTAAGCTTCATCCGCCCTGTGGCATATCCGGGTATGGACAGACGGGCCGTTGCGCGCCAGCATGGCGGTCCATGAAGAAAGCGCCATGACAACACTCCTCCTCACCCATCCCGCTGCCCTCGATCACGAGACACCGACCGGCCATCCCGAATGCGCTGATCGGATCAAGGCCGTCGAGGCCGCGCTCGAGGACGAGCGCTTTGCCATGCTCGCCCGGGAAGCGGCGCCCGTGGCCGATATCGAGGCGGTGGCGCTGGCGCATCATCGCGGCTATGTGGAGGCGTTGCTCGAAGCTTCGCCTGAATCGGGGCTGGTACAGATCGATTCCGACACGATCCTCTCTCCCGGCACCATGGAAGCGGCCTTGCGCGGCGCAGGCGCGGCGACGCTGGCGGTCGACGAGGTCATGACAGGCAAGGTACGCAACGCCTTCAGCGCCATGCGCCCGCCCGGTCACCATGCCGAGCACAGGGTGGCGATGGGATTCTGCTTCTTCAACCACGCCGCCATCGCCGCGCGCTGGGCGCGCCATCATCATGGCGCGGAGCGCGTCGCGATCATGGATTGGGACGTGCATCACGGCAACGGCACGCAGGACATCTTCTGGGACGATCCCGACGTGCTCTACATCTCGACCCACGAGATGCCGCTCTTCCCCGGCACGGGTGACCCGAACGAGCGCGGCGCGCATGACAACATCCTCAACATCGCGCTCTCACCCGGCGATGGCAGCGACACGTTCCGCGAGGTGATGACCACTGCCGTCGTGCCCCGTATCACCGATTTCGCGCCTGATCTCCTCATCATCTCCGCCGGTTTCGACGCGCATTGGCGCGATCCACTGGGCAGCGTCAACCTGACGGAGGCCGATTTCGCCTATGCCACGCGGGCGCTGATGCGGGTGGCCGAGCGCTCCTGCGCGGGCCGCGTCGTCTCGCTTCTGGAAGGCGGCTACGATCTGGTCGGCCTTGCCAAATCAGTCGCCGCGCATGTCGAGACGCTGATGGATCCGGCCTGATCATCACGAGGCCGCGAGCGGCGGCCGACGAGGCTTGCCCGCTGCAGCTTCCGGGGCGAAAAGCTTGATCAGATTCGGCTTCGTCCGGAATCCAGTCCAAGCCATCGGAGCGTGTTTCGATCATGCCGTTCTCATCGCGTCTGCAACTCTCCCGCCGCGACCTGCTCACCGGCCTCGTCACCCTGCCCGCCGCCACCGTGATCGGCCTGCCTGCGCAGGCCCGCGATGCGCGCCGGGTACCCTACGAACTCGTCGAGGATGCGTTGGCGCTTCCGGGGGCGGCCTATGTCGGTGCGGAGCACCCCGATGTGATCATGATCGAATTCTTCGACTACAACTGCCCCTTCTGCCACCAATCGGCGCAGGATATGGGCCAGTTGCTCGATATCGACGAACATCTCGGCTATGTCCTCGTCAACTATGCCATCCTCGGCGAGCCCTCGGTGGAAGCGACGCGGATCGCCCTCGCCTTCCAGGGCCTCTACGGCAACGATCATTACCGCGATTTCCATCTCGGCCTCCATGCGCGCCGGGGCGTGAAGAACGGCCAGCGCGCGCTCGATGTCGCCATGGAGCTGGGTGCCGACGGGCATGAACTCGTCGAATTCGCCGATTCCGATCTCGTCACCATGGCCATGGAAGCGGCCATCAGTGCCGGCAACAACCTCAACATCAACGCCACCCCCTCCTTCGCCATCGGCCCGTGGATCTATGACGGCCAGGTGCCGCTTGAAGGCAAGCTGCGCATCATCGACGCGCTGCGGGCGTGAGGCGCAGCTTCTGGATAACTCCCGAAACCGGGTTCCCCGGCGGCGCGCGTAGCGTAGCCAAGACGTTCGGCATTACGGGAGGGGAGCGAGGCGACGTGCGGTTTTCGATTACCAGCTGGAACATCAACTCGGTGCGCCTGCGCATCGATCAGGTCACCCGCTTCCTGAGCGAACAGAGCCCGGACGTGCTCTGCCTGCAGGAGACCAAGTGCCCGGTCGACAAGTTTCCGGAGAAGGCGATCCGCGCCGCCGGCTACGAGCACATCGCCTTTGCGGGCATGAAGGGCTATAACGGCGTCGCGATCATCTCGCGCTTTCCGGTGGCCGACATCGCCGTCACCGGCTTCTGCGAAAAGGAGGATGCGCGCCATATCTCGTTGCGCCTCGGCCCGCAGGCCGGGGAAGCGGCGGGGCTTGCCATCCATAATTTCTATGTCCCCGCCGGTGGCGACGTGGCCGATCCGGCGGTCAATCCGAAATTCGCGCACAAGCTGCAATTTCTGGAGGAAATGCGCGGCTGGGCCGATCGCGCGGCGGTGTCGCGGGCGCCGTCCGTCACCGTGGGCGATCTCAACATCGCCCCGCTGGAGCACGACGTGTGGAGCCACAAGCAGCTTCTCGACGTCGTCAGCCACACGCCGCTCGAGACCAGCACGCTGGAGCGCCTGCGCGAGGAGGCCGGGCTGGTCGATTCCATGCGCGACCTGCGCCCCGAGCCCGAGAAGATCTACAGCTGGTGGAGCTACCGCTCGCCGGACTGGAGCAAGGCCGACAAGGGGCGCCGGCTCGATCACATCTGGCTCTCGCCGGATCTCGCTCCCGTCTGCCGCTCCGTCGAGGTGCTGCGCGAGGCGCGCGGCTGGGAGCGCCCCTCCGATCACGCGCCGGTGACGGCGATGCTGGAACTCTGACGGGTCAGAGCATCACCACCACGCCGGCGACGGCGACATAGCGCGCGCCCTTGGCGAGCATCACCAATGGCACGACGATCCATAACGGCGTGCGCATCACACCGGCTACAACCGTGAGCGGATCGCCGATCACGGGAGTCCAGGAGAGCAGCAGGCTCCATACGCCCCATTTTGCATAGATTGCCGCGTAACGCTCATACTGCTCCGGCGTCAGCGGGAAACGGCGGTGGTGGCGGAACCGCGCGGCGAAGAGTCCCATCGCCCAGTTGACGACGGAACCGACCGTATTACCGAGCGTCGCCACGATGACGGCGCTCGTCGCGCTCGCAGTGCCGAGGGCGACGATTCCGGCCAGAACCGCCTCGGATGATCCGGGCAACAATGTCGCGGAGGTGAAAGCCGAGACGAACATGCCTGCCAGTTCCCAGAACGCCGACATGGCGCGCCTCCCACAAACGGATCCGCACCAGCGGATAACCCAGTCTCCCGTGCTTGTCTTGCGTGCTCAACCGACAATGTGAAACCCGGTCTCGTCCGGCACCGTGGTATCCGCCACGCGGAGGTTTTCCACCTTTGCGGCTGTCGGGCCGTCATGCAGCTTCGCGATCAGGGTCTCGACCGCTTCTTCGGTGCCGGCCAGAACGGCTTCGACCGCACCGTCTGGGCGGTTACGGATCCATCCGGAGACACCTTCGGCCAGGGCCTGTTCACGCGCCCATGCCCGGAACCAGACACCCTGGACACGGCCCGTCACATGCACATGTCTCGCTATCATCGTTCAGCCCTGTCTGTTCATTGGAAATTTCGCGCGGTCTGGTGAACCAACAGCACCGTGACAAAGTTTCCACTGGAGCGCCATCATTGTGATGGCTGTGCCCGGCACAGGCGCCAACGCGGATGCGGAGCGGTTCAGGGGGATGCCGCACTGCCCCTTGCTCTACCGCACCGGAGCACCAGCGCGGTCACTCACATGCTGGCAACCAACCCGGCCACAAGGCAGCCAGTGACTGTCGAAACGTCATCCTGCCACACCTGATCATGGAGGAAACAATGCACAATCCGCTGAAGCTTCTTTGCGCAGCCGTCATCCTGCTGCCGACGATGGCCGATGCCGGTGACATCGCACCACGCGAAGGCTGGCGCATCATCGAAACCGATCTGGCCCATGCACAATTGCTGGATCGCCTGCTCGAGGCCGTTCCCGCCGAGAAGATGGGCGTGGTCACCGAGGCCGGCCCGACCGCAGTTGCCCGCGAGCGCGGCATCGAAATCCCCGAGAACCGGGTCGTCGGCGTGTTCAACAACGACTATGCCGTGCGTATCCTCGACATGAGCACCGCCGCCATGATCGAGGCGCCTTTGCGGTTCTACGTCACCGAGAACGACGACGGCAACGCGACGCTGAGCTGGAAGACTCCAAGCTTCGTCTTCGCGCCCTATCTCGACGAAGGCGGTGATGAGCTCGCTGTCATCGCCGAGGAAATCGATGCCCGTTTCGAGGCGATCGCGTCGCGTGCGACCGGCGAATGAGGCAGGCGCCGCCTGAGGCGGGGCTGGACCCGGGACAAGGTTCAACCCCCGCCTTGGCGAAGCGACCGTATGCAAGTGCCGCACGGTTTGCTAACAGGAAGCTCTCAGGTTCGAAACACAGCAACCCATAGGGAAACGTCAGATCGTGTCGGCGCCAGCATCCACCCCCACCCCTGAATTTCTCGCGAGCCTGTCCCGACGGCTCGGCGCGGAACATGTTCTGACTGAGCCGGAAGACATGGCGCCGCATCTCGTCGAAACACGCGGGCTCTATCGCGGTCTGGCCGGTGCCGTGGTGCGCCCGAAGGATGCGCAGGAGGCCGCCTTCGTCATGGCGACCTGCCACGCGGAAGGCGTCACCGTCGTGCCTCATGGCGGCAATACCGGGCTCGTGGGCGGCGGGGTCCCGTTCGGCGGGATCGTGCTGTCGCTCTCGCGCCTCAATGCCATCCGCGAGGTCGATGCCTCGAATGCGACGATCACGGCGGAGGCCGGCTGCACGCTCAAGAGCATCCAGGATGCAGCGGAAGAGGCCGACAAGCTGTTTCCGCTCTCGCTGGGCTCCGAGGGCACCTGCCAGATCGGCGGCAACATCGCCACCAATGCCGGCGGCACCGGCGTGCTGCGCTACGGCAATACCCGTGATCTCGTGCTCGGCCTCGAAGTCGTCCTGCCTGACGGGCGTATCTGGAACGGGTTGCGCGGCCTGCGCAAGGACAATACCGGCTACGATCTCAAGCATCTCTTCATCGGCTCGGAAGGCACGCTCGGCATCGTCACGGCGGCGGTGCTCAAGCTCTATCCCGCGCCGAAGTCACAGGTCACCGCCTTCATCGGCTGCGACGGGCCGCGCACGGCGCTCACGATTTTCGAGCGCCTGCGCGCGGCAGCGGGTGACCAGCTCACCGCCTATGAATTCATCCCGCGCTTCGGTCTCGACATGGTGATGAAGCACGGCCATGACGTCACCCGCCCGCTTCAGGGGGAGCACGCCGCCTATGCGCTGATCGAACTCACCTCCCCCCAGCCGGATGCGGATCTGCAGACACTCGCCGAGACCGTGCTCGGCCAGGCGATCGAGGATGAACTCGTCGAGGATGCCGCGCTCGCCACCAGCGGTGCGCAGGTGGCCGGAATGTGGAAGCTGCGCGAGCTGATGTCGGAGGTGCAGGGCAAGGAAGGCGGCTCGATCAAGCACGACGTCTCCGTGCCGGTCTCGCGCGTCGCGGATTTCCTGACCGAGGCGAGCGCCGCCTGCGAGGCCGCCATGGACGGCGTGCGCGTGTGCGGCTTCGGCCATTTCGGCGACGGCAACATCCATTTCAATCTCAGCCAGCCTGTCGGCATGGACAAGGCGGAATTTCTGGCGCAATGGGAGCACTTCAACCGCATCGTTCATGATATCGTGGCGAAGATGAACGGCTCGATCGCCGCCGAACACGGGGTCGGTCTGATCAAGCGCGATGAATTGCTGCTCTACAAGGATCCGGTCGCCGTTGATATGATGAAGGCGGTCAAGCAGGCGATCGACCCGCGCAACATTCTCAACCCCGGCAAGGTCGTCGCCATTACGGACGATCCGCCGCCGGCGCTGCCGGGCAGCAAGAACTGAGGCATCCGATGAATCGCCTGAAGCGCGCCGCGTTCTCTTCCCTTGCCGGGTTGCGCTTCAATCTGCGCAGCGAGGAATCGTTCCGGCAGGAAGCGATCATCCTGGTGCTCTGCCTCGTCCTTGGATTCTTCATCGCACCGAACGCCGCCTGGTACGTCGCCATGATCGGTTCGCTGGTCCTGGTCATGGTGACGGAGCTGCTCAACACCGCGATCGAGCGCCTGTCGGATCACGTCACGCCGGATTTCCATCCGCGAATCGGCGCGGTGAAGGATTCCGCTTCGGCGGCGGTGTTCCTCGCCATCGTGCTCGCGGGCATCGTCTGGCTCACCGCCCTCGCGGAACGCCTCGGCCTGCTTCCGTGAAAGCGCGCGTCGTGGCGTGACGCGAAAAGCGTCTGGGCGCGATTGTCGCGTCGCGATGATTGACGCAGCGTCATGTTGCGTTTGTCTAGGCGTATGCTGCAAGGCGACGCGCGCGCGTTCATCTCCTCCAACTGGCCCGGACTGGCGCTCTCGCTCGTCGTGGCGATCGTCGCGGTCTGGCTGGCGCCGCGCCTGCCGGATCTGCTGCCCCTGCCGGCCATGGTCATCGCGCTGCTGATCGGCGTCGCGCTGAACCCGCTCGCCGCGCGCCCGCTCTTCGAGCCGGGCATGGGTCTCGCCGTGAAGCGGCTCTTGCGCATCGCGGTAGCGCTGCTTGGTCTGCGGATCGCGCTGGGCGATATCGCCGCTCTCGGCCTGGCCACGGCGCTGATCGTGATCCTCTCCATGGTGGTGACGGTGATCGCGGGCTTTGCCATGGCACGGGCGATGGGCCAGGAGACCGGCTACGGCGCGCTTGCTGGTGCCGCCACCGCCGTCTGCGGCGCTTCCGCGACGCTCGCTACCGCGACGGTGGTGCCGCAATACAAGGGCAAGGAGGCCGATATCGCCTTCGTCGTGGTGGCGGTGAACGCGCTTTCGACGCTGGCCATGGTGCTCTACCCGGTGCTCGGCGCGATCCTCGGCCTCGACGAACGCAATCTCGGCATCATGCTCGGCGCCACCATCCACGATGTGGCGCAGGTCGTGGGCGCGGGTTACGCGATCTCCCCGGAAACCGGCGATACGGCGGTGATCGTCAAGCTGTTCCGCGTGTTCCTGCTGCTGCCGGTCGTGCTCGTCATCGGCTGGTATTTCGCCGCGCGGACACGCGCAAGCGCCGGCGGTATGGCAGGCGAGGCTGCGGCGAAAGTGCCGGTTCCGGTCTTCGCCATCGTCTTCCTCGTTCTGTGCGTGATCAACTCCATCGCCCTGACGCAGCCGGCGCTCGCGCCCGTCTACGAACCCGTGCGCAGCTTTCTCGTCGCCGTCTCGCAATGGGGGCTGCTGATCGCGATCGCCGCTCTGGGGCTCGGCACCTCCGTGCGGGCGATTGCGGCGCTGGGCTGGCGCCATGCGCTGAGCATCGTGGTGACGACGCTCATCATTCTCGTGGTGGCGGGCGGCATGATCGCGCTGCTTCTGTAAGCCGCGCGGTTTTTTGCGGTTCACACTAGCCGCCCGCTCCCGCGCGCATTATGGTGCGCCGCAAGTGATCCCCGCATCAGGGCATAATCGGACGAGCGACACATGGCAGAAACCGGCACCCCCCATTTCCACAACGAAGACGGGCTGCGCGTGATCTATACGGGCTCGAAGGAATTCATGTGCATCGGAGCGAAGCCGCCCTTCGATCACCCGCATGAATTCATCGACATGGGCGGCGCCGACGAGGCGATCTGCCCCTATTGCTCGACGCTGTATCGCTACAAGCCGGAGCTCGGCCCGGGCAAGGTCGAGCCTGCCGAATGCCTGTGGGACGGCAGCGCCACCACGCCCGACAAACTGCTCGCGGGCGGCGCGCGCTGAAACCGGCATAACCCATGTCCCTGCATGACGTGACCGTGATCGGCGCCGGTATCGGCGGTCTGACGGCTGCCCTCGCCCTGTCGCGAATCGGACGTCAGGTGACGCTCGTCGAGCGCCGCACCGGTTTCACCGAGGTCGGGGCCGGGCTGCAGCTCTCGCCGAACGCGACACGCATCCTCGGCGATCTCGGCCTCGGCCAGGCGCTCGCCCGCCAGGCCTGCGAGCCACAGCGCGTCGTGGTGCGTGCGGTGCGCTCGGGACGCGAGATCGGGGAAGTCGCTCAGGGCGCGTATATGCGCGAGCGCTTCGGAACACCGAATTACGTCATCCACCGCGCCGATCTTCAGACGATCCTGCTCGACGCCGTGCGTGCGCAACCGAATATCCGCCTGCTGATGGGGCGCACGCTCGAACATCTCGACCAGCAGGACGGCCATGTCGGGCTCGGTTTCACGCGCTCGGGCGCGAAACGCGAAGATATGACGAGCACCCTCGTCATCGGGGCCGACGGGGCATGGTCGAAGACCCGCCCCCTGATCGGTGATCCCCGCGTGCCGGCCTTTCAGGGCTATGTCGCCTGGCGCGCCACGATCGCGCGCAAGGATGCGCCACCGGAACTGGCCGGTGAGGAAACCGGCCTCTGGCTCGGGCCGCAGGGCCATATCGTGCATTATCCCGTCAGCGCCGGTCGCAAGCTCAACATCGTGGCGATCCGCCGCCAGCCGAAAGCCGCGATCGGCTGGTCGGAACCGGGAGAACGCGCCGAACTGCTCGCCGCCTTTGCCGGTGCCGCCAGGCCCCTGCAGGGCCTTCTCGCCGCACCGCAGGAATGGCTGTTATGGTCGCTGCACGACCTCTCCGTGGGCGCGCTCGCGCGCGAGCGGGTCGCGCTGCTCGGCGACGCCGCTCATCCCGTCCTGCCTTTCATGGCACAGGGTGCCGCGATGGCGATCGAGGATGCGGCCATAATGGGCTCTGCGCTCGCGGACATGCCACATAAACCGGTTGATGCGTTAAATCGCTATGCTAAGTTGCGATTTCAACGGGTGCGTCGGATACAGGCTACCGCGCGGCGCAATGGACGAGTCTATCATGCGGGTCTCCTCGCCGGGCTCGGGCGCGACCTCGTCATGCGAAAGCTGGGAGCCGAAGGAATGGCCGAGCGCTATTCCTGGATTTATGGCTGGAAGCCCTGATGCGTGGCGCGTCGATTCGGAAAGTTGAAACATGATTGCTTGCTTATCGATAAAGTGATGATAAAATATCGATATTCTTGACCTTATGGCCACCTCGAATCCGGGGATGAGGCCAGATGCTCTCCGCGGGAGGAACGCGTGACAACCGGTGATCCGGCCTTTCTGCCTTGCGGAGATGCGGCTCTGAGCGTCGAATTCGGGCGCGTTGTCGATCCGCGACTCAACGCGCTCGCCCTTGATCTCGATGCCGCACTCGCGGCAGCGCCGCCGGAAGGGCTTCTGGAAACAGTCCCGACCTATCGTGCGCTGCTGGTGCATTTCGATCCGCTCGTGACCGACCATGCACAGATCAAAGAAGCCATCAGCGCGCTGCTCGGAGACCTTGCAAGCAGCGCCAAGACACCGCGCCGCTGGCGGGTGCCCGTGGTCTATGGCGGGTCCTACGGCGTCGATCTGGAAGATCTCGCCAAGGCACGCGGGCTGACACCGGATGACGTGATCGCGCGGCATGCCGGGGCCGTCTATACAGTGGCGATGCTCGGCTTCACGCCCGGCTTCTGCTATCTCGCCGGGCTCGATCCCGCGCTCGCCACGCCCCGCCGCACCGATCCGCGCGAGGTCACGCCGGCGGGTACGATCGCGATCGGGGGTGATCAGGCCAACATTGCCTCGATCGAGGCGCCCTCCGGCTGGAATCTGATCGGGCGAACGCCCCTGCGCAATTTCATGCCGGCGCGCGATCCCGCCTTCCTGATCGATGCCGGCGACGAAATCGTCTTCACGCCGATCCCGGAAAGTGACTGGGCGCAACTCGACGCCGCAGCCGCTGCAGGCGAGTGGATCGTGCAAGAGGTCGAGAGAGAACAGAGCGAAAAAGAGGCCGGGCATGGCTGAGATCGAGGTCATTGATTGCGGCCCTGCAACCACGATTCAGGATGCCGGGCGTTACGGATTGCAGCGTTACGGTGTCGGTCCTGCGGGCGCGATGGACCGCGATGCGCTCACCCTCGCCAATCTGCTCGTCGGCAATGATCCGGACGAGGCGGCGATCGAATTCGCCGGGCTCGGTGGGCGTTTCAAGGTGAAGGAGGGTGAGATCCGCATCGCGCTGGCGGGGGCGGATGCGACCTTGTCCATTGAGGGTGAGCCCGTCCCGCCGCAGACCAGTATCACGCTGCGAGCCGGGGATGCATTCAGCGTCGGCCCTGCGCGGCAAGGCGTCTATGCCATGCTCGCCATTGCCGGCGGCCTCGCCGTCGAATCGATGCTCGGCAGCCGCTCGCTGCACCGGCGCGCCGCCATTGGTGGCCTCGACGGCAAACCGCTCCAGGCCGGCGCCATCCTGTCGCTGCGCCAGGACGCCCCGGCAGGTGACGATCTCACCCTGCCCGATCCGCCGGAAGCAGCGCGCGGCCCCATTCGCGTCTTGCCCGGCCCGCAGGATGATCACTTCACGCAGGCCGGTCTCGCGACCTTCTTCGACAGCACCTACACCCTGTCGCGTCAGGCAGATCGCATGGGATACCGCCTCAACGGCCCGGTCATCGAACATGCAGACGGCTTCAACATCATCTCCGACGGCATCGTCACAGGCGCCATCCAGGTGCCCGGCTCCGGTGAACCGATCGTGCTGATGGCCGATCGCCAGACCACGGGCGGTTATCCGAAGATCGCGACGATCATCAGCGCGGATCTCGGGCGTTTTGCGCAGTTGCGTCCGGGTGATCCGGTACGGTTTCAGGCGGTCTCGCAGGAGGAGGCCGTGATGGCGGCGCGCGAGGCGGCACAATGGCGTGCAGAATTGCGCGACAGGCTGATCCCTGCCGGTGCGATGGATCTCACCAGCGAAAGGCTCTTGTCGCTCAACCTCATCAGCGGCATGGTCGATGCGGGGGCAGACTTTTTCGAAACGGAGACAGCATGATGCGCGTCGATCTCAATTGCGACATGGGCGAGGGTTTCGGCGCATGGAAGATGGGCGACGACGACGCCATGCTCGACATCGTCACCTCAGCCAATGTCGCTTGTGGGTGGCATGCGGGTGACCCCGGGATCATGCATCACACAGCGGCGCTCGCGAAGGACAAGGGAGTCGCCATCGGCGCACATCCGGGCTTCAACGATCTTTGGGGCTTCGGGCGGCGCGTGATCGCAGGCCATTCCATGGACGATCTGGAGAAGCAGGTCGCCTACCAGATCGGGGCGCTGCAGGCCTGCGCAAGTCTCGCCGGACACAGGGTCACCCATGTCAAGCCGCACGGGGCGCTCGGCAATCTGTCCCAGGCTGATGACGACATCGCCATGGCGATCGGACGCGCCATCAAGGGCGTCGATGCGACGCTGGTCTATATGGTGATGCCCACCCAGGCGACCGAGCGCGCGGCGGAGAAGCTCGGCCTGGCCATGGCGCGCGAGGCCTTCGCGGACCGCACCTATGACGATACCGGCAACCTCACCAGCCGCAAGGTTGAAGGCGCCATCATCCATGATCCCACATTCGCGGCGGCCCGGGTGCTGCGCATGATCGAGGATGGTGAGATCACCACTGTGACTGGCGGCAAGATCAAGGCGCAGATCGATTCGATCTGCGTGCATGGCGACAATCCCGCCGCCATCGGCATGGCCCGCGCCGTACGTGACGCGCTCATTGCCAAGGATATCGCCGTCCGTCCCTTCATCGAAACCTGAAACGTCACTGCGACGGATCAGACGACGCAATCGTCATCCGCAAAGCCGCAATCCGACGATGGGCTCTTGATGCGCGGCGATGCGGATGTCCCCGAGTCGGCATTCCCCCTCGGCCAAGATATGGATCGTGACGGAACGCTCGCCGTCGCGATCACGACCGGCTGCGGCTAGGCGCACTGCGATCAGGCGAACCGGCAAGGCAGTGCACCAAGGTGGTGCGGCAAGGCTGCCAGGCAAGTCGATTGCCTTGAACGGCATAGCACGCCGTCGATCCGGGGATACGGATTGAACAGCGCCTGCCGCGCCACAGTCCCGGCATGCGGATGACATGGCTGACGTGTTTGCCGATCGCGTCCAATGAGGGAAAGGGTCATGCTCGACCTCACGCTCCGAATCCGGCGAATGGCGACACGCAAGCCATCCATAATACCAAGCCCTCCGTAATACTACGAGAGTGCTCCGGATCAGCCCTCCTGATAGTTGCCCGATGGACCGGGATGCAATTTAAAAGCATGTCGCCAACGCGAAGCGCCGAAAGGTTGTGTCCCGATTAAAGACTTTTTCAGACGAATCATGTTGTCTGAGGCTAAATGAAAGAAACGTTTGAATCCGATGCCTGAATCCGAACATGCTCAACCCGGACGGTCGACACGGCTGAATGAGGGGATCTTCGATCTGCTCTGCACAGCCACGCGCGAGGGCTGTTTCGTGTCCCTCGACGGTGACTGGGAAGGCGTGCTCGGCTGGCACCCCGATGCGTTGATCGGACAACGCTATCTCGACCTTCTGCATCCCGAGGATCTCGAAGCCACCCGTGAGGCGGCCGTGCAGCTCTTTTCGGGCGCTTCGGTGACGCGGTTCGTCAACCGCTATCGCAGCCGCAGCGGAAGCTATCGCTGGTTCGAATGGTATGCACGCGTCGCGGATGACGGCCTGATTCACGCCTCCATACGTGACATCACCTGCGAGAGGCGCCAGCTGGCCCATGCCAGACAGGTGGAGGCCATATCGGGTATCGGCAGCTGGGAGCTTGATCCCAGCATGCAGGCACTGATCTGGTCACCCGGGACTTATACGATTTTCGGCCTTGATCCGGAGCGCTTCCGCCCGGATCTCGAATCGGCACTGGCCTTGTTCGACCCGCAAGACGAACCGGTCCTGCGGGCTGCAATCGCAGAACTGATCGCGCAGGGCACTCCTTTTGACCTGACACTCGCCTTCATGACCGCTGCCGGCGAAAAACGCTTCGGACGCGCCACCGGCGGCGCAGAGCATGACGGCCGGACCGTTACCACCGTCTTCGGCACCTTCCAGGACATCACCGAGCTCTACACGGCGCGCGAGGAGGCCCGCCGCGCACGCGAAGAGCTGCAGAATGCCATCGAAGCGCTGCCTGACGGTTTCGTTCTGTTCGACAAGGAAGACCGGATCGTCGCCTTCAACGAACAGCACCGGCGTCTTTATCCCAACATGGCCGATGCGGTGCAACTGGGCGCGCATTTCGAGGATCTCGTGCGCCTGTCGTTGAAGCGCGGCAATTTCCCGGAAGCCGAGGGACGTGAAGAGGAGTGGATGGCCGAGCGTCTCGCCGCCCATGCCCTGCCCCGCTCCCTCGTTGAGCAGCCGATCCGGGATGGTCGCTGGCTACGCATCATCGAGACCGAGACCCGCGATGGCGGTCGCGTCGGCATGCGCGTCGACATCACCGATCTCAAGCGCCAGGAGCAGCGACTGGCCGACATCATCGCGGGCACCAATGTCGGCACCTGGGAATGGGACATGACCGAAAATGTCATGTCCTACAATGACCGCTGGGCCGAGATCATCGGCTACCGCCTGGAGGAAATCCTGCCGGCAACGATCGATTTCTGGCGACGCATCAGCCATCCGGACGACATTGCCCGGGCCCGCGCGTGTCTCGAAGCCCATTTCCGCGGGGAGACCGAGTTCTACGAATGCGAGGTGAGGCTGCGTCACAAGGACGGGCACTGGGTCTGGGTGCTCGATCGCGGACGCGTTTCGCAACGCGACGAAAACGGCAAACCGTTGCGCATGTCTGGGACCCATCTCGACATCACCGAGCGCAAGCAGGCCGAGATCGAACTGGAACATCAGGAGCAATTGCTGCGCGGCCTGTTCGAACTGTCCCCGGTCGGCATCGCCCTGAATGATTTCGAGACGGGTGCCTTCATAGACGTCAACGATGCCCTGCTCGCTTCGACGGGCTATACCCGCGAGGAATTCCTCAGGCTCAGCTATTGGGACGTCACACCTGAGGGTTACGCAGAGGCCGAAAAGGAACAGCTCGACAGCATGCAACGCACCGGGCGTTTCGGGCCGTTTGAAAAGGAATACATCAACAACGATGGTCACCGCTATCCGGTTCTGCTGAACGGCATGCTCGTGCATGATTCAATGGGTCGCAAGCTGATCTGGACGATCATCGAAGACATCAGTGCCCGCAAGACTCTCGAGGCCGCCTTGATAGCGGAGCGGGATTTCCTTGCTCAGATCAACGCCACCAGTGTCTCCGCCATCACGGCCCTCGATGCCGATGGCGCCATCGTTTTTGCCAATGACGAAGCGGAACGCGTGCTCGGCATCGCCCATTCCGATGTCGAGGGGCGCAGCTTCGATGCGCCGGAATGGCGTATTACCGATCTCGATGGCGGCCCATTCCCCATGGAGGATCTGCCCTTCATTCGCGTCATGAAGACCGGCGAGCCGGTCTATGACGTGCGCCACGCCATCGTCTGGCCTGATGGCCGGCGCCGTGTCCTGTCGATCAATGCCGCCCCGCTCAAACAGACAAACGGAACACGCGCCCGGGTCGTCTGCTCCGTGACCGATATCACCGAGCGGATGGCGAACGAGGCGCGTATCCTCAGCCAGGCGCGCGAGGATGCGCTCACGGGCCTGGCCAACCGAGCGGCGCTGATGGAGCAACTCGAGCACTTTGCCGGTGATCGTCGTGAGCGCAGCGGGAGTGGCGCCTTCATTCTGCTCGATCTTGATTATTTCAAGGAGATCAACGACAGCCTCGGCCATATCGCCGGCGATGAACTCCTCAATGAAATCGCCCACCGCCTGCGCGAGAGCGTTCGTGACGGTGATCTGGTGGCGCGGCTGGGCGGTGATGAATTCGCGATTCTGTTGCGCGACATGCGCAGGGAAGAGGATATCGAGACTGTCGCCGAGACGCTGCTGGCACGTATCCGCGAGCCGTTCATGCTGCACGGGCGCGCGCTCAACCCTTCAATGAGTATCGGTATCGCATTGCGGCCAGCCGGCGGAGCCTCGGTGGAAGAGCTCTATCGCAACGCGGACAGCGCCCTTTATCATGCCAAGGCAACCGGACGAAACACCTGGAGCCTGTTCAATGCCGATCTGCGCGCACGCATCGCCCGTCGCAAGCAGATCGGTCATGCGATTGAGGAGGCCGTTGTCGGAGGCGGGCTCGAAATCGCGTTCCAGCCTCAGATCCGCCTCGATACCGGTGAGCATTCCGGCTTCGAAGCGCTGGCCTTCACCCATGAGGCGGAACCGGTCTTTCTCTCGCGCGACTATCTCGCGATCGCCGAGGATACCGGCCAGATCCAGGCGATCGGCGACCGACTCCTCGAGGTCGGCCTTTCGCGCCTCGCGCGATTCGTCGCGGATGGGAATGATCCCGGTCGTCTCGCACTCAACATTTCCGCGACACAGCTCAAGGATGAAAGCTTTGTTCCGCGCGTCGCGGCAATGCTGAACCGGTTCGGCCTCTCGCCCAACCGCCTCGAGTTCGAGATTGCCGAGAACACGCTCGTCGATCGCGGCGCAAAAACCGTTCGCGAGGCGCTTGCGGCACTCGATACCCTGGGAGCCACGATCGCGCTCGATGATTTCGGCACAGGCGCCACCTCGCTCTCCCATCTGACGAGCTTTCCGATTTCGCGCCTGAAGATCGATCCGTCCTTCGTGAGGGCCATCGGGACGGCTTGCGAATCCGCGCGGATCCCGGGCACCATCATCGACATGGCGCATAATCTCGGGATCGGTGTCATCGCGGCGGGCGTTGATCAGCAGCCCCAGTTCGACAGCCTGGCCATGGCCGGCTGCGATTTTGCGCAGGGTGAACTGATCAGCAAACCGCTTCTCGACGATGCGGCAATCGAGAGCTATCTGATCGCGCGAGAAGTCATGCGCACCCGCGACAAGGTTTTTCTGCTTTAGCAGGCATGTTTCGCGACAGTGGAACCCTAGCCTTGCCCCGCCAGCAACGGCTGAACCGGGCCGGGAGTTTCGGCGTCGATCACCCGCTTGCGGCGGTGGGAAATGCTTCGATCGAGCGCCTGCCGGGTCAGAAGGGCGCTTGCGCAATCGCGGCCCATGGGTTTCCCAAGGAGAAAGCCCTGCGCCATTTCGCAATGATGATCACGCAGAAAAGCGGCCTGAGCCTCGGTTTCCACCCCTTCCGCGGTCACGTCCAGACTGAGCGCCCGCGCGAGGCCGAGCAGGGCGGCGACGATGGCGGCGTCTTCCGCATCCGTTTCCAGATCCCGGATGAAGGAGCGGTCGATCTTGATTTCGGAAACAGGAAACTGCTTCAGATGTACGAGTGACGCATAGCCCGTGCCGAAATCATCGAGGGCAATGCGTATTCCGGCGCGGTCGAGATAGGTCAACGCGCCCGCGACGGCGCCCCCGCCCTCGCCGAGAAAGACGCGCTCGGTCACCTCAACGGCACAGTAGCGCGCGGGAATGGCGCTTTCGGCCAGCATGTCCGGCAGCGTCCAGGCGAGCCCGCCCTCACCGAAATCGGCTGCAGCCAGGTTGAGCGCGACGGGCCCCGCCGCCAGCCCGGCATCGATCCAGCCCCGCAGATCATCGAGCACCTGCCGGGCCATTTCACGCCCGATAGCGCGTGCGAGTTCCGGCATGTCGAAGGCCGAGCCGAAGACTGAGGGTGTCAGCACGCCCCGCTCGGGGTGGCGCCAGCGCGCCAGCGCCTCGAAGCCGCAAACGAGCCCGGAATCGAGTTCAATCTTGGGTTGATAATAGGGGATGATTTCACGGGCATCGAGGGCGCGCGCGATCTGTGCGGCCATGCCGACACGGCGCGCGCCGCCTCGCGCCAGTTCCTGATCGAACAGCAGAATCGAAGCAGCGCCACGCCGCGCACTCTGTTTTGCCGCATGCAGGGCAGTCTGGGCCTGCCGAAAAAGGGTTTCGCCCTCTGCCTCGCTGCGGGTCGACCAGGCGAGACCGACACAGACGCGCGCCGTGAGTATGTGATCGGCCTGGTAGATATCTTCGGCCAGCGTCTCGGTGAGCGCCTGGGCGACAGCAACCGCCTCTTCGGCGCTCACGGCATCTGTGAGGACGACACCGAACTCGTCGCCGCCGATGCGGGCGACGATATCGTCACGACCGAGTTTTTCACGCAAACGCACGCCCGTGCGCCGTAACAATGCGTCGGCGCCCTCATGGCCGAGTGCCGCGTCAAGCGCCCTGAAATCAAGATAATCGAGCAAGGCGATGGCCACGCCGGAGCCGCAGTCAGCGTCATTCCCGACATGCTGATTCAGGCTGGCGAGGAAACACGCCCGGTTGGGCAGGCCGGTGAGCGGGTCATGATTGGCCGCACGCCAGATCTCCTCCTCGGCAACCTTGCGATCGGTGATATCGTAAGTCACACCGATGATCCGGCGTCGTCCGTCCGCATCGCGCCGCTCCAGGCCACGGGAGGAAAGCCAGAGCATGCGCCCATCCGGGTGCCGATAACGCAATTCGGGCACGCGCATGCTGCCACCCTTCACATAGGCTGCGTGAAAGACGGCCCGATCATCGGGATGCATGTTTGCGATATAGCCATCGAAATCGTCGGGAGCTACGCCGAGTATGGTCCAGGAATTGTCGGTGCGGCTGCTCTTGCCCGCCTCGGGATCGTACTCCCACGCAACCATACGTGCGGCGGAAAGCGCCAGACGAAGCCGCGCCTCCGATCCGGCGATTCGGCCCTCGGCCAGATACCGCTCGTGGATATCGAGAGCGTTGCCGACCCATTCATGAATGCGCCCATCCTCATTCATGAGCGGAACGACACGGATCCGGTGCCAGCGCCAGAATCCGGCCGGGATGCCGATGCGCCACCTGCCTTCGAACGCGCGCCCGACCCGCCTCGCACGACCGGCCTGCAAGAGAAAGCGGAAACGGTCATCAGGATGAAACAGGGTAAGCCAGCCATGCCCCTGCATCAGGGATATCGCAGCCCTCCCGACATGCCCGGCGGTGGGGACGGCCCGGATTCGCCCATCCGGATCGGCCTGCCAGATCAGCCCACCCCCAGCCTCCAGCAATGCAAGGTAACGCAGAGCATCGCCCGCCGCGTCACCGGCCACCATTGCATCGGCTGGGTGGCAGTCCGCTAATGTCATCGCCTGATGAGACGGCGCATCATGGTGTTCGGGCTGGCTCATCGCTCCTACGGATCAGGGAAGGTTGCTGCAACGGCGCCCCCTGCACCGCAGCCAGATCCCTGTGGCAACCATGCTCGACCACCCGACTCAACAAGTCGTTAACGCGATTTCGCCATTTTCCTGAATTCCAGAGTAACAAATTCCAATATATGCAATCTGAAAATGTTTCTAAACACCGAAATAATGCCCTTGCGCGCTGCCGGACATTGTCTGTCGCGTATAATTTTTTGCCCGGGTTACAAGGCCTTGGAATGGTGAGGACCGTATAACACGCATATAATGTTAAATCCTGTTTTATAAAATTTAAGATTGTAAAAAATTTTATTATTCGATCATTGCTTGGTGAAGTTTCCGTCAAAACCAGCAAGCCTGGCAAGGGTTCCGGAGAATTGCCGGGTATCGCTGCATGCCGCAATGCGCCCGGCTCAGGGGGCGTCGTTTCGTGCCGCGCCGACCGGCTATACTTGTCGGCACCGGCGGCGCAGGCTATCGCTGGAGCATGACAACGAAAACGAGCCGACCATGATCATCGCTCTTGACGGCGCCAGCCTCACCATCGCCGATGCCGCTCGTGTGGCACGCCCGGATGCGCAGGGCACTTACGCGCATGCCGAACTTGCCCCCGCCGCCCGCGAGCGCATCGCGGCGACGCGCGCCTATATCGACGAGACCTGGATGCATGACGGTGCGCCGCTGATGTATGCCTTCAACACTGGCGTCGGCCTGTTCAAGGACCAGCGCATCGTCATCGCCGACATGGCGGAATATCAAAAGAAGACGGTCTACGCCCATGCGACCGGTATCGGCGAGCCCTTCGCCGAGGACGTCACCCGCGCCATGATGCTGATGCGCGCCAACGCCTTCGCCTCGAATTATTCCGGCCCGCAGGTCGCACTGGTCGAGCGGCTGCTCGCCTTCCTCAATGCCGGCCTGCATCCGGTGATCCCGCAGAAGGGCTCAGTCGGCGCTTCCGGCGATCTCGCGCCGCTGGCCCACCTCGCCGCTGCCGTCTGCGGCTTCCCCGAGGCCGAAATGACCTGGCGCGGCAAGCGCATGCCGGCCCGCGAGGCGATCGCCCAGGCGGGATTTGATCCCGATATCCGGCTTGGCGCCAAGGATGCCTCGGCCCTGATCAATGGCTCGACCACCTCGCTCGCGCTGGCCGCCCTTGCCGCGCACGATGCGCGGCGCCTGATGAAGACCGCCGATATTGCGCTGTGTCTTTCGCTCGAGGCCATGCGCGGCGAACGCGCCGCCTTCGATCCGCGCCTCCAGCGCGCCCGCCCCCATCCCGGTCAGATGAAGGTGGCCCGCAACATCCTGCGTATTCTCGACGGGACGCAGCGCTGCGCACAGGCCGCGCGGGACGTGGTATTCCCGGAGGAAAACCGCGCGCCGGGCACCCCCGCATCGCCGCGCGTGCAGGATGTCTATTCCCTGCGCTGCGCACCCCAGGTCCACGGCCCGGCCAATGATGCGCTGGATTATGTCGAGGGGCTGGTATCGGTCGAGCTCAACGCAGCGACGGACAACCCGCTGATCGTCGATGACGGCGCCGGCGGCTATGTCTCGCTCTCGGGTGGACATTTCCACGGCCAGTACATGGCACAGGCCATGGATGTGCTCGCCATCGCCATGACCGATCTCGGCGCCATCAGCGAGCGTCGCCTCGCGCGGCTGATCGATCCCGGCATGAGCTACGGCCTGCCGCGCAACCTGCTCGCCGGCAAGCAGGGGCTCAATACCGGTTACGCCACGGTGCAATGCTCCATGTCGGCGCTGGTGATGGAGAATCGCGGCCTTGCCACACCGGGCTCGGTCGACAGCATCCCCGGCAAGAGCAATGCCGAGGACCACGTCTCCAATTCCACCTGGTGCGGGCGCAAGGCGCGCACCATCGTGGAGAATGTCGAGCAGATCGTCGCCGGCGAATTGCTGATGGCGGCGCAGGCGCTCAGCCTCGTTGCGGAGGTCGCCGACGGCTATCCGCTCGGCAAGGGCTCGCAGGCTGCGCTGGACGCCATCCGCGAAACCATCCCGCCTGCCCTCGAGGGCGATCGCTGGTACGCGCGGGAAATGGGCGATGCGCTGGCGCTGGTGCGCTCGGGGGCGGTGATCCACGCTGTCGAGACAGCAATTGGCCTGCTCGAGTGAAGCGGGCCGCTTGCTCGGCAAGCAAAGTCTTAAGGGATTCGAGGCATGCTCATGACATGTCGCTGCGTAAACGGCCATGGCTGCTCCTGATCATCGTCGGAATCCTGCTTCCGGCACCGGCTATCCACGCGGATGACGGGCTGGGTTTCAACGATTTGCCGGAGCGTATCCGCAACCAGCTCTTCGATCTGTCGCGGCGCTGCTCACTGCTCGGCGGCAATGCCGGTAATCCCATGGATGCGGTCGCCTTCGCCGATTTCGATCGCGACGGCATGCCCGATATCATCCTCGACGAAAACCGTTTTGCGTGCGACGGACTGCGCCCCGGTGCGGTCTGCATGCAACCGGGTTGCCGGACCTACGTCACCCTGTCACAGGACGGACGCTGGCGACCGGTCTTTGATGTCGCCGGTTCTTATTGCATCGATTTCGATCGCTCTCCGCCGGATCTGATCACGATCCAGCGCAATTTCCTCGCCGACGGCTCGATGAACATCATCAATATCCGCTACGAATTCCGCAGGGGCATGGCCTTTCAGCGCGGACTGGATACCTGCGAGGGGCGATGAGATGGCCTGAAATGCAACAGGCGTTCATATTTTCTTTACGATTGATTCACGATTCCGGAGCATGATCACAGGATCATTGTCTTCGGCGGTCCGGGCATGACCGCTGCAAGGGAGGGCGCGGCATGGAATTTTCCGGCGTCACCAAACCGATACCGCCGTCTTCGCAATCGGCCCTGCAGCGCACCGATGCGCCGATGTCGGCTGCAGCCGTGCGCACGCAGTTGCCCAAGGATGCCGCCGTTCAGCAGGTGGAGCGCTCTGCTGCAATGCAGCTCGAAATCCGCGCCGGGAGCCAACGCCAGGGCGCACTCGCCAGCCTCATGCAGCGCGCCCTCACCCTCGCGAAGGCCCGTCGTTCAGGCGCACATTCTCTCGCCACGACGGATCAGCAATCGAAACCGGTCTCCGCCGCCGATGCGCTGAATCTGCGCGCCTATGGTCATGACCCGGATCATGAGCAGGAAGACGCATCAGACGACATCGCGCATGAGGATCGCAAGGTCTGAATGCAATGAGCCCCGCCGCGATCAGCGGCGCCCCCGTCAGATTCCGGTCAGCCGCCGCATGAAGGCCTCGCCCGCGGCGAGCGCGTCGAGGGTGATGAATTCGTCAGGCTGGTGCGCCTGGTCGATGCTGCCCGGGCCACAGACGACGACGGGGAGATCCGCGTCCTGGAAGCGCCCGGCCTCCGTGCCGAAGGGGACGCTGATCGTGGCGTTGCGGCGCGCAGCATGCAGCGCGAGGCTCTCCGCCTCCGAGCCCGGCACCGGGGCGAGGCCCGGCACATGCACATCGATGCTGGTCTCGATCCGCCCGTAATCGCCGAAGCGGTTGAGGCGCTCACGCTCGATCGTCTCACTGAAGGCGAAGAAACGCTTTTCGATTGCTGCGACATCGAGATCCGGCAAGCCCCTGATTTCCCAGTTGAAGACGCATTCCTTGGCCAGAATATTGCGCGCTGTGCCGCCGGAAATGGTGCCGACCGATACCGTCGAATAAGGCGGGTCGAAGCGCCCGCTCGAATCGCCCTCCGCCATCAGCGCATCGCCGATCCGGTTGATCTCGCAGACGAGTTCGGCGGCGCTCGTCACCGCATTGGCGCCGAGTGCGGGCTTTGAGGAATGCGCTTCGAAACCATGCACGCGGGTGGTGTAGACGGTCACGCTCTTGTGGGCATCGGCAACCTCGAGCCCCGTCGGCTCGCCGACGATGACGGCGCGCGGGCGCGGCAATGCAGCGCCGAACTGCGCAATCGCATCGATCACGCCGAGGCACGAGATCTCCTCGTCATAGGAAAACAGAAGGTGCACCGGGCGGGCGAGGTCAGCCGCACACCAATCCGGTACCAGAGCCAGCATCAGGGCGAGAAACCCCTTCATATCGACCGCGCCGCGCCCATAGGCCCGGCCATCAGCGACGCGCAACGCGAACGGATCGCTCGTCCAGACCTGCCCGGTCACGGGTACCACATCGGTATGACCGGAGAGGACGATACCGCCCTCGACCAGCGGGCCGATCGTGGCGACGAGGGATTCCTTGTCGCCCGCTTCATTGGGAACGCGCAGATACGGCACGCCGTACGAATCGAGATAGGCTGCAATGAATTCAATGATCGCGCGGTTCGATTTGCTGCTTTCGGTATCGAAGGAAACGAGGCGCTCGAGCAGGTCGAGCGGCGTGCGGCGTGTGGAATTCATGAAATACCCGTCGGTTGGCGAAGCGGCGCATTCGGTCAATGAACCGAGCGGCGCAGATGAGGTGAGTCGAGGGAGAAGGCGGGAATCTCGGCCAGAAACAGCGACCCGTCCGCACGCAGGATCTCGTAGTGGCCCTGCATTGTACCGTCCGGTGTTCCGAGCGGGCAGCCGCTGGTATAGCTGAAACTGTCGCCCGGGCCGATTTCCGGCTGCTCGCCCACGACGCCGTCACCACGCACCTCCTCGACGCGGCCCAGCCCGTCGGTGATGCGCCAATAGCGGCGCAGGAGCTGCATCGGCTCGGGGGTCAGGTTGGCGATCTCGACCGTATAGGCGAAGAAGTATCGCCTGTCCTGCGGACGCGATTCCTCGTCGAGATAACGTGGCTCGACTGTGATGCGCACACCGTTGCTCACGGCCTCGTACATGATCGTGACCTCGTATCGGGGGACAAGAACCTGAAAAAGGTGGTAAGCCGCAGCGCAGTATTCGTCAACGCGGGGAAAAGCCATGCTGGATGGGATGATGCGCCGTCTGATCGACCCGGTGCTGGACCGGATCGCCGGACGGCTCGTCCTGCGCGGGATCGGCGCCGATACGGTCACCTTCACCGGTTTCGCGCTTGGTCTCGTCAGCGCACTTGGCGTGGCGATCGAAGCGGATGCGGCGGCGCTTCTGGCGCTGGCTCTCAGCCGGCTCTGCGACGGGCTCGACGGCGCGGTGGCGCGGCGCACCACGCCGACGGATCGCGGCGGCTATATGGATATCGTGCTCGATTTCGCCTTCTATGGCGCCATTCCGCTGGCCTTCGCGCTGCGCGATCCGCAGGCGAACGCCATGCCCGCCGTGATCCTGCTCTTTACCTTCTATGTGAACGGCGCGAGCTTCCTCGCCTTCTCTGCCGTCGCGGCCAAGCGGCAAATGGATTCGAAGGTGCGCGGGCTGAAGTCGATCTATTTCACCATCGGGCTGGCCGAGGGTACCGAGACCATCATCGCCTTTGTCGCGATGATGCTGTTTCCCGCCCATTTCGCGCTGATCGCCTATTTCTTCGCCGGCCTCGTGGCGATGACGGCGCTGTCCCGGCTCACTCTCGCCTGGACGGTGTTTCGCGACGAGCCGGAAGACGAGGCCACGCCTGCGGACGAATCGCTCGACCGTGACGGCGGGTCGAGGCCATAGGGACGCCCCCCCGGCGCGCGATCAGGGCCAGCTGCGATCGCGCGCCAGCGCCTCGGCCCGGGCAAGTTGCTCGTCTGAAAGATCACGCAGCGCCTCGTCGAGCCGCTCATCATCGAGCCCCTGCCCTGCCGCGAGCAGGTGCCAGGATGCCGCCTCGACCAGATCCTGCTCGGCACCGCGCCCGAAGGCATGGATCAGCGCGAGCCGGTTCTGCGCGGTTGCATCTCCGCGCCAGGCGGCGATACGGAACCAGGCGGCCGCACGCTCCTCATCGGGGGCGACGCCGATCCCGTTGAACACGGCGGTGGCATATTCGACCATGCCCTCCAGATCTCCGTTGCGTGCCGCGCGATGGAACAGGGCCGTGGCACGCGCCGGGTTCTCGGCGACGCCGCGCCCCTCACGGTAGAGCAGCCCGAGTGCATGCTGGGCTTGCGGAATCTCGGAATCAGCGGCGTGCTGCAAGAGCCGTGCCGCCTCCTCCGCCCCCTCCTCGCCGCCGGTTTCCAGAAGGATCAGCGCAAGATTATAGGAGGCGGGCGCGTGTCCGGCTGCGGCGGCGGCTTCGAAATGGCGGCGCGCTGCGGCCGTATCGCGACCAATTCCATCCTCTGCCAGCCGCAACGTGCCCAGCGCGAAATGTGCAGCCGGATCGTCGAGCCGGGCTGCGAGCGCGAACCACTCCGCCGCGCGCTCGAAATCCTGCGGCAGGCCGAGTCCCTGGATATACAATTCCCCGATCAGGGTCATCGCCGCCGCATCATCCGGATCGCCTTCCAGGCGGTCTGCCGCGCGCATGAAGGCAGTCAGAAAAAGGCCGCGCTGGAAGGCGGCATAGGCAGCGTCACCGCCCTCCTCCGTCTCCACCGAACGCCCCTCCAGCACAGGGCCGACGGGGCTGGGCAGCGCGTCATCCTGCGCATCGAAGGGCACCGCCGAATCCGCAGGCGATGCCGGTTCCAGCATCTCGGGCGCGAGCGGATCATCCCTGAAAGGAATCATCGCACCATCGGGGGCTGCGTCAGGACCGGCGTCCTGCGCCATTGCCGTCGCGGCGATGAAGACCGCCGGCGGGAGAGGCATCACCGACAGCGCAAGAACGGAGATGGCGGCGGCCATGCGGCGAAGCCCACGCAATTTCCAGCTGCTATGTGTCCCGACCGGTCCCGTCACGCGCGCTTACCTGTTCTTTCAACCGTCATGGCGATCATCGCCGGATGCGCCCAGCGCCGCCGCGAGTGCACGCGCGCCCTCTTCCGGCCCGCCGGTATGGGCGAAGACCACGTCTCCGGCAGCGAGGAATTCACTACCCGTCGCGAGGGCGGCATCGATATCGCCCAGGCCCGGCAAAAAAATGGCACAGGGGGTCTCGAAGATCTCCGCCCACCAGGAAGCGCGCTCGCAGGCCGCGTCGAAGGGCGGCATCGATCCGTCGGGGCGTGGCTCGCCGAAGGAGAGGTAATCGACCCCCGCCTCCCCGGCCTCCATCGCCTCGTGCCGCGTGCGCGGATTGGCCAGCCCCACCGCACGGTCACCGCCGAAACGCGCGATCGCGTCACGCGCGGCAGCGAGATCACGCAGATGCAGCCCGTCCGCGCCGCCGCGGGTGACGATCTGGGCAAGGTCGAGCCCCGCCAGCGCATCAGGAGCGGCATCAATATCGAGAATCACGGCGATGCCCGCTTCATGCGCCGTAGCGCAGAACGGTTTGAGCAGACGCGTCAGGCCGCGCTCATCGCCGGCGGCGAGGCGCACACGCAGTGCGGCGCAGGGGAGCAGCGACAGAATCGTGCGCAACTGCATACACAAGGCCGCCGGCTCGGCGCCGGCATCGATCAGCGGGGTGGCGAGGTAGATCTCGGGAGATGTCACCGGTTTTCCTCGATGGGTTATTCACGATCCGTTGCCCTGCCCTTGAGCACGGGCGGGCGAGCGGGCAGATTGCCAGTCGAAAGGCGGGCGTCTCGGGCGCCTGCATCCCGTCACTCTTGCCCGCCGACCGCGGCGGGCGCAAGTCCCCGAAGCCTTTGGGCGGGGCATGTTGAAGCGAGGTGCTCTCTCCGTGTCGAAGAAACTCCCGAAATCATTCGCGCCGGTCCTGTTCGGGCTCCTGCTCTCCGGACTTATGTCCCTGATCGTCTCGGGCATCGCCACTGCGCGGGCGCTGGGCCTGGGGCCGGATTTCCCGATGGCCTGGCTGATCTCATGGCTCGGTTCCTGGGCCGTGGCATTTCCCACCGTACTCGTCGTCGCCCCCTTCGTTCGCCGCATCGTCGCGCGCGTCACGGCCGAGTGACGCCCGATCAGTTTTCCTTTGCAATCAGAAATTAACCATGCTATAAAATAATTATTGATCACACCAAGTTATTGCTTTTATATTTTTTATGTCTTTCATAACCAAGGTCTGGTGAAACGCCCCGGAGCTCCGGCTCCGGGGCATTTTTTTTGTGCGAACCAGAAAGCACGTACGCGCTTCAGGCCAAATCCACTGCATCGCCAGCGTAATAATGCTAAAAATGTAATTATATATATCTTTTGAATAATTTAAATGCATACTCAAAAATATTTTGTTATCAATATGATTTTTTGATTGACGATTATAGTTAACGATGCTAAAAAATAATCATTGATTAACCAAATGCATTATCAAGTTTTTATCAATAACTTTTTATAACCTAAGCCTAGCACGACCAGCCGCTCCGCCGAAGCCCCCGGCGGAGCGGTTTTTCGTGATCGCAGGCACCGTATCGGTGCCGCTATCCCTTTGCAGGGATGCCCTTGCATAATGACCCTCCACCCCTATGCTTGCCGGCAATCATTGTGCGCGCGGCAATTTCTCCCGAGACCTCGCAGCGCATTCGGCGTCCCCGTCTGGCTGATCATGACCACCATGCTGACATCCCTCCCGTTCCGCCCCTGCCCCGCCACGGACCGAGACCGCGCCGGCGCAACCCTCAAGGCGCAGCTCATCGCGATCCTTGCGGCGGCCCTCCTGCTGATCGCATCGGCACAGCCGTTGCTGGCCCAGACCGATGCCGCAGGAGCCGCGACGAACGAGCTCGACCAGCAGACCGAGGCCCTGATCGAACTGCTCGAGAATGACGAAGCACGCGCACAGCTGATCGAACGCCTGCGCGGCAGTGCGGCGCCGGCGGTCGAGCCGGAGCCCGAACATGTGCCTTTCGCGCGGCAGGTGGCGGAGCAGACGCGGGCCGTCGCCGAGAGCATTTCCGGCCTTTTCCGCGTGGCGGGGAATTTTGCCGATTCGGTAGCCGCCCTGTGGCGTGATACGACGACGGCGGATTTTGACCTGCTGATGCGGATGCTGGGCACGCTCTTCATCGTGATCGTGGGAACACTCTTCGCCTATTGGCTCTTGCGTCTTGTGTCCGATCGGGCGCGCGTCCGTCTCGCCATCAAGGCCGAATCGCGGCCGATCCTGCGGCGCGCACCTCTTGCGCTGGGCGCCATCGCCTTCGATGCCGGCACTGTGGCGCTGGCCTGGCTGATCGGCCATACCCTGTCGATCCAGCTTGCCACCAATACGATCACGGCATTGAATCAGACACTGTTTCTGAATGCGTTTCTCGTGGCCGAAGGGATCAAGGTTGCGATGCGTGCGCTCCTGATGCCGCGCAAGGATACCCTGCGCCTCATCCCGCTGAACGATGCGACGGCGCATTACTGGTATTTCTGGCTGTCACGGCTGGTCAGCCTGATCGTCTATGCCTTTCTGTTCGTGGCCCCGATCGTGACCTGGAATCTCACGGTCGCATCCGGCGACGCGATCCGTACGCTTGCCATCTTCAGCGCCTGTGTCATCGGCATCATGCTGGTTGCGCAAAACCGCAACAGCGTCGCCACGCTGCTCAAGCGCCGGGTGGCGCGCGGCGAGACCGATACGGTGGGACGCCTGTCACAGGGGCTGGCGCAGATCTGGCACATCGTGGCGATCATCTATCTCATCGCTTTCTTCATGGTCTGGGTCGCCCATCCGCGTACCGCAATCAATTTCATGGCAGCCTCTACCGCACAGAGCATCGCCGCCGTCATCGTCGGCATGCTGATCTTCGCCTTCATCTCACGGCTGATCTCCGGCGGCATGCATCTGTCGGAGGATATCAAGCGGCGCATGCCATTGCTCGAAGAGCGGCTGAACGCCTTCGTCCCGAAAGCCCTCTACGGGCTGCGGATCACGGTGCTGCTGGGCGTCGTCGTCGCGATCGCCCACGCCTGGGACCTTTTCGATTTCGTGGGATGGATCACCAGCGGGGCCGGGGCTTTGATCGCCACCTCACTGGCTTCCGTCCTCCTGATCCTGATCGTCGGCTTCGCGCTCTATGTGATCGTCTCCTCCTGGATCGAGTACCGGCTCAATCCCGATTTCGGCACGGTGCCGACGGCGCGCGAACGCACGCTGCTGGCGCTGTTTCGCAATGCCTTCACCGTGACGCTGAGCGTCGTGGTCGCGATCATGATGCTCTCGGAAATCGGCGTGAATATCGGCCCCCTTCTCGCCGGTGCCGGTGTGATCGGCCTCGCCGTCGGCTTCGGCGCGCAGAAACTCGTGCAGGACGTGATCACGGGCGTGTTCATCCAGCTGGAAAACGCCATGAACGAGGGTGACGTCGTCACGGCAGGCGGCATTTCCGGCGTCGTCGAACGGCTGACCATCCGCTCGGTCTCGATGCGCGATCTGAACGGGGTCTACCATGTGATCCCCTTCTCGAGCGTCGACATGGTCTCCAACATGATGCGCAACTTCTCCTATCATGTGGCCGATATCGGCGTGGCCTATCGGGAGAACATCGCCGAAGTGAAGGCGGCCATGCACGAAGCCTTCGACCGCCTTTGCGCCGATTCCGACCATGGCGAGAACATCATCGGCCCGTTCGAGATGTTCGGCGTGACCGAACTCGCTGACAGCGCGGTTATCGTGCGCGGGCGCATCAAGACAAAGCCCGGCCAGCAATGGGCGACCGGGCGCGCCTATAACGAGGTGGTGAAGGAGGTTTTCGACGAGCGCGGCATCGAGATCCCGTTCCCGCACCTCACCCTCTATGCGGGCGAGGACAAGGAGGGTACCGCCCCGCCCTTCCGTCTGGCACGGCAGAATCCGGACGAGCGCAAGGCGCTTGCCGCGAAGGCGGCGCGGCGGCGCGACAGCGCGCGGCCTACCGACGAAAATCTTTCGGATCTGGCCACCGACATCCCGGAGGAAAGCGGTATACCGCAAAGCGAGGACGGGGATTTGAAAGAGTAATCAGCCGTCCGGATCGAACGCGCTCGTCCCGGCAGGCGCATTGCCGGCGCCGAGATTGATTTTTTCGATACGCGCCTCGGCCTGTTTGAGCAGCGCATCGCAATGCGCCTTGAGCTGCTCGCCGCGCTCGTAGATGCGAATCGAATCAGCGAGCGCGACATTGCCCTGTTCGAGCTGGCGCACGATGTCTTCGAGTTCGGCGAGCGCCTTTTCGAACGGCAAGGCTGCAATATCGGCATGGTCCGCGTTGGCGCGCGTGTCGTTCTGGGCCGTGTTCTGCTTGCTCATCGATCGATCCGTCTGCTCGGTGGCGGGCTGCGCGAGGCGCAGGCACAATCAAGCAGGTTCGCGCCGATCTGACCAGCCCCCGGTCGCGCCGATCAGGCTGCGATTTCCGCAGCGCGTGCCTCCGCGATCAGCCGGTCGAGCATCGGATCGATATGGCGTGCCTCGCGCGTGAGGAAATGCAGCAATTCGCGCTGCGCGTTGCAGATCTTGCCGTTGCGCCGGATACGCCCCTTGAGCCATTGCGCCTCCTCGGCGCAAACGACCTCGTCGCCGAAAGCCGTGGCCTGGCTGCTCGCAACCGGCGGTGTCGTGCGCGTGCCGAACATGCTGCGCAGGATCGAGCCGATACCGCTGCTCAACGAACGGCTCTCGTCCAGCCAGGTCTCGCGCCGGCGCGCCTCGTCCGGACAAGGCGCATGCCGGCCAATGCCGCACAGGACGTGATTGCCGACGGCGCGCGCGAAGAGATCGGCGAAGGCGGGATCATTCCCGGCATCCGCCGTCGCATCGGCGATATCGAACAAAACCTCCGCCTCGGCCCGGGAGACGGCACCGAATCCCTCGCTGCTCGCGACAAAGAGCACCCGACGCAATGCCTCCACATCCGCCTTCGTCACGATACCCGGCGCATGCTGCTCACCGGTCACGGAGGCGCCGTCACCGCTGAGCACGACATCGGCCACGAGCTTCAGGCCGAAGGCGGCGAGGCAGTCGGGGACCCGGCGCGCGCGCTCCATCACGCGCAGGAGCGTCTCGAATTCGGTCTTGAGAAGCACATGGCCGGCTTCCATGATCCGATCCATGAACCAGCGCGCGTTTTCATCGGAAAGATAGCCCGGCGGGCTGACCTGGTGCACGAGCAATTCGGTGATCGCCTCGGCGAAGAACTGGTGCCATTCGCGGCAGCCCGCATCGCCGATCTTCCCGGCAATGGCGAAGAGCTCCCCGCCCTCGCGCAGGGAGATGGCGTTATCCGCGAAATAGTGTCGCCGCAGGGCAAGAACGTCCTGCGGGCTCAGATCGGGCCGGGCCAGAGCGGCCATGTCTGGCGGAACGGTCACGGACGTGGACATCGCTGGAACCTCGTGCATCGCGTCATATCGAGATGACCGATGATTGCACGAAGCTCTTACGATCCCCTTAAGTCATGGCCATGCCCGGCACGATCAGGTTCATGTCGCGCAAGCGCTGCTGGAGCGGATCGCCTGCCGGGAGCCTGTCCCTGACCTCGACCCCGCCGTTACGCAGATCGTCGCGGTAAAGCATCTCGGCTGTGAATGCGAGCTGTTCATGCGGATTCCTGGTGTATTTGTCGAAGGAAACATTTCTGGGATCCAGATAGAGCGGAAGATTGGCCCGGAGCATGAACTGCTCTTGGGTGATCTCACCATCCCGGAACATATCAGCGGCCTTGTTGATCGGGATATGGGACAGTTCGCGTTCCCACAAGGCATGCGTCGCCTCATGCAGAACGAGCGATGTCATCTTGGCGAAATTCGGGTGAGCGGTGTCATGCACATTGACGACAACTGTTTCGTTTCTGCTGTCGTAATATCCGCCGATCCCGAAACCTTTGTTATCACGCGGCATGGAAACAGTCCCGAATTCGACCGTGTCAGGCACGTTCAGGATATGGCTGATGGTCTTCCAGACATCGCGTGCAGCCTGCGTGCGTTGCTCGGGGCTGTAATTGTCCCAGTTCTGCGCATGTTCGATGAATGCCGTGTCTTCGAAGAAGGCTTCAGCCGCCGTCGTCGCGTAATCGTTCAAGCGATGCGTCGTCTTGTCGGTAAGACGAAAATCATCATAGATCTTGCTCAACGCGGCAATATCGCTTTGGCCAAGGGAATTGCCGTAATTGCTGCCCTTCAGAATGTCGTCGACGGCTTCGACGGTGGCGAGTTCGTCCTTGTCGATACCGGATGAGGGCGCCCCGGCGCCCGGCGCGGGGACGGGCTCGGGCACAGGTTCCGGCTTGGGCTTCGGCTCCGGCGCAGGAGCGGGTGTCGGTGTCGTAATCGGGGCAGGCTCCGGCTTGGGCTCGGGCTTGGGCTCGGGCTTCGGCTCGGGCTTCGGCTCGGGCTTGGGCTCAGGCTTGGGCCTGGGCGCAGGTGCCGGCTCGGGCGTCGGTCTCGGAGTTGGTGCCGGCTCGGGCTTCGGCTCGGACGCGGGTGGCGCCGTGCCCTGCGAGGGCTTGTCCGTCGATGGTCTGTCGACGGGCTGCTGCGGGAGGCGCACGGGCGGTTCGAACGGTGGCGTTTGGGACGATGACCGTGGCTCTATCCGGATATGCCGAACATGTTTTTCGGAGAAGCCGACCTGGGAGAAGCCGGGGGAGAAGCCGCCTTGGGAGAAGCCGACCTGGGAGAAGCCGCCTGGAAGAAGGTTGGCGAGCGAAAACTGCTGGAATTGCTGCTCGGCTCTTTGCATGAACCGTTCAATGAGACCCGAGAGCGCGCCGGAACTTCCGAAGCCTCCGAGCCCTCGGAGCAGATTGTGCGAATCGCTGAGTGCGATGGTCGGCGCACTTTGTGGCGTCCTCTGAGCGAATGTCTGCACTCCCGCGCCGCGCCCCTGCAACGAGAAAGGAACTCCGACCTCACTGGGCGGCTGACCAGAACCAAAGCTGACTTGGACACGCTGCGAGAATTGAACGCTCATTGGATAAACCTCACTATAATTCAAAAGAATACTAACTAACAATTAAACATAAATCAACATATTTAAAATGATTATTTTATATATAAATTTATATTTTATATAATTTTTAAGCATTGTTGCAGACTATATGCAACGGTGGGCCTTCTATTCCGGGCCCGCCGTCCACTCGTCCTCACCCCGGCGCTTGCGAACGCAACGGCGAGAATCCGCGCATCAGGAAGGCCGCCATGGTCTCGCTCAGGAAGGCCTTGAATTCCGGCCCGCCGCGATCGCCGACACGGGCGGCGATTTCGAAAAGCTCGTTGCTCTTCTGCGCATTGATACCCGCTTCGATGCTGTAATGTGCCCGCAACTGCGCGAGCGTCTCTTGCGTGATGGGCCCTTCGATCAGTTCGGCGATCTCGTCGGGAAGTGTGATGTTGCTCATGCCTGATCCTTTCCTGTCATGTACCGGCCTGCACGATTTATGCAGGTTACGCAGTTTATGATTGCGCTCCGGTGAACAGGGCGACGAGATGGCCGCCATGTTCACCGATCACATCACGCAAAGCCGTGTTGCTGCATGTTGACGAAGAGTGGGTTGCCGCTCTCGATCACACGCTCATGATCGTAGCCGGCATCAATGATCGCCTGGTCGAAGAGATACTGTCCCGTAAAGGCCAGCTGCTCATGCGGGTTGAGCGTGTAGTTCACCAGACCATGCTGCTCTTCCGAGATATAGAGAGGTGGAAAGACATTCAGATGCGTCAATGCCTGCGCATATGTCAAATCGCCATTCTCAAGCAATGCCGGAACATCGTCAGTAGCAACATCTGCGGTATCTTGATAATACGAAGCGTGAACGATTTCATGGAACACGGTCGTCATCACTTCCGGAAATGTTTCATGAACCTCCGAATTGACGTTCACGCTCAGCGAATTATCATCCGGATTGTAGTGCCCGTGGCTGACCATCCCTGAATCTGTGGGTGGTGTATTGTAGAAATTGATCGGAGTCTCCAGCCCCAGATCGTCACGGATACCCTCGAAGAACGCCGTTATGGCTCCCTGGCGCTCCTCGTCGGAATAATTCGCCCAGTTCTGTGCATGTGTGGCGAAGTCCTGCCCTTCCGTCGCGAACATCCGGGTGGCGGCATTCTGGGCCATTGTCTGCAGATTCGTCAGCTCCGCCGGTGACAGGCGGAAACTGTTGTAGATCTCAACGACACGGGTCGCTTCGGCTTCGCTGGGCGATTCATTGCCGACGAGACCGCTCAGGAACCGGATATTATCGACTTGCTGCGTGGAATCGAGTTCGACCGGCTGCGTGTCGGTCTCGCCACCTGATCCGGTCTCACCTGATCCGGTCTCACCTGATCCGGTCTCACCTGATCCGCTTTCACCGCCACCGTCAGCGCCGGTGTCGTCGCCGGCCTCTCCCGTGCCCGCATCGGAATCGGTTGCATCATTTCCCGACTCGCCCGCATTTTCGCCGGCATCGACCCAATCGCTCCCGTCGCTGTTGGCGCTATCTTCGGTTGTAGCGTCATCTGTGTGATCGCTGTCGGCGCCATCGTCGGCTGTCGCGTCATCTGTCTGATCGCTCTCGCCGGCCTCTTCGGCAGCGCCGGTATTCTCGCTGCCGCTTCCCGCATTGACCCAGTCGCTGGTGCCGCCATCGCCGGAAGCAGAATCGCTCGTCGTATCGTCGTCGCCGGCATTCTGCGATCCGCCACCCACAGGCGAACCGGTTTCACCATTGGCCCAGCCCATCCCGGCACCCTGGGCGTCGGATCCGTTCGTCGTGCCGTTGCCGCCGGGCTTCTGCGATCCGCCACCCACAGGCGAACCGGTTTCACCATTGGCCCAGCCCATCCCGGCACCCTGGGCGCCAGAACCGCTCGTCGTATCGTCGTCGCCGGCATTCTGCGATCCGCCGCCGACGGGCGAACCGGTTTCACCATTGGCCCAGCCCATCCCGGCACCCTGGGCGCCAGAACCGCTCGTTGTATCGTCGTCGCCGGCATTCTGCGATCCGCCGCCGACGGGCGAACCGGTTTCACCATTGGCCCAGCCCATCCCGGCACCCTGGGCGCCGGATCCGTTCGTCGTGCCGGACGGGTTGCCCGCCGCCCAATTGGCCGAACCGGATGCCGTATCTTTCGGCGCGTTGGTCGACGCCGCGCCGGAATTGGCCCAGGACCAGTCCGCAACGGGCTTCGCCGGCGGCGGCGCGGGTCTGACCTCCGGTGAGTTGCGGGGAGTCCATTGCGGCGCCGATTGGGTCGGCATCTGATGCGGCGCGTGCGAGGATCCCCAGACGGCTCCCCCCCATGCCCGATCGGAGCCCGGAGTGCTCCATGACGTTCCACCGTTCCAGCTCGGCGCGGGCGGGGACTGATGGTTGCCGCTCACGACGGACGGCCCGCGCGCGCCCCACTTGTTCCCGCCACCAGCATGCGCCTGATCATCTGCGAAGGCGGGGGCACCCGTGCCGCGACCGCCCCAGCTGCGGGTATCGGTATTGCCGCCGGAGTTACCCCACTTGTTGCCGGCCTGGAAACCGGAATTGTCGCTGGCGACAGACGGGCCACGTGCGCCCCAGCTCTGAACCTGCGCGTTCGTCGAAAAGCCCTGCGCCTGGTTCGGCGCGCCTGCGCTTCGCCATACATTTGAATTAGGAAAGCTATGGAAGTTCATGACACGCCTCACTCCTGAATTACTAAAATACATATATAAAATCACAGAGCATCTATCAAGAACTTTTAAATAATTTTAAATGATAATTAACTATATTACTTATTCCAACTCAAGTTGAGGCAAAGCTTTTGTTAAGGTTAACGTGGTCCTTCCCTCTGCCCGCTCGCACCTGCGCCCCAAACGCAAAAGACCCGGCACAGAGGCCGGGTCTTCAGGATCGTTCAGGTGACCGGATGCGGTGGCGCACCCGATTTGGCTCATAATGGAAGATTATCGTGCTTCTTCCAGGGCCGCTCGGTTTCCTTCTCGCGCAGCATGGCGAGCGCCCGGGCGAGACGCCGGCGGGTCGAGCGCGGCATGATCACCTCGTCGATATAGCCCTTCTCGGCCGCGACGAAGGGCGACATGAAGCGGTCCTCGTATTCCTGCGTGCGCGCGGCGATCTTCTCGGGATTGTCGAGATCGGCGCGGAAGATGATCTCGACGGCGCCCTTGGCCCCCATCACCGCGATCTGCGCGCTCGGCCAGGCATAGTTCACGTCCCCGCCCACATGTTTCGAGGCCATCACGTCATAGGCGCCGCCGAAGGCCTTGCGGGTGATCACCGTGACGAGCGGCACCGTCGCCTCGGAATAGGCGAAAAGCAGCTTGGCCCCGTGCTTGATCAGCCCGCCATATTCCTGCGACGTGCCGGGCAGGAAGCCGGGCACGTCCTCGAAGGTGATGATCGGGATGCTGAACGCATCGCAAAAACGCACGAACCGCGCCGCCTTGCGCGAAGCGTCGGAGTCGAGCACGCCGGCCAGCACCATCGGCTGGTTGGCGACAATCCCGACCGTGCGCCCCTCGACCCGGGCGAAGCCGGTGACGATGTTCTTCGCGTAGCTTTCCTGAATCTCGAAGAAATCGCCCTCATCGACCACCTTGGTGATCAATTCCTTGATGTCGTAGGGCATGTTCGGATTGTCGGGCACGAGCGTATCGAGGGAGGGGTCCTCGCGTGAGGGATCGTCGAAGCTCGGCCATTCCGGCACGCCGTCGAGATTGTTGGCCGGCAGGAAATCGATCAGGCGGCGCACCTGCAGGAGCGCCTCGAGATCGTTGTCATAGGCGCCGTCCGCGACGGAGGATTTTGTGGTGTGGACCTTGGCCCCGCCGAGTTCCTCCGCCGTCACGGTTTCATTGGTGACGGTCTTCACCACATCCGGCCCGGTGACGAACATGTAGCTGGTATCGCGCACCATGAAGATGAAATCGGTCATGGCCGGAGAATAGACGTCGCCGCCGGCGCAGGGGCCCATGATCACCGAGATCTGGGGGATCACGCCCGAGGCCACGACGTTGCGCTTGAACACCTCGCCATAGCCGCCGAGCGCCGCGACGCCCTCCTGGATGCGCGCGCCACCGGCATCGAACAGACCGATGATCGGCGCGCGCATGCGCAGCGCCATATCCTGCACCTTCATGATCTTGCGCGCATGCGCTTCCGAGAGCGAGCCGCCGAAGACGGTGAAATCCTTGGAGAAGACAAAGACCGTGCGGCCGTTCACGGTGCCCCAGCCGGTCACGACGCCGTCGCCGGGAATCTTCTGGTCCTGCATCCCGAAATCGGCGCATTGATGCTGGACGAACATGTCGAACTCCTCGAAGGAGCCGTCATCGAGCAGGAGCTCGATGCGTTCGCGGGCGGTGAGCTTGCCGCGCTTGTGCTGCGCCGCGACGCGCTTTTCGCCACCACCGGCGCGCGCCTGTTCACGCCGCTCCTCGAGCCTGTCCAGCATGTCCTTCATCAGCCTCTGTGCCCCTGCTTGTCATCACGCCGCCCGTGCAACCGGGCGGATGCCTTGAACCCTTCGCATGGATTAGCGGAAACCGACGGGATTCAAAAGCCCCGTTTTGCCGGCAAGAGCGTTTGGCGTGCCGTCAGCGCGCTTCCATCAGGCGATAGAGTTGCAAGGCCGCATCGAAATCGACCTGCCGGCGCTTGCGGCGCGCGAGCGCCTCCTCATCGGTACCCCAGAGCGATTCCTGGACATGCTCGTCCACATGCGCCGCCCGCCAGGCCGCCGCGCCGGAGAGCGCCCCGTCAGTCGTGGCGAGGCTGATCAGGGCCGAGCCGGTCAGCGTCGTCATCACGTGCAGACACGCGACGCGAAACGGACAATCATGGGCATCGACGAGCGCCGCCACCCGCGCCAGCGCCTCGGGCGGCTGCTCAACGAAGATGATCCCGGCCGCGAGCGCGAAATGCGCCCCGTGCCGCGCACGAAAATGCGCCAGCACGGGATCCCAGGCCTCCCTTTGCCCCGCGACCAGCCCCTCGGGCTCTGCCGCGCGATAGCAGACGAGATCGGAGGCGGCGTATTTCGCGATTTCCTCGCGCACCGCCTGCATCTGCACGGCGACGCCATCGATGGCGGAGTTGGCGATCCGCGTCATCGGCATGAGGGCGGGATCGATATGCTCCTTCTGCGCCATCCACTCGGCGACGACCGCATCCCCCACCGCGCGGCTGGGAAGCCGCAGCGGGTTCTTTGCCGGGCTGCGCGCGGGGCGCCCGTCCAGCGTCAGCACGTAGCCGCCCGGCTCCTGCGCGAGCGCAGCCGTTTCGTAGAAGCGTCTGGGCAGATTGGCGCGCATGTTGATGCGCGCCGCCGCAACGGGATCGACCGTTTTCGGGGCGCCGTCACCGCCTTCGCCCGGAACGGGCGCGAGATCATCGAGAAGATTGCGTGTCATGATCGTGGTGCTTACGCGCCCAGCCTTGCCTGAAACCGGTGTTCAGACGTGCTGGCCGCCATTGATGTGGATTTCGGTCCCGCTGACATAGGAACTCGATTCGGTACACAGGAAATAGATCGCCTTGGCCACCTCGTCCGTCGTGCCGAGTCGGCGCATCGGGATCTGCTCCACGATCTTGTCGGTGCCGGGCGAGAGGATCGAGGTATCGATCTCGCCCGGCGAGATCGCGTTGACGCGCACACCGAGCGGGCCGAAATCCGCCGCCATCTCCCTTGTCAGCGATGCGAGCGCGGCTTTCGACGTGCCATAGGCGGAGCCCGCGAAAGGGTGCACCCGCGAGCCGGCGATGGAAGTAACGTTGACGATCGAGCCGCGCGCCCGCGCGAGCTCGGCGCTCAAGCCTTTGGCGAGCAGGATCGTGGCGAAGAAATTCACCTGATAGACGTGCAACCAGTCCTCGAATGGCGTGTTCAGCACATTCAGCCGTCCGCCATCGGGCGCCTTCGGCGAAATACCGGCATTGTTGACGAGGGCATGAAGCTTGCTGCCCTCGATTTCGAGACGCTGCTTCACGTCGTCGATGGCGCGCAAGGTATCGCGGGAATCGGAAAGATCGACCTGGAGATGATCCTCCGGGCCCATTTCCCAGGGGCAGTTTTCCGGGAAGGCGTGGCGCGAAGCGGTGATCACACGCCAGCCGGCAGCCGAGAAGCGCTTCACCGTGGCATGGCCGATGCCGCGGCTGGCGCCGGTCAGCAGCATCACCCGGCGGGGTGCTTTGGTATTCGAGGCGTTGGACACGTGCATCGCTCCCAGGAACAGACGAAGGCGACATTAGGCGATTTCGGGCCCCGGCGCATCGGCGAAAGCGCGCAGGGCCGCTCTTCCTTCACGGATATAGGCGCGTGCGTTCCCAGCCGCCATCATCCATGCGCGAGAAAACGACACGGTCATGCAGGCGAAACGGCTTGTCCATCCAGAATTCAAGGCTTTGCGGCAGGATCCGGAAGCCGGTCCAGTGGGGCGGGCGCGGCACCTCGCCGATGGCGTATTTCGCGGCGTTCTTCGCCACCGCCTTCTCCAGCGCGAAGCGGCTCTCCAGCGGACGCGATTGCTGGCTGGCCCAGGCGCCGATGCGGCTGTCGCGGGGGCGCGAGGCGAAATAGGCGTCGGCCTCCGCATCCGGGACCTGCTCCACCCGTCCGCGCACACGCACCTGGCGGCGCAGGCTCTTCCAGTGGAAGCACAGGGCCGCCTGCATGTTGCCGGCGAGCTCGTTGCCCTTATTGGATTCGGTATTGGTATAGAAGACGAAGCCGTCCTCGTCGAAACCCTTCAACAGCACCATGCGCACATTGGGCATGCCGTCAGCATCGGCGGTGGCCAGCGCCATGGCGTTGGGGTCGTTCGGCTCGCTCGCCTTCGCATCTTCCAGCCATTCGGTGAACAGCGCGAAGGGAGCGGAGGCCTCGGTGAAGTCACCGGTTGTTAAACGTTTCAATGTCTTAATCCCCGGTATTGCAGCATGTCGCGAAACGGGAGGCGAAACATGATGCGCGAATCGGCGCGCAAGGGATCGGCCCCGACCCGCAACACTCTATATAGGTCTTCACCGCCCCTTCGCGAAGGCGCGATCGTGACGCGTCACGATGGGCGCTCCTCGGCAGGTGCGGTACGGCGCGCCCTGCTGGCCGGGATTCTGTATATCCCCCTCGCCGCATGCAGCTTCAGCATGCCGCTTTCCCCCTTCGGCGCCACACCGGACCCGATCACGACGGGCTCGATCGGCCCGGTTTCGCCGCTGGCCGATGCGCATGATCATGAGGATTGGCGCCGCGCGCGGGCTGCACTTGCCGTCGCCCTTGATCCGCAGGGGTCCGGAACACGTGTCGGCTGGGACAATCCGGAGACGGGGAATGCCGGTGCATTCGAATCGGCATCGAACCCTTATGTGCGCGATGACCGGGTCTGTCGGGATTTCGAGGCGGATCTGTCCTTCGCCGAAAAGCCGCCGCGTACCGGCAAAGGTATTGCCTGTCGCATGTCGGAGGCGGATTGGCGCATCGACGGCTTTTCCGCGGAAAACGATGCGGCTGACGCACTCTGAATCACGCGGCGGAATATCGCGTTCCAGCACGGGAGTTGCGTAACGGCAACACCTATCCCATATCCGGATCGTAGCCGGTCTGGGCGCCACACGCGGCTTCCGGACCCTCCAGTTTCACGCAATCCATGCGCGGCAGGATCCAAACATGCGCGACCCTTACGACATTCTCGGCGTGTCACGATCGGCGAGCGAGGCGGAGATCAAGTCTGCCTTCCGCAAGCTCGCGAAGAAATGGCACCCGGATCAGAACAAGGATGCCAAGGCAGCTTCGCGCTTCGCCGAGATCAACTCCGCCTATGAATTGCTGGGCGATGCGGAAAAGCGCGGCCAGTTCGATCGCGGGGAGATCGACGCGGAGGGCAAACCGCGCTTTTCCGGTTTCGGTGCGGGCGGCGGGCGTCGCTATGAGGGCTTCGAAGGTTTCGACTTCGATCCCGCAGCGGCGGCGCGCGGGCGCGGCGGCGCCTGGCGCAGCGGTCCCGGAGCAGGTGGCGGTGGCGGCGCTGAGGACATCTTCTCGCAGCTCTTCGGCGATGCCTTCCGCCAGGCGGGACGGGGCCCCAACCCGTTCCAGCAGGCCGGGCAGGCCGGTGCGCGGAGCGGCGCGGCCGGTAGAGGCGCGGGAAAAGGTGCGGATATAAACGCCTCCCTCAGCGTCACCCTCGAAGACATAGCCGCTGGCGCGAAGAAGCGCATCCTGCTGCCCAATGATCGCGAGGTCGAGGTCAATCTGCCCAAAGGCGTCAGCGACGGGCAGACCATCCGCCTGCGCGGCCTCGGCGGCGAGAACCCGATCGGCGAACCCGGCGACGTGCTCCTGCGCATCGATATCATCCCGCATGAGAAATTCACGGTCGAGGGCGACAATCTGCGCCATCGCCTGCCGGTGCCGCTCGAAGACGCGATCCTCGGTGCGACGCTGCGGGTACCGACGCTCACCGGCGCGGTGGAGATGAAGATCCCGCCCATGTCGAGTTCGGGGCGCACCTTCCGCATGCGCGGCAAGGGCCTGCCAGGCAAGAAACAGACCGGGGATCTCCTGGTGACGCTGGAGATCAGACTTCCAGACGAAGCCGATGAGGCGCTCACCGAATTCGCCCGTCGGCGCCGGGCGGCTAAGGCGGCCTGAGCGGGTCGGGCAATTCCCCGTGACGGGAATGGCGACAGCCGTCTCGACGGGACCGGCCCGTTTCGTGCATAGATCATGACGCGCCAAATGCGAATCGCGCCGTATTCGAAACGCATGAGGCAGCACCGAACCCTGCCTCATATCAGGCAAGGGCCATAGCTGGAGTGTCTTCCATGAGTCGCCACGCCACACCGCCGATCTTCGACGGCCACAACGATCTCCTGCTGAAGCTCTATCGCGGGGAGGTCAGCGTCGAAGCGGTCCTGCGCGGCCACGGTGACGGCCATATCGACCTGCCCCGCGCCCGCAATGGCGGCTTCGCCGGCGGTTTCTTCGCCGTCTATGTACCCAGCCCCGGCAGTGCCGAGGACGCGGATGCGATGATGCGACAGAGCCGCTACGACATCGCGCTGCCGCCGCGCATCCCCTTCGAGGAAGCGATCAAGGTCGCGCTCGGCGAAATCGCCTGGCTTTATCGGCTCGAAGCGGCGGGCGCGGTCACCATCTGCCGCAATGCCGCCCAGCTGCGCACAGTGATCGAATCGGATCGCATGGCCGCCATCCTCCACATGGAGGGCGCCGAGGCGATCGACCCGGATTTCCACGCCCTCGAGACCCTCCACGCCGCAGGCTTGCGTTCGCTCGGCCCGGTCTGGAGCCGCCCGACCATCTACGGCCATGGTGTGCCTTTCCGCTTCCCCTCCACCGGCGATACCGGCGGCGGGCTCACCGATGCCGGCAAGGAGCTGGTCAAGGCCTGCAACCGGCTGCGGATCATGCTCGACGTTGCGCATCTCAACGAAGCCGGCTTCCGCGATCTCGCCGCGATCAGCGACGCGCCCATCGTCGCCACCCATTCCAATGCCCATGCCATCTGCCCGCATGCGCGCAACCTGACCAATCGCCAGCTCGATCAGATTCGCGAGAGCGACGGCATGGTCGGGATCAACTTCGCCGCCGCTTTCCTGCGCCCGGACGGACGCATGGACCCTGATGTCGGGCTCGACGTGATCATGCGCCACCTCGATCACCTCGTCGAACGGCTGGGAGAGGATCGCGTCGGATTCGGCTCGGATTTCGACGGCGCCACCGTCCCCGATGCGATCACCGACTGCGCCGGACTGATCAATCTGCGGCGCGCCATGCGCGATCACGGCATCAGCGAGCCGCTGATGGAAAAGCTCTGCTATGGCAATTGGCTGCGTGTGCTCGAAAGGACCTGGGGCGCTTGAGCCGCGCAGCCGGCCCCGTTCACGCCACGAGCAGCACCATCCCGATCGCCGCGACCCCGGCCCCGGCCACGCGCGACGCCCAGATCCCGGGGCTGCGCCCGATCAGGACGCCGAGCGCGAGACCGGTCGCGTGGAGCAGCGCCGTGGCGAGCGCGAAACCCGCAATATAGCCGAGCGCTCCCGTTTCAGCCGGCAATTCTGCGCCATGGGCATAGCCGTGGAAGATCGCGAACAGCCCGATCACGGCGCCGCCGAGGACCAGCGGCGCGCGCACGCGCAAGGCGACCGCGAGCCCGAGCGCCACCACCGAGAGTGCGATGCCGATCTCCATCACGGAAATGCCGCCATAGGCCATCCCGGCCAGCGCGGCCACGGCCATGGTCATGACGAAGGCCACGGGCCAGGCGATCAGCGCCCGCCCGCCGATGAGCGCCGCCCAGATGCCGACCGCGACCATGGCGAGTATGTGATCGAGCCCCGTCAGCGGATGCAGGAAACCGGGCAGAAAACCCGCCGCTTCGCCATGATGGTGATGCGGATGGGCGAGCGCCGCGCCGGTCGTGAGCGCGAGAAAGGCTGTCGCGCCGCTTGCGGTGGCAAAAAAGCGTTTCATCATACCCGGTCCCCTCTTTGCCGATTCTGTGACGTCACGCAGCCCTGGCCTTGAGGCCGCCCGCCTCCTCGATGAAGCGCGCGACGACATCGACGCCCTCGCCGCTGTGCATGTTGGTGAAGACGAAGGGGCGTTTGGGCCGCATGCGCAGCGTATCCGCCTCCATCACCGAAAGATCCGCGCCGACATGCGGGGCCAGATCAATCTTGTTGATCACGAACAGATCCGAGCGCGTGATCCCCGGCCCGCCCTTGCGCGGGATCTTCTCGCCGGCTGCGACGTCGATCACGTAGATGGTCAGATCGGCGAGTTCCGGCGAGAAGGTCGCGGCGAGATTGTCACCGCCCGATTCCACCAGAATCAGCTCCAGATCAGGAAATTTCCGGCGCATCGTCTCGATGGCGGAGAGGTTGAGCGAGCAGTCCTCGCGGATCGCCGTATGCGGGCAGCCGCCGGTCTCGACCCCGAGAATACGCTCCTCCGGCAGCGCCCCGGCGACGGTGAGCAGCCGCGCGTCTTCCTTGGTATAGATGTCGTTGGTGATCGCGCACAGGTCGTAGATGCCGGCGAAGCGCTTGCACAGGGCCTCCATCAGCGCGGTCTTGCCCGAGCCGACCGGGCCGCCGATACCGACGCGCAGGGGGCCGTGAGGCGATGGCGACATGGCTTGATACTCCCGCATGATCACGCGCGACCGACGCGCTTCGATGCGATGATCTTATGACCGCCCTTCCCTTCCGACAATCGCGTCAACCCGGCATAAAGCAGGCAATCGCTGCTCAATTCTCAGGCAGATTGCCCTCCTCCGCATCAGGCTCCGCCAGCACCCCGCCCGTCATCGGCGCCGCCACGCCGGTCGTGCCGGGATAGGTGATCGGCAGGCCCCGCAGGGCGCGCATGGCGAGATAGGCGAAGGCCTGCGCCTCGAGGTGATCACCCGACCAGCCCGCTGCCTCGGCACGCGTCAGGCGCGTTTGCAGATGCTGCCCGAGCGCCTCGCACAAGGCGGTGTTGCGCGCCCCGCCCCCGGCGACGATCCAGCGTGCGGGCTTCTCCCGGGCATGATCGAGCGCGGCGGTGATGCTGCGCAGGGTGAAGGCGGTGAGCGTCGCCGCCGCATCGGGCGTGTCGAGATGGCCGACCATGCGATGCGAAAACCAGTTGCGATCGAGGGATTTCGGCGGCGTCGCCGCAAAATACGGATGCCGCATCAGCCAGTCGATAAGCGGCTCCTCCGGCGACCCGCGCGCGCCGATGGCACCGGCATCGTCATAGGGCAGGCCGAGCCGTTCGCGCAGGAGATCGTCGATCAGGGCGTTGCCGGGGCCGGTATCAAAGGCGAGCATGCTCTCGTCGGAGAAGATGAAGGTGACATTGGCCACGCCGCCAATATTCAGGATGGCGAGCGGCGGCGCGATCCCGGCCATGCGGGCGATGGCGCGATGGAAGACCGGCACCAGCGGCGCCCCCTGCCCGCCGGCCGCGACATCCGCCGCGCGCAGGTCATGCACGACCTTGATCCCGATTGCCCGCGCCAGCGCCGCCCCGTCACCGAGCTGGACCGTCAGCCCCAGCGCGGGCCGATGCAGCACCGTCTGGCCGTGAAAGCCGATCACTTCGATATCCGCGCGCGTGAGCCCGCTCTCGACGAGAAACGCGGCCACCGCATCCGCATGCGCACGCGTCACCACCGCCTCGGCTTCCGCGAGCGCCGGGGGCCGCGCAGCGCGATCCGTGAGCCCGCCGGCTTCATCAAGGGCGCGGGCGAGCACGGCGCGCTCATCCGCCGTATAGGCGCGATAGCCCGTCGGGCCGAATCCGGCGATCACCTCACCATCGGTCTCGATCAGCGCGACATCGACACCATCGAGAGAGGTGCCGCTCATCAGCCCGATGGCGCGGCGGATTGGCGGCTTTGCGGCATTCATTCTTGCAAATTCCCGTGATCTTTGCGCAGTAAGCTGTTAAACGCCCCGGCGTCAGCAGCAAGAACCAGGCAGAAGAGACCCGCGATGAGCGCGCCCCGATCCGACTTTCTCCGCATCCTGACCGAACGCGGCTTCATTCACCAGTGCTCCGACATGGAAGGGCTGGACGAAAAGGCGCGCGCCGGGGAGCTCGTCGCCTATGTGGGCTATGATTGCACCGCACCTTCGCTGCATGTGGGCCATCTGCTCTCCATCATGATGCTGCACTGGCTGCAGAAGACCGGCGGCAAGCCGATCACGCTCATGGGCGGCGGCACCACCCGCGTTGGTGACCCGTCCGGCAAGGACGAGAGCCGCAAGCTGCTCACCATCGAGCAGATCGACGCCAACAAGGAAGAGATCAAGAAGACCTTCCGCCGCTTCGTGAGCTTCGGCGATGGCGCAGGCGACGCGGTCATGGTCGATAATGCGGAATGGCTGACGAAGCTCAACTACATCGAATTCCTGCGTGACGTGGGCCGGCATTTTTCCGTCAACCGCATGCTCTCCTTCGATTCGGTGAAGCTGCGGCTGGAGCGCGAGCACGAGCTCTCCTTCCTCGAATTCAACTACATGATCCTCCAGGCCTATGATTACGTCGAACTGGCCAGGCGCTACGGCTGCAATCTGCAGATGGGCGGCTCGGATCAATGGGGCAACATCGTCAACGGCATCGATCTCGGGCGCCGGCTCGGCACGCACCAGCTCTACGCGCTGACCTGCCCGCTCCTGACCACCGCATCCGGCGCCAAGATGGGCAAGACCGCGTCGGGCGCCGTCTGGCTCAATGCCGATATGCTCAGCCCCTGGGATTACTGGCAGTTCTGGCGCAACACCGAAGACGGCGATGTGGGCCGCTTCATGCGCCTGTTCACCCTGCTGCCCATGGAGGAGATTGCCCGCTACGAGGCGCTCGCAGGTGCGGAGATCAACGAGGCCAAGAAAAAGCTCGCCGACGAGGCCACCGCCCTGATGCATGGGCGTGAGGCGGCGGAACAGGCCGCCGAGACCGCCCGCCAGACCTTCGAACAGGGCAAGACCGCCGCGAGCCTGCCCACGGTGACGATCCCCTCAAACCTGATCGAACAGGGCCTTTCCGTCCTCGCCGCCTTCGGCCCCGACCATGCCGGCCTCACCGGCTCGATGGGCGAGGGCCGCCGTCAGATCAAGGCGGGGGGATTGCGCGTGAACGACACGGTCGTCACCGATGAACGGCTCAGCCTCACCGGTGCCGATCTGCGCGACGGCGTTGTCAAGCTCTCCTTTGGCAAAAAGCGCCACGTGCTGCTCAAGCCGGAATGAGTGCGCTTGCGCGCGGCCTGCGCATCAGCCGAGCTGGCGGATATCGGTGATCACTTCCGCGCCGAAGCGCGGGCCGAGGAGATGCGCGACGATGGCCTCGCCGCAGCTTTCGGGGCTGGACAGGTCGTTGTTCTGCTTCATGGCGACGAATTGCTCACGCAATGTGAACTGCTCCGGCGTCGTCGCGCGGATCTCGCCCTGCATGTCGGTATCGATCACGCCGGGGGCGAGGCTCTCGATCGCGAGATGCGGTACGGTATCGGCGGCGAGGGAGCGGGCATGATGGTCGAGTGCGGCCTTGGTGGCGCAATAGATCGACCAGCCCGGCATCGGGCGCCGTCCCGCACCGCTGGAAATATGCATGATCCGCCGGTCCGCAACCTTCTCCGTCGCGGCGATGAAGGCATTGGCCGCCATCAGTGGCCCGGCAATGTTGAGCGTCACCGCCTGCGCGATGGTGGCGATGTCGAGCGCGCCGCTGGGCCCGATCGGCTGGACGATGCCGGCATTGTTGATCAGGATCGCGGTCTGCGCATCGGCCAGGAAATCGCGCATTTCGGCGCCGGCGAGCCAGGATTGCGCTGCTTGCGCATCTGAAAGATCGAGCGTGACCTCCTGAAGATTCTGCGAAAAGCGCTCCGCCAACGCGGCGTTCGACCGGCGCGACACCCCGAGCACACGGACGTCGCGCGCCAGCAGCGCCTGCGCCATCCCGCCACCGAGCCCGCGCGAATGTCCCGTCACGATTGCCTTGATCATCTGCTGTTATCCTTCATCGAAAACCGGTGTCCCGGTCGGCGTCACCCTGTCAAAGCCGTGCCGCCGGCGCAAGCGCGGGATCGATGGCGGGCGCACCGCAGCCACCAAGAACCGGCGCACAAAGCATCAGCGCGATCAGATCGGCCTGGCGGTTGGTGCGGGTCTTGCCGAAAATGTTGCGCAGATGGAACGATACCGTCGTCTGCGAGATCCCGAGCGCACCGGCGATCGCATCGAGCCGTTCACCCGCCGCGAGTCGCCCCGCCACGGCACTCTCAGTGGGCGTGAGACCGAAGATCTGGGCCAGCATGGCATCGGACAGGCGCGTGCGGCGCGCGGAATCGACGAGGAACAGCGCAATCTGCGCATCGCCCTGCTCCACCGTATCACGGCCCGGCAGCGCGGCGACCATCACCATCAGTGTGCCGCCATCCGGCACCGGCTTGCCGGATTCGGGCGGATCAAGGGCCATCGCCCCGGAAAACGCCTCTGAGGCACGACTGGCCTGCTCGGCCCGATCGATCAGAGAGCGCAGGCCGGCACCGCCGAAACCGGGCGGCAGCCGCGCCGGGTCGCTCTGACCGTATTGCGTCGCCAGCAGGCGCGTGGCGGCCTCGTTGCCGTGCAGGATCCTGCCGCCGCTGCCCATGAGCATGATTCCGGTGGCGATGGTGTCGAGCACCGCGAGCGCGCCATCGCCCCGCATGGCTTCGAGGGCGGCGCGGGGCTGCGCCATTGCATCGACGTCGTGGGCGCGCCAGCGGGCGATCTCGCGCAGCCGCGCCTCGACCGTGGCGAGCAGGAGATCGTAATCGATCGGCTTGACCAGATAATCATCCGCCCCCGCGCGCTTGCCCTCGACCATATCGGCGGGATCGGCGAAGACCGTGAGGAAGACGAAGGGCATGCGCGCGAGTTCGGGGTGGTCGCGCCGCACCTGCGCGAGCACACCATAGCCATCGAGACGCGGCATGGTGATGTCGCACAGGGTCAGATCGGGACGGCAGGCGGCGAGCTGCACGAGTGCTTCCTTGCCATCGGCGGCCTCGACCGTGCGATATCCTGCCTCCGACAATTCCTCGATGATGTCGCGACGCAGTTCCGCCTCGTCCTCGCAAACCAGAATCAGCGGCGCGTCAATCATCGCGCTGGCTCCTTCTCGTCATTGACCAACCTGCTCTCCACCTGCGTACCTTCCTCCCCCGGGAGCGTATCGGGATCGAACATGCGCGGCAGGCCAAGCGTAAACACGCTGCCGCGCCCGGTCCATGTCTCGAAGCCCAGATCGCCGCCCTGCAACTGCGCGAGATCGCGCGCAAGTGACAGGCCAAGCCCGCTGCCCTCGCTGTGGCCGCCCGTCTCGCCGCGATAAAAGCGGTCGAAGACGTGCGGGCGATCGGCGGGTGCGATGCCCGGCCCGTAATCGGTGACAGCGACGGCGATCTTTGCACCTGTATTGAACAGCCTCAGTTCCACAGGCGCGGATTCCGGGCTGTATTTCAGCGCATTGGCGATGAGATTGGCCAGGATATGATCGACGAGATCGCGGTCACACCAGGCGGTGGTGGTTGCAGCGGCGCTGGCGAAACGGATGTCGCGCTCCGGATTGAGCGCACGGAACTGCGCGCAACTTTCACGCACGATCACGGCGAGATCACAATGACGCGGCTTGACGCTCACCTGGCCGCTATCGAGTCGCCCCGCGAGCAGGGCCGTGTCGACGAGCCGCGTCAGACGGTGGATCGCGTCGCGGATCGCGCCCTCGCGCCGCGCGACATCGGCAGCGGTCACAGCATCGCCACGCCGCACCAGACGCTGCACCGCGCTGTCGATGATGGCGAGCGGGGTGCGGAACTGGTGCGAGACGATGGCCGCGAAGTCGCGGTAATAGGCGCTCACCGCCCTCTCGCGCCGCAAGGCCTGCTCCAGCGTGAGCGCCCGGCTGCGCTCTTCCTCCGCACGGCGCAGCTGACGCTCGTTGGCGATGAGCCGCCAGCCGATCATCAGCCAGCCGGCCAGCACGCCGATCACCGAGCCGATCACCTGCCAGACGGCGGCGCGATAAGCGTCGAGCCGCTCGGCGATCGCCTCCCATTCGCGCACCATCGTGTCATTCGCCGCGCGATTGAGCGTGGCATGGAGACCGGCGAGGTTTTCTTCGAGGCGCGCATTGGTCACGGCAAAAGCCGCCGCATCACCGGTGACCGTCTCCGGATCCGCGTTGCGGATGGCCGTATCATGCGCAGCAATCGTTTCAGAGGCTTCAATGCGCGCCAGATAGCGCTGCTGAGGCCCCTGCAGCAGGAGGTCGAGACGCGACAGCAGCAGCGCGTAGCGCAAGACGACGCGGTCCTCATCCGCCGTGCCGCGTGCATGATCCGAGATCGCCTTGTCGAGCCGCAACGCCTCCATCTGCGTCTGGCTGATCACCCAGAGCATGTTCTCCGTCGCCTCGATTCGCATATCCCGCTCGATCACGGCAAGGCGCCAGAGCGCGAAGATCAAAAGCCCCACGCAGAGGCCGATCAGCAGGGCCGGCCCGCCATAGCTGCGCAGAAAGGGGCCGGCGCCCTTCATCGGATCTCGAGGCTCGCGAGTTGCCAGACCCAGCGGTAATCGTAGCGGATATCCTGAAGCGCGGCGTGATCGTCACGCGGATAGACGATCCAGATCGGTCCGCGATCACGCGGCGAGAGCCGCTCGCCATCCATCGTCAGCGCGGCGACGACATCGTAATCCTCGAAATCCGCGACGGGAATGGTGATCTCGTAATCGTTCAATGCGCGCGCGACTACCTCGTCACCCTCGGCGCCGAAATGGGCGAGCAGATCGCGCATCAGCGGGCCCTCGAAGCGGCGCAGACCGTCCGTGACTACCGTATGCGTTTCGATAACCTGCTGCGGCAGGGCTTCGAGATCCGCCCGCGTGAGGGTGATCGGGGTCTGATTCGCGACCGCGCCGGTAATCTGCAATATGGGCGTTTCGGCACGGGCATCGGTCCCACCGGCCACGAGCAGCAGCAGTGCCGCCATGATCGCCACCAGGGGGCCGAGGCCTGACCGGCGCCGCATGCCGTCTCGATCGAGAAACCCGGCGAAAGAAACCGTCATGACACCTCCTGCGCGCTCGTCCCGCCGTGCCCGCCGTGCTTGGCGCGAGCCATGCACCGCACGGGCCTGCCTGTTTCCAGGCCACAGGGAAGCATGTTCGCAGGCCTCTGGCCAACCCCCGGCATACACATGAATTATGCGTTCACGCGCTGCTCACCAACGCATCACGGCGATGTGATAATCGGTTTTTCACTTTTGCATCATCCGGAATCACTCGTCAAACGTAAGTATTCATGTGTTGCAGAACATGCACATGTTTTTACGAGAGGAAACGAAAATGCGTTTTGGCAAGACGATCGCTGCTGCTTCGGCGGCTATGCTTATGTCGGTCTCCGTGGCCCAGGCCGACGACATCGTCGATACCGCAATCGCGGCAGGTTCCTTTGAGACGCTCGTCGCCGCCGTCCAGGCTGCGGGCCTCGTCGACACCCTGAAGGGCGAAGGCCCCTTCACTGTTTTCGCACCCACGGATGAGGCTTTCGCGGCGCTCCCCGACGGCACGGTCGAGAGCCTTCTCGAGGAAGAAAACCGCGATCAGCTCGTCTCCATCCTGACCTATCACGTCATCCCCGGTGCCGTGATGTCATCCGACATTGCCGGCCAGACCCTCTCGGTCGAGACGGTTCAGGGCGCGGAGCTCGCCATTGATGCCACTGACGGCGTGCGGGTCGGCGAGGCGATGGTGGTGACGGCCGATATCGAGGCCTCCAACGGCGTGATCCACGTCATCGACACGGTGTTGATCCCCGAGTGATCACCACCGGCATTGCCTGATGAAAGCCGCCCGGTCCCCGTGCCGGGCGGCATCGTATTTCAGGCCGGAACCCGGTGCAACTTGCCGACCATGCCCTTCAGCGCATCCGCATCCAGCGTCTCCTCGGCCAGAAGCCGCTTCGCCGTGACATCGAGCGTTTCGCGGTTGGCTTCGAGCAGCGCGACCGTGCGGGCGAAAGCCTCGTCGATGATGGCACGCACCTCCGCATCGACGGCATCGGCGGTCGCCGCGCCGTAATCATGGCCATTGCCATAGCCATAACTCCCCGGCACCACATAACCACGCTGCTCCTTCTCGAGCGCGACATGGCCGAGCTTCTCCGACATGCCGTAGCGGGTGACCATGGCGCGGGCAATGTCGGTAATCCTGGCGAGATCGTCGGAAGCGCCGGTGGAGAGATGCCCGAAGACGACCCACTCCGCCGCCCTGCCCCCGATCAGTACCGCCATCTTGTCGAGAAGTTCTTCCCGCGTCATCAGGAAGCGATCCTCGGTCGGGCGCTGGATGGTGTAGCCGAGCGCACCCACGCCACGCGGAATGATCGAGACCTTGTGGACCGGGTCGATCCCGGGCAGCGCAAGTGCGACCAGCGCATGGCCCATCTCGTGATAGGCGACGACCTCGCGTTCCCTTGGATTGAGCAGCCGGTTACGCTTTTCCAGCCCCGCGACGATACGCTCGATGGCGTTGTTGAAATCATCAAGCGTCACCGAATCCGCCTTGCGGCGGGTGGCAAGCAGCGTCGCCTCGTTGACGAGATTGGCCAGATCCGCGCCCGTGAACCCGGGCGTCAGCGCCGCGACTTTCTCCGGATCCACATCATCGGCAAGTTTCGCCTTTTTCATATGGACGCGCAGAATCTGCGCGCGACCGATCTTGTCGGGCCGGTCGACCAGCACCTGCCGGTCGAATCGCCCGGCGCGCAGTAGCGCCGGATCGAGGATTTCGGGGCGGTTGGTCGCCGCCAGCAGCACCACGCCGATCGAGGCATCGAACCCGTCGAGTTCGACGAGCAGCTGGTTGAGCGTCTGCTCCTTCTCGTCATGCCCGCCCATGCTGGGCCCCGCGCCGCGCGCTCGCCCGAGCGCGTCGAGCTCGTCAATGAAGATGATCGCCGGCGCGTGCTTGCGGGCCTGCTCGAACAGATCGCGCACCCGCGCCGCGCCGACGCCGACGAACATCTCGACGAATTCCGAGCCCGAGATCGAGAAGAACGGCACCTGCGCCTCGCCCGCCACGGCGCGCGCGATCAGCGTCTTGCCGGTACCCGGCGGGCCGACGAGCAGCACGCCCTTGGGCATGTGCCCACCCAGCCGCGAATAATCCACCGGGTCTTTCAGGAAATCGACGATCTCCTTGAGCTCGTCCTTGGCCTCATCGACGCCCGCGACATCATCGAAGCTGACCTTGGTATCGGTCTGGACGTAGATCTTGGCCTTGCTTTTGCCGATCTGCATCATCCCCCCGCCCATGCCGCCGGCCATCCGGCGCAGCAGGAAGATCCAGATGCCGATGAAGAGCAGCAGCGGCAGCATCCAGGAAAGCAGATCGCGAAGGAACGTATCCTCGATTCGCCCGACCACCTCGACCTGATGCTCCGCCAGGCGATCAACGATCTCGGGCTCGACGCGCACGGTCGAGAACTGGTTCTCGCCACCGGCAAGCGGCGGATCGAGATTGCCGCGCAGATGGCGCTCGGAAACCTCCACCTGCGTAATGCGGCCCTCGCGCAAATACTGCTCGAATTCGGAATAGCTGATCTGCGCGACCTGGCCCGTCGTCAGGAAGAATTGCAGCAGCATCAGCCCGGCAAAGGCCGCGACCCAGTACCAGATATTGAACTGTGTCTTCTTGTCCATGGGGGAGCACTGCGGAAAGGGTTGCGTCGGCTACCCTTGTCGCATCCGCGCCATCCGCCCGCCATCGCGATACATACGTAGTGGCCGCTCAATCCGACTTGCGCTGATAATCCTTCACATCCGTAAAGCGGATCGCCGGCCAGCGCTCGGCATCGTATTGCAACGAGAAGGGCGAGGGCGCCATGAAGACGGGCGCGCCGTCGAGGTCGTTGGCCATGGCGGAATTGTTGGCGGTCATGAACTTGTCGAGTTCGGCCCGGTCATCCGCCTCGACCCAGCGGCAGATGCTGAACCGAACGGGCTCGTAATCGATCGGCAGATTATACTCCGCTCCCAGCCGTTCCTTGAGCACATCCAGCTGCAGCGCACCGACCACGCCGACAATGGCGCCCGAGCCGTCGAACGGGATGAAGAGCTGGACGACGCCCTCCTCCGCGAGCTGCTGCAATGCTTCGCGCAGTTTCTTCTGCTTCATCGCATCACCGATCTTGACGCGGCGCATGAGCTCGGGGGCGAAGCTCGGGACACCGCGAAACACGATCTGCTCGCCCTCGCTCAGCGTGTCGCCGATGCGCAAAGTCCCGTGATTGGGAATGCCGACCACGTCGCCGGCATAGGCCTCATCGGCGATGGCACGGTCCTGGGCGAAGAAGAATTGCGGCGCAGACAGGGTGATCGGCTTGCCGGTGCGCACCAGTTTCGCCTTCATCCCACGCGTCAGCTTGCCTGAGCAGACGCGCATGAAGGCGATGCGGTCACGATGGTTGGGGTCCATATTGGCCTGGATCTTGAAGATGAAGCCCGTCATCTTGCGCTCATCCGCCTCGACCATGCGCCCCTCGGCCTCCTGGGCACGCGGCGGCGGCGCGATGGCACCCAGCGAATCGATCAGATCGCGCACACCGAAATTGCGCAACGCGCTGCCGAAGAAGACCGGGCTCAGATGGCCCTCGCGGAAGGCGGCGAGATCGAAGGGGCGCAAACCCTCGCGCGCCAGCGCCACCTCCTCGCGCCATTCATCGACATCGTATTGCGAGAGCAATTCGTCGAACAGCTTGTCTTCCGGCCCCGATACGGGCGTGGCCTCCACCTCCCCATCAAGACGGCGGATGGTGTTTTGCGCGAGGTTGTAGGTGCCGGCGAAATCCTTGCCGCGCCCGATCGGCCAGGTCACCGGCGCGGTGTCGAGGGCGAGGGTCTTCTCGATCTCGTCGAGCAGATCGAACGGATCGCGCGTCTCGCGGTCCATCTTGTTGATGAAGGTGACGATCGGGATGTCGCGCAGGCGGCAGACCTCGAACAGCTTGCGCGTGCGGTCCTCGATGCCCTTTGCGGCGTCGATCACCATGATGGCGGAATCGACTGCGGTCAGCGTGCGGTAGGTGTCTTCCGAGAAATCCTCGTGGCCCGGCGTGTCGAGCAGGTTGAAGACGCGCCCGTCATATTCGAAGGTCATGACCGAGGTCATGACCGAGATGCCGCGCTGGCGCTCGATGTTCATCCAGTCCGAGCGCGTATTGACCCGGTTGCGTTTCGCCTTGACCTCGCCGGCGAGCTGGATTGCGCCGCCGAAGAGCAGGAGCTTCTCGGTCAGCGTGGTCTTGCCCGCATCAGGGTGCGAGATGATGGCGAAGGTGCGACGGATCGAAACGGGATCGTCGGGACGGGTCTGATCGGTCATGGATATGTGCCAGTTGGACGGCGTTGAGGCCGGGCGCCGACCACGGGACATGCGCCGGAAGCCGGGCCGGTTTTGCGCATCCGTTTGAACCATCGCGCCGCGAATTGCAATGGCGCCGATGCGGCGCTCGGCATCACCGGGTGAGGCCTCGGCAGATCGCCGTCAGTCCTGCGCCCCGATCGCCGGTTCGTCCGTCATGCCGGCGAGCACCTCGGCGACATGGCGCACCTCGACCGTCTTGCCGTCACGCGAGAGCTTGCCCGCCATGTTCATCAGGCAACCCAGATCGCCAGCGAGCAGGACCGGAGCGCCGGATTCGGTGATATTCTTCGTCTTCGCCTCGACGATGGCGTTGGAAATCTCGCCGTATTTGACCGCGAAGGTTCCGCCGAAACCGCAGCAGACGTCGGATTCCGCCATCTCGACCAGTTCGAGCCCCTCGACCCCCGCGAGCAGCTTGCGCGGCTGGCCCTGAACGCCGAGCTCGCGCAAGCCGGCGCAGGAATCGTGATAGGTCACGCGCCGGCGGAAGCGCGCACCGGTGCGGGTATGAAACATGACATCGACGAGAAAACTCGTCAGCTCGTAGGTCTTGGCGGCAAGCGCATTGGCGCGCGGCAGCCAGTTCGGATCATCGTGGAAGAGTTCGGGATAATGCGTGCGGATCATGCCGGCGCAGGATCCCGACGGTGCAACGACGTAATCGAAGCCCGCGAACGCATCGATCACCTGCTCTGCCAGATCGCGGGTGGTGCCGCGATCACCGGAATTATAGGCCGGCTGGCCGCAGCAGGTCTGCGCCGGCACATGCACCGTGCAGCCCGCCTCCTCCAGCAGCCGCGCTGCGGCGAATCCCACCGACGGGCGCATCAGATCGACGAGGCAGGTGACGAACAGACCGACACGCGGCGGCCTGGCCGGAGAGGCCTGGGCTTGTCCGGCTGCGGATTCATGGGTGCGGGGCGTTTCGCTCATGTTTGCGCCTTGTTGTCAGGAACGACCGGTTTCCCGTCATTCTGGGCTGCATCCGACGCGGGTCAACCGCCCGCGCGCACAAGACCCATATGCGCCTCGGCAAACCGGAGGCCCCGTAATCATCTGACGCGCGCGAATGTCTTGACAGAATGCCGCGCCGCGCTTATCTCCGGCTCAGCGCTGGCACTCACTGATAGAGAGTGCTAGCAGCGTGTTCAATCGGGGTCTCGCGTAACGCATAGCGGGCCCCAACGCCAGAGAAAACGAGGACGCACACATGAAATTCCGTCCCCTGCACGATCGTGTCGTGGTTCGCCGCATCGAAGCGGAAGAGAAGACCAAGGGTGGCATCATCATTCCCGACGCCGCCAAGGAGAAGCCGCAGGAAGGCGAAATCGTCGCCGTCGGCCCCGGTGCGCGTGACGAGACCGGCAAGGTTGCCGCCCTCGACGTCAAGGCGGGTGACCGCGTTCTGTTCGGCAAGTGGTCCGGCACCGAAGTCCGTATCGACGGCGAAGACCTGCTGATCATGAAGGAATCCGACATCATGGGCGTCGTCGCGTAAGCACGGCCCGCTGTCGAACCCGGTGGCGAGACGCATCGCACGGCGCCGCCGCAACGTTGAAACAGATGGGATCCCGGCCCGATCCGGGCGTCCGGTGATCCCGAAATTCCAAGAGGAAGTGTCAAAATGGCTGCCAAGGAAGTCAAATTCTCGACGGAAGCGCGCGACAAGATGCTGCGCGGCGTCGAAATTCTCGCTGAAGCCGTACGCGTCACGCTCGGCCCCAAGGGCCGCAACGTCGTGATCGAGAAGTCCTTCGGCGCGCCGCGCATTACCAAGGATGGTGTGACGGTCGCCAAGGAGATCGAACTTTCCGACAAGTTCGAGAACATGGGCGCCCAGATGGTGCGCGAAGTGGCCTCGAAGACCAACGACGCCGCCGGTGACGGCACCACCACCGCCACGGTGCTGGCTCACGCCATCGTCAAGGAAGGCGCCAAGTCGGTCGCCGCCGGCATGAATCCGATGGACCTGAAGCGCGGCATCGACACGGCCGTCAAGGCCGCCATCGAGGACATCCGCAACCGCGCCCGTCCGGTGAATTCCTCCGGCGAAGTCGCGCAGGTCGGCACCATCTCCGCCAATGGCGACAAGCTGGTCGGCCAGATGATCGCCGATGCCATGCAGAAGGTCGGCAACGAGGGTGTCATCACCGTCGAGGAAGCCAAGACTGCCGAAACGGAAGTCGACATCGTCGAGGGCATGCAGTTCGATCGCGGCTACCTCTCGCCGTATTTCGTGACCAATTCCGAGAAGATGGTCGCCGAGCTCGAGGATCCCTACATCCTCATCCACGAGAAGAAGCTGACCTCGCTGCAGCCGATGCTGCCGATCCTCGAATCCGTCGTCCAGTCCGGCAAGCCGCTGCTGATCGTCGCCGAGGACATCGAGGGCGAGGCGCTCGCCACGCTCGTGGTCAACAAGCTGCGTGGCGGCCTGAAGATCGCCGCTGTCAAGGCGCCGGGCTTTGGTGATCGCCGCAAGGCCATGCTCGAGGACATCGCCATCCTCACCGGCGGTACGGCCGTCTCCGAGGATCTCGGCATCAAGCTCGAGAACGTGACGCTCGACATGCTCGGTCGCGCCAAGAACGTGCGCATCGAGAAGGAAAATACGACCATCGTCGATGGCGCCGGTTCGAAGGACGACATCGAGGCCCGCGTCGCCCAGATCAAGGCGCAGATCGAGGAAACCACCTCCGATTACGACCGTGAGAAGCTCCAGGAGCGTCTGGCCAAGCTCGCGGGCGGCGTCGCGGTGATCCGCGTCGGCGGCTCCTCCGAGATCGAGGTGAAGGAGAAGAAGGATCGCATCGACGATGCCCTCAACGCCACCCGTGCGGCGGTCGAGGAAGGCATCGTTCCCGGTGGCGGCACTGCACTCCTGCGTGCCAAGGGCGCGGTCGACAAGCTCACCGACGACAACCACGACATCATGGCCGGCATCAAGATCGTCTCCAAGGCGCTCGAAGCTCCGCTGCGTCAGATCGTGGCCAATGCGGGCGTCGAAGGCTCGATCGTGATCGGCAAGATCAACGAGAACTCCTCGGCGACCTTCGGCTTCGATGCCCAGACCGAAACCTTCGTCGACATGCTCGAAGCCGGGATCGTCGATCCGGCCAAGGTCGTGCGCACCGCGCTCCAGGATGCGGCTTCCGTCGCAAGCCTGCTCGTGACCACCGAAGCGATGGTCGCCGAGTTGCCGAAGAAGGAATCGGCCCCCGCCATGCCGGGCGGTGGCGGCATGGGCGGCATGGGCGGCATGGATTTCTGATCCGGCTTCCCGGCCCCGCGCCGATAACGCAATACGAGGCCCCGGAGCGATCCGGGGCCTCTTTCGTCGCGCAGGGCATGCGGAGGCTTGTCGGCAAAGGAAAACCCTGCAAAACTCGGTAATCCGAGTTATACACAATCAATGCGAGTATTTTTGAAGTCATTGTGGAAGTCATTGTGGAGGTAGCGGGCGAATGATGGACCGGGCACAGCGCAACGAGAAAATTCTCAAGGCTATCGCCGAGCGCACGAAACAGGCACTGACCTCGAAGCAGGCTGCTCGCCAGATGCTCATCGACGAAGGCATTTATACCAAGAAGGGAAAACTCCGGGCCGAGTTCGGTGGTGGCAAGTCCGGCGGGGTCAAGTCCGGCGGGGTCAAGTCCGGCGGGGTCAAGTCCGTTGGCGGAAAAAACGTCGGTGGCAAGGGAAAGAAGTCGGTTACTGCGTAAACGACCTTGGGACGCCTCGCCACATCCTTCGTTCTCGGCTTCCACGGCTGTGATGCTTCCGTTGCAAGGGCGGCAGTGCTCGACGGGGCCGATATCATCCAGAGCAAGAAGGACTACGACTGGCTCGGACCCGGCGCCTATTTCTGGGAATCGGATCCGCTTCGTGCACTCGAATGGGCGCAGTGGAAGAAGCAGAGAGGCGAATACGAGAATCCGAGCGTCATCGGCGCCGTGATCGATCTGCGAAACTGCCTCGATCTGGTCTCGCGGGAAGACGTCGAATTGGTCAAGGCTGCATACGAGGCCTTCGTTGAAATCCAGGAGAGCGCCGGGCTGGAGATACCGAACAACCGGAACCCGGATGGCACAGAGAATGGTGATCTGTTGCTGTGCTATCTCGATTGCGCGGTGTTTCGCCACCTGCACCGAACGATCGAGAACGATCCTGACACAGAACCCTTCGATACCGTGCGCGGCATGTTCGTCGAAGGCGGCAAGGCCTTTCCGCGAAGCGGCATTCATCGCAGGAGCCACGTCCAGATCACCGTGAGAAACCCGGCCTGCATCAAGGGAATGTTCTTTCCCAGGAACTGATCTCGCGCCTGAGCCCCTGTCGGGCCACTACTTTCGCTTGACAAATCGTCCAAGCGAACGCATTGATCACGCCATGAAGACGCATTTCGAACCCCGCAGCCGACGTATGATCACCGCCCGCCAGCGGCTGCGATGACGCGCGTTTTCTTCTGAAATCCGCCCATGCAAGCCGCGCGTTTCGTGCGGCTTTTTTGTTGCGCGCGCGATACTTGCCCCAGCCGTAATCATTGACCGAACTGAACCCGCGACAGCATCGCCCAGGAGACGGAACACGACCATGACCAGCCCGCAGGACAATCAGACGAAAAAGATCTTCATTGACGGTGAAGCCGGTACGACCGGGCTCGAAATCCGCGAGAAGCTCGGCGCCGTGGCCGGTGCGCAGATCATCAGCATCGACCCGGCTCGGCGCAAGGACGCGCAGGCGCGGCGCGAAATGATGCGGGAAGCCGATCTGGTCGTGCTCTGCCTGCCCGATGACGCGGCCCGCGAAGCGGTCGCGATGGTGGATTCGCTTGAAGGCGCGCGGCCGCGCATTCTCGATGCCTCGACAGCACATCGCACCGATCACGCCTGGGTCTATGGCTTCGCCGAGATGGAGCCGGGCCAGGCGCAGATGATCGCGGCGGCCGACCGTGTCGCCAATCCGGGCTGCTACCCGACCGGCGCAATCGCGCTGCTGCGCCCGCTGGTGGAGAAGGGCGTCCTGCCGGAGGATTTCCCCGTCACGATCAACGCCGTGTCCGGCTATAGCGGCGGCGGGCGGCAGATGATCGAACAATATGAGCAGGGCGAAGCACCGAACTTCACGCTCTACGGTTTGAACTTTTCGCATAAACATCTGCCGGAGTTGTTGAAATACACCAAGCTGGCGCGGCGTCCGATCTTCGTCCCGTCTGTCGGAAAGTTCCATCAGGGCATGCTGATCTCGATCCCGCTGCATCTCGATCTCCTCGGCGGTGCCAGTGCGGCGGATCTGGAGCGTACACTGGCCAATTGGTACGGCGATGGCGGTCTGGTGCGGGTGATCCCGACGCAGGAGGAGACCCGCATCGAACCGGAAGCGCTTAACGGCGCTGACCGGATGGAACTGCGCGTCTTTTCCCACCCCGAATACGCCCAGGCCGTGCTGGTGGCGCGGCTGGACAATCTCGGCAAGGGCGCGTCGGGGGCCGCCGTGCAGAACATCCGCCTGATGCTCGGGCTGTAAGCCGGCGCCGTCGGCGGGCGCGATGCCCCGAGGCGGTATTGGCATTTCCCGGCGATTGTCTGACCGCCGGGCTCGTGCTCTCCTGTCGTCATCAGCGAAGACGAGCCACCCCCGCGAAGAAGACGGCGCCCGACGCCGCCGGGGTGGCTCGAGCCAATGACGGGAGGAGATGCGGAATGTTCAAGAGCGCTTCGGACGATCAGAAATCAAGCCGTGCGAAGGTGATCACGCCGGAGCAGCTGCGCTCGCGGCTATGGTTCGACAATCCGGACAATCCGGGCATGACCGCGCTCTATATCGAGCGCTATCTCAATTACGGCCTCACCGGCGAGGAATTGCAGGGCGGCAAGCCGATCATCGGCATCGCCCAGACGGGCTCGGACCTCTCACCCTGCAACCGTCATCATACCGATCTGGCCAAGCGGGTACGCGAGGGCATTGCCGCAGCGGGCGGTGTCGCGTTCGAATTTCCCTGCCATCCGATCCAGGAAACGGGCAAGCGTCCCACCGCGATGCTGGACCGCAACCTCTCCTATCTCTCGCTGGTGGAAGTGCTCTACGGCTACCCGCTCGACGGCGTGGTGCTGCTCACCGGCTGCGACAAGACGACTCCCGCCCTGCTGATGGCGGCGGCGACGGTGAACATCCCCGCGATCAATCTCAATGTCGGCCCAATGCTCAACGGCTGGATGAACGGCGAACGCGTCGGCTCGGGCACCGTGGTCTGGAAGGCACGCGAGCGTCACGCGGCCGGCGAGATCGATTACGAGGAATTCCTCGAAATCGTTCGCAGTTCCGCACCTTCGAACGGCCATTGCAACACAATGGGCACGGCCTCCACCATGAATGCGCTCGCCGAGGCGCTCGGCATGAGCCTGCCCGGACAGGCGGCAATTCCGGCCCCTTATCGTGAGCGCGGCCAGGCGTCCTATGATACCGGAAAGCGGATCGTGGAAATGGTCTGGGAGGATCTCAAACCCTCCGACATCCTCACCCGTGAGGCGTTCGAGAATGCCGTCGTTGCCTGCTCCGCCATCGGCGGCTCGACCAATGCGCCGATCCACCTCAACGCCATTGCGCGCCATATGGGCGTGCCGCTTTCATGTGATGACTGGGAGAAGGTCGGCTTCGACATCCCGCTGCTCGTCAACGTGCAGCCTGCGGGCGACTATCTGGCCGAGGAATATTACCGCGCTGGCGGCCTGCCTGCGGTGATGGCGGAACTGATCGCGCAGGGCAGGATTCATGAAGACGCGCTGACGGCGAATGGCCGCACCGCCGGCGAGAATTATCGCGAGCGCTTCACCTGGGATCGCGACGTGATCCGCCCCTATGACGATCCGATGCGCGAGCAGGCAGGCTTCCTCAATCTCAAGGGCACCCTGTTCGATTCGGCCATCATGAAGACCAGCGTGATCTCGCCCGAATTCCAGAAGCGCTATCTCGACGATCCACAGGATCCCGATGCCTTCGAGGGCAAGGTCGCGGTGTTCGACGGGCCGGAGGATTATCACGACCGCATTGATGATCCGTCTCTCGGCATCGACGAGAATACGCTCCTCATCATGCGCGGCACCGGGCCGATAGGCTATCCGGGCGCGGCGGAAGTGGTCAACATGCAGCCGCCGGGGGAACTGATCCGCCGCGGCGTGTTCTCCCTTCCCTGCATCGGCGATGGACGCCAATCCGGCACATCCGGGACGCCCTCGATCCTGAACGCATCACCGGAAGCCGCAGTCGGCGGCGGGCTCGCCCTGTTGCAGAGCGGCGACCGCATCCGCATCGATCTGCGCAAGCGCAGCGCCGATATTCTGATTTCGAGCGAGGAACTGGAGCGTCGCCGCGCCGATCTCGCGGCGCGCGGCGGCTACCCGTATCCGGCCAGCCAGACCCCGTGGCAGGAGATCCAGCGCGCGATGGTCGACCAGCTCTCGGAAGGCATGGTGCTCAAGCCGGCGGTGAAATATCAGCGGATCGCCCAGAGTCAGGGCGCACCGCGCGACAACCACTGAACCGAAAATGGAACCGGCCCGCCCCATCTGCGGGCCGGAAGCTCAGACCAGCGCCTCGCGCGTGCGATGAGCTGCGCCATCGGTCAGCACCATCACCCGCGTGCCGATCGGTACACGCCGATGCAGATCGATGATGTCCTGATTGAACAGGCGGATGCAGCCCGACGAGACGGATTGTCCGATCGACCAGGGTTCATTCGTGCCGTGAATCCGGTAGAGCGTATCGCGACCGTTCTTGAACAGATAGAGCGCGCGGGCACCCAGCGGATTGTCGAGCCCGCCCTCCTGGCCACCGGCGAAGGGGCCGTAGCGCTCCGGCTCGCGACGGATCATGTTCTGCGTCGGCGTCCAACGGGGCCATTCCGCCTTTCGCGCGATAACCGCATCGCCCTGATAATCGAAGCCGGCCTTGCCTACGCCGCAGCCATAGCGCAAGGCGCGTCCGTTTTCACGGACGAGATAGAGGAAGCGGCGTGACGGGTCGACGACAATTTCCCCCGGCGATTCCGGCCCCGTGAATTCCACCTCCTGACGCAGGAAGCGTGGGTCGACCTGTGCCACGTCGATGGCGGGAACCGGGAACGGCTCGTCGTGGATCGCGCTGTACATGGATGCATAGAACGGATCAACGACATTCGCGGCCTCGACCGACGGTGGCGCCGAACGACCGCCGGAAGCACAAGCGGCAAGGGTCAGCGGCAGGCCCGCCAGGAAGACGCGACGGGTGAGTTGGGAAGCGCGGAACTGGGACATGACATCCTTTTGGCAAAAGACAACAACGGCTCAAGCTACAATGCCTCAATAGAGGCAAAGTCGCGCCGTTTCCGCTGACTTCTGCGTGAGCGTTAATCCTGTGATGAGAATGCAACAGGATGGTTTATGTTCCGTAACCACACTTTCCGCTACGGCATTGCGGCAAGCCGGATCACGCAATCGTGTAGTTTCTCGCCGATCCTCACGCCCCATGAGAGGGCTGCGGGGTTGGCCGCCGAGACGGTGCCGTCCTCGAATGTGGAGCGGGCATCCCCGATTCGCGCCGATGCAGCGGAAACCGTCACTGCGGCGATGCCGCGCCCCTGCAATGCCGGCAATCGCGAGACGCCCACGCCGCCGCCAGCATCGTTGAAAGCGGCGAAAGCGGCGTCGAATTTGAGCGCATTCATCGGATTATCGCCGAACAGGGCGCCGTGCGAGCCCGTGATGACGATCTGCCCCGCATCGCGCGGCGCGACCAGTGAGGCCGAATCGATCAGGACGACGCGCCGATGGGCGCCCTCCGGAACGATTTCCTCACGCGCCTCGCTTACCGTCTCGACGTCTCCATCCGGGATCGGTGCGGCGGCGAGCAGGCGGGCTGCCTGGGTGCAGCCCTGCCCGGCCTTTACGCCGCAGCCAGCGGCGAGTTCATTCACATGCGAGACGATGCCGTGCTGCACCATCGCCGCCGCGTCGCCGATATCGGCGCTGCGATGGTCGATGGCCGCCGCCGCCATGCCGTGTGCGTCGAGCCAGGCGAGGCCGCCGATCCCGGCCTCGTCGCGCCCCACGCCGGCATCGTTGAAGATCGCCGCGCGGCATCCCGCCTTGCGGGCGAGCCAGGCGGCATAGACGCCGCCATGCGACCCCGTCACCACCACCGCCTCGGCAGCTTCCGGGCCGAGGCGGGTGATGCTGTCGGCGAGGATCGGGGCATCCGGCTCACGCAACGCGGTCGCCCTTCTTCACCTTCACCGCGCGATTATCGGCGGCGGGCAGCATCTTCGCCGGATCGCGGGTGACGATCACGTCGAGCACCGTCGGGCGACCACCCTCGGCCAGGGCCTCGCGCAAGGCGCCGGCGAGCTGGCCCGGCTCCTCGACGCGGATGCCCCGGCAGCCCAGTGCCTGCGCCGCATCGGCGTAATTCGTCTCGGCGAGATCGGAGGATTGGTAGGCCCCCTCCCCGTACATCAGATGCTGCAACGCCTTCACATAGCCGGAAGCGGCATTGTTGACGACGATGATCACCGGCGAGAGCCCCATCCGGCGCGCCGTCTCGAGCTCACCCAGTACCATGTTGAAGCCGCCATCGCCCGTCAGTGCCACGACCTGGCGATCGGGCGCGGCGAGGCTCGCGCCGATGGCGCCGGGCAGGCCATAGCCGATCGACGCGAAACCGCGATCAGGCACGAAACCGCGCCCGGCCTTCTTTGAATCGTAGAGCAGACCGCCCCAATGCGCGGCGAAACCGCCATCGGCAATCAGGATCGCGTCATCGGCGAGAATATTATTGAGCTCGCCCATGAGCCTGCCCATGCCCACCGGCGTCTCCTCGCTTTCCAGCCGCTCACGCGCGCTCTCGCGCCAGGCTGCCATGCGGACCGGCACCTGCGCGCACCAGTCGGCACGCGACGCGGCGTTCGAGCCGAGCGCCTTCATCGCCGCGTCGAGATCCGCAATGCCGGCCTTGACGTCTCCCCAGAGCGGCACGGTCGGCGCGTAGGTGCGCCCGATTTCCTCGGCCACGCATTCGAGATGGATGAGCACCTTGCCCGGCTCGGGCACCGTGTAACGCTTCGTGGCGATCTCGCCGAGCTTGCAGCCGATCACCAGCAGGCAATCGCTTTCGCTGATCATGGCATTGGCGATGCGGTCATAGCGCCCGAACAGCCCCGCCGAGAGATCGCTGGTGCAGGCGATGGCGCCCTTGCCGCTGAGCGTATGCGCTACCGGAATGCCATGCGCCTCGGCGAAGGCCTGGAGTTCCGTGGCGGCCTGCGAGATATGCACGCCGCCGCCAGCCAGGATCAGAGGCTTCTCCGCCTTGGCGAGCAACGCTGCCGCCTTGGCCAGATCATCCGCATCAGGCCGCGCGCGCAGGGCGGGTGCCGCCTGATAGCGCTCATCGGCGACGAGCGCTTCCGAGTCGAAGGGATGGCTGTCATGGCAGATGTCTTCCGGCACGATCACCACGACCGGCCCCGGGCGCCCCGTCGTCGCTACCATGAAGGCGCGACGCACAAGCTCTGGCAGCCGCTCGATCATCTCGACGCGGATCACCTCCTTCGAGGCCGGGCGCAGGATATCGGCCTGATGGGCCTCCTGGGTCATGTTTTTCCAGGAATGGGCGCGGTGCGTATCGCCGACGATCGCCACGATCGGCGAACCGGCATTGAGCGCTTCGACCAGCCCCGTGACAAGGTTGGTCGCGCCGGGTCCGAGCGTGGCATCGACGAGTCCGACCCGGCCCGAAACCTTGGCATAGGCATCCGCCGCGAAGACGCCGCAGCGCTCGTCATTGATCAGCGTATGGCGCAGCCCGAGCCGGCGCGCGGCATCGTAGAAGGGCAGGAGCTGGAAGCCGCCCATGCCGTACATCGGTCCCGCACCGTGTGCCATCAGCATCCGGGCGAGCGCCTCGCCACCCGTCATTTCATTGGCGCGATCCTGATCGCTCATGATGTCCTCGTTTCTTTGTTATGTGATGCGATAACCGAGCACTCTGGGCAGCCAGAGCGCGATTTCCGGGAAGGCGAGCACGAGCGCGAGCGCGCCGCCCATCGAGAGCAGCAGCCAGCCGACCCAGCGGAAGGTACTCTCCAGCGGAATCCCGGCAATGCGCGCCGTCACCATCAGGTTGACGGCGACAGGGGGCGTGAACTGACCCATGGCAATGTTGATCGCCATCACCACGCCGAACCAGACGAACGACCATTCGAAGGCCTGCACGACCGGCACCAGCAACGGCAGGGTGATCAGATAGATCGACACCCCGTCGAGCACCATGCCCGCGAGCAGCAGCACACCCATGATCAGCAGCAGGATGATCCAGGGATTGTCGCTGATGGTCAGGATCAACTGCGCCGTATTGCGGAAGGCGCCCATGGTCGAGCCGGCCCAGGCGAAGATGCCGGCAAGCGAGATGATCAGCATCAGTACGCCGGAGATCTTCGCGCTCTCCACCAGCACCTGGTAGATGTCGCGAAAACCCATGGTGCGATACAGCGCCGTACCGACGAGCAGCCCGTAGAACACGGCCACCACCGCCGTCTCGGTCGGCGTGAAGAGACCGCTGCGCAAGCCGCCGAGAATGATCACCGGCGCCATCAATCCCGGCAGCGCCTGCCACAGGGCCGGCCAGAAAGCCGGTCGGTCCGGGCTTTCATCGGCGCCAAAATCATGCTTGCGCGAAAGAATCAGCGTCGGAATCGCGATGGACAGGCCAACCAGAAGGCCGGGGATCAGACCGGCGGCGAAGAGCGCACGCAGATCGGTTTCCGGCACCAGCACCGAATAGACGATCAGCGCGATCGAGGGCGGGATCAGGATCGCGGTCGAGGCGGAGGCCGCGATGACGCTGGCGGAAAACGGCTTCGGATAGCCCGCCTTCATCATCGAAGGCAGCATCACGGTCGCCACCGCCGCCGCATCGGCCGGGCCGGAGCCCGACATGCCGCCCATGATCAGGCAGACCAGCACGGCCACCAGCGCCAGCCCGCCCCGTCGCGGACCGATACAGGCCTGCGCAAAGCTGACGAGACGTGCCGCCACGCCGGAGCGCTCGAACACCATGCCCGTCAGGATGAAGAGCGGAATGGCGATCAGCGGATATTTCGCCACCGCATTGTAGGTGTTGGTGCCGAGCGTCCCGAGCGCCGCCGTGTCGAGTCCGACGGCGATCCCGATCACACCGCCGATGCCGAGCGCCACCGCAATCGGCGTACCGATCAGCATCAGGATGATGAAGGTCAGGAGCAGCAGGATGTTCGCGTCGATCATGACCGCCTCACACGCTGCCGGCACGGCGGATCAGGCGGTCATAACCCCGCCCGAGAACCCGCAGGATGATGGCGATGGAGAGAATCGGCAGCCAGATCGTGTAGAGCCAGACGGAATTACCGAGGCCCGGTGACGTCTCGCCCCAGAACCACTCGTCATAGGTTACCCGCGCACCGTAATAGACGATCATCGCAAACATGATCGTGGTGACGAGGACCGTGACCAGTTCACACAGCCAGCGCAGCGGGCGCGGCATGCGCTGCAGGAAGAACGTGATGCGGATATGCTCGTTGCTGGCGAAGGCGGCCGACGCGCCGACAAAGGTCATGAAGGCCAGCAGCACCACCGAGAATTCCTCGGTGAAGGCGAATGAGATGTTGGTGAAGTAGCGCGCCAGCACGTTGCCAATGGAGATCAGGCAGATCAGCGCCATGGCTGCGGCACCGAGCGCCTCCTCGATCTTGACGGACACGATGACGTGGTCCGCGCCCGTATCCGGGCTCTGTGGCGTGTGCGGAATATCGCGGTCGTCGCTCATCACGGATGGCTCCGGTCGGCGGGTGGGACGTTGTCGGGAAACAGCGCGGGGGTCGGACCGCGCCACACGGCGCGGCCCGTCTTGCAGGCGTTCAGCCGCAGATCAGCGATTGGCGATGGATTCTTCCGCCATATCGACGATCTCGGCACCGATGCGCTCACGCCATTCCTCGTAGACGGGGCGCGTCGCATCGATGAAGGCCTGACGCTCTTCATCCGTCAGGCTGACGATGTCGACGCCGTAGCCCCGGATCTCCTCGATCAGGCTCTGGTCGTCATCGGTGAGACCCGCACGCGCCACCTCGATACCATGCGCGCCGGCCTCGATCGCCGCTTCGCGCACGATCTCCTGATCCTCCGGCGTGAAGGAATCCCAGACTTCCTGATTGACCGCGAAGATCAGCGGGTCGGCCAGATAGCGCCACAGGGTCACATTGGTCTGGCCCAGCTCGTGCATGTTGAGCACCGAGTAGATGGTCAGCGGGTTCTCCTGCCCGTCGACCGCACCGGTCGTCAGCGCGGGCTGTGCGTCAGCCCAGCTCATCTGCGTCGGATTTGCGCCCAGCGCAGTGAAGATGTCGTTGAAGATCGGCGAGCCGACCACGCGCATCTTCAGCCCGTCCATGTCCTCCGGGGTGCGGATCGGGCGCTGCGAGTTCGTCACCTCGCGGAAACCGTTCTCCGCCCAGGCCAGAGGCACGACGCCGTTTTCCTGGATCAGCTCGAAGATCCGCTCGCCGACCGGACCCTGCGTCAGCGCATCGAGCGCCTCGTAATCGGGCATCAGGAAGGGCAGCGAGAAGACGTTCAGCTCGGCGATCTGCGGTGACCAGTTGATGGTGGAACCCACCGCCATGTCGATCACGCCACGGCGCATGGCCGTGAATTCACGCGTCTGCTCGCCTTGGACGAGCTGCGCGCCGGGATAGATCTGCATGGTGATGCGCCCATCCGTGCGCTCGGCCACGAGCTCGGCCCAGCGCTCGGCCGCAATACCCCAGGGGAATGGCGCGGGCACGACGGTCGAGACGCGGTATTCGTCCTTGTATTGGGCCGCGACGGGGGCGGCACCCAGGATTGCGACAGCCGTTGCGGCTGCCATGAGTGACTTGACCAGTTTCATTGTTTTCTCCTCCCTAGTGTTGCCGACGACCCAGCGGGCAGCCGGCGCATCAGGATGCGGTAACGGGCAGGCAGAGCGCCGTTGCCGCATCGATGATCTTCTCGCACGTCACCCGCGCCGCGTCTTCGAGCGGGGGTGCGTAGGCAATCGGAATGCGTGGCGCGCCAAGCCGCTGCACAGGCGCCTTCAGGCGATGATGCAGCTCTTGCGCGACCGTCGCCGCGATCTCGGCGCCGAAGCCGGACACCGCGACCGCCTCATGCGCCACGATCAGCCGCCCGGTCTTCTCGACCGAGGCGAAGACGCGGTCGCGATCCCAGGGCCAGAGCGTGCGCAGATCAATGATTTCCGCATCGATCCCCTGCTCTTCCAGCGCCTGCGCAGCCGCGACACAGGTATGGCGCGTCGCCGACCAGGTGACGAGCGTGAGATCGCGCCCCTCGCGCACGATCTCGGCTTCGCCGAGCGGCACCAGATGCTCGCCGTCGGGCACCGCGCCTTCGAGCGGCCAGAGATGCTTGTGCTCGAGATAGACCACCGGGTCGTCGTTGCGGATGGCGCTCTTCAGCAGGCCGAGATTATCCGCCGGCGTCGCCGGGGCGACGACCACGAGGCCCGGAATATGCGTGTACCAGGATTCGAGTGATTGCGAATGCTGCGCCGCCGACGAGCGCCACATCCCCATCGGCTCGCGCACCACCATCGGCACACGCATCTGCCCGCCAAACATGAAGCGCGCCTTCGCCGCCTGGTTGATGAGTTCGTCGATGGCGCACAGGGCAAAATCCGAAAAGCGCATCTCAACGATGGGTCGCGTCCCCGTCATCGCCGCGCCCACCGCAGCGCCCATGATGCAGGCTTCCGAAATCGGCGTATCGGCGATGCGCGCGGGACCGAATTCGTCGATCAGCCCCTTGTATTGCCCGAACACGCCACCGCGCCCGAGATCCTCACCGAGTGCCCAGACGCTCGCGTCGCGCTGCATTTCCTCGCGTACCGCACGCGTGCCGGCTTCGAGATAGTTGATGGTGCTCATGAAAAGGCCCTCACCTGCGGATCGCCGCAATCCTGCACGTCGCGATAGGCGCCGGCGACATCCGGCCAGGCCGTGTCACGCGCCGTGGCATAGACCTCCTCCATCTCCGCATAGGCCTTTGTCCTGGCCTCTTCGAGCCGCGCGGCGCTCACCCCGGCCAGCCGCAGCGCTTCGCCGAGCCGCGCGATCGGATCGCGCTCACGCCAGCTCTCCACTTCCGCCTGATCACGGTAGCCGGCGGGATCGACCGCCGTATGGCCGGTCATGCGGTAGGTCTTGCAATGCAGGAATTGCGGCCCCTCCCCCGCATGAAGCGCAGCCAGGGCGGTACGCGTCGCGGCATCCACGGCGAGAATATCGTTGCCGTCCACACTCCGGGCCGGCAGGCCGAGGCTCTGCGCCCGCGCCGCCGCACCCGGTCCCGCCGTCATCACCCCGGTATGGGTGGTGGCGGAGAAGTTGTTGTCCTCGCAAACGAAAAGCACCGGCAGATCGAAGACCTTGGCCCAGTTCAGCCCCTCCAGGAACGGCCCGCGATTGATCGCGCCATCACCGAAGATGCAGACCACGACGCGCTTCTCGCCGCGCAGCTTCAGCGCATGCGCCGCCCCGGCGGCGATGGTGATATTGGCCGCGACAACACCATTGGCACCCAGCATGCCGACATCGAAATCCGCGATATGCATCGAGCCGCCCTTGCCGCCGCAAGTGCCGCCGTCGCGCCCGAACAATTCCCGCATCATGGCGAGCGCATCGGCGCCCTTGGCCAAAGTATGGCCGTGGCCGCGATGGGTGGAGAGCAGCAGATCAGCGCGCTCCATGTTGCAGCAGATCCCCGCCGCGCAGGCCTCCTGCCCGATCGAGGGATGGATCGCGCCGAGCACGAGCTTCTCGTCGAGGGAGCGCACGGCGAGTTCCTCGAAGGCGCGGATGCGCCACATCATATCGAGCATCGCGGTGAAGCGATCGGTATCCAGATTGGCGCCGGCCTCTCCCGCCACCGCTTGCAGTGTCGTCACGCGACATCCTCCCTGATTCGTGTCCGGCGCGTTCGCGCCCCCGGTTCGTCAGGCCCCAGCGCCGCATGCGTCAGAGCTGTTGAGAGTTCCCGCGCTTCTTCTTGCAGAAGCGCCACCAGTTCCGCGAGCCGCTTGCCGGCAAACCGCTCGCGAATCGCGGCAATCGACAGAGCCGCCAGCACCCGCCCCGCATCATCGATGACCGGCACGCCGATCGCGCTCATGGCGGAGACGATATTGCCGTCATTGAAGGCGTATCCCTGCGCCCGGGCCTGGGTGATCAGTGTGTGCAGGGTGGTGTCGTCGAAGGCGGCGTAGTCGCGTCGCGCATGAGCGTTGGTGCGGATGACACGGGTGATCTCCGCTTCGCTCTCGAAGGCGAGCAGCGCCAGCGATCCCGCACCGATCCCCAGCGGGCGCCGGTCGCCGACATCCAGCGTGAGCGTGCGGATCGGGAACGAGCCCGTACAACGATCGACGCAGATTGCCTCGTCCCCGTCGCGCACCGAGAGATAGACCGTGTCCCCCGTTTCTGCGGCAAGGCGCACGAGGCTCGGTCGTGCAAGATCCACAACGTGGAAAGCGCGCGCCGAGGCGCCCAGCGCGAACAGTGCGTAGCCGAGACGGTAACGCTTTTCCTGATCGTCGAAATCAACGAAACCGACCTCGGCGAGGGCGCCGAGCAGGCGATGCACCGTGGCCTTGCCGAGTTCCGTCGCCGCCGCGACATCGGTCAGGCGTGAACCATCGGCCGACCCTGCGGCAAGCGCTCGCAGCACCAGCGCGGCGCGCCCGATGGTCTTGACGGATGAGACCTGCGCCTCGGCCACGTCATTTCCTCCCTGATGGAGCGTTGCCCGCCCCTTGTTCCATTCCGTGGAATTTTGCTTAGGCTAGTTTGGAACACATGGCTGCGTCAAGCTGTCCCGCAGCGGAAGATCCGATTCGCTCTCTGCCGCAGACACACCCGTGGTGCATTCAAGGCGATATACTATCGTGGGACGATCGAGAGGCGATTCGCAACGAGGGACACTGTGGCATCCGCATCGCCGACCAGGCTGATCATCTGCGCGCATGAATTTGGTCTGAGCGCCGGCATCTGCCATGCGATTCTCGACCTGATCGACATGCGGCGCGTCTCCGCCGTGGCGGTGCTTGCAACCGGGACCCAGTGGCGGGTGCAGGGGCCGGCGCTGATGGCGCAGCACGATGCAGCCGGGATCGGCCTGATGCTGGAGCCTGGCTGTGCGCGCAGCCCCCTCGCGGCGGTGTCATACCTTCTGCGCACGCCGCGCGCTGAACTTGCTCGCGACTTCGCCCGCCAGATCGCCGCCTTCCACGATGTTGCCGGGCGCGCCCCGGATTTCATCACGGGCCGCTTCGGCTTCCATAGCTGGCCGATGGGGCGGGGGGCGCTCTTCCTTGCGCTGGAGCGTCTGCAGATCGCCGGCCTCTGGCTCTGCGACCCGACGGAGCGGGCGGGCGCGATCATGCGGCGCGGGCGCGCGAAATGGCAGGCAGGCGCCGCATCGGCGCTGGCGACGGGCTTTCGCCATCAGGCGTCGCGACGCGGCTATCCCGTCAATCGCGGCTTTTCCGGCTTCGTGCAGAACACGAAAACCTACCCTGTCTGGCATGATTTCGAACGCTTTTGCCAATATCCCGGCCCCGCGCCGATGGTCACCTGCCGCCCGGGCTATCCCGATGATGCGCACGCGCCCGACGATCCGCTGGCCGATCGTCGGATGCGTGAACTGATGTATCTCTCCTCGACCCGCTTCGCCGACATGCTGGATCTTCTGACGCTTCGCCTGGTGCGCGATCCGCGCGAGACGATCTGAGTGCGCGATCCGCGCGAGACGATCTGAGTGCGCGATCCGCGCGAGACGACCTGAGGCCTACTGCATCACGGTGATCGGCTCGGCGATCGTGATCGCCTCCGGCGTCACATCGCAGCGATATGCGTGGATCTCGACTCCCGCCTCCCGCGCCGCGTGACAGGCTGCTGCATAGGCGGGATCGAGATCGGCGGCGACCGCGAAGCGCTCGGCCTGCATCTGCACCACATAGACGAGGGCTGCGCGTGCGCCCTGCGCGCACATGGCGGCGAGCTCGCGCATGTGGCGGGCCGAGCGCGCCGCCTTGCAATCGGGGAATTCCGCGAGCCCGTCCGCGCGCATCAGATGCACGTTCTTGACCTCGAGATAGCAGGGCGCACGCCCCTCCCCGCTCAGCAGGAAATCGACCCGGCTTGCCTCGCCGTAACGCACTTCCGGGCGCACATGCGCGTAATCGCGAAACGGCGCCAGCGCCCCGGCAGCGAGCGCCTCGGCGACGAGCCGGTTGGGCTGCGCGGTATTCACCCCGACGAGCCGGGCCGCACCGCCATGCATCGGCGCCGCCTCCACGATCTCCCAGGAATAGGGCAGCTTGCGTTTGGGATTGTCGCTGCGCGACAGGAAGACCCGCGCCCCTTCCGCTTCGAGCCCGAGCATCGCACCGGGATTGGCCACATGCGCCGTGATCTCGCTTCCGTCATCGAGGCTGATATCGGCCAGAAAGCGCTTGTAGCGACGCAGCAGGCGCCCGCTGACGAGGGGTTTTTCGAATTTCATGGCGGACACTGTCCCTGAAGGCGCACGATGCGGTGCGTGACAGCCGGTGCCTCGCGGCGAGGCGCAAGTCAAGCCGGGCCGGTGCACCGCAGGACAGGCGCCCGCGTTTTGGAAACGTGCCTGCGCACGTTTTCGTGAGCGGTGAAACGCTTCCCCCGTCGCGACGAATGGTCCCCATAGAGCCTGAATGCGGGAGTCCGATCATGCATCACCGTAGCGTCCAGCCGATGCGCTTCACCACCATGCGCCGCCTCGCGATCGCCGCAGGCCTCCTTGCAGCCGTAACCTGCGCGACAATCACCGCAGCATCCGCCGATCCGGTCGCGTGGGAGGCCGCCGGCTGGAACACCGATTTCAGCCGCACGGAAGTTCCATTCTCCGAGATCATCCCCGGCGGTCCGCCCAAGGACGGTATTCCCGCGATTGACGATCCGGTCTTCGTCACGGCGCGCGAGGCCGATCGCTTCTCCGAGCGCGAACCGGTCATCGAGATCATGGTCGAGGGATTGCCGCCGCGCGCCTATCCGCTCAGCGTGCTGATCTGGCACGAAATCGTCAACGACACGATCGACGCACGCCCGCTGGCGATCACCTATTGTCCGCTCTGCAATTCGGCCATGGTATTCGAACGCGTGCTCGACGGCGAGCCGGTGGAATTCGGCACCACGGGCCTCCTGCGCAATTCGGATCTCGTCATGTATGATCGCAGGACGGAGAGCTGGTGGCAGCAATTCACCGGCGAGGCCATCGTCGGCCGGCATGCGGGCGACCGCCTCGTGATGGTGCCCTCGCGCACCGTCGCCTTCGCGGATTTTCGCGCGCGCCATCCCGATGGCGATGTCCTCGTGCCGAATGACTGGAGCGCCCGCGCCTATGGCCGCAACCCCTATACGGGCTATGACGGGCGCAGCGGCCCCTACCCGCTCTATACCGGCGCCCTGCCGGCAAACATGGAGCCGATGGCGCGTGTGATCGTCGTGCGTGATGGCACGGATGTACGCACCATGGTCACGCTCGCACATCTGCGCAACGAGGGTGAGATCATCGTCGACGATACGCGTCTGACCTGGCGGGAGGGTGTCGCTTCGGTCCTCGACAGCGCCAGCATCGGCGATGGCCGCGAGGTCGGCGCGATCGCCGTTCGCAACACCGGCGACGACGCGCCGCTCGTCCACGACATCACCTTCGCCTTCGTCGTGCAGGCCTTTCACCCCGAGCTTCCGGTCCTGACCGGTGACGGCTGGGTTGAACTCGAGCCCGATTCCCGCTGAACCATGAAAAATGGCCCGCCGGGATGGCGGGCCAGTCGGGTCTCGATACGGCTTCAACGCGGCAGGCGACCAGGCGATCGCGCAGCTTGAAGAAATCAATGGACGGGCATCGCCTCGCCCGGTGCGCTGGCGACAGGCACGCCCTGGATGTCGTCGCGCTCGTAAATATCATCGCGGAAATTCACCGTCCCGTCAGGCGTTACCCATGCCGTGATGTAGGTCCAGTAGACATTCACCGGGCTTGACAGGCGCGCATCCAGGCGCTCGCCGGAGCGGAAAGCATCGTCGATCGCACCGCGATCCCAGCCGTCGGTTTCCGCAAGCAGGAACGTGACGAAGTCACGCACGCTCTGAACGCGCACGCAGCCGGAGGAGACGAAGCGGAAATCCTCGCCGAAAAGACCGCGCGACGGCGTATCATGCATGTAGACACCGTGCGGGTTAGGAATATTGATCCGCACGAAACCCATCGAATTCAGGTCGCCGCCCGGATCCTGACGGAACATGTAGCGCGTCCCCTCGTCCGTATTCCAGTCGATATTGCTCGGATCAAGTTCCTCGCCCTGATAGGTGAAGACACGGATCTTGTGATCGGTCAGATAATCCGGGTCCTCACGCATTTTCGGAATGAGGTCCTTGCGGATGATCGAAACCGGCACCGTCCAGTAGGGGTTGAAGTTGATCTCGACAATGCGTGAATTGAAAATCGGCGACTGCCGGTCGATCATGCCGACACCAGCCGCATGGCGTCCGACCACCTCACCTTGCGCCACACTCTCGACGCTGGCCGAGGGAATATTGGTGATGACGTAGCGATCACCCAGATTGCCGGAATAGGAACGCAGCCGCGTGACGTTCAATTCGAGTTGCTGCAGGCGCACGTCAGCCGGCACGTTCAGCGCAGCGACGGTCGAGCCGTTCAGCGCGCCCGTTGGCGTGAGGCCGTGACGGGCCTGGAAGCTGCGCACGGCGGCCTCGACGAAGGAATCGAATGTCTGCGATCCGCCAGCGCTGCGATCGAGATCACCACTGATGATGAGGCGCTGGCGCAGCTGCGCTACCGCTTCGCCGGTAGAGCCCATACGCAGACGCTCATCCGCGATCCGGCCCCAGCCGCCGCGCGCGACGATATCGCGATAGCGATCAACCATCGACTCTGTCGCCGCAAGCGTTTCAGGAGACAGTATCGGCGTTGCCGAGCGTGCCACGCGGGTGCGTGAGACCGCTTCGTAATTCTGCACCCACTCGGCCTGCGAGCCGAAGGCAAGGTTCTGGGCAGAAGCGGATTGGGTGAACCCGGCACCGCCGAAAGCCAGCGCGGCTGCTGCGACGCAGCCAGTCAGAAGGAATGCGCGGAAGGACATGATCGAGGGCACTTCGTCTACCGTGTTGACGCAACGCTCCGGAAGAGGAACGCTGGCGAGGATGAAGGATCGTCCTTAACGAAGGATGAGCGACCCTGATCAAGTATGACCGTTTGGGCACTTTTATGGCAATTCACGAAGCCGTGGGGATTCCCGCGACGCTGTGCCTTCAATACCACAGATCCGGTCGCCCATAATGTGCTGCCCTGGATTTGCCGACAGAAGGTCACGGCGCCATGGCGACCTCGTTGGCACCATGGCGACCTCGTTGGCGACGCATCACCAGCCGCCTCAGACGCCGCCAGCGCTCTGGTTGACCTCTTCCTCGACGAGATGCTCGACCTCTTCGAGGATACCATCGACATCTGCCGCCGACATGGGCTGGCGGGTGAAGCCGCCGAGCCCCTTCTTGATCTCGTGCACGTCGCGGGTGATCTCGACCGGGCTGCCGACATAGGCGGTCATCAGTTCCGCCAGCGAGCGCAGGGCATGCATGTGGATGCGCTCGTAGCCGTGCGAGGCATCCACGCCGAAGGTGATCAGCGCCGCGCGCACGTCATGGCCCGCAACAACCGCAGAGGCCGAATCCGAACGGTAATGGCGGAACACGTCCTTCTGGTAGCGGATGTCGTTGTCCTTGCACAATTTGGCGAGTTTCTGCGTGAGATGGAAATCGAACGGCCCGGTCTGGTCCGCCATGGCGAGGGTCACGCCGAACTCGTCGGAATTCTGTCCCGGCGCCGTGGTGCCGTTATCGACCGAGACGATGGCGGCGACGTCATGCGTCAGCGCCGCCGAGGCCCCGACGCCCACTTCCTCGGCGATGGTGAACAGCCAGTGGATATCAACCGGCGGCTTCTCGCCTTCCTCGACCATCGCCTTGAGCGCCGCCATCATCGCGGCAGTTCCCGCCTTGTTGTCGAGATGGCGCGAGACGATGTAACCGTTATCGAGGAATTCGGGCCCCGGGTCGATGGCCACGATATCGCCCACATCGATGCCCAGACGCTGCAGGTCACGCTTGTCGCGCGACATGGCGTCGACGCGCAATTCGACATGCGGCCAGCCGATCGGGGCCGTGTCCACTTCCTCGTTGAAGCGGTGCCCCGACGCCTTCAGCGGCAGGATCGAGCCGCGATAGGCCCCTTTGTCGGAGAAGATGGTGGCACGCGCACCTTCGGCGAAGCGCGCTGACCAATGGCCGATCGAGACGAGTTCGAGCCGCCCGTTATCCTTGAGCTGCATCACCTGCGCGCCGAGCGTGTCGAGGTGGGAAACGAGGGCACGGGCGGGGCGCTTCTCGTATCCCGGCAGAATGGCGCGGATCACACCGCGCCGAGTCAGTTCGTAACCCAGCCCGAGCTTCTCGATCTCCTGGCAGACATGTCTGACGATGCTGTCGGTGTAACCGGTGGGGGAAGGAATCGCGAGCAGGTTGGCCAGCCGCTCGCGCAGATAATCGGTGTCGATCGTCAGTCGCTGCATTTGTCCTTGCGTTCCAGATAGGCCGCCTGGCGCACGGCGGCCGGGATGGAGAGCGGAAAGAGCAGATCGATGAAACGCTCCGCCGTCGGCTGCGGCTCGTGATTCGCCAGACCAGGCCGCTCGTTCGCCTCGATGAAAGCATATTCAGGCTCGTAGGGCGAGGGCACCATGAAATCGATCCCCGTGACGGGAATGTCAATGGCCCGTGCGGCGCGGATTGCGGCATCGACCAGACGTGGATGCACATGGCTCGTCACGTCATGAATGGTGCCGCCCGTATGCAGATTGGCGGTGCGCCGCACGTTCAGGGCGGTGCCCTCCGGCAGGATCGTTTCGAAATCATGGCCCGCCGCCGCAACGGTCCGCTCCGTCTCACCATCAAGCGGGATCGACGATTCGCCCCCCGTTGCGGCCATGCGCCGCCGGCTCTGGCGCTCGATCAGTTCACGAATGGTCGTCGCACCGTCACCCACGATCTGAGCCGGACGGCGCACCGCTGCCGCGACGAGCCGGAAATCGATCACCACGAGGCGCAGATCCTCGCCGGTGACGCATTGCTCGATCAGCACACGGTCACAATAATTGCGCGCGTCTTCGACGGCTGCTTCGAGCTCGTTCATGGTCTCGACACCGACGGCGATCCCCCGCCCCTGCTCGCCGCGCGCCGGCTTGACGACGACGCTGCCATGGCGTTCGAGGAATTCACGCATCGCCTGCTTATCCCCGGCGACGAGCTGCTCGGGGACCGTGACGCCAGCGCGCTCCACCATACGCCGCGTGACGGCCTTGTCGTCGCAGATCGACATGGCGACGGCACTGGTGAGTTCGCTCAGCGCCTCGCGGCAATGGATCGAACGCCCGCCATAGAACAGCCGGAAGAAGCCGCCTTCCGCATCGGTGACCTCGACATCGATGCCGCGTCGGCGTGCCTCGTCGACGATGATGCGGGCATAGGGGTTGAGCTCCGCCTCCGGGCCGGGACCGGCGAAGAGTTTTTCGTTGATGAAGTTCTTGCGCTTGAGCGTGAAGAAGGGCACCCGCTCGAAGCCGAGTTTTTCGTAGAGCGCGATCGCGTGCTCATTGTCATGCATCACCGAAAGATCCATGAAGGCCGCGCCGCGCGCCTTGAAATGCTCGGCGAGATGGCGGACCAGCCATTCTCCGATGCGCGGCGGCATGGCCTGCGGATCAACCGCAAGGCACCAGAGCGACGAGCCGTGCTCCGGGTCGCCGAAGGCATGATAATGGTCCACGCCGGTGACCGTGCCGATGATCTGGCCGGTCGCCTCGTCTTCGGCGACGAAATAGGTGATCGCCCGGCTGTCGCGCTTCGACCAGAAGAATTCCGGCGGAACCGGCACCATGTGGCGCGCGGCATAGATCCGGTTGACGGCCTCGGCATCCGAGGCGGAGGATAGCCGGCGAATGAAGAAGCCGCCCGGTCGGCGCCGCGAGGTGCGATAGCGCGACAGGTGCAGCCGGAAGGTATGTGAAGGATCGAGAAACATCTCCTGCGGCGCACTCGCCAGCGCCACATGCGGATCCTGCACATAGACGGCGATATCACGCCGGTCCGGGCGTTCTCCGCGCATCGCTTCCACGAGTTCCTCGTGATCGTCGAATGTCTGCCCGAAGAGCAGGCGCCCCCAACCGCAATCGACGATCGCGTTCGGTTGCGGGGTATGGCTTTGATCCGGCTCGGCATAGGCAGGCTGGCGGCGCTGATCGCGCTCCTGCCGCAGCGAGCGTTCCGACCTGGTTGAGCGCGTTCTGGTCATTGTGACCCTCTCGTCAGGGGCTTGATCTTATCGCGAAATCAGGGTTGTGCGAGGCGATTTTTCACGCGGGTCCACCCCACCCTTGTTCCCTCCCGTGAGGGTAGGGAAACCGGACACTCGCTGCATTTTCCGCTCAAAGATCATGCTGCTGCAGCCACATTTCGAGCAGCGCCACCTGCCACAATTCCGAGCCGCGCAGCGGTGTGATGGCGCTGGTGGGGTCCGCAAAGAGGCGATCGAGGTAATCCTGGTTGAACAGGCCGCGTTCGCGCGCCTTCTGCGAGGTGAGCGAGTCGCGCACCATGTCCAGCGTCGGGCCCTGGATGTATTTCAGCGCAGGCACCGGGAAATAGCCCTTGGGCCGGTCAATCACCTCGCTCGGGATGACCTTGCGTGACGCTTCCTTCAGCACACCCTTGCCGCCATGGGCGAGATGGTGGCGCGACGGAATGCGGGCAGCGAGCTCGGCAAGCTCGTAATCCAGAAACGGCACGCGCGCTTCCAGGCCCCAGGCCATGGTCATGTTGTCGACCCGCTTCACGGGGTCATCGACCAGCATCACATTGGCATCGAGACGCAGGGCCTTGTCGACCGGATCGTCGGCGCCCGGCATGGCGAAATGATTCTCGACGAAGGCCCGCACCTCGTCACGGTCGGCATGCCAGTGCGGCGCCACATGCTGGCGCATCACCGTGTTCGAGCGGTCGAAGAAGGCGTTGGCGTAATCCTCGACGGGATCGTTGGAATTGGTCAGCTTGGGATACCAGTGATAGCCCGCGAAGACCTCGTCCGCGCCCTGGCCGGACTGCACCACCTTCACATGCCTGGCCACCTCGCGGCTGAGCAGGTAGAAGCCGACATTGTCATAGGAGACCATCGGTTCCGACTGCGCGCGGATCGTCGCGGGAAGCGCCTCCAGCATGTCGGCGGAGGGGATCATCATTCGGGCGTGATCCGTCTCGAAGCGCTCGGCGATGAGATCGGAATAGACGAACTCGTCGCCCTTCTCGCCATTGGCTTCCTCGAAACCGATGGAAAAGGTCTTGAGGCCCTTCTGTCCCTGCTCGGCCAGAAGCCCGACAATCACGCTCGAATCGACACCGCCGGAAAGCAGCACGCCCACGGGCACATCGGCGACCATGCGGCGCTTGACCGCGCGACGCAGCTCGTCGAGCACCATGTCGCGCCATTCCTCGAAGGGACGCTCGGCATCCTCGGCGCTGCCGCCGTAATTCAGCTTCCAGAACTGGATATCCCTGGAGGCGCCGTCCTTCTCGATCACGCGCAGGGTGGCAGGCGGGAGCTTCCGCACGCCCTTGAGCATGGTATAGGGCGCCGGCACCACGGCGTGGAAGCTCATGTAGAATTGCAGGGCGACGGGGTCGATCGTGGTATCGACTTCACCGGTGGCGACGAGCGCCGGCAGCGAGGAGGCAAAGAACAGCCGCTTGCCCTGCTCGGCAAGGTAGAGCGGCTTGATGCCGAAACGGTCGCGCCCGAGGATGACGCGACCGCTATCCCGCTCATGGATGGCGAAGGCGAACATGCCGTTGAAGCGCTGCACGAAATCGAGGCCCCAGGCGTGATACGCCTTGAGGATCACCTCCGTGTCGCCATGCGAGAAGAAGCGATAGCCCATCCCCTGAAGCTCTTCGCGCAGCTCTGGATAATTGTAGATGCAGCCATTGAAGGCAATGCTGAGACCCAGTTCGGAATCGACCATGGGCTGCTCGGCCTTGTCCGACAGATCGATGATCTTCAGGCGGCGATGGCCGAAGCTGACGCGCCCGCGGTTGAGCATGCCACCGGAATCGGGGCCGCGCGGCACCAGGCAATCCGTCATGCGTTCGGTGATATGGGGGGAAGCCGGGCTTCCGTCAAAAGTGATTTCGCCGCAAATGCCGCACATAGCTACGTTCTGCTCTCGTCTTGTCAGCGATATCGCGCTGCCCGGCTCACCCGGACAACGCTCTGCCGATAGCTAATTCGTACACAAATCTTTACAGCACGAACAATTTGATGTCAAATGATCGTGGAGGATTCAAATGACCGACACGACGCACTCCCACGCGAGCCACCTGGTGGCGACACGACGACGGGCCTTGCCAGAAAAAAATGCCGGATTATCCGAAATGGTTCCATCGCAACATGAAGGTAACGTGGGTGATGATCTCGGCGCGCTCGTCAAGGCGATCCGCGTCATCGCGCAGGCAATCGACACGCGATCGAAGGCGATGGCGCGCCTGTCCGGTCTGACCATCCCGCAGGTCGTGGTGCTGGCCGGCATCCGCGATCTCGGCGAAGTGACCACCAACAGCCTGTCGCGCCATGTCGATCTCTCCCCCGGAACTGTGGTCGCGATCCTCGACAAGCTGGCCGAACGCGGTTTCGTCGAGCGTTATCGCTCGCCGACGGACCGGCGCATCGTGCATTCGCGGCTGACGCAGCAAGGGGCGGAGATTCTGGCGCGCGCACCCTCGCTGTTGCCTGATGATGCGGTGGATGCGATCACGCGGATGCCGCAGGACGACCGCGCCGCGCTGGTTACGGCATTCCGCAGCGTTGCGGGGCTGTTGCGCGGAATATCCTGAAGCGAAACGGCGCGGCGCGTTCAGGAAAAGCGGCGCAGCTTCTCGCGGGCGGGCAAGGCGTCGATATCGGGCAAGGGGCCGGTGGAGACATCCGCGCTGGCGGGACCCTGCGAACCGGTTTCATCAGTGTCTGCGGCGATGACATCCGCCTCTGCTTCCGGCTCGGGCGTCACATCGGCCCGCCCTTCCGTCTCGCCCTCGTGCTCATCCCCGGCCTCGATCTCGGCGAAGTCAACCATATCCGCAGCATCATCGAGATCGGGCAAGCTGGCGACGAGGCTCTGCGGGTCGGACACTGCCTCTTCAGCCTCATCGGCCTCAGCCGCAGCGATATCGGCACCCGCAGCTTCGGGGCTGACGACGAAGTCGATTTCCTCTGCGAGGCGCGGCGGCTCGGCTTCAGCACCGCGATTGAAGAAATAGGCATCAACCGGGTCGGCCATCGCATCATCGACGATCATCGTGTCGATGCCGTCCTGGCAGAGCCCGTTGAAATCCTCGAGGCTGTCGCTCAGATCGCGCTGGCGCGCCGCGCGCCCGGCATCATCCATGCCGTCCTGCGCCCCTTCACGCCCGCCATCGGCTGCCTCGCCGGTCTCGCCGTCACCCCAGATCTCGATCATGGCGTTGATGCGCCCTTCGAGGAAGCGCAGCGTGTCGACAATGCGGGTGGTGCGCTGGGCGGTCAGATCCTGGAACGAACAGGCGGTGTAGATATCCGTGGCGCGGCGGTCGAGCTCGTCGCACATCGCCTCGCTGGCGCCTTCCTCGCGCAATGTCCAGGCGGCTTCCTGGATCTGCTCGGCGGCTTCGAGAATGTCGGAGGTGGCGCGTTCCGTGGTGCGCACGATCGCGTCCAGCGCTTCGGAGGCCACGCCGAGCTCGTTGGGCTGCGCGCCCTGGGGCCGCAATGTGCTGATCTCGTGCTTGGTGCGCGAAATGGCGCGCGACATTTCGAGCAGATCCATGCGCAGGCGATCCTTCTCCTGCGCTTCGCGGTTCTGCACCATCATGCCTTCGAGGCGCGCGATCGCGCCGAGCAGCATCTGCGTGTCGGCGGCGCGGTTGCGGCGCGCATATTCCTTCAGGAACCAGCGCCCGCGCTGGGTCTCCATCACGGCACTTTCGATGGCGTCGTAATCGGCCTCGGCGACCGGAGTGAGGGCTTTCGAATCGCTCATGTCGCTGCCACCACGCCTCTTCGAATCATACTGGAACTGCGCATTGAGCCCTATAGCGCACCATAAATCCTTTATTCTTGCTTAAGACTTGCAGATGTGCAGCAGCGCATGGCCCTCAGGGCCGGGCAAATTCCGACAGGCCGCGCTCAAGGATCTGCCCCCGCCCCGGCTGGCCGGTAACAGTGCCGTCGCGGGCAACGACGTCGCCGCGGGCGATGGTCATGACCGGCCAGCCGGTGACCTCGAAACCCTCCCACGGCGTGTAATCCGCGCCGTGATGCAGGATCTCCTGCCGGATCGTCTCCTTGCGCACCGGGTCCCACAGGGCGATATCGGCGTCGAAACCCACCGCGATCGCCCCCTTGCCCGGATAGAGCCCGTAGATCCTGGCATGGTTGGTGGCGCTGAGTTCGACGAAACGCTGCAGGCTGATACGGCCCTTCGAGACCCCCTCGGAAAACAGGATCGGCAGCCGCGTCTCGACACCGGGAATGCCGTTGGGCACCCAGCGGAACGACGTGCGCCCCTTCGGATTGAGCTTGCCCTCGGTGCTGTCGTAGCGAAACGGGCAATGATCGGAGGAGAAGGTCTGGAACACGCCGGTGCGGATACCCTCCCAGATCGCATCCCAACTCTCATGATCGCGCGGAGGCGGTGAGCAAACGTATTTGGCGCCGCTCATCGCATCGCCGCCCTGCGCCGCCTGGAGGTCTTCGGCCGTCAGCGAGATATATTGCGGGCAGGTCTCGCCATAGACCTTGAGCCCGCGCTGCTGCGCCCAGCGGATCTGCTCCATCGCCTCGCGCCCCGAGACATGGACGATCATCAGCGGCACATCGACGAGTTCCGCATGGCTGATGGCGCGATGCGCCGCCTCGCGCTCCACGAGTTCGGGACGCGACGCGGCGTGGTAATACGGCGCCGTGTCGCCGGCCCGCTCCAGCTTCTCGGTCATGTAGCGGATCGCGTCATAGCCCTCCGCATGCACCATGACGAGCGCGCCCTCACGGCGGGCGACGTCGAACACGTCGAGCAGCTGGCGGTCGTTGAGGACAAGATCGTCATAGGTCATGAAGACCTTGAAGGAGGTGTAGCCGTCCTTCAGAAGTGCAGGCAGTTCCTGGCCGAGCACTTCCGGCGTCGGATCGGAAATGATCAGGTGGAAGGCCGTGTCGATGACGCAGTTTCCCTCCGCCAGCTTGCGGTATTCCTCGACACAGGCCCGCAGGCTGGTGCCGCGCTCCTGCAGCGCGAAGGGCATGACCATGGTATTCCCGCCCGCCGCCGCAGAAGCCGTGGCGGAGGCGAAATCGTCGGCCATGACGATCCCCTCCCCCTGTTTCTGGGCGATATGGACATGGCTGTCGATACCGCCGGGCAGAACCAGCAGCCCGGTCGCGTCGATCTCCTCGGCGGCATCACTGATCACATCGGCGATTGCCGCGATCTTGCCGTCGCGAATGCCGATATCGGCCTTGAACACGTCCGACGCGGTCGCGACCGTGCCGTTGCGGATGGCGAGGTCATAAGCGGCCATGGGAATCCCCCGGGTGATGACTTGCTCAGCTTAGCGGCAGGGCTTCACCCGTGGAAAGTGGCGAGGATGGTGAAATTCGCGGCACCCTCCCCGGCAATCGCTCACAAGACCTGCATCCCCACATCCCGGTCATGCCGCAGGCTGGGAACGCGTCCGCGCGCAAGGGTGACATCGTCGAGATCGATCTCGGCCATGATCACGCCCGGTTCCGTCCCGCCCTCGGCGAGGATGCGGCCCCAGGGGTCGATGATCAGCGAATGGCCGTAGGATTCGCGGCCATCCTCGTGCAGGCCGCCCTGCGCGGCGGAAATCATGAAACAGCCGGTCTCGATGGCGCGGGCGCGGTTGAGCACGTGCCAGTGCGCCTCGCCGGTCTGGCGCGTGAAGCAGGCGGGCGCCCCGATGATCTCGGCGCCCGCCTGCGCGTAGGCGCGGTAGAGATAGGGGAAGCGAATATCGTAGCAGATCGACAGGCCGAGCCGGCCGATGGCGGTGCGTGCGAGCACGGCCCGCTCGCCGCCCTGATAGGTGCGCGATTCGCGCCAGGTCTCGCCATTGGGCAGATCCACGTCGAAGAGGTGGATCTTGTCGTATTGCGCCGCGATCTCGCCCTGCGGATCGATCAGGAAGGCGCGGTTGGCCACCTTGTCACCGTCGCGCACGGCGAGCGAACCGATCTGCAGCGTGATGCCGTGCGCCCGCGCCGTCTCGCGCAGGGCAGCCAGCGCAATGTCGTCCTCCTGGCGATGGATGTTTTCGAACAGCCGGTTGCGCTCACGCTCGACGAGGGAGGTCATTTCCGGCGTCTGCACGAAGACCGCCCCCGCATCCGCCGCCTCGCTAACGAGGCGCACGGCATCGTCGCGGTTCGTCGCGGGATCGCGCCCGGAGCGCATCTGGACACAGGCGACGCGCGTCCCGGCCATGGCTCACACGCCCCCGGCGAGCAAGGTGTCGAGGCGGCCCTGGCGCTCGAGCCCGGCCATCTCGTCGTAACCGCCGACATGGGTATCCCCGATGAAAATCTGCGGCACGGAGGTGCGTCCGGCGGCGCGCTCCAGCATCTGCGCGCGGGCGCCGGGTACGGCTTCGATGTCGATCTCCTCGAATTCCGCGCCCTTCTTCGCCAGCAGCGCCTTGGCCGCAGCGCATGTTTGGATGCCCCCTTTGATGCAAGGATTTTTTTGCCTGTCTGAGCGCGTGATCGGGTGCGGTCATGTTTCAGGCCTCACAAGTGCGGCTTTCGCACGCCGCGGGCCGGGATGGTGATACGCGGATCAGGTACCAAATCAATAGGGCGAGCTCGAGGCTCGTTGCACTCCACTGGTTTACCCGACCCGGATCTGATCGATCATTTGCCCATTCAGGTCATTGCCCTCCTCACATCCCCGAGGCTCCGACAGCCGCGTTCAGCAGATCGCGCCGGTCGGATCCCTGTAATCAGTCTCGCCGGCGAGCATGGCCCAGATCATACGCGCCATTTTGTTCGCCAGTGCGATGGCGACCAGTTTGCGTGGTTTGCGTGCGAGCATGCGCGATAACCACGATCCCGGTCGGCCACCGTGCCGGCCCCTCCAATGCACGACAGACATGGCGCCGATGATCAGCAGGCGTCGAATATCGCGCTGACCCATCTTGGAAGTGCGACCAAGCTTTTGCTTGCCACCGGAGGAGTGCTGTCGTGGAACGAGGCCAAGCCACGCCGCAAAATCGCGCCCACGGCGGAATTCCCGCATCTCCGGTGCAAAGGATGCGATCGCCAGGGCGCAGACCGGGCCGATTCCCGGCATCGTCTGCAGCCGGCGTGCTGTGCTGTTTTCCCTGGCTGCAGTTGCGATCCGCTTATCGAGCTTGTCGATCTCGTCGCTGATTTGAGCAATCTGATCGAGGTAAAGCCGCCCGAGATCGCGAACCAGGTCCGGAAGCGTGTCCTGATCGAGGCAGGCAGCAAAGCGAGCGATATTGCCAACGCCTTGACCGATTATGATGCCGTGCTCAGCAAGATGCCCGCGTAGGGCGTTCACCAGACGGGTTCGCTGGCCGACCAGCAGATCCCGGGTGCGGAACAACATTGCCCGTGCCTGTTGGTCCGCCGTCTTCACCGCCACGGTACGCATGGTCGGACGCTGCGCAGCTTCGGCCACGGCCTCAGCATCAGCGGCATCGTTCTTTTGCCGCTTGACGAATGGCTTCACGTAAATGGGCGGGATCAGCCGCACTTCATGACCCAGACGGGAGAGCTCACGACCCCAATAGTGCGCCGTTGCGCATGCCTCCATCGCCACCACACAAGGCGGCAGCGACGCCATGAACTTCGCAAACTGCGCCCGTGACAGCTTCTTGCGGAACAGCACCTGTCCATCGGCCGCTGCCCCATGAACCTGGAGAACCTGCTTTGCCAGGTCGACGCCAACGATGCTAATCTCACCCATGGATGCCTCCTCCTTCTGTGATGACTTCAGCATCACCATTTTGGCACATTGCGATGCCGTCGGGTGGGGGCATCCACTCCATCAATAGGAGCACCAGCTGCGGGAATAGATCGTGATCGTGGCCGGTGTGTCAGACATGGGTACAGCGTCTCCGATACGAAGTGTCATCTTGCAATATAAGCATTTTCAGCTCTCCGTCACGACACATGCGAACGAAAGCACGTCGACCGTTTGCGCACCACCGCGCAGAAGCGCACGCGCCACGGCATTCGCCGTCGAGCCCGTGGTGACGACGTCATCAATGACGAGCACCCGTTTCTGCGCGAGCCGCAGCCGCGCGCTCTCCGCCACACGAAAGGCGCCGGAGAGATTGTCACGGCGCTGGCTGCGGGTGAGGCCGACCTGGCTGCGGGTGATCTTGACACGCCGCAGGGCCTGCATGTCGCAAGGGATCTGCGCATGGCGCGCAATGACCTGCGCGAGCGCCGCCGCCTGGTTGAAGCGCCGCCGCCACAGCCGCCAGCGATGCAGCGGCACCGGGACGACCAGATCCGCATCGGCGAGAAGCTCGCTGCCGGCGCGCAGCATCATCCGGCCCAGCGCCTCGGAAAGCTCGATACGGTCGTTGTATTTCAGCTTGTGGACGAGCGACCGCGCAGCCCCGTCATAGGCCGCGACGGCGCGGGCGCGCTGGAAGACCGGCGGATCGGCGATCGCGGCGGGCGAATGCAGCGTGCCGCCGATATCGAGGGCGAATGGCGTGCCGAGTCGCTCGCAATACGGGCGCTCGATGAAACGGATCGTCGTCCAGCAATCGGCACACAGTGCCTGCGGGCGATCGACCGCTGCACCGCAGGCGATGCAGGAGGGCGGATAGATCAGGCCAAGACCCGCCCGCGCGGTCTGCGCAAGATCCGCCTCGGGCAACCGCATCCGGGACCATCGCAGTGCCGGCAGGCTGATGCGCGCGCCCCGCGCCAGCAGGGCCCGCCAGCGTGAAGGCGGCCCCGATCCCGCGCCAACGGCGCCGCCCGCCCCGTTCTCGGTCGTCTCCATCCGCGCCCTCGGCCCAACGCTGCGCCGTGGCAGATCGGCGCAAAACTCACGAAGTCGATCATGCACCGCAACAGGCTCATGGCAACCCTGTAGCGAATCGATTCGCCTCAGAACCATCGAAAGTTGGTCGCATTTCATGAAATGCGTTCGGCGCCGCACAATCGCATTTCGTGCAGAAGACGCGCATCTGGTGAAATTTTGCTCTCGGCTGGTGCCTCGGCTGCGGCGCGATGGCGCGCTCTGGCGCAGTATCCAGTCAAGAACGGTTCCATCGAAGCAACATCGTTTCGATTGATGCAAGAAGCGGCATAAGCCGCGATTCGGGATTCGGCGCCGTATGGGCGCTGCCAGCCAAGGGAGGAAATTGATCGCATGATACCCCCAGCCTTCGAATACCACCGGCCCACGGATATTGCCGGGGCGCTCGGTGTCATCGCCGAGCATGGCGACGAGGCGCGCGTCATTGCGGGCGGGCACAGCCTGATCCCGATGATGAAGCTGCGCATGGTCGAGATCGCCCATCTGATCGATCTCCAGGACGTCGCCGATCTCAAGGGCATCAGCGTCGGCGAGACGATCCGCATCGGCGCGATGGTGACCCAGCACGATCTCATCAACGACGAGGCGCTCGCCGAAGCCGCGCCGATCCTGCGCGAGGCCGCATTGCAGATCGCCGATCCGCAGGTGCGCTATTGCGGCACGGTGGGCGGCAATGTCGCCAATGGCGATCCCGGCAACGACATGCCCGGCCTGATGCAATGCCTCGACGCGACCTTCACCCTGGTCGGCCCCGACGGCGCCCGCGACGTCCCTGCCCGCGAATTCTACGAGGCGGCCTATACCACAACCCGTGAGGATGACGAGATCCTCACCGCGATCAGCTTCGCGCGCCCTGCCGGCGGCTACGCCTATGAAAAGCAGAAGCGCAAGATCGGCGATTACGCCACCGCTGCCGCGGCGGTGCTGATCGGCAAGGATGCAGGCAAGATCACCTCTGCCTCCATCGCCATGACCAACCTCTCCGACATTCCGATCTTCTCGGAAGCCGCCGGCGACGCGCTCACGGGGACCGACGGGACCGGCGAGGCGCTGGATAAAGCGGTCGCGGCAATGCTCGCGGATATCGATCCGACCGAAGACAATCGCGGTCCGGTGGAATTCAAGAAACACGTCGCCGGCGTGATCCTGCGCCGCGCCATCGCGCGCGCTGTCGATCGCGCCTGAGCGGGGAGGATTACATGGCTGATAAAATGCATCTCAAGCTCACCATCAATGGCGAGCAGTTCGAAACCCTGTGCGAGCCGCGTGAATTGCTGATTCACGTGCTGCGCGAGCGTTTCAACATCACCGGGCCGCATATTGGCTGCGAGACCTCGCATTGCGGGGCCTGCACGGTTGATCTCGACGGCAAGTCCGTCAAGGCCTGCACGCTCTTCGCCGCCCAGGCGCAGGGGGCGACCATCACCACTGTCGAGGGGCTGGCCAGCCCCGAGGGCATGCATGTGCTCCAGGAGATGTTCCGCGAGCATCACGGGCTGCAATGCGGCTATTGCACGCCCGGCATGATCACCCGCGCGTGGCGGCTGTTGCAGGAAAATCCCGATCCCACCGAGGAAGAAGTCCGCTTCGGCATGGCCGGCAATCTCTGCCGCTGCACCGGTTACCAGAACATCATCAAGGCGATCCTCGCCGCCGCCGCCATCATGAACGGGCGCGACGCGGCAGCCGATGACGCGGTCAAGACCCCCGAGGAGGTCGCATAATGAACGACATGACCCCCAATCGCGACGAACGCGTCGCCAATCTCAAGGGCCTCGGTTGCAAGCGCAAGCGCGTCGAGGATGCCCGCTTCACCCAGGGCAAGGGCAATTACGTCGACGATATCAAGCTGCCGGGCATGCTGTTCGGCGATTTCGTGCGCTCGCCCTATGCCCATGCCCGCATCAAGTCGATCAATGCGGAAGCCGCTCTCGCCCTGCCGGGCGTGATCGCGGTGCTCACCGCCAAGGATCTCGAGCCGCTCGGCCTGCACTGGATGCCCACCCTCGCAGGCGACAAGCAGATGGTGCTCGCTGACGGCAAGGTGCTGTTCCAGGGCCAGGAAGTCGCCTTCGTGGTGGCGAGCGACCGCTATGTCGCCGCCGATGCGATCGAGCTGGTCGAGGTGGAATACGACGATCTGCCCGTCATCACCGATCCGTTCAAGGCGCTCGAAGACGGCGCCACGGTTTTGCGCGAGGATATCGCCGATAAAAAGGAAGGCGCCCACGGGCCGCGCCGCCATCCCAACCACATCTTCCTCTGGGAAGAGGGCGACAAGGCCGCCACCGAGGAGGTCGTCTCCTCCGCCGATGTCGTGGCCGAGGAGATGGTCTATTACCACCGCACCCATCCCTGCCCGCTGGAGACCTGCGGCTGCGTCGCCTCGATGGACAAGATCAACGGCAAGCTCACGCTCTACGGCACCTTCCAGGCACCGCATGTGGTGCGCACCGTCGCCTCGCTGCTCTCAGGCATCGACGAGCACAATATCCGCGTCGTCTCCCCCGATATCGGCGGCGGCTTCGGCAACAAGGTCGGCGTCTATCCCGGCTATGTCTGCTCCATCGTCGCCTCCATCGTCACCGGCAAGCCGGTGAAGTGGATCGAGGACCGGATGGACAACCTGATGGCCACGGCCTTTGCCCGCGATTACTGGATGCAGGGCAAGATCGCGGCGACGAAGGAAGGCAAGATCACCGGGCTGTGGTGCCACGTCACCGCCGATCACGGGGCCTTCGACGCCTGCGCTGATCCGACCAAGTACCCCGCCGGCTTCTTCCATATCTGCACCGGCTCCTACGACATCCCGGTCGCCTATGTCGGCGTGGACGGCGTCTATACCAACAAGGCGCCGGGCGGCGTGGCCTATCGCTGTTCCTTCCGCGTGACGGAAGCGGCTTACTTTATCGAGCGCATGATCGAGATCCTCGCCCAGAAGCTCGGCATGGATGCCGCCGAGCTGCGCCGGATCAATTTCATCAAAAAGGAGCAGTTCCCCTATCACTCGGCGCTCGGCTGGGAATACGATTCCGGCGATTACCACACGGCCTGGGACAAGGCCCTCGAAGCCGTCGACTACAAAGGCCTGCGCCGGGAACAGGCGGAGCGGCTCGAAGCCTTCAAGCGTGGCGAGACCCGCAAGCTGATGGGGGTCGGCCTGACCTTTTTCACCGAGATCGTCGGTGCCGGCCCGGTCAAGAATTGCGACATTCTCGGCATGGGCATGTTCGACAGCTGCGAAATCCGCATCCACCCCACTGGATCAGCCATCGCACGGCTGGGCACGATCAGCCAGGGCCAGGGTCACGCGACGACCTTTGCGCAGATCCTCGCCTCGGAAATCGGCATCTCCGCCGACAAGATCACCGTCGAGGAAGGTGATACCGATACCGCACCTTACGGGCTCGGCACCTACGGATCACGCTCGACCCCGGTGGCGGGTGCCGCGACGGCGCTCGCGGGCCGCAAGATCCGGGCGAAGGCGCAGATGATCGCGGCCTATCTGCTCGAAGTGCATGACGACGATCTCGAATGGGATGTCGATCGCTTCGTGGTCAAGGGCGCGCCCGAGCGCTTCAAGACCATGGCCGAGATCGCCTATGCCTCCTACAATCAGGCGATTCCGGGTCTCGAGCCCGGGCTCGAGGCGGTGAGCTACTATGATCCGCCGAACATGACCTATCCGTTCGGAGCCTATATCTGCGTCATGGATGTCGATGTGGATACGGGCGTGGCCGATATCCGCCAGTTCTACGCGCTGGATGATTGCGGCACGCGCATCAACCCGATGGTGATCGAGGGGCAGGTGCATGGCGGCCTCACCGAGGCGCTCGCCATCGCCATGGGCCAGGAGATCGCCTATGACGAGATGGGCAACGTCAAGACCGGCACCCTGATGGACTTCTTCCTGCCCACCGCATGGGAGACGCCCAACTACGTCACCGATCACACGGAGACCCCCTCCCCGCATCATCCGATCGGGGCGAAGGGTGTGGGCGAAAGCCCCAATGTCGGCGGCGTGCCGGCTTTCTCCAATGCCGTGCATGACGCTTTCCGGGCCTTCGGCCTGAAACAGTCGCACATGCCGCATGATCACTGGCGTATCTGGAAGACGGCGAACAGTCTCGGCCTGCACGGCTGACATAAGACCGCCTTCCACAGACCCGAAGCACCGCTCCGCCGTCATGGCGGGGCGGTCACGGGCAATCTGTTTCCTGATTCAAGGCCCGGAGGTTCCAGCCATGGCCCAATGGCGCGATCTGCAACGAAATCTGGCGCAGGCGGGATATGTCGCCTCCGACGATCTCGCCATGGCGCTGCATCTGTCGATCAGCCTCGGTCGTCCGCTGCTGCTCGAAGGCGCCGCCGGTGTGGGCAAGACGCAGATCGCGCGCGTTCTGGCCGCGATCCGCGAAGCGAAGCTGATCCGGCTGCAATGCTATGAGGGGTTGGACGCGGGCCACGCCATCTACGAATGGAACTACCAGCGCCAGCTGCTCGCCATCCGCGCCGCCTCGGAAGCCGGCGAGGCCGGGTCCGGCATGGAGGCGCGGGTATTCTCGGAGGAATTCCTGCTGGAGCGCCCGCTGCTCGAAGCCATCCGGCAGGACGCGCCGCCGGTTCTCCTGATCGACGAGATCGACCGGGCGGATGAGGAATTCGAGGCCTATCTGCTCGAGATCCTCTCCGATTTCCAGATCACCATCCCCGAGCTTGGCACCATCATCGCGACGGCCCGTCCGCTCGTCATCCTCACCTCGAACGGCACGCGCGATCTCTCCGATGCGCTGCGCCGACGCTGCATCTACTCCTATGTGGATTACCCCGACCGCGCCACCGAGATCGCCATCCTTGCCGCCCATCGCCCCGATATCGAGGCGGATCTGATGGGTCAGATCGTGGGTTTCGTGCAATCCGTGCGCAAGGAGGATCTGGAGAAGAAGCCCGGCGTCGCCGAAATGCTCGACTTCGCCGCCGCGCTGGCGGGGCTCGGCGTCAACGATATTACCAGCGATCCCGCCGCGCTCCAGGCGAGCCTCGTCACCCTGCTCAAGACCCGCCGTGACCGCGATGCCCTGCCGATCGAAGTCGCGCAGCGCCTCGCCGGAGTGGCCGCATGACTGCGATCACCCGTTTTCCCGCACGGGCATCCGGCCCGGGCGCGCGCATGGCGGGCTTCATCGCCCATCTGCGCGATGGCGGCCTACGCCTCGGCCCCTCCGAGACCGCAGCCGCGCTGGAAGCACTGACCTGCGTCGAGGCTCAGGATCCGCGCGAGGCGCAGCTTGCCCTCAAGGCGCTCTGCTGCGGGGATCGCGAGGAATTTGCCCGGTTCGACGATCTCTTCGACGCCTATTGGCGCAATAGCGGGCGCGAGCGCGTCTCGGTCCGCCCGGGTGAGAGTGCAGGCGCGCGTAACCAGCATCGCGCGCAGGAGATCGAGGGCCTCGCCGGATCGGGCGCCGGGCGCCCGGAAGCGCCGGATGATGCGGGCGAGGGCGAGGCTGCGCATGAAGGCGAAGGGCGGCTTGTGGGTGCGCGCATGCGCAATCTCATGCAGGTCGATCTTCGTCAGCTGGTGACCCCGCAGGATATCGCCGCCGCCGAGCAGGTCGCGATGCGCATCGCCCGCGCCATCCGCGACCGGCGCTCGCGCCGCAAGCGCGCCCATCGGCGTGGCGAGAGCCTCGATCTGCGCCGCATCGCGCGCGCCTCCATCGCCACGGGCGGCGAGCCGTTGCGGCTCTATCGCCGCAAGCGCCCCGAGCGCCCGGCCCGGATCACCGCCATTCTCGACGTGTCCGGCTCGATGGCGCTCTATGCCCGGATCTTCCTCGCCTTCCTCAAGGGCCTGATGCAGGCCGACGGCGAAACCGATGCCTATCTCTTCCACACAAGGCTCGTGCGCATCACCGATGCCCTGCGTGACGGCGACGCCTTGCGCGCGCTGACACGCCTGTCACTGCTCGCGCAGGGCTTCGGCGGCGGCACACGGATCGGCGGCAATCTTGCGATTTTCAATCGAAATTACGCCAAGCGCCTCGTCTCCGGTCGCAGCGTCGTGATCATCCTCTCCGACGGCTACGACACCGACCCGCCGGAGCTGATCGGCGACGAACTCGCACGGCTGAAGCAGCGCGGCTGCCGCATCATCTGGCTCAATCCGCTCAAGGGCTGGAAGGATTACGAGCCGGTGGCGCGCGGCATGGCGGCGGCTTTGCCGCATCTCGATCTTTTCGCCCCCGCCAACACCCTGCAATCGCTGGCCGATCTCGAACCCGAACTGGTGAGGCTTTAGACCCATGACCGGCGACACCGATATTCTCGAACGCGTCAACGCTCTCAAGGCCGCCGGCGAGGCCTTTGCCCTCGCCACCGTGGTGCGCACTGTCTCCGTCACCGCCGCCAAGGCGGGGGCAAAGGCTGTGATCGGCACTGATGGCGTGCTCTCGGCAGGCTGGATCGGCGGCGGCTGTGCGCGGGGCGCGGTCCTGCGTGCGGCCCGCGAAGCGCTCGCGGATGGCAAGCCACGCCTGATCTCGGTCCAGCCGGAGGACGTGCTCTCGGCGCGGGGTGTCACCGCCGGCGAGGAGCGCGATGGCGTGGCCTATGCGCGCAACATGTGCCCCAGCAAGGGCACGATGGATATCTTCATCGAGCCGGTCCTGCCGCGCCCGGAACTCGTCATCTGCGGCGCAAGCCCCGTCGCCCGCGCGCTGGCCGATCTCGCCCCACGCTTCGGCTTTGCCGTCACCGCCTGCGCCCCGGCGGCGGATCTCGCAGCGATGCCCGATCATGCCCGGCGCGTCGAGGGTTTTGCCATTGACGGGATCAGCAACGGTTCACGCTTCATCGTCGTCTCGACTCAGGGGCGCGGCGACGAGGCGGCCCTGCGCGCCGCACTTGCCGCTCCGGCGAGCTACACCGCCTTCGTCGGCTCGCGCGCCAAGGTCGCGGCTTTGCGCGAGCGGCTTGTCGCGGACGGTGTGGCGGAAGCGCGCTTCGACAGCCTGCATGCCCCGGCGGGCCTCGATATCGGCGCCATCACGCCCGAGGAAATCGCCCTGTCGATCCTGACCGAAATGATCGCCCACCGCCGCGCCGGCCAGCGCGCGGAGGCGTGATCGTGATGCGCGGCACGCCGCTTCATGAGGGGCTCGCCCCAACCCTCTCAAACCTCAACCAATAACGGAGGAAACCATGGAACTGAAAGAAGAAATCCTTATCCCCGCGCCGCGCGACCAGGTCTATGCCGCGCTCAATGACCCCGAAATCCTGAAGGAATCCATCCCCGGCTGCGAGGAACTGATCAAGCATTCCGATACCGAGCTGGAAGCGAAGGTCGTGCTCAAGATCGGACCGGTGAAGGCGCGGTTCGGGGGCAATGTCACACTCGACCCGTCCGGCGCGCCGGAGCAGTTCTCGCTGGTCGGCGAAGGCTCCGGCGGTGCGGCAGGTTTCGCGAAGGGAAGCGCCACGGTGGAGCTGGAGGATCGTGGTGAGGAGACGCTTCTGCGCTACGATGCGAAGGCCGAGATCGGCGGCAAACTGGCGCAGCTCGGCTCGCGGCTGGTGCAGAGCACGGCAAAGAAGCTCGCGGCGAAATTCTTCGCGACCTTTGCCGAGAAGGTGACCGAAGCGCAAGCTGTGAGCGAACAGCCTGCGGAAACCGCATAACCCGGTCGCCCTCCGCAAGGACGAACCCGCCGGATGACGCCGGCGGGTTTTCGTTTTTTCAGCGCAGCGGTTTCGCCGCACTCTTTTCCGGAATGAGCCCGCGCGGCGAGAAACGCATCACGGTCAGCAGGATCACGCCCATCAGGAGCATGCGCAGATGCGGCGCGCTGTCGACGAGATGTGATTGCATGGCCGGGCCGAAGGTGAAGGTGTCCGTGATGGCCCGCATCAGCCACAGGCCTGCCGGCTCGGCCTGGATCCAGACGAACCAGATCACGAAGCCGCCCAGCACGGCGCCGAAATTGTTGCCCGAGCCGCCGACGATCACCATCACCCAGATAAGGAAGGTGTAGCGCAGCGGGATATAGGTGGTGGGCGTGAACTGGCCGTCGAGCGTCACCAGCATGGCGCCGGCAATGCCGACCACGGCGGAGCCGAGCACGAAGACCTGAAGATGGCGCCCCGTAATGTCCTTGCCCATGGCGGCGGCGGAATCGCGGTTGTCGCGGATGGCGCGCATCATCCGGCCCCAGGGCGAGTTGAGCGCCCGCTCACACAGGATCATGATCAGCACCAGCACGACGATGAAGATCACCGCGAAGGCGCCACGCACGGCGATGGAGGAGAGCACCGACACCGGCATGTCGAGCTGCACGGCGAGATTGGCGAACCACTCGGAACGCTGCAAGTCCAGTTCATCCGGTACAGGACGCGGAATATCAGTGACGTTCTTCACGCCGCGCGTCAGCCAGTTCTCGTTCTTCAGCACAGACAGGATGATCTCGGAAATGCCGAGTGTCGCAATGGCGAGATAGTCGGAACGCAGGCCCAGCGTCACACGCCCGATCAGATAGGCCGCCGCAGCCGCAAACAGGCCGCCGACGATCCACGACAGCATCACAGGCAGCCCCATTCCGCCCAGATAGCCCTGCGAGGTCGGATTCACCGCCTCGATCGCATCCGTCGCCGGATCAGCGAAATGGCGGATGGCAAAATAGCCGGCAATGATGATCGCGGCTGTCAGGATATTGCGCCCGGACCCGGAATAGCGGCGCCTCAGGAAAATGGCGGCGGCGATGGTGATCACCAGCATCAAGGCGGCCAGACCCAGCCCCTGCCAGCCCACCGCCCAGGCTTCGGTGACCGGGGGCATCGAGACGATGATCGCCGCCGACCCGCCGAGCGCCGCAAAACCCATGATGCCGACATTGAACAGGCCGGCATAGCCCCACTGGATGTTCACACCCAGCGCCATGATCGCCGAGATCATGCACAGGTTGAAGATCGCGAGCGCCACCGTCCAGCTCTGGAAGACGCCGACCAGGATCAGCGCCAGCGCCATCGCCGCATAGAGCAATGGCATGCGATAATTGCTCGTTTCAACCGTCCTCATATCACGCGCCCCTTGAAGATGCCGTTCGGTCGCACCAGCAGCACAAGCACGAGAATGATGAACGACACGGCGAATTTGTAATCCGTGGAAAGCAGTTGGGCGAGCCCGTCGGGCATCCACTCCTCCGGCAGGATATGCGACAGGACCCGCCTGTAGGCATAGGTGATACTCACCTCCGAGAAGGCGACGACGAAACCACCTGCGATCGCCCCGAACGGTTGCCCGATCCCGCCCACCACCGCTGCCGCGAAGATCGGCAGCAGCAGCATGAAATAGTTGAACGGGCGGAAGCTCTTGTCGAGCCCGTAGAGCGTGCCGGCGATCGTTGCCAGCGTGGCCGCGATCACCCAGGTGATCAGCACGACGCGCCCGGGATTGATACCCGACAGCAGCGCCAGATCCTCGTTGTCGGAATAGGCGCGCATGGCCTTGCCGGTGCGCGTCTTCTGCAAGGACCAGAACAGGGCCACGACCACGATGATGGCGACGACGAGGGTCAGAGCCTGGCTGGAACGCAGGGCGAGCCCCTCGGCCAGCCCCATCCATTCGCGCGATTCCCGGGCCCTGATGAGAAAACGCTCGCCATCCTCGAAACGGATATCGGAGGTGCCGATGAAGATACGCGTCAGCGCATTATAGACAAACATCACCCCGACCGAGGCGATCACGAAGGTGACCGGCGCAGCACGTTTCTTGCGATAGAAGCGGTAGACGAAGCGATCCGTCCCCATGGCGAGGAGCACGGCGGCGATGATGCCGAAAGGCAGCGCCAGCAGCGCCGTGGGGAGCGGTCCCAGCCCGATCCCCTGCGCCTGGAAGAACCAGGTGACGAGGATCACGGCCATGGTTCCGAAAGCCATCAGGTCGCCATGGGCGAAATTGGCGAAACGCAGAACGGCGTAGATCAAGGTCACGCCGAGCGCGCCCAGCGCGAGCTGCGCACCATAGGCGAGACTTGGAATGATGACGAAATTCGCCAGTACCAGCGATGCATTGAGAATGTCTTCCACCCTCAGCCCCCCAGGAAGGATCGACGGACTTCCGGGTTGGCGAGAAGCGCCTCTCCGGTGTCGGTGAAACGGTTGCGGCCCTGCACCAGCACATAGCCCTTGTCGGCGATGGCGAGCGCCTGACGGGCATTCTGCTCGACCATGAGAATGGCGATGCCGGTATTGGCGACGTCGATGATCTTGTCGAACAGGTCGTCCATGACGATCGGCGAGACGCCCGCCGTCGGCTCGTCGAGCATCAGCACGTCGGGCCTGGTCATCAGCGCGCGCCCGACCGCGACCTGCTGGCGCTGCCCGCCGGACAATTCGCCGGCAGGCTGGCGGCGCTTCTCGGCGAGAACCGGAAACAGCGAGAAGACCTGCTCCATGGTGTCCGAGAAATCATCGTCACGAATGAAGGCCCCCATTTCGAGGTTTTCCTGCACGGTGAGCGTGCGAAACACGTTGCCGGTCTGTGGCACGAAGCCCATCCCGGCGCGTACCCGCTCCTGTGGCGTCATCCCGGTAATGGCGCGTTCGCCCAGCCGAACCGCGCCCTCGCGCAGGTTCAGCATGCCGAAAATGGCCTTCATCGCCGTGGATTTGCCGGCGCCGTTCGGCCCGACAATGACCGCAACCTCGCCCTTGTCGACCGAGATCGTGCAGTCATGCAGGATGTCCGCGCCGCCATAGCCGCCCGTCATCCCCTCTCCGATCAGAAAACTCATTTGGGAAGCCTCATGCGCCCGCCTTCGCCCGGTTGGGGCGCTGCTTCATGCCGGTGCCGAGATAGGCCTCGATGACCTGCTCGTTGTTCTTGACCTCATCGACATGGCCCTGCGTCAGCACCGTACCTTCGGCCATGACGATGACCGGGTCACAGAGGTCGCCGATGAAATCCATGTCGTGCTCGATCATGCAGAAGGTATAACCGCGCTCCTGGTTGAGCCGGCGGATCGCATCCGCGATGGTCTTGAGCAGGGTGCGGTTGACGCCCGCGCCGACCTCGTCGAGGAAGACGATCTTGGCATCCACCATCATGGTGCGCCCGAGTTCGAGCAATTTCTTCTGTCCGCCGGAGAGGTTGCCCGCCAGCTCGTCCGCGACGCGGTTGAGCGTGAGGAAGTCGATCACCTCGTCGGCGCGCGCGCGCACACCCGCCTCTTCCTCGGCAATGGCCTTGCGGTGGAAGAAGGTGTTCCACAGGCGCTCGCCCATCTGCTCGCCGGGCACCATCATCAGATTTTCGCGCACGGTCAGCGTGGCGAATTCATGGGCAATCTGGAAGGTCCGCAGCAGTCCCTTGTGGAACAATTCATGCGGCGCCAGGCCGGTAATCTCCTCACCGTCCAGAAAGATCTTTCCGGAAGTGGGCGCGTAATGGCCGGCTATGCAGTTGAACAGGGTGGTCTTGCCCGCACCATTCGGCCCGATCAGCCCGGTGATCGACCCTTTGGCGATCTCCAGCGTCGCTCCGTTGACCGCGCGGATCCCCCCGAAGTGCATATGCACATCTTCGACGCGTATCATTTTCTGCCCTCGACACATGCCGGCCCGGAGCAGGGCCCCGGGCCGGCAATGCCACCATCAGGTGATCAACGGAACTCGATGGTCTGGAAGTCGCCGTCATCGATCTCGTAGATGCGGTAACGACCAGCCGCTTCGCCGGGGCCGATCAATTCGACGCCGGTGGCGCCGACGTAATCGATCTCACCGCCATTCGCGAGGATTTCCAGACCCTTGGCGATCTCGCCCGGAAGGATCTCCTCACCCGGCGCATTCGCGACCGACATCATCGCATCACGGATCGCGGTCCGATCCGTGGAGCCGGCCGCCTGCATGGCGAGCGCGATCAGCGCACCGGCATCGTAGGATTCGCCGGTGAACGAGGACGAGCCGTCGAATTCGGCTTCTTCAGCCAGCTCGAGGAAGATGTCAGCGCCTTCCAGATCGCTGCCCGGAACCGTCCCGAAAGCACGCCCGTCCAACTCGGGGCCGATCGCCTCAATCAGGCTGTCACCGAACATGCCGTCGGCGAGGACGAAGTTCTCGAAGGCGTCGATATCAAGCGAGGCCTGGATGATGCCGCGACCGCCCTGGTCAACATAACCGAACACGATCAGATCATCGGCACCTGCAGCCGCGAGGGCGCCGACTTCCGCAGAGTAATCCGCGCGGCCGTCTTCATGCGCCGCATTGATCGCGACGGTTCCACCAAGTTCCTCGAACGTTGTTGTGAAAGCTTCCGACAGGCCGCGGCCATAATCGTTGTTGGTATAGGTGATGGCGACCGTGTCGATGCCGCGCTCCCACACGATATCAGCGACGACCTGGCCCTGACGTGCATCCGACGGCGCCGTACGGAAGAAATAATCGTCATCGTCGATCGTGGTGAGCGCCGGCGAGGTCGATGACGGGGAGACCATCACGACACCGTTGGGGATTGCCACGTTGTTGGCGACAGCGATGCTCGCGCCGGAGCAATCGGCGCCGACGATCGCAGCGACATCGTCCGAAGTGACCAGGCGCTCGGCGGCAGCGGTTGCTGCAGCGGCATCACCACATGTCGAATCCCCGCGAACAGCCTCTATGGTCATGCCATCGAGGAGCAATCCGGATTCGTTGACCTCGGAAAAGGCGAGCTCGGCGGCTGCGGCCATGGCCGGCGTGATCGACTCGATCGGCCCGGTAAAGCCGAGGAGGATACCGACATTGACGCTATCGGCCTTCGCGGTCGGGGCTGCTACGAGCAGCGCGGAAGCCGCCGTAGCAAGCATGAGCTTTTTCATCGTTTCCACTCCACGTTTGACGTTGTGGTTGTTGCGACCAGTTCCCATCTGGTGGTCGGGGGTGGAGTGTAATGCAGCATTTTCACCTATGCTACCGCTTTCGGCAGGTTTTGAGGCAATCTTGCGAAATTCCGCGCAAACCCTTGTCAGTTAATCCATTCACCTGCCCGCATCAGGGGCTCGGCCACGCCTGAAGCGGCGATGGCGTCCACATCGACCTCGCCGGAACCGATCATCCAGTCGAGATGAATGCGGCTGTCATTGACCCCGCACGCGATCATCTCGCCGGCATTCATCTTCTCGATTCCGCGCAGACAGTGGGGGTAAGGACTGCCAATCGCGATATGGCTCGCGGCATTCTCGTCAAACAGCGTATTGAAGAAGAGGATCCCGCTTTGCGATATCGGCGAGGCATGCGGCACGAGTGCCACCTCCCCGAGCCGGCTCGCGCCCGGATCGCTCGCGAGCAGGGAATGCAGCACCTCCTCCCCGCGTGTCGCGCGTGCATGCACGATCCGCCCGCCTTCGAAGCGCACTGCGATGTTCTCGATCAGGGTATTCTGATACGAGAGCGGGCGCGTGGCGCGAACATATCCCTCCACCTTCATTGCATGCGGCATGGTGAAGACTTCTTCCGTGGGCAGGTTGGGATTGCACACCACCCCGTTCTTCATGCGCTCCGCACCGCCACACCAGCGATGCCCCTCGGCGAGGCCCACGCGCAGATCCGTGCCGGGCCCCCGGAAATGCAGGGCGGCGCAGTTCTTCCTGTTGAGCATCTTCACACGCGCATGCAACGCCGCGTTATGCGCCTTCCAGGCGGCGATCGGATCGTCGTTGTCGACCCGCGCCGCAGCGAAGATCGCCTCCCACAGGCGCTCGAGAGCATCGGCATCGCCCAATTCGGGAAAGACCGCCTTCGCCCAACCCGGCGTCGCACAGGCGACGACGGACCAGTTGGTCAGAAGCTGCTGCGTCACGCGCATCGCCGGTACGGATGCCTCGCGCAACGCTTTCGTTCCACGAGCGATTGCGTCCTCATCCTCGCCGTTCAGCATGAACGGATCCGACCCGCTGATCGTCAGATGCGCAGCACCTGCACGCAGAGCAACGCCCATGCCCTCGTAAAACCAGGCAGGCGCCACGTCGAAGCTCTTCTTCGACCCGTGGCGGTAGCGGATCTGCTTGACGATATCGTCATCGATGACCGGCATGACATAGCTGCACCCGGCCTCATAGGCGGCGCGGGTGACCGCGCGCACGAGCGGCATGGAATCGATCGGTGCCGTGATGATCAGCTGCTGCTTCGGCTTGAGCGCGAGACCGACATGCACGATGGTCTCGGCATAGCGCGCGAGCTTGCGCTCGAAGGGATCGGCTTTCGCTCGGTCGGGCATGTCTCATCTTTCGGGTAAGGGAAAGGCATGTCGGCAGGGGTCATACGTACCTACCCGAAACAATTTAAAGTTATATTATGGCGCTACGACTACGCGCTCCGATTGATCCATGCACTCCCTTGCTTGCCGGGTTCGCCTGGCCGGGCCATGATCGTGATCGAGGGTGACGCGTTTGCACGCGCATGATGCAGGTGACCAGACTCGGATCGGAGTGTGAGCGATGGCGCTGGTAGCGCGCAGGGTCGGACTGGAGAGCTGGCGTGAGGCGGTGGCGCGCCGCGCGGCAATGGCGGATCGCGGCAGCGCATGCCTTGCTGCGTTCGACGAAGCCTGCGCTGCCGGGGTGCCGGAACACATCGCCGCCTACCGCACCCTCGACGCGCATGGCTGCCTCGACCGGGTCAATCTTCCCGGAGATTCGCAAAAGCAGCCGGAGCAGGCCGAAAACGACCAGATCGAGCCGCCGGGCTCATGAGCCGGCAAATCTCCAGAACGCCTTTACCGTCTTTCGCCGCAAACCGCATCGCGGCCTTGCCAGAAGCGCCGCACGCGCGCCATACAGGTTCCATGCCGAGCCTGCGCCTCATCGCCACCTCTGATCTGCACATGCATGTGCGCCCCTACGATTATTTCGAGGATCGCGCGGACGACTCGGTCGGGCTTGCAGCGCTCGCACCTTTCATTGCCGAGGCAGGGGCCGGACATCCCTGCAGCCTGCTTCTCGATAACGGAGACTTCCTGCAGGGCGCGCCGCTCGGCGATGTTGCCGCGCAGGCTTATGCCGAGGGCGCGCGCGACGACAACCCGGTCATCGCGGCGATGAACGCAATGGGTTACGACGTCGCCGCGCTTGGCAACCACGAATTCAATTACGGCCTCGATTATCTCAGCCATGCGTTGTCCTATGCACGCTTCCCGGTGCTTTGCGCCAATCTGGAACGCGGCGACGGCACGCCCTTCGTGCCGACATCGACGATCATCACCCGGATGCTGCCGCTGGGCGATCCAGAGGTGGAAACGCCATTGCGCATCGGCCTGATGGGCCTGCTGCCGCCGCAAGTCCTGCAATGGGATCGCAGCCACCTGCATGGCCGGGTGCGTGTCACGGATATCCGCGCCGCAGCGGGTAAAGCCGCCGCCGCGTTGCGGCGCGCGGGTGCCGATCTCGTCATCGCCCTGTGCCATTCCGGCATTGTCGGAGGCAGCTATCGCGAGGGCCAGGAGAATGCGGCAGGCCATCTCGGCAGCATCTCCGGTATCGATGCGATTATCGCTGGCCACCAGCATCTGCGCTTTCCCGGATCACGCGAATTCGACGCCCTGCCCGGCATCGACAATGCCGCCGGTACGATCGACGGAATACCGGCAATGATGCCGGGCGCATACGGTGCGGCGCTCGGCCTGATGGATCTGGCTCTCGCGCATGATGACGGCGTCTGGCGGGTGACCGGGCACGAGGTGACGATCCTGCGTCTGCGGGATCTGGCCGACGGGGCGGCCCATGCGGCTGCGGATTGTCCGGCACGGGCGGCGATCCTGAGCGTCACCGAGCCCGATCATGCGCGCACACTCGCCACCATGCGCGCAGGAATCGGCCATACGCGCGGCGCGCTCGATTCCCATTTCGCGCTACTGGGCGACAATTCCGCCATGGAGCTCGTGGCCGAAGCCCAGCGCGAAGCCGCTCTTGCGCTGATCGATGCGCTGCCCGACCAGGATCTGCACGCGCGCGATCTGCCCCTGCTCTCGGCTGCGGCACCGTTCAAGGCCGGCGGGAGGGGCGGCGCACAGTATTACACCCGCATCAATCCCGGCCCGCTCAGCCTGCGCGACCTGGCCAATCTCTATCTCTATCCGAATACGGTCAGCGTGGTGCGCGTCACCGGGGCGCAGCTGCGCGAATGGCTCGAGCGATCAAGCGGCATCTTCCGGCAGATCGACCCGCAAGGACCGGCGGACCAGCAGCTCCTGCGCCACGGCTTTCCATCCTACCATTTCGACGTGATCTTCGGCCTTACCTATACGATCGATCTCTGCGCTCCCGCGCGCCACAACCGCGACGGTATCCTCGTCGCGCCGGAGGCGCAGCGGATCACGCAGCTGCTGCATCAGGGCGTGCCGGTGCGGCCCGAGCAGGAATTCCTCGTCGCGACGAACAATTACCGTGCCGGTGGCGGCGGCACCTTCTTCGGCGGCATGCCCGCCCCCGTCATCGCCGAGAGCACGCAGATGGTGCGCGAGGTCGTGGCGGAACATGTCCGCGCGCGCGGCACCGTTTCACCGCGCGGGATCCGCAACTGGCGCTTTGCGCCCTCGTCGCGCGCCGATGGCAGCGCGCTCGATGTGATCTTCGAAACCGGCGCCCATGCGCGCGGCAGGGAGCCGGCGGATCTGCCGCTGACCCCGATCGGTGCGGCGGAAAACGGCTTCCTCGCCTACAGGCTGCGTCTGTCGCAGCCGACGTGAGCGCCGTTGGTCAGCAGCCCTCAGTGCAACATCAGGAATTCACGGGCCTGACGCTGTGCGCTGGCGATTTCCTCGCGCGACATTTCGCCGGCGAGTTCGGCGCGGTGGGCGATCGCATCGCGGCAGCCCTTGAAAACGGCGACATTGAGCCATTTGTGGGCGCTCACGAGATCGATTGCGACGCTTCGCCCGGCGGCATACATCAAGCCGAGTTCGTAGAACGCGCGCCCATCTTCGACATCGCGCCCCGGCGTGACGATGTCGGTGGCTCCTGTCCCGGTCCGTGCCAGTGCAATCGTGTCCGGCTCGTATCTCGCCATATCGTATCTGGCCATGACGCATCCCCTTTTCTCTCGCGATCCGGATCATCCGTCCGATCGTCCCGCGAGGCCCGTCCCTTCGCGCCTCGTCATGAACGGATCATTGCCGGGAAGCCGTAAAAACGCGTCTAAAATTGTCGGTGAATCACCTGGCAAGAATACTTTCACTGCGCTTAAACTGCGTTGACACAAGATGAAAAACGGGGCGTATCCACTCGTTCTGGCACAGGAAAGCCGCTATTTGCGCAATTGCGCTTGACGATTCATCAAGCATGACGGCAGGACTCACACAGGATGCGCAAATCCGGGGCAACACGCACCCGGCATCCTGCGCGAACAAAAAAACGCCGCACGCGTATGGCGATGAGATGCGAACGGGTGCATTGCATGAGGCGGGTGTGAGCCGTTATCGTCGCAACTGTATCGCGCCCGCAAAGCTCGAGGGAGTATCTGATCCATGAAAGCGTTACGCGTCGCCGCCCTGTGCCTCATTGCCGGCCTCGCCCTGCCGGCGGCGCCACCCGCCGTGCAAGCGCAGAGCGAGGAGCAGGAGGAGAACCTCGTGCCGCAGCCGATGCGCGAGAAGCAGTTCCCGATCAACGTCTCCTATACGGTGATCAGCCTGAACGGGCGCGCCTTTCCCGGCGAGAACCCGGCGATGACGCTGGACACGAATTTCCGTCTGCGCGGTTTCGGTGGCTGCAACAATTACTCCGCCATCGCCTATCCCCAGCTCGAACAGGGCATCGCGGTCGGGCCCTTTGCCCTGACCGACCGCGAATGCGCGCGTGACGTGATGAGCGCCGAGCGCGGCTTTCTCGAAGCGCTGCGGGCTGCACGCGAATGGGATATGCAGGGCAATCGCCTCACTCTGGACGGCCCACGCGGCGAACTGGTGCTCGAACGCGCCATGTGACGCGACGATACGAGGGCGTGAGCCGAGGCTGGCAAGCGCAAGCTGCCCCGCCCTGCACGCCCCACCCACTCTGCCACGAGAACCATTGAAGAGCGACGTGCGCGATACGCGCGCCTCACCGCCGTCGCGACCGGATAAGACCCGGTCGCGCGGGAGAGCGCCGTGCAGCGTCGCGAAACCCGTAGCCCTGCTTCAACGGATATCCGGGAAAACAAAGCAGAGAATAAAACTTGATTATCGTTTTTAGAAATTAACTATGATTTTCATATGGTAAATGAAATCATTGAATAAAATCCGGATTTTCCATATTAAAAATTGTAATCTGCGAATTTCTGCACTGGAGATCATCATGCAAGTCCATACCTCACCACAGAGCAACCAGCCGGCTCAGACGACCGACCACGCCGATGCAGCTGTTGCCTTCGCGCGCGCACGGGCAGCCAAAGCCTCGGATGTCGATGCGGCAGCCGCCAAAGATACGCAGAATCAGGCGTTGCTCGACGCCGCGATCGGGCAGATCGGGCGCGACATGCACGCCCATGGCGGCGGCCATCTCGCCGGAATCGCGCAGCAGATCCTGCGCGATGGCGCGCAGACCCTGCTGGCCGATCCCGGTGCCGATTTCGCGCAGAATCTCGATATCCTGCGCGGCCATGTGCTGCATCATGTGCTGGTGCGCGCCGGTCTCATCGAGGATCCCGCTGCCCCGCTGGCCGGCCCGATCTCCGTACCCCGACATCGCGAAGACGGCACGCTGGACACCTATCTGGTGGCCTTCCCCGAGATTCCCGCTGCGGAGGATGCCCCCGGCGCTGCGGCTCCCGAAGGTGTCTCGCTACAGCCCGGAATCGGAGCGCAGGAGGCGCAGCGTATCGCGCTTTCGGAGAAGCGGCGTGAACTGGCGCGCGGAATCGCCGAGCAGATGGCAGCCCATGGCGCCCCGCATCTGCAGGGCGAGGCACAGATGCTCTTCCTGCAGGCGACTGCCGGCGGCCCGGATATCAACAATCCCTTCGCAGGGCAGAACCTCGAGATCATGGCGGCCCATATCGGCCACCACCTGCTTGCGCGCAACGGCAACATCGATGACCCGACCGCTCCGCGCGAAGGCCCGATCCAGGTCCCGCAACACCTGCCATCCGGCGAGCTTCATTTCGTCGAGGTTGCGATGGAGCGCCTGAACCAGAGCGGCTGATGCCGGGAAGCGAAATCCGTCCCGGCACCGATCAGCCTGATCACCCCGCCCCCGGCCTCAGACGCAGGCCGGGGCGGATTTTCGTGAAGGCGAAGCTCTGCGGGTCGTCCGGGTTGGTGCCCGGCGCGAGCCCGATCAGCACGGTCTCGGCGATCTCCTGGAAGCCCGAACGGAAATGCGCCGAGCTCTTCAAAACGATGATATCCGCCGCCTGCGGATCGATGCCGATATGGCTGAAGGTCTCGCGGTGGATCGGCTGCTGGCGGATGGTGACGACGAGCACCCGCACGCCGCCCTGCGCGAGCACCGCCGTCGGCCCCATCTCGGTAATCGGGGTGCGCAGCATCGGCGCGGTGCCGCGAAAGCGCCCGTCGCTGAGCGCTTCCACCCGCCAGGGTCCGGGAACGGGTTCCTGACCCGGCCCGGCACCCGGCCCCGACAGGCTCTCGATGACGCCGCCGATGCCAAGATCATGGGCGCGCTTCGCGATTTCCGGCGCATGAAAGATCCCGACCACGGCGTTCTGCGCGCCCTGGCGCAAAAGCTCCGCGATCATCCCGGTCGTATTCGAGAACGCACCCGCGCCGGGATTGTCCTGGGTATCGGATATGATGACGGGGCGGCTTGTCCCCGCCGCGATCCGCGCGGCTTGCGCCACGGCTTGCGGCGCGGGCAAGGGCTGATGGCGGGCATAGTCCGCCTCCGCCTCGAGAAGCGCGTTAAAGAGCCTGTCGGCAGCGGCATCGGTCGCCGCCTGATCGGGGCCATAGGCCGTGACGCTCGGCCCGACATCGCGGATATCGGCGGGGGGAAAGCCCATATTCAAAGCGAGATGCACGCCGGTCTCGGCCTCGATCGCCTCCAGCGCCTCATAGAGCCCGCGTGAGGTGTCGAGATAGGTCGAGCCGGCGGGGATGGGGATCAGATAGGGCGCCTGGCGCAGCGCGCGGGCATTGGGCAGCCCTGCCGCGCGCCAGCGCATCAGCCGATCGAGCCATTGCGCGCAGCGCCCGCCGGTCGGGCCCCAATCGTTATGCGGATAGGTGCGGTAGGAGGTCAGGAAATCCGCGCGTGCGACCATTTCGGGCGAAACATTGGCATGCAGGTCGAGCGCCACGAGGATCGGGATATCCGGCCCGACCACCTCGCGCACCCGCGCCAGCAACGCGCCCTCCCCGTCATCGGCGCTCTGCGTGACCATGGCGCCGTGGAGTTCGAGAAAGACCGCATCGATAGCCTCCCCGCGCAACGGCTCGGTGAGCGCGCGCGCCATATGTTCGAAAGCCTCATCGGTGACCCGCCCGCCCGGCATGGCGCAGGCCCAGGCCAGCGGCAGGATCTCGTGGCCGCCCTCACGGGCGCGGGCAATGAAATGCGACAGGCCGAGATTGAGCCCCTCGAACGCATCGAAGATCGCCTCCCCCGTGGTCGGACGCGGCCACGGCCCGCCTTCTGCAAAATCCTCCCAGCCCGTGGGACGGGCGATGAAGGTATTGGTCTCGTGCAGAAATCCCCCGACCGCGATACGCATCCTTCTCTCCCCTCCGGCATCACGCCGCTTGCAAGATGCGAGCATGGTGGCGCGATGCGGACCGCCTGTCACGACAGCTGCCGTCACGCGAAGATGGGCAGCGCTGCACGGGATGCCCGCATAGCTCTCATGCATTAAATTAAAAAATTAACTATTAATAAAGTATATTTAATAATTGATTGATATTTTTACAACCATCAGTATACTTAAAATCGTTCAAACATGCGTACAAGGGAGTGAGTTATGCAAGTTACGAATAATCAGCCCTCCGGTGCTTACACTCCGGTTGAAAGCCCTAATCAGGACGCGGCCGGTTTCGGTGCCGCAATGACGGCCACAACTGCCGCGACCACCACCGCCTCGGCAGGGAATGAGGCTGCAGTGATGGATCCGCATCGTCGGGCAGTGCTGGATGGCGCGCTGGCGAACATGGAAACCATCATGAACGCCCACGGTGCACCGGAAATGGCCCCCCTGGCAAAACGGCTTCTGGAAAATGCAGCGGAAGAGATGCTGGATCTGCCCGCCCACATTTTCGAAAGAAATGTAATGGAGATGGCGCCGCCGCATATCCTGCATCATCTCTTCAGCCGCACCGGAAAAATTAATGATCCGAACGCCCGCGAACGCGGACCGATCGATATACCTGTTTTGGATGAGAATGGTGGACTCACAAATCTTAGCTTGAGCTTCCCGGAGCAGTTCAGAATTGAAGACATTGTTCTCAATGACACAAGGGATCAAAGCCGCGCTGAGCAGATGTTGAGACAAGAAGTGAGCGTACTTCAAACGCAACTTAATCAGCAGACTCAAGATCAGATGTATGCTCACGGAGCGCCGCACCTCATAGCTCCGGCAATCTGGACAATGATGGAAGCGGCGCGGGAAATGAGGCTCAATCCGGATGAGTTCACGAAGGAAAATATGAAAATTCTTCAGGCTCACATTATCCACCATCTCTTGGCGCGCGACGGCATCATCGATGATCCGAACGCGCCGACGGAAGGCCCGATCTTGGTGCCGCAGTATCTCGCTGACGGAACCCTGCATAACGTCCCCGTCGAACTGCTCATGGAGCGACCGGAGCGTCATGAAGCGTAACCCCCTCCGTCCACCGCAACACAGTTGCGGTGGACAAGTCCCGGCCCGCATCGCATCGCGGTGCGGGCTTTGCTAGAAGAGAACCCGGTTCCGGATTCCGGCGAGGGTGGCGTGGTCGCGACGAAGACGCGTAAACATGAGACGCAGAGCCAGGAGGCGCCCGCAGGTCCGCCTGTGGCGAGCGTCGCGCCCGAACGTGTCACGCCGATGATGGCGCAATATATCGAGATCAAGGCGGCCAATCCGGATTCGCTGCTGTTCTATCGCATGGGCGATTTCTACGAGCTCTTCTTCGAGGATGCCGAGATCGCCTCGCGCGCGCTCGGCATCGTGCTGACGAAGCGCGGCAAGCATCGCGGGGAGGATATCCCGATGTGCGGCGTGCCGGTCGAGCGCGCCGATGATTACCTCCAGCGCCTGATCGGGCTGGGCCACCGCGTCGCCGTCTGCGAGCAGATGGAGGATCCCGCCGAGGCGAAGAAGCGGGGCAACAAATCGGTGGTGCGCCGCGACGTGGTACGCCTCGTCACGCCCGGCACCATCACCGAGGAGAACCTGCTCGAACCCGGGCGCGCCAATCTCCTGCTCGCCATCGGCAGACGCCGCGCCGGCGATGATCACGCCCTTTACGGCCTCGCCGCAGTCGATATCTCGACGGGTCGCTTCAGCGTCGCCGAGACCGATGCCGCTGGCCTGCCCGGGGAGGTGGCGCGGCTCGATCCGCGCGAGATCGTGCTGGCCGATACCATCCTCGACGATCCGGCGCTCGCCGGCTTCTGGCGCGAGACGCAGATCCCGCTCTGCCCGCTCCCGCGCGACGGGCTCGACGCCACCTCCGCCGAGAACCGGCTGTGCGATCATTTCGGTGTCGCCACGCTGGATGCCTTCGGCGATTTCACCCGCGCCGAGATCATTGCGGCGGGCACGGCGCTTGCCTATGTCGCGCGCACCCAGATCGCCGCGCGCCCGGCGCTGGAGCCACCGCGCCGGGAAGCGGTGAGCGCGAGCCTCGCCATCGACGCCGCGACACGGGCCAATCTCGAACTCACCCGCACCCTCGCCGGCGAGCGCGCCGGCTCGCTCCTCGCCACCATCGACATGACCGTCACCCCCGGCGGCGGGCGGCTCCTCGCCGAGCGCCTTGCCGGCCCCTCCACTGATCTCACGGAGATCGGCGCGCGGCTCGACGCACTCGATTTCCTGGTGGACGACCCCGCCCTGCGCGAGCGCCTGCGCGGCGCACTCGCCGGAGCACCCGATATCACCCGGGCGCTCTCGCGGCTGGCGCTGGATCGCGGCGGGCCGCGAGACCTCGCCACGATCCGCGACGGGCTGATCGCCGCGCGCGCCATCGCCGCCCTGCTCGACGCCACGCCGGCTCCGGCCTACAGCCTGCCCGAGGCGCTGGCCGCGTCCCGCGCCGCGCTGGATACCGTGGATAAAAGCCTTTCCGATACCCTCGCGGCAGCACTCGTGGAGGATCCCCCGCTCGCACGCCGCGATGGCGGCTTCATCCGCGAGGGGCGCGATGCCGGCCTCGACGAGGCGCGTGTGCTGCAAGGCGATTCGCGCCGCTTCATCGCCGGATTGCAGGGCCGCTATGCCGAGGAGACCGAGTGCCGGACCTTGCGCATCAAGCACAACAACATGCTCGGCTATTATGTCGAGGTGCCCCAGGCCACCGGCGAGGCCTGGCTGCGCAACGCCATGAAGGAGACCTTCATCCACCGGCAATCCATGTCGGGGGCCATGCGCTTCACCACGGTGGAGCTCGGTGAGCTCGAAGCGCGCATCGCCGGCGCCGCCGAGCGCGCCCGCGCCATCGAGACGGCGCTCTTCACCGAGCTCTCCAACCTCGTTGTGGCGCAGGCGCAAGGCATCAACGCCATCGCGCAGGCGCTCTCGGCGCTTGATGTCACGGCGGCCCTGGCGGAGCTCGCCGAGACGCGCGGCTGGACGCGCCCGATCGTCGATGACAGCCTCGCCTTCGCCATCGAAGGCGGGCGCCACCCGGTGGTGGAGGATGCGCTGGCCCGTGCCGGCGAGAGCTTCATCGCCAATGATGCCGATCTCTCCGGCGCCGATGCGGGGCATATCAGCGTCATTACCGGACCGAACATGGGCGGCAAATCCACCTATCTGCGCCAGAACGCGCTGATCGTGGTTCTCGCGCAGATGGGCGCGCGAGTGCCCGCGCGTCACGCGCATATCGGGCTGGTCGACCGTTTGTTTTCGCGCGTGGGTGCAGCGGATGATCTCGCGCGGGGCCGCTCCACCTTCATGGTGGAGATGGTCGAGACCGCCGCGATCCTCAACCAGGCCAGCCGCCGCTCCCTCGTCATCCTCGACGAGATCGGGCGCGGCACCGCGACCTTCGACGGTCTCTCCATCGCCTGGGCGGCGATCGAGCATCTGCATGACGTCAATGGTTGCCGCGCCCTCTTCGCCACCCATTTCCACGAGCTCACGCGCCTCGCCGAGCGGCTGGCGCGTTTGTCGAACGTCACCCTCAAGGTGGCCGAGCACAAGGGCGAGGTGGTCTTCCTGCATGAGGTGGTGCCAGGCGCCGCTGACCGCTCATACGGGCTGCAGGTGGCGCGCCTCGCCGGTTTGCCCGCGCCGGTGATCGCGCGCGCACGCACCATCCTCGAAGAGTTGGAGCGCGCCGATCTCGAGAACCCCTCCACCGCCCGGTTCGACGACCTCCCCCTTTTCGCCGCACCGGCGCGCCAGCCCCCGCCGCAAGTCGCGCCCGGGCCGGACCCGCTGCACGAAGCCCTCGCCGCGATCGATCCGGACGAGCTCAGCCCGCGCGAGGCGCTGGAGCGGCTTTATGCGTTGAAGAAACTGGTTTGAGGCCTCCCGTCAGCCCTCGTCCTTCGGCGGTCGAGACTGATCCTGTGCACCCGTCTCCGGCGCCGCATGCGCCATCTGCCGCGCGGCCTCCTCGAAGGCGGCGCGCATCATCTGCATTTGCGTATCCTGCATTTCGCGCCCGAGCTGCATGAAACGCTCCCAGTGGCCGAACATCTCCGCGACCGCCTTCTCGCCCTCGCTCTTGGGCGGAGGCGCGGGTTCGGGCTCGACGCCGAACATGGCCGAGAACATCATCTCGTAGGGGTTATCCGACGCACGGTCACGCCGCGCATCAGACTGGCTGCGCATGCGTTCGCCCATGCCGCCCATCAGCGTTGCAGCCACGTAGGGCATCATCTGGGACATGGTCTCGCGGGAGAGGCCGGCGAGTTTCGCGCTTTGATCGGAGAGATTGCGCGCGAGATCAGGCGAGCCGAACAGGGCGCCGAGCGCTTCCTCGCCGCGCCGGCGGGCATCCTGCGAATAGGCCTCCGCCGCGCTTTCGAAGAACGGCGCATAGGCGCCGCGCGCCATCGCCTCGGTGAGATCGCGCAGATGGTCCGGCTTCTCGCGCTGCTGCTGCAAGCCGAGCGCGAAGGCCGGCGCGAGGGCGGCCAGCGCCTTGCGCGTATCCTCGTGGCTCATGCCGAACTGCGCAGCGAAACTCTCGATCGCCGCCCCGCCCTGCGCGTTGCGCATGATCTCCGCGAAATTCAGCATGATGTCCTCCCATACTGCGCCATAGATGCGCAAGACGAGCCTACGCCGACATCGGCGCGGGCGAAAGTGCAACGGACTCGGCGCTGCGTCGCGATGGTGCCGGGTGCGACGAAAAAACGACGCGCCAGATCCGATTTTTCTTGAAATATCCGGGCGATGGCTGTACTGACCGCCTTGCCCAATTTCGCACGTGCCTGTGGTCGCGTGCCGGTCGGCGGAAGCGATCAGGTTGATCGCGACGCCCGCGAGCTTATCAGGCTCACGGAAAGCGACTGGTGCCGGAGGCAACCGGCCTGTGGTGTCGCAATACGACGCCCAGCGCGGCTTAAAGCAACGACGACACGGGCTTTTTTGGTCTCCGTCGGCCCTCCACAGGTCGGCAACCGAAGAGGCTTGTCTCATCATTGCCGCATGTGCGGATCGGATTTTTCCGTTCCAAACGAAGGCAGCACGACGGGTTCGACCCGCCCTACGCCGCTCATGTCTCCACAGCATGTCCGGCGTCGGCGCAGTCCGACCCCCGAGCTGGGTGGCCCGCAGCCACCTGAATTCTGGCCGTGACGGCACGACGCCGTCCGTCGAACCTTTGTCAGGAGGGCGCCATGACTGCGCGCATCCACGAATTTCTGCGCACCCGCGACGATGACGGGCCGTGCCTCGTCGTCGATCGGGACGTCGTGCGCGACAACTACCTGCAATTCGCCCGCTCGCTGCCCGATACACGGGTGTTCTACGCGGTGAAGGCGAACCCGGCGCCGGAACTGCTTGCGCTTCTGGCCGAGCTCGGCTCGTGCTTCGACACGGCCTCCGTGCAGGAAATGAAGCTCGTGCTCGAAGCCGGCGCCACGGCTGACCGGATCTCTTTCGGCAACACCATCAAGAAGGAGCGCGACATCGCACGCGCCCTCGAACTCGGTGTGCGCCTGTTCGCGGTGGATTGCGAGGCCGAGGTCGAGAAGATCGCCCGTGCGGCGGAGCTCACCGGTGCGCAGGATATCCGCGTCTTCTGTCGCATCCTGTGCGACGGCGCCGGCGCCGAATGGCCGCTTTCGCGCAAGTTCGGCTGCGCGCCGGAAATGGCGGTCGAGGTTCTGGAGCATGCCTGGAGGCATGGGCTCGACGCGTATGGCGTGTCCTTCCATGTCGGCTCACAGCAGGGGAATACCCAAGCCTGGGACCAGGCGCTGGCGGCCTCCGCCGCGATCTTCCGCGAATGCGCCGAACGTGGCATCCGCTTGTCCATGGTCAATCTCGGCGGCGGGTTTCCCACGCGCTATCTCAAGCAGATCCCGGCGGTCGAGGCTTATGGCCAGTCGATCTTCGAGGCACTTTCGCGGCATTTCGGAAACCGCATTCCCGAGACCATCATCGAGCCGGGTCGCGGCATGGTCGGCAATGCCGGCGTGATCGAGGCGGAAGTGGTGCTGGTCTCGAGGAAGAGCCGTGCGGAAGACGAAATCCGCTGGGTCTATCTCGATATCGGCAAGTTCGGCGGTCTCGCCGAGACCATGGACGAGGCGATCCGCTATGCCATCCGCACGCCGCATGACGGTGAGGCGTCCACGCCCTGCGTGCTCGCCGGCCCGACCTGCGATTCGGCGGATGTGATGTATGAGCGCATTCCCTATGACCTGCCGGTCTCACTTTCGATCGGCGACAAGGTGCTGATCGAGGGCACGGGCGCCTATACCTCGACCTATGCCGCCGTCGCCTTCAACGGCTTCCCGCCACTGAAGAGCTACGTGATCTGAGCGCGCGATCATGCATGCGGGGCCCCGGAGAGGGTCCCGCATCACCCTCACCCGTTCCCGCTTTCCGCCAGCATTCCCGCGAGCACCTTGCGCAAGGATGTCGGGATCCGGGCGGGCCTGCCGTCGCGGATACAGGCGACGACGACCCGGACGCCGACGAGCAACGCCCCCGCACGCATCACCGCCTGATCCATGGTCAGCGAGGCCCCGCCCGTCTCGATGATGCGCGTCTCGATGTCGAGCACGTCATCCATCAGCGCCGGGCGGCTGAAATCGATCTCCATGCGCCGCACGGCGAAGGCGAGCCCGCCCTCCTCACGATGCAGGCGCGACTGGTCGATGCCGAGAAGGCGCAGGCAATCGCTGCGCCCGCGCTCGCAATAGCGCAGATAATTGGCGTGATAGACGATCCCGGAGAAATCCGTGTCCTCGTAATAGACCCGCAGCCGAAGCCGATGGACGCCGTTCGCGATCACACCGGCGAGGGCGTGATCCGGGCTTGCGCGGAGCGTCGTGTCCGGGGTTTCGCGCATTACGGGGTCCTTGTCTTGCATGCCTGAGCATGGCGCTGCTGCGGGCAATCGCCGCGACCGGAGTGCTTTCGCCCAGAAATAACCGTGTTACCATGAAAGAGGAAGCGTTAGACTGAGGTCGGATCGGTCGAAAGGCCGTGCGCGCCCGACGAGAAACGAGATGCAGGGACGCCGTATGCGACTTCTCCCGCAAGGGCTGCGAGCCCTGTTTCACCGCTTTCGGCCAGAGAACCCGCCAGAGCCAGACGCTGATCCGGTGGTACAGCAGCGCCGCCTGCGCACGCGGCTCGACCGCCTCGTCGGACGGGCGCGCGCAACGCTTGCCATCGAGTTGCTCTGGCCGCGCCTCTGGCTACCGCTTTCCGTCATCGCCGCCTTCCTGACCCTGGCCTGGCTCGGCCTGTTCCAGCAGATACCGACCCTGGCGCGAATCGCCGTGGTCGCTATCGTGGCCATCGCCTTCATCGCCTCCTGCATCCCCGCGATCAGCGCGCTGGTGCGGGTTCTGCGCGGCGCGCCCGGTCGCGCGGCGGCGCTGGCGCGGCTCGAGCGTGATTCGCGGCTCGAACACGGGCCGGCGCGCACCCTCGACGATTCCCTCGCCCTCGGTGATCGCGATCCCGCCGCCATGGCACTTTGGGAGATCCATCGCCGCCGCGCAGCAAACGCCCTTGCGGGCATGCGCCTCGACGCTCCCGATCCGGCCATGCCGCAACGCGACCGCTACGCATTGCGCGCCGTGCCCGTGCTCGCCGTCGTCGCCAGCGCCTTCGTCGCCGGTCCGGAGATCGGCGCACGGCTGAACGCCGCTTTCGACTGGCGCGCCCCGACGGCGCAAGCACCCGCCATGCGCATCGACGGCTGGATCGACCCGCCCGGCTATACCGACATCGCCCCGCTGATGCTCGATTTCAACCGTGAGGCGCAGCATTTGCGCGTGCCGCAGGATTCGGTCATCGTGATTCGGGTGGCAGGGGAAGCGCCCCCGCGCATCGCCGCCGTGACCGGGCTCGACGCCCTCGACGGCGCCGGTCGCGAGGCCGGCGAAGGCCTGAACGAGCAACGCTTTCGCATTCACGCAGATGCGCAGCTCGAAATCGGCTCCGAAACCGCTCCCGCGCACCGCCTGAGCATCACCGCGATCCCGGATGTCCCGCCGGAGATCAGCTTTGACGGATCGCCGGAAGTGCAGGCGCGAGGCGCTTTCACCCTCGCCTACGCGCTGCAGGATGATTACGGCGTTGCGCAAGCGCGCGCCCTCGTCGCCCTCCCGCCGGAGCGCGACGCGCATACCCCGCTCGTCCCGCCGCCGGACCTGTCCCTTTCGCTCGGGCGCAGCGGTGAAGAGGGCATCGCCTCGACGAATTTCGACCGCACCGATCACCCCTGGGCGGGTGCGCGGGTGACCCTCCAGCTCGAAGCGCGCGACGATGCCGGGCAAACCGGCTATTCCGAGGTCATCGATTTCACCTTGCCGCAACGCCCCTTCAACGATCCACTGGCACGCGCGCTCGTCGAGCAGCGGCGCAACCTCGTTCTCGAACCCGCACATCGCCACAGGGTGCTCGGCGCCCTTGAAGCGCTGATGATCGCGCCGGAGCGTTTCGAGATTCCCTGGGGCGTCTGGCTCGGCCTGCGCAGCGCCACGAACCGGCTCGCCCAGGCGCGCAGCGACGCGGATCTCGTCGCCATCGCCGACTGGCTCTGGGCGATGGCACTCGATATCGAGGATGGCGGCATGTCCGATGCCGAGCAGGCCCTGCGCGCCGCGCAGGAGCGTCTGCAACAGGCCATGGACGAGGGCGCGAGCGAGGAAGAACTCGCTCAACTGATGGCGGAACTGCGCGAGGCGATGGACGCCTATATGCGCGAACTCGCGCGCACAATGATGGACGAATCCGACAATGCCGAAGCGCCGCGCATGCCGTCGGGCGAGCAGCAGACGATCACCGAGCAGGATCTGCAGGACATGATGGACGCCATGCAGGACGTAATGCAGCGCGGCGACATGGCCGAGGCGCAGCGCCTGATGGATGAACTGCGCAACATCATGCAGAACCTCCAGACCGCCCAGCGCGGCGACATGTCCTCCGATCCGCATACCCGTGAACTGAACCGCCAGCTCGACGAGCTCGACGCCATCACCCGCGAGCAGCAGCAACTGCGCGACGAGACTTTCGGCGACGCGCAGCGCCAGCGCCGCGGTGAACAGGCGCAACGCGATCAGGGCGAGGAAGACGGCGAAGGCGACCTCTCCGAGCAGCAACAGGCCTTGCGCGACCGTCTGCAGGAATTGCAGGAGCGCATGCGCGAACTCGGCATGCAGGGCGAGCAGGGTCTCGACAATGCCGAGGGCGCGATGGGCGAGGCGGAAAGCGCCCTCGGCGAGGGCAGCCCTGACGATGCCGTCGATGCGCAGGGGCGCGCCCTCGAAGGCCTGCAACAGGGTCTCCAGGGCATGGCTGATCAGATGCAGCAAATGTTCGGCGAGGGTCAGGGCGAAGGCGGCGGCCAGCCGGGCGAGATGCGCGGTGAAGGCAGTGAAGGGCGTATGGGGCGGATGGAGGGGCGCGAAGGCCGCGATACCGATCCGCTGGGCCGCCCGACCCGTGACCAGGGACGTTTCGAGAGCGATGTCCGCGTGCCCGGCGCCGATGAGAGCCCCGCGCGGCGTGCTCGCCGCATTCTCGAAGAGTTGCGCGACCGTCTGGCCGATCCCGGCCTTCCGGGAGAAGAACGCGACTATTTCGAGCGGCTGCTGCGCCGCGACTGATCAGCCCGCCAATCTCCGACACGAAAACGCCGCCGCGTCACCTTTGCGCAGCGGCGTTTCGGCTTTCGGCAAATCGATCAGCGCAGCGGATTGAAGCCGACCACACCCCGGAAGAGATTGGCGAGGAAGCTCTGCTCCTGCCCGCCCGTGGGCGTCGTGCGCGAAATGAAATCGAAGATTTGACCATCTTCCAGCCCGTAGAGCGCCACACGCTCCACACGCAGGTTGGGCGTGAAATAAACCGCCGTGACCTGCTGCTCGACGATTTCCTGCTTCTGGAAGGCGAATTGCTGCCGCGCAGTCTGGCTGACGTAATACCAGGACTGGTTTCCGACGGTAGACACCGTCGAAGGCGTGCCCAGCGTCTCCAGCACCTGCTCGGCGGACATGCCGGGCTCTACACTTTCCAGAGCCTCTTCATCAACTATATAGCCGCGCTGGAACGTTTCACCCTGCATGCAGGCCGAGGTGAGGCCTGCGATCAGAATGACGGCGGCAAGGCGGGTGATCATCTTCATGGCGACTCGCTTCCGGCGCTGGTCCGTTCGAACTGCGGCTTCGGGGAACTTGCGCCCGGCCGGGTGAATGGCGTAACCCGACTGGAATCTTTTGACAAGGGCGTGCGCGCCCGGAAAGCTGAGGCGATGATCTTCAACTGGTTTCGCAAGGACCGCGTCCAGGACCCGGTACAGACGATGCTCACCCGCGTGATCGCCGCATCGCGCGCAGAACCGCTTTATACCGATCTCGGCGTGCCCGACACGCTGGAAGGCCGCTATGAAGCCGTCATCCTGCACATGACGCTGATCCTGCGCCGCCTGCGGCATCTGCCGCCGCCGGCAGATGATTTCGCACAGGAATTCGTCGATGCCTTCTTCAAATGGCTCGACATGTCCCTGCGGGACATGGGCGTCGGTGATCTCGCCGTGCCCAAGCGCATGAAGAAACTCGTCACGGCTTTCTACGGACGCGCCCGCAGCTACGGCAGCGCCCTCGACGACGGCGACCGCGCCGCGCTGGAGGATGCCCTCGACCGGAACGTCACGGAGCGCGGCGATCCGGCACAGGCGCTGGCTGCCTACATGATCGCGGCGGAAGCGGCTCTGGAAAAACAGGATTTCGCCACCCTGCTGCGCGATGGTCCCGATTACGCCACCGCCCTGCCTGCGGCGTCAGGAGATCACCATGGCGCGTGACCGAGAGGATTCCACGGGATCCGCCGCCCCGACCCCCGAGCCGGGCCCGCTGGCGCGCCTGATTGATGCAGAGCGCCTGCCCCGCCACGGGACCGAAATTACCATAACTGCCGATGCCGAAGAGATGGCCGCGCTCGCCGAGGCGCTCGACATCCCGGCGATCCACGCCCTCGAAGGCGTCTTCAGCGTCGAGGGCTCGGGCAAGCGCGCACGCGTCACGGGGATCGTCCGTGCGCGTGTGAGCCAGATTTGCGGCGTGTCGCTCGATCCGTTCGAGACCGAGATCGAGGAAGAGGTCGATCTCGATTTCGCTGCCGCGCAACGGCGCAAGCTGACGCCGGAAGAAGAAGAGCAGCGCCGGATCGACCCGCCAGACGAGATCATCAACGGCAAGATCGATCTGGGTCGTGTCACCGCCGAATTCCTCGCGCTCGGACTCGACCCGTTCCCGCGCAAACCGGGCGTGGTGTTCGAGGAGCCCGCCCCGGCCGAATCACGCGAAAACCCGTTCGGCGCGCTGGCAGGGTTGAAGCGCGGCGCGGATGAGGACGATTCGAAGGGCTGACATGCAGCCGCCGCCATCGCTTCAGGCGGCGAGATCCCACAATTGCGCGGCGAAACCGGGATAGGTTTCTGCCACGGCACGCGCGACATCGCCGCGCATCAGCGCGAGCGTATCGGCATCGGGAAGCGGCGTGTGTGGCACGGCGTCCGGCATATCGAAGCGAAAGCCGGTCTGCGCCACGACGGATTCCGGCGTCTGACCGGGATGCACACTGCGCAGGGTGAAACCCGCCCGCTCCGGCGAGAACGCGAACACGGCCCGCCCCGTCACCAGAGCGCGGGGCCCGCCGGGGCGGTAGATGTCAGGGCCGGAGGTGCCGGGCGCCGAGATGAAATCGACCCGCTCCACCAGCGTGCGCGGCGTATGCTCCTCACGAAACAGGATGATCTTCGGCACGAGGAAGGCCAGATAGGCCGAGCCGAAAGAGCCCGGAAAACGCACCTTCGGCTGCGCCGGGTCGCCGATCCCCACCAGATTGATATTGCCCGCCCCGTCGATCTGCCCGCCGGACAGGAAGAACGCGTCGATGCGACCCTGCGCGGCGCAATCGAACAGTTCGCGCCCGCCATCGGTGAAGAAATTGTGCCGCGTGCTGCCCAGAACCGAGACGCGCATCGCCCCGTGACTGCGCGCCTGCGCGAGCAGAGCCGCAGCACCTGGTATCGGTGAACTCGCCCCCACCGCGACATGGCCGCAGCCATCGAGCATGGCCGCGATGCGCGCGATCAGGATTTCACGGATGTGGATCTCTGCCGCACCGCTCATGCCGGCACCGTCTGCGATGCGTCAGCGTCGACCCCCGCGAGCCAGGCGGCAAAGGCGCCATCATCGCGCGATGCCTGCGCATAGGCGCCGAGCGCCGCCTCGTTCGCACCATAAGCACCGAACAGGCCGACCGGATCGGCGCCGCGCGGCGCCTGCGCGATCGCCTCGACATAGAGTGCGGGGATGGTGGCGCCTGCACGCGCCTCGTCGGCCAGAAAATCGGTATCGACGATGCGCTCGACACTCACGAGCGTGCGCCGCGCGGCATGGGCCATCAGCATGAGCTCGCGCCGCACGCCGATGAAGACATTGCCGTCCCGGTCGGCGGCGGGGGCGTGGAACAGGGCGATTTCCGGCGTGATGGCCGGCACCAGCAGGATCGGGTCGCGGCCCTGCGATCCGTAGGGATTGTCGATCAGCTTCCAGTCCGGTCGCTGCGCCACGAGATCAGAGCCGATGATGCCGCGCAGCGGCATGAAGGGAATCCCCTTTTCCGCTGCCTGCAAGCCGGCATGAATCGCCGGGCAGGTGGCGTCGCGCATGGCGAGTTTGCCCGTGCGCAGGGCCGCGTTGAAACGCCCGGCGGGGCCGTATTCCCCGAGCGAGACGGCAGCCGCCTCGATCTGCGTGACGCAACCGGCGCCGATCAGCATATCTGCCTGAAACCCCGCCGTCGGCACCGCCACGAGCCGCAGATCGCTGATGCGTCGGCGCAGCAGCGTGCGGATCACGGCCATGGCGCAGCCGCTGTAATCCGGCGCGATCGCGAGATGCGTCCCGTCGGGGATGCGTGCGCCGAGATCGGCTATGTCGAGAATCGCGGGACCGGTCATGGCGTACCCTCCTGCCCGCCGGGGCGCTGTCATGGAACCAGGATCATACAGGCGGAGACGGACAGCTTAAGCGCCAAACGCGCAGATCGACCTGTGCCAAAGGCCCTGAAGCGCGTTCAGCCGGCACGCCTGTGACTGCGCCAGCAGCCGCCGGCAATGATCGGGAAACGGTCATGGTCGAGCAGGATATAGGCCCAGGCGGTGATTGCGGCATCCGGTCTTGATGCCGCCTCCTCCCGCGCTGTCACGGGCACGCGACGATAGACATTGCCAAGCGCACCATAACCGGCGAAATCTTCATAACCATCGAAAGCATCGAGCACGCTCGTGATATCGGCAAAGGCGAGCAGTTCGCCACGCACGTGCGCCTCGGGACTTGCCTCCTGCGGCAGCGGGCGCACCATGCCCGGATAAGGCCCGCAATCCTTGAGCAGGCCCGCCACCCGCGCCGGGCGCGGGTCCGGCGGCGCCGCCTCGTGCGCCCAGTGATGATCTCCGCGCTCACCGCGCATCAACGTGCCGTAGACGAAGGCAGTGTGGATATCTCCGGCCGGGCGCCCCGCCGCCGCATCCTCCAGAATGCGCGCGTCGATCCCGAAAGCCGCGCGCCCTGACGCGCAAACCGCCTGATAATCCGCATGCGGTGCCACGAAGGGTAAGCGATCCTGCGGCCTCACCCGGTAGGTGAAGGCTTCGATCTCCGCGCCGTCCTCGTCGAGCACCGTGATCGGCACGCGTTCATAAGCCCGCGGCGCACCCTCCTTGTGATCGAGGGCGGCGAGCGTCGCATCGCACACGGAAAACAGCATGCCCGGAACGGCGGCGCCGCGACGCGGCAGGATGTCGAGCACGCCGCCGCCGCGTTTTTGCGAGTAGCGGGTAAAGGCGAGCGTGTGATCGGGCGCGACGGCCGGATGAAGGGGTTGCAGCCCGTCGGCATGGAACCCGTGGCGGCGGCAATAGGCGCGCCAGTCGTGCAATTCGAGATTGGAGCCGTAGGCGAAATAGAGGCGTTTCATCACCGTAGAATCGCGCCGCGCCAGGCAGTCGTCAAGGCAATCGTCAAAAGCAACCGACCGCCCGTGGGCGGCCGGTGATTTTCGTCTGACGCGTCAGCCTCACTCGGCGGGGCGGACCATCATGGCGATGGTGTACTGGTCGACGCGGGGCGTGAGTTCCAGACCTTCTGCGAAGGCCCAGGGGGTGACCTCGAAGTGCAGCGGCACGGTGGCGTAGTCTTCCATTGCCATGATCGAGGCGCGTTGCAGGATTTCCTCGCGGGCATCGTCGTCGACGGTGCGGCGGGCTTCCATGACGAGCGCGTCGATGGCGGGGTTGGAATAACGCTGCCGGTTGGTCGAACCCATGCCGGTATCGGGATCGCGGGTCGCGACCAGCGCCGTGAGCGAGTTGGCCATCTCACCCGAAGCCGCCCCCCAGCCGGCCAGCCACATGCCGAATTCCTGGTTGTTGCGGCTGGAGAAGAAGGTCGAGGCCGTCATTGCATCGACACCCGTGCGAATGCCGATCCGCGACAGGAACTGCGCCACGGCCTGGGCCACGCGCTCGGCGTTGATGTAGCGGTCGTTGGGAGACGAGAGCGTGATCTCGAAACCGTCACCGAAGCCGGCCTCTTCCAGGAGCTCGGCCGAACGCTCGGGATCATACACGTCCGGCTCGGCGTCTTCGCGGGTACCAAACAGCGGATAAGGCAGAAGCTCGCCCGCCGGCACGGCCACGCCGCCCATCACGCGCTCGACGATGGCGTCGCGGTTGATCGCCTTGGAGATCGCCTCGCGCACGCGCACATCGGCAAACGGATTGACGCCGTCGGTGCCCGACACGCCCGGGGGCACTTCCTCGCCGCTATCCATGTGCAGATAGATGACGCGGTTCGACAGGCCCTGGTCGATCTGGAAACCGGCCTCGCGGATGGTGTCGAAATCCTGGATCGGCGGCGTCTCGATGACGTCCACGTCACCGGCGAGCAGCGCCGCGACGCGGGCACCCGGATTGGCGATCGGGCGCAGGGTGACGTTGTCCCAGCTCGGCGTGCCGTCCCAGTAATCGGCGTTGCGGGTGAGTTCGATACGGTCGCCCGGCACGAAGTTCTCCAGCGTGTAGGGGCCGGTACCGATCGCCGTCTCGGGGCTCGAGAAATCCGTCGAAGCCGGCAGATCGCCCATATTGGCGCAGCCATCGGCGGAGAATTCCACGCCCTCGCCGCCATAGACCGAGGCGTTGAGAATCGCCACCGAGGACATGTTGGTCGGCAAAAGCGGCGACGGGCCGTCCGTGGTGAAGGTGATGGTCGAACCGTCGACCTCCACGCCGACGATGTCGCGCACGAAGCTGGTGAAGGAGGAGGGCGAGCCCTCGACCATCGGCACGCGGCAGATCGAATAGATCACGTCCTCGGCCGAGAATGCATCGCCATTGGAGAAGCTCACGTCGTCACGCAGGGTGAATTCCCAGGTCGTGTCGGTCGTCGCTTCCCATGCCGTGGCCAGCGAAGGCCGGATCTGCATGTTCTCGTCGGAATAGGTCAGCGACTGGAAAATGTGCTGACGCAGCGCGTTGTTCGGCCCCAGATTGTGGAAATGCGGGTCCATCGAGGACGGCTCCGAACTCAGACCGATCCGCAGATCGTCCGACAATGCCGGGGCAGCCGCCATCATGGTCAATGGCAGCGCTGCCGCCAGAGCCAGTGTGCTGAACCTTGTCTTCATCCCTGTTCTCCTCATGATTTCCATTTTTTTCTTCGAACGCGAGGCTGGCGGGTTCCCCAGCTATACGCCCGATTCGCGCGATGACACGGCTCCCCGGACGGGGACCGCGCTCGCTGATTCCGTTCGGATGGTCCACGCGCATTATCGGCTTTCCGCTTCGAGATGTCTCATGCAAACCCACCGACATGGCAAAGCCAGCACAAGGCTCACGCAAAAGCACGGCCTGCTCGGAACGCGAACCTTCCGTCGCGAAAGCAGAGTAAGCAGAGGTGTTTTGCCATGGCAAGTGCCGAAATTTTGCCGCTTTGCCTCGTTGCACGTGCATATCGGGGTCGATCTCGCGACGACCATCACGAATTCGCAAGCGCTTTCAGGCAATCTTCCCGCCCTGCCCTCAGGCCTGCGACCTTGCGACGACGGCATGCATCAGCGTATCCAGCCCCGCGCGCAACCGTTCCAGAGCGACGTCCTCGCGGTGATTGTGCGTGATCCCGTCCCGGCACGGCGTGAAGATCATCGCGGTCGGGCAGATACGTGCGAGAAAATAGGCGTCGTGCCCGGCCTGGCTTGGCAGGTCACGTGTGGCATGACCCAGACGCAAAGCCTGTTCACGCACGCCCGCGACCAGGCCGGCATCGAAGATCGCGCCGCCCCAGTTCCAACGCTCGACAATCTCGCCCGTGCAGCCGGCGCGCGCCGCGGCCTGCCCCACCGCCCGCACGATTCGCTCGGCCATGATGCCCGCGATGCGCGGATCATCGTGGCGCACATCAACATTCACTTCCGACCAGTCAGAGACGATGCCGGTCTTGTTCGGCCAGGCGGCAATCCGCGCCGTCGTCGACTTGCCCCCGCTCTCGGCGAAATCCCAGCCGATATCGTCGACCAGCACGCATAACCGCGCGGCGGCGACGAGGGCATTGCGGCGCCGCTCCATCGGCCAGGGGCCGGCATGGGCGGTCTCACCCGAAAACTGGACGCGAAAACCGTGCGAATCGTAGGCATGGGTGACGATGCCCACATCGATACCCTCGGCATCAAGGATCGGCCCCTGCTCGATATGCAACTCGAAACAGGAATCGGGCACGAAGCCCCCGACCGGCGCCGCGCCGGCATAGCCGATGCGCTGCAATTCCTCGCCGAGCGTCGGCCCGTCATCGGCGCGACGCGCGCGCACCCAGTCACGATCATAAACGCCGGCGAAAGCGCCCGAGCAGATCATCGGCGGCGAGAAGCGCGCACCCTCCTCGTTGGTCCAGTTGACGATCTCGATCGGGCGCCGGGTTTCATACCCGATATCATCGAGTCGGCGCACCAGTTCCAGCGCGCCGAGTACGCCAACGATCCCGTCGAAGCGCCCGCCATTGGCCTGCGTGTCGAGATGGCTTCCGACCAGGACCGGCGCCAGATCATTCTCGCGCCCGGCCCGGCGGGCGAAGATGTTGCCGAGTTCATCCACACGCACCGCGAGTCCCGCCTCCCGGCACCAGGTGACGAAGAGATCGCGCATCTCGCGATCGGCATCGCTCAGGGCAAGGCGCGCCATGCCGCCCTCGCGCCCGGCGCCGATGCACGAGGAGGCTTCGAGAGTTTGCGCGAAACGACCGAGATCGATCCGGAGATCCTCAGGCAGGCTCATGATTTCACTCCTGTTCGGCGACGGGGACCGGCTCAGCGGATGTCGAGGATCAGGCCGGACAGGGGCAGACCGGTGATCGTGCTTTCCCAGCGCTGCCCCGCCTTCACCGGAAACGCCCGTGTGACGGTTCCGGTCGAGATGATGTCACCGGGGCGCAGTTCCCAGCCATGGGGATTGTCGGCGAGCCCCTGCACCAGGTGACGCAGCACCTGCAAAGGCCCGCCCAGGATATTCTCCGCCCCGCCCTCGTCGATGGCGACGCCGTCGCAGCCGAGCGCGATGCGAAAACGCGAGAGCTTTTCGCACCAGGCATCGGCATCCGCATCATCGACCGGAGTGAAAGGCCCGTGGCGGTAGCAGCCGTGCAGGGCACAGCCCGCCACCGTGTCACTCGCGGCGAAGCGCCAATCGGCGAAGAGCGATTGCACGACCTCGAACCCATGCGCGATGCCATCGACGCAAGCCAGCAGCGCACGGTCATCCATCTGCGGATCGGGGACGTGCGCAAGCCGCAGGGCGATCTCCGGCTCGATGCGCGGCTCGCAGAACAGCGCGGCGCTGCACTGCGCGACGCCGTCCTCGGCGGGCGCAATGCCGGAATCATAGATCGGCCCCCAGATCGGGGCATGCACGTCGTATTCGTCCCAGATCGTGCGGTTGGTGAAACCGACCTTCCAGCCGACGGGCCGCTCGCCCCGCGCCACGCGCTGCGCCACGACGGCGGCGGCGATGGCATAGGCCTCATCCAGATCGGGCGCCGGTTCCCGCGTGCTGAAACGGGGTATCTGGTGAACGCCATCGAGGGCGGACAGGATCGCCCGTGCGCCGGCTTCGATCTCGTCTCTCACCATGACCATCGCGCATCTCCCCAGCATGCATCCGCGTCGTTCCCGATGATGCTGCACCGCGCCCGCCGACGGCGCAACGGGCCGGGCCGCGCGTTGCTGCGCGCCGAGGGCAATGCCCTTCACGCATGCGCGCACCTATCCACCACTGCGCGGGCGCCTATTCTGTGGGAAATTGCGACAAGCGCTTGATGGCGGGCGCAATCTTAACTCTCCACTGGGGAGAGAGGTCAGGGCGAGCGCTGCGTGAAGGGCGTGATTTCCCTCCCTTCAGGGGAGGGGGCCGGCATCAACAACAATCCAATCGGGGAGGACGATCATGAACCAGATCGATGTGAAGGGCCGCAAGGCGGTGGTGACCGGTGGCGCGCAGGGGATCGGACGCGCGGTGGTCGAGCGGCTGGTCGCCGGGGGCGCGCAGGTCGAGATCTGGGATCGCGACGGCGCGCTCGCGGAAGAGACCGCGCAGGCGGTCGGCGCAGGCGTGAGCGCCCGCGCGGTCGACGTGACCGAGCACGCTTCGGTCGAGGCGGCGGCGCAGGCGGCGGGCGCAGACGGGCCGGTCGCGATCCTCGTCACCTCCGCCGGCATTGCCGGGGCCAATGCGCCGAGCTGGGAATACCCGATCGACGAATGGAACCGGGTGATGCGCATCAATGTCGACGGGACCTGGCTGTGCTGCAGGGCGCTGATCCCGGGCATGATCGAGGCCGGATACGGGCGCATCGTCACCATCGCCTCCGTGGCCGGCAAGGAGGGCAATCCCAATGCATCGGCCTATTCGGCGTCCAAGGCGGCAGTGATCGCGCTGACGAAATCCATGGGCAAGGAACTGGCCGGGCACGATATCGCGGTGAACACTGTCACCCCGGCGGCGGCACGCACGCGCATCTTCGATCAGATGAGCGAAGAGCACATCAACTTCATGCTCTCCAAGATTCCGCGCGGGCGTTTCGTGCAGACCGAGGAAGTGGCAGCAATGGTCGCCTGGCTCGCTTCGCAGGACAATTCCTTCACCACCGGAGGGGTCTTCGATCTCTCGGGCGGACGCGCCACCTACTGAGCCCGGCGCGATGCGAAAACGGGTATTCCACGGCGCCGATCGGCGCTAGAGGATGCGTTACGCATGTCCTCACCCGCCTGATCAGGATCGAAAGCCGACAGCATGTCCATCGCCCGCAACCCGCTCTGGCTTCCCGGATTGCTGGCCGTGCTCGTCGGCGTGGGGCTGGGGCGTTTCGCCTATACGCCGCTGCTGCCGGCGCTGGTCGCGCAGGACTGGCTGAGCGAGACGCAGGCAGCTTATGCCGGTGCGGCCAATCTGGCAGGATATCTCGCCGGCGCGCTCGTGGCGCAGGCGCTCGCTGCCCGCCCCGAGCGCATCGCCATCCTCAACGGCGCACTGGTCGCGGCGGCAATCAGCCTGATCGCCTGCGCCTGGCCGCTGGGTTTCTTCTGGATGGCGCCGTGGCGTTTCGTGGCGGGGATGGCAGGCGCCTTTATCATGGTGCTCGGCCCGGCCACGATCCTCGCCGCCACCTCCGCCGAAGCGCGGCCCCGGGTCTCGGGCATGATCTTCGTGGGCGTCGGTCTCGGCATCATTCTCTCGGGAACGCTCCTGCCGGCCATCGCCGCCTCGGGGCTGGTGGTTGCCTGGCTCACCCTCGGGGTTGCCGCCTGCGCCCTCACTGCCGCGACCTGGCGGCTCTGGCCGCAAGCCGCGCTGCCTTCCGTCCCCTCCTCTGCCGCCCTGCCCGGCCGGCTGACGGTGCTCCTGGTCATCCTCGCCTATGCGAGTGACGGAATCGGTTTCGTGCCGCATACGCTGTTCCTCTCGGATTTCGTCGCGCGCGGTCTCGATCAGGGAGAATTCGCCGGCGGCATCTACTGGGCCGTATTCGGCGTCGGTGCCGTCATCGGCGCGCCGACCTGCGGGCTGATCGCAAGCCGTTTCGGGCTGATGCCGAGCTTCATCGGCGCGCTGCTGCTGAAGGCCACCGCCGTGGCCCTGCCGCTCGTCGCGACGCAGGCGCCCGTTCTGGCGCTCTCCGCCTTCCTCGTCGGGGCGCTGACGCCGGGCATGGTCGCGCTCGCGGCGGGGCTCGCGGCGATGTTGGCGCACGGGCCGGCCCAGGCGCGGCTGTTCGGGGCGATGACCATCGCATTCGCGCTGGCTCAGGCCGGTGGCGGTTATCTGATGAGCTGGATCTTCGGCTTGACGCAGAGCCACATGACGCTCTTCGCGCTTGGTGCGGCGATGCTCGGCGCAGGCGCGGTTGCGGCGAGCATGGCGGCAATCCGGTTGGGGCGCGGCTGAGGGGCGATCAGCCTTCGAAATCGCCCTCGCTTCGCCGACGGCGTCCGCGCTTCCCCGCGCGCGGGCCGGCCTTGCGGCAATACAGCTCCATGCGGTGATGCACCAGCTCGTAGCCGTGCTCCGCCGCAATTTCCGCCTGCAGGCGCTCGATGCGTTCCGAGTAGAATTCGATCACATCGCCCGTTTCGAGGTCGATGATATGGTCGTGATGCGCTGCGTCCGCCGTCTCGAAACGCGAGGGCGCCCCCTCGAAAGCGTGGCGCTGGACGACGCTCTGGCCCTCGAGCAGGCTGAGCGTGCGATAGACGGTGGAGAGCGAGACGGAGGCGTCGATCTCCCGGGCACGGCGATGCAGCTCGGTCGCGTCCGGATGATCGCCTGCGGCGGCCAGAACACTGAGGAGGGCTGCGCGCTGGCGCGTGATGCGCACGCCCTTGTCGCGCAGGGCACGCTCCAGTGCGGCGACTTTCTGCGCCTGATCACCGCTCACGTACACTTGCTCCGCCAGTCGTTCAGCCAAGGCGAATCCCCCATCCGTGTCGCCTGCCACACAGCCTAGCCATTTGCCGCACCGGTTCAAGGCACGCGATCACAGCAAGCCGAGCTCGGCCAGTTCGCGGCGCATATCCTCCGGCATCGCGGCGAGCCCCTGCGCCGCCTCACGGGTGAGATCAGCAGGCGCATCCTTCGCCTCCAGATAGCGCCAGCCCTGAAACGGGCGGCACGGGCGCGGCTCGACTGGGATCACCTTCGGCGTGAGCACGAGATGGCAGCGTCCGATACCGGCCGTATCCTTGAAAGGGCGGATCGCCTTGAGGTTCTGGCGCGCACTGATCTGCCCCTTGATCACCCAGTAGAGCGAGCCGCCGCCGACGATCTCACCGGCGCGTTTGGGCACCATACGCGTCGTATGCGCCTGCTCGAAGGGGCGGCCCAGACGTTTCGCGAGGATACGGGTCTCCTCGATCCATTCCTCCAGATCGCGGATCGACTCGGCCCCGACACAGAGCTTCAGCAGATTCAAGGCCACGAAGCGCGCTCCCTCATGCATATGGACCTGGTCACCCGATTCTAGCGCGAATTGCGCATATGGCGAGCCATCGCGCAACAGCTCCCGGGCGGCGTCCACAAGGACGAGACCAGCTCCGGCATCAGGCCCGGGCAAGCGATCTCTGCAATTCGTTTCAGAAGGGCTTAACCGTTGTGTACAAAGCCGTTGCAGCGCGGCTATTCGCGCGCGCCAAAGTCGGCTACAAGACGAAACTGTATTGGAACAGGACATTCACGCCTCAGGAAGAAACAAATTTCGGATAAGTTTGAGACATATTGTGCCGTGAGACGAAAACCTGTCTGAACCTTGCGCAAATTTACTAACGAAAATTAATACCTTTCCGTTTGCTATCGTTCTTCGGATGACTACCAATACGATTACCAACCAAGAAGGGGGTAATCGATGTACGTCATTGTTGATGACAGGGACCTCGTGACGACCGGGTATCGAACCGGCTTCGATCGCGAGGGCGTGGCCGCCATGGGCTTCAAGCCGGGCGATTTCCATGACTGGATCAGCGCAGCCGATGATCCGGACGTCTCCGCGATCGAAGCGGTCCTGCTGGGCGATTGTGCCGAGCGCGAACGCTACCCGCGTCTCGCCAAGAGCCGTTGCCAGGCACCGGTGATCGCCATGAACGACACCAATTCGCTGGAGCAGACGCTCGGCCTCTTCGCCGCCGGTGTCGACGACGTGGTGCGCAAGCCCATCCATGTGAAGGAAATCATGGCCCGTGTGGGCGCCTTCAATCGCCGGACGCTCGAGCGCGCGGAAATGTGCGAGATCGACGAGATGCGGATCTATTTCGACGGGCGCGACCCGGAGATCCGTGGCGAGACACTGATGCTGCCGCGGCGCGAACGTCGTATTCTCGAATACATGGTGCGCAATCGCGGAAAACGTGTCCAGCGCGCGCAGATCTTCAACGCGATCTACGGCGTCTTCAACGAAAACGTCGATGAATGCGTGGTCGAAAGCCATATCAGCAAGCTGCGCAAGAAGTTGCGCACCGAACTCGGCTACGATCCGATCGATTCCAAACGCTATCTCGGCTACATGTTCCGCTGAGGGCGACGACACGATCCGCAATTTTCGCGGATTGCTTCAATTTTTCATCTTATGATTGTGTATCGCAGTTGGTTTCGCGCGTCTCGCGCTCCTCATCCGGTCATGGGTGCCGGAAAGAAATCCGAAGGTACATGCAGCCGTGGCGAAATGGCACGCATATGCGGGTATTTCGTGCACAGACACCATGGGCGCTGCGACAAATGTGGGCTGGACTTTGCGTCATGCCTCGCCAACGATCATGCATACCTATCGTCAAGCATGATCGGATTCCACGATGACAGTTGCCAACGGGCGTGAGCTTCTCTCGATACCCGGCCCGACGACGGTTCCCGACCGTGTCCTCTCCGCCATGCATCGCCCGGCCATCGACATCTATGCCGGCGACCTGCTCGCCACCACGGATGACTGCCTCGCCGGGCTGAAACGGATCTTCGGCACGAGCACGGGCCATTGTTATATCTATGCCGCCAACGGCCACGGCGCCTGGGAGGCTGCACTGACCAACGTGCTCTCGCGCGGCGACAAGGTGCTCGTCCTGCAAAGCGGACGATTCGCGATGGGATGGGGCGAGATGGGCGGGCTGCTCGGCCTCGATGTCGAAGTGCTGGAGCAATCCTGGCGCCGGCCTGTGGATCCCCAGGCAGTCGAGGCACGGCTGCGCGCCGATACCGCACATGCGATCAAGGCCGTGCTGGTGGTGCAGATCGACACCGCATCCGGCGTCGCCAACGACATTGCCGCCATCCGCAAGGCCATAGACGCTGCCGGCCACCCGGCGCTCTACATGGTCGATACCATCGCCTCGCTGGGCACCGTGCCCTTCTCGATGGACGATTGGGGTATCGATGTCGCGCTTTCCGGCTCGCAGAAAGGCCTGATGACCCCGCCCGGCCTGAGCTTCGTCGCGCATAACCAGCGCGCTTTCGATGTCCATGCCCGCGCCGATCTGCGCACGCGCTACTGGGACTGGACCGAGCGCCACGGCCCGCAGCATTATCAGAAATATTGCGGCACGCCGCCCGAGCACATGCTCTTCGGCCTGCGTGAAGCGCTCGCCATGCTGTTCGAGGAAGGGCTCGATGCCGTCTGGCGCCGCCATCGCCTGCTCGCCGAGGCGACGCGGGCGGCGGTCGGGGTCTGGTCGCGCGGCGGTGCGCTCGATTTCAACATCGAAGTGCCGCAGGCCCGCGCCGATTCGGTGACCTGCGTGCTGATGGGCGACGGCTACATGCCGGAGCCGATCCTCGAATATTGCAAGACGCATTGCGGCGTCGTCGTCGGCGTCGGAATCGGGGAACTCTCCGGCAAGGCACTGCGGCTGGCCCATATGGGCCATACCAATGCGCCGATGGTGCTCGGCATGCTCGGCGCCGTCGAGATGGCCCTGCAGGCGCTCGACGTGCCGCATGAGCGCGGCGGCGTGCAGGCGGCGATCGATCATCTCGCCGGCGCCGTCAAAGCCTGATCCGGGAGCGCGGACGCCGGGCGTAAAATCCGCCGGCGCCCTTCCTGCGGCGCTCCCGCGCTCAGCCCTGCAGCGCGGCCCACATCTCGCGATCACGCTCCGCCGTCCAGATCACCGGATGGTCGATGCCCGAGGCCTCGTCGAAGGCGCGTGCGACATTGAAGGGCTGGCAGTGCTCGTAGATGGCGAAATCGGCGAATTTCGGATCCATCACCGCCCGCGCTTCCTGATAGGTCTCCTTCAGGCTGCGCCCCCGCGCCACGGAGAGCTCCGCCGTGGTATAGAGCGACGAGACGAAATCGCGCGTCATCGCGATCGCCTCGTGCACGGTGGCGCGGTTGGTCAGCGCATCGCCGCGCCCGGGGACGAGGGCCTTCGGATCGAAGCCGCGGATCATGTCGAGCGTGCCCGGCCAGTCGCGCAGATGCGCATCGCCGCAATAGCAGGCGGAGTGAAATTCCACGAGATCGCCGGAGAACATGACCTGCGCATCCGGCACCCAGGCCACGATATCGCCTGCCGTGTGGCCGGCGCCCAGATGATACAGCTTCACCTCGCGCTTGCCGAGGAAGACGGTGAGCTCCTCGCCGAAGACGAGATTGGGCCAGGTCAGGCCGGGAATGCTCTCGGCATCCTGGAACAGGCGCGGGAAGCGTCCGAATTCCGATTCCCAATCCTGTTGCCCGCGCTCCTCGATCAGCCGGTAGGTTGCATCGGAGGCGATCACCCCGTGCGCGTCATAAGCGGAAGCGCCCAGCACCCGCACCGCGTGGTAATGGGTGAGCACCACATAGCGGATCGGCTTGTCGGTGATCTTCGCCACCCGCGCGATCACGTCGCTCGCCATGGCGGGCGTGGCCTGCGCATCGATGACCATGCAGCAATCCTCGCCCACGATGACGCCGGAATTCGGGTCACCCTCGGCGGTATAGGCGTAGAGATCGGGACCGATCTCGGCGAAGGTGACGTTCTTCTTGCTCATGTCGCCGGTCGAGGCGAAGCTCTTGCTCATGGTTTTTCCTCCCCAGATTGATATCCTGCGCCGATCAGGGCCAGCGCGCCGTGGGCGGCATTGACGACAGGATCGAATTGACGTTTCCGCCGGTCTTGAGACCGAAGATCGTACCGCGATCGTAGAGCAGATTGTACTCCACGTAACGCCCCCGCCGCACCTGCTGCTCGTGCCGGTCCGCCTCGCTCCAGGGTGTGTTCATATTGGCGCGCAGGATGCCGGGATAGGTGGCCAGAAACGCCTCGCCGACATCGCGGGTGAAGGCGAAATCCGCCTGCGGATCGCCGGACCAGTGATAATCGTAGAAGATGCCGCCGATGCCGCGCGCCTCGTTGCGGTGCTTGAGGAAGAAATACTCGTCGCACCATTCCTTGTAGCGCTGGTAATCGGCCACCGCCGCATGCTTCTCGCAGACCGCGCGCATCGCCCCGTGAAAGGCCTGCGCGTCGCGATCCCCCTCGACGCGCCGGCGATCGAGTACCGGCGTGAGATCGGCCCCGCCGCCGAACCAGGGCTTCGTGGTGACGACGAAGCGGGTATTCATGTGCACCGTCGGCGCATGCGGGTTCCAGGGATGGGCGATCAGCGAAATGCCCGAGGCCCAGAAGCGCGGATCCGTATCGGAACCCGGAATCTGCCCACGGAATTCCGGGGCGAATTCGCCGTGCACGGTGGAGATATGGACGCCCACCTTCTCGAAGACGCGCCCCTTCATCATCGCCATGACGCCGCCGCCGCCCTTGGCGCCGGAATGATCCTTGCGCTCCCAGGGTGTGCGCTCGAAGCGCCCGGGCCCCTCGGCTTCCGGGAAGAAGGGCCCCTCGGCCTCCGCCTCGATCGCCTCGAAGGCGGCGCAGATGCGGTCGCGCAGGGAAGCACACCAGACGGGCATCTCCTGCTGGAGGCGTGTGACCGTGTCTTCGTCCTGCATCTTGAGCCCTTTCTTGCGCTTTCGCCTTTTGCCTACAGGAGCCGCTGCCATCATGACAAGGTCGCTTGCCGGCCTTTGACGAGCGACGAATTGGCAGTGGAGAAGCCGGGGACGGCGCTGGTCGTGAGCCGACGGGCGCGTTATCCAGAACGGTGATGCATGGTGATGCAATGCGTTTGCCTCGCGCCATGGGCGCGCGCTAGAAGCACAAAGCAAGGCGTATGGCGCGAATCAGCAGCACCCGGAACGCAGCCCGCTATCGGGTTGTACGGTCGAGCAAGGGCGAGAGCGAGCGGATAATGAGCAAAGCGGATCTGTTCGGTAGCGCGGCCGCGAAGGCGGAGGACGAAGCGGCGGATGCGCGCGCGCCAGCCGCCAGCGCACGCGCCACGAAGAAGCGTGCCGCGCAGAATCACACTCCTGAAGGAACCATGGACGAAGCCGGCTACAATGCCGCCACGATCGAGGTGCTGGAGGGACTCGAACCCGTACGCCGGCGCCCGGGCATGTATATCGGCGGCACCGACGAGAAGGCGCTGCACCACCTCTTCGCCGAAGTCATCGACAACGCCATGGACGAGGCCGTGGCCGGGCATGCCAGCTTCATCGACGTCACGCTCGATGCCGAGGGCTTCCTGACAGTGATCGACAATGGGCGCGGCATCCCCGTCGATCCGCATCCGAAATTCCCGGATAAATCCGCGCTCGAAGTCATCCTCACCACGCTGCATGCGGGCGGCAAGTTTGATTCCAAGGTCTATGAGACCTCCGGCGGCCTGCACGGCGTCGGCGTCTCCGTGGTCAACGCCCTGTCGGAGCGGCTCGAGGTCGAGGTGGCGCGCGGGCAGATGCTGTATCGCCAGGTCTTCGCGCGCGGCCACGCGGTGACCCCGCTCGAGACGGTCGGCAAGGTGCATAACCGACGCGGCACGAAGGTGCGCTTCAAGCCGGATGCGCAGATTTTCGGCGCCCATGGCGCGACGTTTTCGCCCGCGCGGTTGCTGCGCATGACGCGCTCGAAAGCCTATCTTTTCGGCGGTGTCGAGATCCGCTGGCACTGTGCGCCCGAGCTCGCCGGCGACGGCGTGGCCACCGAGGCGGTGTTCAAGTATCCCGACGGGCTCAAGGATTATCTCGCCGCCGAGATCGCGGGCAAGGAACTCGTCGCCGATCAGATCTTCGCCGGCAAGGTAAAGAAGCCCGGCGGCCACGGCTCGCTGGAATGGGCCATCGCCTGGCTGGGCGGAGTCGAGGACGGATTTTCCTCCTCCTATTGCAACACGATCCCGACGCCTGAGGGCGGCACGCATGAGAGCGGCATGCGCATGGCGCTGCTGCGGGGCCTGCGCGACCATGCCGAGCGCGTCAACCAGTCCAGGCGCATGGCGCAGGTCAATGCCGATGACGTGATGACCACCTGCGCGGCCATGCTCTCGGTCTTCATTCGCGAGCCGGAATTCCAGGGCCAGACCAAGGACAAGCTTGCCACGCTGGAAGCCTCGCGCATCGTCGAGAACGCCATCCGCGACGCCTTCGACCACTGGCTCGCCGCCTCCCCCAACCAGGCCGCGCGCCTGATCGACTGGGTGGTGGATCGCGCCGAGGAGCGGCTGCGCCGGCGCAAGGAGAAGGAAGTCGCGCGCAAGACCGCGACGCGCAAATTGCGCCTTCCCGGCAAACTCGCCGATTGCACCAATGCGGGTGCGGCGGGCTCGGAGCTCTTCATCGTCGAGGGCGATTCCGCCGGCGGCTCGGCCAAGCAGGGTCGCGATCGCGGCTATCAGGCTATCCTGCCCCTGCGCGGCAAGATCCTCAACGTCGCCTCCGCCGGGCGCGACAAGCTCGCCGCGAACCAGCAGCTCGGGGATATCGTCCAGGCGCTGGGCTGCGGCACCGGCGCGCAATACCGCGACGAGGATCTGCGCTACGACAAGATCATCATCATGACCGATGCCGATGTCGACGGCGCGCATATCGCGTCACTGCTGATCACCTTCTTCTACCGGCAGATGCCCAGACTGATCGACAAGGGGCATCTCTATCTGGCCATCCCGCCGCTCTACAAGCTCACCCACGGCGCCAAGACCGTCTATGCGCATGACGACGCGCACAAGGAAGCGCTGATGAAGAGCGAATTCAAGGCCAATGCCAAGGTCGAGGTGAGCCGCTTCAAGGGGCTCGGCGAGATGATGCCGGCACAGCTCAAGGAAACCACCATGCACCCGCAAAAGCGCACGCTCCTGCGCGTCGCCGTGCATGGCGATGACCGCGAGGCCACCGGCGATGCGATCGAGCGGCTGATGGGCAACAAGCCCGAAGCCCGCTTCAGCTTCATCCAGGACCGCGCCGCCTTCGCCACCGATCTCGATCTGGATATCTGACCCGGGAAAGCGGGGCGCCCGCCCCGCCCCCGATCACGCCAGCCCGCGCTTTTCCAGCAATGGCCCGACATCGGGCAGGCGGTCGCGGAAGCCGCGGTAGGCGTCTTCCGGATCGCGCAGATTGCCCGCAGCATAGATGAAATCATGCAGCCGGCGTGCCACCTGCGGGTCGAAGGGATCGCCCGCCTCGGTGAAAGCGGCAAACGCGTCGGCATCGAGCACTTCCGACCACAGATACGAGTAGTACCCGGCGGAATAGCCTTCGCCCGCGAAGATGTGCTGGAAATGCGGGCTGCGGTGGCGCATCTCGATCGCATCCGGCATGCCGATCCGCGCGAGGGCGGCGCGCTCGAAGGCGATGGGATCGGCTGCGGCATCTGCGGCATTGGCGTGCATGTCGAGATCGACCAGCGCGCTCGCGCAATATTCCACCGTGGCGAAACCCTGGTTGAAATTGCGCGCTGCCGCGAGGCGATCGCGCAGTTCCGCGGGCATCGGCTTGCCGGTCCGTGCATGCACGGCGAAGCGCTCGAGAATTTCGGGGACCTCCAGCCAGTGCTCGTAGAGCTGCGAGGGCAGTTCCACGAAATCGCGCGAGACGTTCGTGCCTGCGAGCGACGGATAGGTCACGTCGGACAAAAGCCCGTGCAGGGCGTGGCCGAATTCATGGAACAGCGTGCGCGCGTCATCGAATGACAGAAGCGCCGGCTCACCCTCTGCGGGAGCCGAGAAGTTCATCACGTTGACGATGATCGGGCGCACGCGTTCGTCGAGATTGCGCTGGCCGCGATAGCTCGAGGCCCAGGCGCCGGAACGCTTGGAGGCGCGCGCGAAATAATCGCCGTAGAACAGCCCCATATGCGCGCCATCCGCGTCGCGCACCTCCCAGGCCCGGATATCGGGATGGTAGACGGGGACATCGTCGCGCGGCGTGAATTGGAGGCCGAACAGGCGCTGCGCCACATGGAAGGCAGCCTGGATGATGTTGTCGAGCTGGAAATACGGCTTGATCTCGGCCTCTTCGAGCGCATGGGCGCGCTGGCGCTCCTTCTCGGCGTAATAACGCCAATCCCAGGGCGCAATCGCATCATTGGCGCCCTCCGCCCGGGCCAGGGCGGCGAGCGCCTCGCGCTCTGCATCGGCGCGCGCCACGGCGGGCTGCCAGACGCGGCTCAACAGATCCGCCACGGCTTCCGGCGTCTTCGCCATGGTATCGTCGAGCTTGTAGGCGGCGTAATCGGCGTAGCCCAGAAGCTTGGCCCGCTCGTCGCGCAGGCGCAAGGTCTCGCTCATGATGGCGGCATTGTCATGCGCGGTGCCGTCACCGCGCATGGTCCAGCCGCGAAATGCCTTCTCGCGCAGATCGCGGCGCGACGAGAATTGCAGGAACGGCTCGATCGAGGAACGCGCCAGCGTGATCACATACCGCCCCTCCCCCAGGCCGCGATCGCGCGCCGCGCGGGCCGCCGCCCGGATCACGAAATCGGGCAGGCCCGCGAGATCCGCCGCCCCTTCCAGCATGAGCGTGAAGCCGCTCTCATCGGCCAGCACGTTCTGCGAGAAGGCAGTGCCGAGCTCGGCGAGACGCTGCGCGATTTCCGCCAGCCGCGCGCGCTCCGCCTCGCCCAGATGCGCGCCGGCGCGGGTGAAGCCGAGATGATAGCGCTCGACCAGGCGGATCTGCTCAGGCGTCAGGCCGGCGCTTTCGCGCGCCTCGAAGATCGCGGCGATCCGCGCAAACAGCTTCGGATCGAGATAGATCGCGCTCGAATGCCGCGAGAGCTTCGGCGCGATCTCGCGCTCGATCTTCTGGATCTCGGGATTGGTATGCGCCCCCGACAGATTGAAGAACACGCCGGCGGTGCGCTTCAGGCGCTCGCCTGCGCGCTCCATCGCGGCGATCGTATTGTCGAAATCCGGATCAACCGCCTGATCGCGGATCGCGTCCACCTCCCCCCGGTGCTCCGCCAGCGCGATCTCGAAAGCCGGCGGGAAATGCTCGGGCGCGATCTTCGCAAAGGGCGGTGCGGCGAAGGGGGTATCCCAGTCGGCAAGCAACGGATTGGCGGCAACATCCTGCATCGAGCGTGTCTCCTTCAACGATCACGCTCGTTGCATAGCATGTTTGCGCTGCAACCCAAGCTCCGGCATCGTCGCAGCCGCTCAGGGGCGGTCATCCGGGAGGAATTCCTGACGCGCGGATTTCACCTCGCGCACGAGGAAATCCATCGTGGCGCGGATGCGGGCGATATCCTTGAGGTCGGCATGGACGATCAGCCAGTAGGCGCGCGTGAATGTCGCCTTCTCCGGCAGGATCTGGACCAGCCGGGAATCAGCCGCAGCGACGTAATAGGGCAGGACCACCACGCCGGCACCGGCCAGGGCCGCCTGCATCTGGGCGACGAGCGAGGAGCTCTGCAACTTGGCCCGCATGCCCTTGGAGACTTCGTCGAGATAATCGAGCTCGGGGGTGAAGATCAGATCATCGATATAGCCGATGACGGTGTGATCCTGAAGATCGTCGGGCTCGTTGATCGGCTTGTGCGCATCGAGATAGGCCTGTGTGGCGAAGACGCCGAGCCTGTAATCCGTGAGGCGCCGGGCGACGATCTTGCCCTCTTTCGGAGGCGCGAGCGAAATCGCGATATCGGCCTCGCGCTTGGAAAGCGACAGGAGGCGCGGCATGGCCACGATCTGCATTTCGAGATCGGGATATTGCTCACCGAGATTGGCGGTGCGCGGGGCGAGGAACATGGCGCCGAACCCGTCCGGCGCCCCGATGCGAACCGTGCCTGACAGGGCGAGATCCGCACCTCCGATCTCACTGGAGACGGCGAGCGCCTGCGTCTCGATCGCCTCCGCCTTCGAGAGCAGCCTCTCGCCATGCTCGGTCAGGGCATAGCCTTGCGGGCGGCGCTCGAACAGCTTGGCCTTGAGGGCGTCTTCCAGCGCGGTGATGCGGCGCGATACGGTTGCATGATCAGCGCCCAGCCGCCTCGCGGCCACGGTCAGTCGACCGACCCGCGCCACGGCCAGAAAAAAGCGCAGATCGTCCCAATCGAAACGGCTCATGACTTCACTCCAAAGCGTGCGTTATTGAATTACGTAAATGCGCACGTCGTTAGGAGCATTTGTCGTATATCTGTGCAGATATCGCAATAATATTGTCATGACCGATACGCGGTACACCCATGCGTACAACGCAGGGCAGCGCCCGCCAATCTCCACCGGTCGCACCTATGCTGCAACGCGGCAAGTCTTTGACACATGGCTTCTTTCACGCCTGCAGGGGTTGCGCTACGTCATGCGCTTTCGGCTCGTACACAAGATCGTCACCGCGCCGGATCCGGAAGAAAATTGCATACAATACCGGCACGGCGATCAGGGTGAGTACGCTGGCGAAGGCCAGGCCGGCCATGATCGTCACCGCCATATTGGCGAAAAAACGCGTCCGTCAGAAGCGGAGCCATGCCCAGAATCGTCGTCACTGCCGCGAGCGTCACCGGCCGCAGACGGCTGACGGAGGCATCCACGAGCGCCTTGAAGCGCTCGCGCCCCGAGGCGATCTGCGCATCGATCTCGTCCACAAGCACGATCGCGTTCTTCATCAGCATGCCCGACAGGCTGAGGAAGCCGAGCAATGCCATGAAGCCGAAGGCGAGCCCGGAGCCGAGCAGACCCAGAACCACACCGCAGACCGACATCGGCACCACCAGCCAGATGATCAGCGGCTGCCGGACCCTGCCAAAGAGCAGAATCGAAATGATCAGCATCACGAGGAATCCCAGCGGCAATTGCCGGCCGAGCGATTCCTCCGCTTCGGCCGAGGCTTCATATTCACCGCCCCATTCCAGGCGATAACCCGGCGGCAGTTCGATCGTCTCGATCGCATCGAGGATTCGCCCGCGCGCCTCGTCGGCCGTCAGGCCCGGCAGGGGATCGGCCTGAACCGTGAGCGTGCGCACCCGGTCGCGTCGGCGGATCAGTGTCTCCTCCGCGACCAGTTCGAAGCCATCGACGATCTGCGCGACGGGCACGAAGGCGCCGCCGCGGGTGCTGGCGACAAGGCGATCCTGCAACTGGCCGGGATCAAGGCGTTCGCGCTCCGGCGGACGCGCGATGATGGGGATCAGTTCCTCGCCCTCACGATAGGTGCCCGCGCGCACCCCGGTGGTCGAAAAGTTCATCACCTGCGCAAGATCGGCCCGCCCCAGACCCGCAATGCGGGCGCGCTCTTCGTTGAAGACGGGCGCGATAACCATCTGGCGTTGCCGCCAGTCCTGGCGAATATCGATCAATCCGCCATCGGCGCGCATGCGGCCAGCGGCTTCCTCACCCAGCCTGCGCAACGTCGCGGCATCAGGTCCCGAGAACCGCGCCTCGATCCGCGCGCCGCCCCCCGGCCCGAAGAACAGGCGTTCGGTCCGGATTTCGGCTTGCGGGAAATCGACGCCCAGATCCGCCCGCAGACGCGCGGCCAGGGGATCGATCATCGCGCGATCCTCCACCCGCACGATGAGTTGGCCATAGGCCGTATTCGGCTGCTCCGGCGCATAGGTCAGCATGAACCGCGCCGCGCCGCGCCCGACGAAGCTCGCCACCGAGACGACGCCCTCCTCCTGCATCACCCGTTGCGTAATCTCATCGATGTCGCGCGCCGTGGCGCGGATATCGGCGCCCTGGGGAAGCGTGTAATTGACGTAGAAGAGCGGCGTGTTCGATTCCGGGAAGAAGGCCTGATCGACGAACTGGAACGCCCAGATGCTCGCCCCCGTCATCCCCACCAGCAGCACGACCGTGAGCATACGCACCCGCAATGCCCCGCGCAGGACGGCGCTGTAGATCCGGTAGATCAGCCCCGCATAGGGATCGCGCTCGCGCGAATCCGGTGCCACCTTCAGAAGATAGCAGCCGAAGAGCGGCGTCACGGTGATGGCGAGCACCCAGCTCAGCAGCAGCGAAATGCCGATGACCGCAAAGAGCGAGAACAGGAATTCCCCCGTCGCATCCGGCGAAAGGCCGATTCCGGAAAACGCCATGATGCCGATCACCGTCGCACCCAGAAGCGGCACCTGGGTGCGTCTGGCCGCCTCCCGCGCCGCCTCGCGGGCCTTCTCGCCGCGCTGCATGTTGATGAGCATGCCCTCCGCCACGACGATGGCGTTATCGACCAGCATCCCCATGGCGATGATCAGCGCGCCGAGCGAGATCCGCTCCATCTCGATATTGAACACGCGCATGAAGAAGACAGTGCCCAGCACCGTCAAAAGCAGCGTCGCCCCCACGACCATGCCCACGCGCCAGCCCATGAACAGCATCAGCACCGCGATCACGATGACGACCGACATGGCGAGATTGACGATGAAATCGTTGATCGCTTCGTCCACGACCCGGTGCTGCTCGTAGATCGGGTGGATTTCCACCCCCACTGGCAGACGGTCCTCGATGGCGCGCAGATGCGCCTCCACCGCCTGGCCGACGGCGACGATGTTGCTGTCGGCCACGCCCGAGACCGCCAGGGTGAAGGCGGGCATGCCGTTGAAGCGCACCAGTTGATCGGGGATCTCGACGGGCTCGCGGGTGATTTCGGCGATATCGACGAGGCTCAGCTGCTCGGTCGTGCCCGGACGCCCGACGCGCAGCGCCTCAATGGCGCGCACCGTGTCGAGGCCGGGGCGCACGGCCACGCGCAGGCGCGCATCCCCGACCCGCGTGGCGCCCGCCGGTTCGGCGGCGTTCTCGGACTGGATCGTGGCGAGGATCTGATCGACGGAAATGCCCAGACTCGCCAGGCGCTCGTTCGAGACCTCGATATAGATGGCCTCCTCGCGCTCGCCGTCGGTGGCGACCTTGGCGACATCGGGGACGGTGAGCACTTCCCGGCGCAGGAATTTCGCGATCTCGCGCTTCTCGCGCGCGGAGAAGCCGGGCGTGGTCACCGCATAGAAGATGCCGAAAACATCGCCGAAATCATCATTGACGACGGAGGGCCCCGCGCCGTTGGGCAGGCGGCGCTGGGCATCACCGACCTTGCGGCGCAACTCGTCCCAGATCTGGGGGAGCTGCGTGCCGTCATAGGTCATCTTGATCTCGACCTCGATCTCCGACATGCCCGGCATCGATTTCGAGGTGACGCGATCGAGCTGCGGCATCTGCTGGATGGCGGATTCCAGCCGCTCGGTGACCTCTTCCTCCACCTCCTCCGCCGTGGCGCCGGGATATTCGGTGAGCACCACCGCCTGCTTGATGGTGAAGGACGGGTCTTCCAGCCGTCCCACGGTCAGAAGCCCCCAGATCCCGCCGAGCAGGCAGATCAGCACGATGATCCAGGTATTGACCGGCTTGTCGATGGCCGCGCGCGCGATATCCATGGGGTGACGCCCTTCAGAAGCTCTCGAAGGGGCGCACGCGCATGCCCTCGCGCATCAGATGCGCACCTGCCGCGACGACCCGCTCGCCCGGCGCCACACCGTCACGCACGGCGATACGATCCTCACCCACATTGCCGAGCGCGACCTCCCGTGGGGCCACACGCTGCGTATCCGGATCGTAGACCCAGATGCGAAAATCGCCCCCGGGATCCGTATCAATGGCCGAGACCGGCAGCGTCATCATCTCCTGCGCCCTGGCAGCGGCGAGGCTGACGCGCACGGAGACGGTCATGCCCGGCAGGATCGTGCCGTCGAAGGGCACGTCGAGGGCGAGCGTCACCTCGTAGGTCTGGGCGATGGCGTCGGGCTCGGTCGCGTGTTCGCGATAGGTCAGCGGCAGCGGCTCATCGGGGCGATCGGGAAAGACCGCCTCGATACGAAACATGTCCGGGTTGGAGACAAGGCCGATGACGCTCTCCGGCACGTTGATATGCACCCGCAATTCCGTCACGTCCTGCACCCGCACGATGGGCGTGCCCGCCTGCACATTGGCGTAAGGATCGGCGATCCGGCGCGTCACCAGCGCGTCGAAGGGCGCGGCGATGGTGGTGTGGTCGCGGTTGCGCTCGGCATTGTCGAGGGCGACGCGGCGCAGCCGGTATTCGATTTCGGATTGCTCGAAAGCCGCCGTCGAGATCGACTCGCGGGCGACGAGTTCGCGCTTGCGTTCGATGTCGCGCTCGGCGAGATCGTATTGCAGCTGCGCCTCGCGCAGGGCGAGTTCGTAATCATCCGGCTCCAGCGTCGCGATGGTCTCGCCCTCGGCGACGAGGGCGCCCTGGCGCACCGGGATATCCGCGATCCGCCCGCCGACCTGGAAGGAGAGATCCACCGTCGAGACCGCATCGACGCGCCCGACGAAGCGCCGCGCGGTCAGATCCTCCGTTTCCCCCGCCGTGATCAGCCGCACGGGCCGGATCAGCTCCGCCTCTTCGATCGCAGCCCCCTCCTGACAGGCGGCAAGGCCGAGCGTGGCGAGGGCGATGAAGGCCAAAGGGCGCAGCAAGGGGCGCAGGAAGCGGCGCAAGACGGGGCGCAGGAAGCGGCGCGTGCGGTCATCCAAAGTGTTGCCGTCAGTCGTTGTCATCGGGGGCCTCCTGCGCGCTCGCATGATAAGGCGCGTCCGTTGCCAAAGCCTTGCCGGGTCGAAATGGCGCATCCGGCGCTTCCGCCATGGCGGCAAGGCGGGCGAACAGGCGCTCGCGCCGGTCCGCGTCATAGGGGGCGATGCCGAGAATGTGATGCAACATCATCCCGTCCGCCGCCGCGCAGAGCAGGAAGGCACGCTCCGGATCGCCGCATTCCGCCGCGAGCTGTTCGAGATGCGCGCCGATGGAGGCGCGCAGGGGCGCGAGCAGATCCGGGTTCTGCGCGCCGGCGGCGAGGATCGCCATGGCGACGGGCCGCTCGATATCGCACATGGCGCCACAGGCCGCGATCATGGCGCGAAGCGACGGATTCGGCCCGCCGGCAAATTCCGCCCGCAGCCGTTCGATCTCCGCCTCGAATTCCGCGATCAGCCGCTCGAGCATGCCCGCGATCAGCGCATCCTTGCCGGGAAAGTGATAGAGCACCCCGCCCTTGCTCACCCCGGCCTCGCGCGCAACCGCATCCAGCGTGACATGCCCCGCCCCGTCCCGCGCCGCGACGCGCTGCGCCGCATCGAGAATTCCATCCCGCGCTGTCGCTGATTGCTGCATGAGCTCCCGCCTCGAACCTTCCTGCGACATTACCCGCCCGGATCAGCGCTTCGCGAAACGCACGCGGCCTGCACGCCACCCGCCCCCAAAACCTGATTCGTCGCCTTCCCGCCACAAGCGGCGGATCACGGCATGACTTTACCGACCAGACGGTACAGTTCAGCAGGAGATAACCCGTGGAAGCGGCGCTGGCAAGGGGGATCACGCCGGTTTTTACGGCGGTGCAGCGAAGATTTGGTTTACGCGGGTGGGGATGGGGTGGATTTTTTGGGGATAGGGGATTGTGGGGAAAACGGAGGGGTTGTATTGGTATTAAAATGTGCGTGATTTTGCTCTCCCTTCAGGACCGCAATTTTCCTTAAACGTACGGTGCTCTTGTCAAGCAACTACGGGGTTTGCTCGGCAGAAGTTACGTACCCTATTAGAGGAAATCTGGCGCACTGTGGAAAAATCTGTGTGATCGGACGCAAGCCATGAAATCAATAACATTTTTTAACAATAAAGGTGGGGTTGGAAAAACAACTCTTCTCTGCAATTTAGCGGCCTATTTCGCCACCGAAATGCATATGAATGTACTAGTTATTGATGCGGATCCACAGTGCAATGCTACACAATACATGTTTGACGACAAACACCTGTCATATCTCTATGATGAAACCAGCACATTTACGATCTATAGCGTGGTTCGACCTCTTGCTCAGGGTCGCGGGTACTCGAAGGAAGTTAAGATACAACGAAGTAAGAATTTTGGTGTCGATGTTATTCCTGGGGACCCCAGATTAGCCTTGACTGAGGATTTGCTAGCTCGAGATTGGGGATCTGCTACTTCCGGCGACACACGGGGTATTAGAACATCAGTACTTTTTCTTGAACTACTTCAAAGATACAAACACTATGATTTAGTTTTTTTCGATGTTGGCCCTTCACTCGGATCTATTAATCGCGCTGTACTTTTGGGTAGCGATTATTTTTTAAGTCCGATGTCAACAGATATTTTTAGCTTAAAAGCTATTGAAAATATAGCAACCTGGTTTGCTGACTGGACCAAGAAATGGAAAAGTGGATTAGAAAATAGCGATGCTGATGAAGGAGATATTCCTGTTTATATTCCAGAATCAGTTACATTTCTTGGGTATGTTACTCAGCAGTACATGGCGAAGAAGGACACAACAGGCAATAGGCGCCCGGTATCAGCGTACGAGAAAATCATTTCTCAAGTTGATAATATAATTCGTGAAAATTTCCATGGCGGCATAAATCTATTACATGATGAGCAAAACTATAACTTAGGAACAATCCCAAACTTATTTAGTTTAATTCCACTTTCACAATCAAGCCGAAAGCCAATATTTTCATTGGCAAGCGGAGATGGTGTGCGCGGAGCGCACTTTGCAAAGGTGAAAGATTCGAAGGTCATCTTTTCGGAGATATCTCGTCAGATCCTGAATAACCTGGAAGAAAAATGAGCAGATTGTGGCCATCAACATTAGTAAATGACCTCGCAAAACGGCGAGTTGTGATCGTCATCGGGGCTGGAGTTTCCAAGAATTCTGTCTCAGAGTCTGGCGACAAGCGTCCGCCGCTATGGGAGGAGTTCCTTCGCGCTGGCCTTGATCATATTGGTCCAAAGGGAACAAATCATATTAGAGCAGCACTTAAGGCTGGCGATTATCTGCACGCTTGCGAGTGGATGAAGAAGAAATTTGACGATGATTGGGAAAATTTTTTAACTGAACAGTTCTTGTCCCCTTCATTTAAACCTTCTAATTTACACGATCGTATACTACGGCTCGACCAAAGAGTTGTTCTTTCTATGAATATAGATAATATCTATGAAACATTTGTATCAAGTTTGACTGGAGGAAAAACATTTACCAAAAAATATTATGATGGTGATGTTTATAAATTTTTAAGAGACGGATCAGACTACATCATAAAGGTTCATGGCACTATTGAATCTCCTGCGAGTATTATCTTTACACAATTTGACTATGCAAAAGCAAGGACAGAATTTTCGGAATTTTATCATGTACTAGATGCCGCGATTCTATCTCATACATTTCTTTTTATCGGATGTGGCGTAAATGATCCTGATATAAATCTTATGTTGGAAAATCAGAATTTTAAATTTCCACAATCCAAGCCCCACTATCTTGTTACGAGCAGCAAAATTTCTGAGGACTTAGAGGAATCCCTTCGTACTAATAGAAATATTAAGTGCATAAAGTATGATCCAAAGGATTATCACAGTGAGCTCGTAAGTATTATTGATTTATTGATTGAGAAAGTTGAAAAGGAAAATAGTGTTATCAGCTAGTATTTTATTTTATATTATCTTTGAGGTTTTATAATGCGAATTATGAATTTTAAAGGTGATATTTACCCCATAAATTTTATTGCAGGTAGATATTCACTATAGTGGAATGGAATGCGACGAGCCGTTGTCTATGAAAAGTGCCATCTCTTTTTCATTTATCCCCCACCCTTCCCTCACCCCCCAAATTCCCCTATCACCCCCTGAGCGCCTCATCACACGGACCCCTCCCCCATGCGGCTTCAGGTTTCTGCCCTCTCTGACCATCACGGCGTAGCCCATGCCTTCTTCACCCGCGCGGCGCCCGTCGAGGAGCGGGGTTTGCTGGCGCGCGATATCGGGGTTTCGGCTGATGGGTTTGTCGGCCTCAAGCAGGTGCATTCGCCCGATGTCGTCACGGTCGAGGCGCCCTGGGCGGATGAGGCGCGGCCGCGGGGGGATGCGCTGGTGACGCGGCGGCGGGGGATTGCGCTTGCGATCGCGACAGCGGATTGCGGGCCGGTGCTCTTTTATGACGCGCGCGCGGGCGTGATCGGCGCGGCGCATGCGGGATGGCGCGGGGCGCTGGCCGGGGTTCTGGAGGCGACGATCGCGTCCATGGAAGCGCTCGGGGCGCGGCGCGGGGATATCGTCGCGGCGCTCGGCCCCACCATCAGCGCGGCGCATTACGAGGTCGGCCCCGAGCTCGTCGCGGCCTTCCGCGAGGCCGATCCCGCCCATGAGCGTTTCTTCACGCCCAATGCTGCGGGCCGCGCGCAGTTCGATCTGCCGGGCTTCATCGGCGCCCGGCTCGACGCCGCCGGCATCGCCGCCTTCGAGGATATCGCCCGCTGCACCTATGCGGAGCCGGAGCACTTCCACTCCTACCGCCGCCACACCCACCGCCCGGAGCCGGGCCACGGGCGGCTGATCTCGGCGATCGCGCTCACCGACTGAAGCGCCTGCGCCGGCGCAGCCAACGGCCAGGACTTCACGCGGCCAGTTGCTGATAGCGCTCGACGACGCTGCTCATCGCCTCCGACACCATCCCCGCCTGGGCGCGTGAGGCCCAGACGATCTGCGCGGCAATCCGCGTCCCGTCTGCCCAGACGACCGTGACCGCAGCGCCGGGGACGATTGCGCCGGTTTCCTGCAGATGCGGCTCGAATGCGATCTTCAGGCCCGAACTGCAGACATCGACGAGACGCGCCGGCATCACGGCATCCGCCATTCGGATTTCGACGGGATCGCGCGCCGGGATGCGGGTCTCGCTGCGGCGGTCATCGACATCTTCGGCAACACCGCTGACGAAGGCATCGACCGACCGGGCCATTTGCTGGGCAACCTGATCGACCCGGTCGGACACGGAGCGCACCTGATCCGCCTCGACACGCGCGTTTTCGATGGCGCCGGAGACCGCGTCGAGATTGCGCGCCACGGTCGCCGAACCGCTCACGGTGAGGCTGATCGAACCGGCAATGCTGCGGGTCGCCTCGTCCTGCATGGCCACCGCCTGGGCCAGCGCCCTGGCCAGATCCGCAATCTCGCCGATCGTGCCGGCAATGCCGTCGATCGAGCCGACGACATCGCCGGTCTTGCTCTGGATACCCGCAATCTGCGCCGAGATCTCCTCGGTCGCCGCGGCCGTCTGCCCCGCGAGCGCCTTCACTTCCGCCGCGACGACGGCGAAGCCGCGCCCCGCCTCACCGGCGCGGGCCGCCTCGATCGTCGCGTTGAGCGCGAGGAGATTGGTCTGATCCGCCACCTGACGGATCAGCGCGACGACCTCGCCGATCGTCTCCACACCGCGCGCGAGCTCGCCGACCGTGGCCGTCGCCGCGTCGGCGATGGTTTCCGCATGCGCGACCTTGCCGGAAGTGGCCTGCGCCTGGTCGGTAATGTCGCGGATGGATCCGGCCAGGGCCTCGGCGGCGCTGCCGACAGACTGGACGTGCCGATCCGCCTCGCGCGAGGCATTTCCGGCTTCGAGCGCCTGCTCCGAGGCGTCGGCACTGACGCGCGTCAAGCGCGCGGATGTCTGCCCCAGCTGGCTGATCTCGACGGTCAGCCCCTCTTGTACATGCGCCGTTTCTTCCCGGAAGCGCTGGATCAGGCTCTCGATCTTGTCCTGGCGCAGCAATTCCTTGTCACGATCCGTCTGCGCCTGGGATTCGAGGCGCGTGCGCGCAAGGGCGTTGTCGCGGAACACCGCAAGCGCGCGCCCCATATCGCCCACCTCGTCCGCGCCTGCGAGCGCGCTGAGATCGACGTCATTCGTGCCGGCCGCCAGCTGCTGCATGACTTGCGTCGCCCGCCTGATCCGGCCAGCAACGCGGTTCTGGAAATAGCGCACGGCCATCCCGGTCACGCCGAGGGCGACGAGCGCCAAGGCAATGGTCAGCCAGAGCTTGCCGCGAGCCTCGCTGCGCAAATCCTCGGCAAGCGCGAGATTGGCGGCAGCCGCCTCGACGACGAGATCGACCGCCGAATCGAGCGCCTCGGTAGAGCGGGCAAAATAGGTTTCGAAATCGACCGGATAATCGGCGGTCTCTGCGGCAGCGTAGAGATCCTGCCGAAGGGTCTCATAATCCTCGAAATAGAGACGGCGCATGCGCTGGAAGGCTTCCGCCACGGCGGGCGCGAGCTCCGCGCGTGTGGCGAGGCTCTGGGACAGGCCCCATGCCTGCAGGACGCGCCCGTGGGATTCATGCATTTCGGGCAAGTCGGCGGATGTCAGCGGCTGCTGCAGTGCCGTTGCGATCGCGAAATAGGTGCGCTCGCGCCCGCCGAACTCGCGGATGATCCAGGCGCGCTGCATCAGGAGATCGTTGGCGGCGATTGCTGCGGGCGTGCTGTCGGTCGGCGGGCGGACGAGATCACCCAGATCGTTGATGGCGGCAATGGTGGCTTTCATGCGCTCGATCACGTCGGAGCCGCCTGCTGCCCGTTCATCCGCGGCCACCCGCAGGTCGGGATCCACACGCGCCCGGATTGCCGCAAGAGCCTGCCGGTACTGCCCCAGAGCTTCGACGAGCTCTCCCTCACGCGGCAATGCGACGGAGGCCAGATGCGCATCCAGTTCGGCAAACAGCGCTTCCGAACGCCGCCGCTGCTCCGCGAGCGCGTCCTGGAATCGCGCCGGGAACGGTCCGGGCAGGGCGAGGCCGACCTGCGAGAGTGAGCGTTCGAGCGATATCTCGATCGTCGCCTTGTTCAGATAGGACAAGGCCGTCACGGCGTTGCCGGTCTGCGTCGCGGACGACAGACGCCGCATCTCTTGACCGATGACGAAGCCTGCGGCCACGAGGACGGCCAGCCCCACAAGGCCGGTGAACAGGAGGCTGGATCGACGAATGGATAGCATCAGCTCGGCTTCGTTTTGGTCGTATTCCAGACAGATGTCACAGATAATCATTTATGAAGAGTAAAATCTTCGCCAAAACAAATATATATTTTAGCTCATCTTGGCCAAGACTACAATTATTAGTGGCATTTTCTGATGAGCATTTAAATAACATCCACTAAACGTGAAATTACGCGAAGATCCGCTGGCCATGACTTGTCAGGCGCCATGCAGAACAGGCCCCGGCCTCCCCCAGGATCGTTTCGTACATCCCCGCGCGTCGCAGCGCTCCGGGCCGGACAGAGCCGGAGCGGAGGCTCTCGATCCCTTTCAGGCCCGATGATTTCAACCAGCCGCCGTACCCTGCTCGAGGGGATGATGTTCATTCGCGGATCCCCACCACATCCGGCGTCTCCCAGGCCAGATGCTGGCCGCCATCGAGGGCGAGCATCTGGCCCGTCATGGCCGGCGTCGCGGCAAGGAAGAGGACGGCCCTGGCGATTTCTTCCGGCGTGGCACCGCGCTTCAGCGGTGTCGCCTCCGTCTGCTTGCGGAAATCCGCATCGCCCTGGCGTGTATTCGAGACGGTCGGCCCCGGCCCGATCGCGTTGACGCGGATGCCGCGCGGGGCAAGCGCCTGCGCCATGGTCTGCGTCGCCGTCCACAGGGCGGATTTGGTGAGCTGGTAGGAAAAGAAATGCGGCGTGGGCTTCCACACGCGCTGATCGAGCATATTGACGACGAGCCCGTCCGCACCGTCCGGGCATTGCCGGGCGAAATCGCGCACCAGAAAGGCGGGCGCGCGCAGATTGATGGCGAAATGGCGCTCCCATTGTTCGGGATCGAGGGCGGTGAGTGCATCCGGCTCGAATTCGGAGGCGTTGTTGACGAGCATGGTGAGCGCTCGCCCCAGCCTGGACGCCGCCTCCGGCACCAGCCGCGCCACGGCTTGCGCATCGGCGAGATCGCCCTGGACCGCACAGGCGCGCCCGCCCATAGCCTCGATCTCCGCGACGAGTGCGTCGGCGGCCTCGCGCGAGCGCCCGTAATGCACGGCGACCGCGTAACCCTCACCCGCCAGCGCCAGCGCGATCGCCCGCCCGATGCGCTTTGCCGCCCCCGTCACCAGAACCGCGCGATCCATCATGCACCCCGATACCATTTGAATTGCAACACGGTATCAGCTTACGCAGGTCCCCGGCAGATGGATGCGGGCGATCGGGATGCGGCTCAGCGCACCACCCGGATCAGTCCGCCACCGGCTTCCTGGAAGGTCGGGCAGCCGATGATCATACGGATGTCGTTGTAATCGTAATCCGTCCAGCCATAGCCCTTGCTGCGGTCTTCCCAAGCGTAATACATGTACTTCCCCGGCTCGCAGACCTCCTCGGCGATCTCGGGATCCCGATCGGTTTCCAGATTGGGCAATATGCCGCCCTCATCAAGGCGAACGCATTCCTCAAGCGTGTCGCAGAGCACTGTCTCCAGATTCTGCCTGTAGAGATCCATCTCCTCGTAGCGCCAGCCGTCGCGTACGCGGTATCCGGAGACATCGTGCACCAATGCACCGGTTTCCGGATTGATCGTGGTATCGGCATAATAGACGAACACGCGCCGGCTGGGATCGTCCCATTGTTCGGGGTTTTCACGCGCAGCATGCACATTGCGCAACATGAAGCTGATGAATTCTCCCGGTCCGCATTCAGCGAATTCCTGCTCGTATTCCGTTGGCGGTGTTGCGTTGTCGGCCAACGGCACGAAATTGCGCCGGCCACCATCGGGATCATCCGTCCGGTCCGGATTGAAGCAGTAGGTGTAGACACGGTCGTAATCGGAGGCCTCGTGATTGAGCTGCCTGAAATCCGGTGGCGGCATCACCTGGACCATGGGCGGACGGCGTACCACCGTCTCCACACCCGCCGTCAGCGAACGCGACATGCCGGGCATGGCGGCCGCAAGCGTCGCGAACAGGTCCGCCTCGATGTTGATGCGATAATGCATCTCGTCGACCCACTCGCCACGCACCGTGACATGCTCCACGCTGTTGCCATGGCGCTCCATCACGGATTCACGCGCCTGCTCATGCAACAGCGCCGTGCGCTGCGGGTCCTTCGCCATGGCGATCGCGATCGCGGTACTGTCGGCCAGAACGCGCAATTCGCTGCGCAGGGAATGCGCCCGGGAATAGTCCAGCGCCGCGCCCGCCAGCCCGGCCACCGGCACGAGCAGCAGAGCGAAGACAATCGCGACGTTTCCACGCCTGTCGAGACCGAGCAGGTCGCGATCGGGGCCATCGTGGTGATGAATCTCGGGCATTTGCATCAGGGCATGCATATTCGGCAACCCACCATCAAGGATCCTCATGCAAGCATTCATAGAACCGATTCATAAAAAATATGCTACCTTGAATATAGAAACGCCTTCCGTTGCGTCAGCGTATCCGGCGGCGATGCTGCTTGAGGGGGCGAAACGGAAAACGCCCGGATCGGGGCGGGATCCGGGCGTCCTGATCGCAGGGGCCGCGCGCTGCTCGTCACGGCGCAGGGGTTATTGCACGAGGCGCACCGTGCGATCGGTCGCGATGATTTCGGGACAGGAGACGATCAGGCGGATATCGTCGAAATCGGCATCCGTCCATTGACCGTGACGGGGATGGCCTTGCGGATAGACCGGGCGGTCCTCCCAACCGAAATACATGTACTGCCCGTCCTCACAGGAAGCCGTGGCCTGCTCAGGGGTGCGTCCCTTGCCCGGATACGGGATGACGCCACCCTGCGTTTCAACCTTGCATTCTTCGGTATCGCGACAATGCACGGTCTCGATGAGACCGACGTCGTCCATGTCGATCTTCTCGAAAGTATGGCCGTGGCGCACGCGATAGCCCTGAACGTCATGCTCCAGCACGCGCGTATTCGGATCGAGCACCGTGTCGGTGAAATAGTTGTAGACTTCCCGCGACGGGTCATCCCATGCATTGGGGCTGGTGCGTGCACCGCGCACGTTGCGCAGCATGTAGGAGACATGCTCACCCGCACCACATTCGGGAAGTTCGGTATCATAGACCGTGGTCGAGGAATTATCGGCGATGGCGGTGAGTTGCGTGCGGAATTCATCCGGATCAGCCCCCGGTTCTGCCGCGCGCAAGGGGTCGTAGCAATACATGTAGATGCGGTTGTAATCGCCCGCTTCCGGGTCGAGCATCGACATGTCGGGCGGCAGCACCCTGTAAGTCGGCGGGATTCGGTGCGCGACGGTGATGACCTGCGCAGCGATCGTCTTCGGCATGCCGGGCACGCCGGCGAGAAGCGAGGAGCGCAAATCGGCACTGATCTTCACCTGATAATGCGCACCGTCGAGCCAGCGGCCCTGCATCTGCACATCCTCGAGGTTCTCCCGCAGCTTTCCCCGCAGCTCGTCTTCGGCCTTCGCCAGAATGGCGGGGGCCGAAGACGGGTTTCCGGCATGGGCGACATTGAGTGCGGTCTGATCGGCGAACAGACGCAACTCCTCCCGCACGGCGGTCGCGCGGCTGTAATCGAGCGCAGCCCCGGCAAATCCCATGACGGGAATGAGGGTCAGCCCAAAGATCATCGCCACGTTGCCGCGCGTATCAGAAATGAAGCGTTTCATCCGGGCGCCTCCATGGTCACTGGCGCTGACTCTCGGAAAAATCTGCAAACTCTTTATTGCTTGCACGATTCAAATTTTACGCATCTCCAATAAATCGTAATACAACCCAAGATGAAGCGTATTATCGCGTGTATTCAATTCACATGAACTGTTTCATTTCTGGTCATATCCGGAATCCGGATTGCAGCAGATCGCATGATATCGTGCAATATGTCTCATCACTGACCATCATTGTATCAAAAAGATACAATTATAAACCGATTCAAAGTTTCTTCAATTACGTCATTTCCGGCCCTGGAAAATTCCCAGGCCAAGCCGGAATCGCAAAACGAAGCGGTTGGCGAGGGGAAACCTGGCCAATGATCGGAAACTCTGAACGCTTCCAGGCGTTGGCCTGATCAGTGAAAGGAGTGACGTCATGCGCAAGCGCCTCATCGTCGCCGCGCTGGTCTATCTTCCAGTCAACGCGGTTCTCTTCGGAATAAAGTTCGTATCGATCATGACGATACCGGCCTTGACGGCCCATTCGGAAACGCTGATTCCGATCGCGACGATCGCGACATTCATCCTGGCGATTCCAATCGCCTGGTATCTGGCGCCATATCTGCAGTCGAGAGCCTTCGCCGATATGCGTGAGCGGGCCGGTGTCAGCTTCGACCATCGCCCCGGCGAGGAAAAGCAGACGGTGGCCGCGCCGAAAGGTGCCGAGGAACTCGGTGTCGACCAGATCGGCGGTGGCAAGGACACGATCAAACCGCAGCGAGACTAGTTCCGGTCAGGTCGCAGGACGCAACAGCGGAGCGGGCGCAGCATGGTGCGTGCCTGCGCGCATCCCGATTGCCGGCTTCAGCGCGAATATCAGGCATCGGGCCCTGTTACCGGAAACGATTCCGAGCTTTATAGACATGGGCGTCGAACGCATCCTGAGACTGCCAGGAATACGAGGCCACGATGCGGCGGTATGCATCCGAGGCGCGTGCCTCAAGCCCTGCCCGGTCGTTCACGATCACCTTGCCGCGCGTATAAGTGATGATGCCGTCACGTGAGAGTTCGGTGCAGGCGGCGTTCACCGTGGCGCGGCGCAGGCCCAGAGCCTCGGCCAGGCTCTCCTGCGTGATCAGGATCGTATCGCCATGGACGGCATCGTGAGCATGCAGCAACCGGCGCGCCACCCGCTCCGGTGCATGCCCCAGCGAGTTACAGGCGACGCTTTCCATCAACTGTATGATCAAAGAACGCCCGTAGAGGATAAGGGCGGTATAGAGACAGGGAAAACGCTCCAGCGCCTCGGTCATCGTCGCGAGCGGAATCCAGGTGGCGATGCCGGGTATGCGGGTGACCGATCGGCTGAGAGTGGCACCGCCGCCGAGGATCATGGACAGCCCGATCATGCCCTCCGGACCGATGGCGGTCTGCTCCGCGACGCGCCCGTCATCCCGGATGGCGAGCAGCGAAATCTGACCGGAATGCGGGAATACGGCATGAGACAATGTGCCGGTCGGCTCGAAGATCACCTCCCCGGCCTGCATGTTGCGCGTCAAGGCCTGGCTGCCGATGAATTCCCGCGCATCGGGGCGCAGCAATGGCAAGATCAGACTCCCGTCAGGGAAGTAATCCGACAAACCCGACTCCTGCAAATCCGCCGATCCGGCAATCTGAAAGCCATCACACGGGCCATTTCAACCCGAACCTGTGAGTTTCAGCGATTCTCATAGCGTGCGCAGCTGTGTTAGGCAACAGACAAAGCGTCTTCTGCGTCAGCACCAGCGCCCTCGATTGTCATGCGCATGACGGATTTCGCCAAGTGGGCCCCAGACCCGATCAAGTGGGTCCCAGGCCCGATCAAGTGGGCCCCAGACCCGATCAAGTGGGCACCAGACCCGATCAAGTGGGCCCCAGACCCGATCCAGTGGCCCTCCGGTCCGTTTCGTACCACGGTCGCTGGGGATCGACCATGGCTGGGTCGCGGCGCGATGCTTTGCCCGTTCGACAGATGCCGCTGGACGGATTATCTGGAAGCATTATGGTCTGGCGCGTTCCGTTGCGATATGGCGGCGTCTTCAAGGCGCATGTCCCGTGGCAGCGAAACGGCGGTGCATCCATCGCAGACGCGCTCGAGAGCAAACCGGAAAAGCGCTCCAAAGGAGGCAATGGCATGACTACGCAGAACGGGGCCGAGCTGCCCGAACGCGAATCGATGGATTTCGACGTCGTGATCGTGGGCGCGGGCCCTGCCGGGCTGGCAGCCGCCATCCGCATCAAGCAGATCGCGACCGAAGCGGGCGAGGATTATTCTGTCGTCGTGGTGGAAAAGGGCGCCGATATCGGCGCGCATATCCTTTCCGGCGCGGTGATCGATCCCGGCGGCCTCGACGCGCTCCTGCCCGCATGGCGCGAGGATGCCGACTGCCCGCTGAAAACGCAGGTCACCGAAGACCAGTTTCTTTTTCTCGGCCCGGGCGGCGGCATCCGCCTGCCCAATTTCGCCATGCCGAAGCTGATGAACAACCACGGCAACTATATCGGCTCCCTGGGCGAAGTTGCCCGCTGGCTGGCGCCCCAGGCCGAGGCGCTTGGGGTCGAGATCTATCCCGGCTTCGCGGCGGCGGAAGTGCTGCATGATGACGAGGGGCGCGTGCTCGGCATCGCCACCGGCGATATGGGCGTCGATCGCGAGGGCAATCCGGGTCCGAATTTCACCCGCGGCATGGAATTGCGCGGCAAGTACACGCTCTTCGCCGAGGGCGCGCGTGGCCATCTCACGAAGCAGTTGATCCGCAAGTTCGACCTCGATGCCGGACGCGAGCCGCAGAAATACGGCATCGGCATCAAGGAAGTCTGGGAGATTTCGCCCGAGCAGCATCGCCCGGGCCTCGTGCAGCACTCCTTCGGCTGGCCGCTAGACAACCGCACCGGCGGCGGCTCCTGGCTGTATCATTACGGTGAGAATCTGGTTTCGGTCGGTTTCGTCATCCATCTGAATTACGAAAACCCGACGCTCTCGCCCTTTGACGAGATGCAGCGTTTCAAGACGCATCCGATGATCGCGCCGACCTTCGAGGGCGGCAAGCGCATCGGCTACGGTGCGCGCGCCATTGTCGAGGGCGGCTGGCAATCGGTGCCGAAGCTCGCCTTCCCCGGCGGCTGTCTCGTCGGCGATGCGGCGGGCTTTGTCAACGTGCCGCGCATCAAGGGCAGCCACAACGCCATTCATTCGGGCATGCTGTGCGCCGAGCATCTCGTCAGCGCCCTGCGCGAGGGGCGCGCCAATGACGAGCTCGCGAGCTATGATGCAGCCTGGCGCAGCTCCGCCGTGGGCGAGGATCTCAAGCCCGTGCGCAACGTCAAGCCGCTCTGGTCGAAATTCGGCACGTTGCTCGGCATCGGGCTGGGCGGGCTGGACATGTGGATGAACCAGCTCTTCAAGAGCTCGTTCTTCGGCACGATGAGCCACGGCAAGCCGGACCACGCGACGCTCAAGCCGATCGACCAGGTCAAGCATCTGAGCTATCCCAGGCCGGACGGTGTCCTGACCTTCGACAAGCTCTCCTCGGTCTTCCTCTCCAACACGAATCACGAGGAAGAGCAGCCCTGCCACCTGACGCTGAAGGATTCCAGCATCCCGATCGCGCAGAACCTGCCGAAATATGGTGAGCCGGCGCGGCTCTACTGCCCGGCGGGGGTGTATGAGGTGGTCTATGACGACGAGGTGAAGAAGACCAATCCGCGCTTCGTGATCAACGCGCAGAACTGCGTCCACTGCAAGACCTGCGATATCAAGGATCCGGCCCAGAACATCAACTGGGTCACGCCGGAAGGCGGCGGCGGACCGGTCTATCCGAACATGTAAGGCAGAAGGCGACCGGATTTTCCGGGCGTGTCAACCTTACACCTTGAAGCGGCGGGGCGAAGAGGCCATGCTGTGGCCAGGATTCGCGTTTGAAGCATATTCGACCCGCCGCGCTGCGGGAGGCGGTCAGGGCCGGCACGCCCAGCGCCGGCACCGCCGGAACCCAGGAGTTATCGCCCTCGTGTTCGCTCGCCAGCCGTCTGACCACATCACCTCTTTCATGCAGATCCTGATACGGGGCGCTGCGGTGCTCGCCCTCGCCGTCACGATCAATGCGGGCCCGTGGGGAGGCGCCGCATCGGCGCAGGCAGCGCCGGAAGCGCCGCGTCTCGATGATCTGCGCGAGATCCCCTACCCTGCGCGCAGTGTGGCGGGAAACTTTCTCGCGGCCCATGTCGCCGGATTCGCCGGAGACACCACCGCCTCCGCCACTTTCTACCGCCGCCTTTTCGACATGGTGACGGACGATCCAGCACTGCTTGAAAACGCCTTCATCGCCTTTCTGGCGGATGGCGACATGAGCTATGCCCTGCGCGCCGCCGAGCGGATTCTGGAGAGCGATCCCGGCAACAGCCTCGCACAGCTGGCCCAGGCCGTCGGGGATATCCGGGAGGGTCGCTTCGCCGTAGCCCGCTCGCGCCTCGAACAAGGTGGGCGCGGCAATACTGCGGATCTCACGGCAACCCTGCTGCGGGCATGGGCCTATGCCGGCAGCGGCCTCGAAGAGGACGCACTTCTCACCGTCGACCGGCTCGAAGGTGAAGCGGGTTACGAGATTTTCCGGCTCTATCACGGTGCGCTGATCGCGAGTTTTCTCGGTGAGACCGAGATCGCGCGCACACGCTTTTCAGCGGCCCTCGAAGCGCAGCCGAGCGCGCTCAGCATCGTCGATGCCTATGCCCGCTTCGCCGCCCGGGACGAGCGCACGGACGAAGCCATCGCCGCCTATGAGGATTTTCTGGAAACCTTCCCGCGTCACCCGATTGCCCATGCCAATCTCGAGGCCCTGCGGGATGACAAAAGCCTGCCCCGCGCCGTGTCGAGTGTGAACGAAGGTGCTTCCGAAGTGCTCTACGGGCTCGGCTCGGTGGGAATCAGCGATGGTGATGATCTCATCGCGCTGATCTATCTGCGTCTGGCGATCCACCTCGCTCCGGCCCATGACATGGCGCTGGCGACGCTCGCGGAACTCCTCGAATCGCGCGCGCAATACGCCGCCGCGATCGAAACCTTCAATGCGATTCCGGCGGCTTCTCCGCTTCAATCCGGCGCACAGGTCGATATCGGAATGCTGCTCGAACAGCTCGACCGCAAGGCGGATGCCGTCGCGCATCTTGAGGCGCTGATTGCGCGCGACGCGCAAAACCGCGAGGCCCATGTGGCTCTGGCGAATATCCAGCGCATGCGCCGAAATTTTCCGGAGGCCGCCGAAGCCTATACGCGGGCGATCGCGCTTCTGGGGGATCCCGGTCCGGGCGACTGGACCCTGTTCTTCTTCCGTGGCGCCTCGCTCGAGCGTATGGGCGAGTGGGAGCGTGCGGAGGCGGATCTGCGGCAGGCACTGGATCTCGTGCCCGACACATCACCATTGGGCGAGGCCCAGATCCTCAATTATCTCGGCTATTCATGGGTCGACATGGATATCCGCCTTGATGAAGGTTATACCATGATCCAGCGGGCGATCGAGCTCGCCCCTGATGACGGCCACATCATCGACAGCCTCGGCTGGGCCTATTTCAAGCTCGGCCGCTACGAGGATGCGGTGCGCGAACTGGAGCGCGCGATCGAGCACCTGCCCAATGATCCCGTCGTCAACGATCATCTCGGCGACGTCTATTGGCGCGTCGGGCGCCGGCTGGAAGCGCGGTTCCAATGGGAGCGGGCTCTGGCCAACGATCCCGGGGAGGATGACCGCGAGATGATCGAACGCAAGCTCGAAATCGGGCTCGACGAGGCCGAGGCCGATTCACGCAAGAGCGAGGCCGGTGAAGCGACCGACGGGGCGCGCGAGGGTGGCTGAAGCCGAAGGTCGGGGCGTGCAGGCAAGCGCCTTCGCCCCCGCCAAGATCAATCTGATCCTGCATGTGCGCGCACGCCGTGCGGATGGCTATCATGATCTCGAAAGCCTGGTGAGCTTCGCGGCGACCGGCGACCGGCTCACTTTCGTGGCCGATAGCGACCAATCCCTGCAACTGACCGGGCCGATGGCGTCGGCGCTGATCGATGGCGGCTCCGGGGCGGGAAACCTCGTCACCCGCGCCCGGGCGGTTCTCCATCGACACCTGCCGGATCTGCCGGCAGGCGGGTTCATTCTGGACAAGCATCTGCCGGTCGCCTCCGGCATCGGCGGGGGCTCGGCTGATGCGGCGGCGGCGCTGCGCCTCCTCGCCGACGGGGCCGGGATATTTCCTGACCATCCGGCACTCTTGCGCGCAGCGGCCGAAATCGGCGCGGATGTGCCCGTCTGTCTCGCCGGTCGCAGCCGGGTGATGTATGGCACCGGAGCCGATCTCGGCCCGCCGCTCACCCTCCCGGCCTTCCCGGCCCTGCTCGCGAATCCCGGCATCGCCGTACCGACACCGGAGGTGTTCCGCGGGCTCGCCCTCGCGCCGGGCGCGCGTTTCACGCCGCCGGGTGACATGGATGACGCGCTCCCCGCCGAACCCGAGGCCTGGCCTGGTGCGCATGATCGCGCTGGCTGGATCGCGCGGCTGAAGGCGGGGCGCAATGATCTCGCCGGCCCGGCCGAGGCCATCGCCCCGGCCATTGCGGTCCTGCGCGAGACTCTGGCCGCCTGCCCCGGCTGCCTGCTCGCGCGCATGTCCGGCTCGGGCGCGACGGTCTTTGCGCTGTTTGCCGATGATGCCACGCGCGACGCGGCCGCCGCGCAGTTACACGCGCGGTATCCGGAATACTGGATCGCTGCGACGGTGATCGGGGGTGACGCGGGATAAGGTCAGGCGGAAGCGGCGACGGGCTGCGGCGACGCGACCGGCGGTGAGGCATCTTCAGCTTGCGGCTCCAGACCCTGCAGGCTGCGAATTCTTGCAGCTTTCGCCTGCGCGCGCGCCGTTGCCTTCGCTGCGGCCCGCTCCTGCGCGATCAGCGATTTGACATCGGTGATGCTGGCGAGGATCCGGCCCGCCTCCTCGCGCGAGCATTCGCGGAAATGACGCAAGGCGCGGTGGGGTGTGGTGGTCGAGGCGATCTGTTTGAGCCGCGAGCAGACGAGCTTCAGAAAAGCCCATTCGTCCATCCCCGCCGCGCGCGCAAGCAACACCACCCCGCGCTCATAGGAGCCGCAGATCAGATCGAAGGCGAGACCGTCATCGATCCCCGCCGCCTCGGCGAGCTTGCGCGCTGCGCGCGGCAGCGAGCTGGGACGGGTATGTTCGAGAATCAGCTCGGCCAGCTGTCGCTCTGTTTCGAGCACCGCCTCCTCCTCGTCGCTCAGGCCGAGTGGCGGCATGTCGTCGAGCTGCGGCTCTTCATCCGCGCTGAATCCGGAGACGAGCAGCCGCGCCTTGTCCTGGTCGACACAGGCCCCCCAGAACCGCGCCACGTCGTCTTCCGGAATATCCCAGCGGTGGCACAGCGCGGCGCGGATATCATCGTCTTCGACCGCCATGGCGGCGACTTCGGCGAAGCCGGAGCGGTCGAAGCGCGCCTTGCGGTTGCGCGCACAGACCGCGATGGCCTCCTGGTCGCCGCGCTGCAGGAGCCTGGCGCAGGCGCCCGCATGGAGATCCTCGCGACGCGCCAGATCGCGCAACGCCTCCGCCGGCGCTTCGGCGATCAGCCGCGTGAGTTCGTCCTCGGGCTGGGCCTCGGCGGCAGGCGGCGCCTTCTCTCCGGATTCACGCGCCTCCCGGGCGATGGCCAGTTGGGCGAGGGCGAGGATCAACGTGCGCGGGGCGTGTTCGTGCAGGGCCATGCGCCGGGTCGCCTCGCCGATCGTGCGCGCCGAACAACGCGGCGCGACCGCGATGATCAGATCCATGCAATCGTCGCGGCGGGAATCGGGCAGTTGCGGGCCGCGCTCGATCAGCACATCCACGAGCAGGTCGAACGCACCCTCATAGCCGCCGCCCTGCCTGACGAGCAGTTCGAGCCGGCTTTCGATCGTGTCATCCTGCTGTGAACCATGCTCCATTGTAAAATCCATCTGTCGCACCACCAAGAGGATGCGATTGGCGCTGGAATTCTCGCCGGGAAAGTTTACATTCTGCTTAAAGGTTGCTTTCGCAATTATGAGAAACAAGGCCACACCACCGAGCAGATCATGAAAATCGACGAGTCCCAGCCCTTCATTCCCGTCGCGATCGCCGTGCTGACCGTCTCCGACACGCGTGATCTCTCGCAGGACCGCTCCGGCGATACGCTCGCCGCGCGCATCGCGCAAGCCGGCCACACGCTCGCCGATCGCGCTATCGTGCGCGACGAGGTCGAGGCCATCCGCAAGCAGGTCTCGGCCTGGATCGCCGATCCCGCCATCGAGGTGGTGATCACCACCGGCGGCACGGGTTTCACCGGTCGCGATGTGACGCCGGAAGCGATCGAGCCACTCTTCGAGAAGCGGATGGACGGTTTTTCCGCCGTTTTCCATCGCATCAGCTACGACAAGATCGGCACCTCGACGCTGCAATCGCGCGCCACGGCGGGGGTGACGAACGCCACCTACATCTTCGTGCTGCCCGGCTCGCCCGGCGCCTGCAAGGATGCCTGGGACGGGATCCTGCAGCCGCAGCTGGATTATCGCCATCAGCCGTGCAATTTCGTCGAGATCATGCCCCGCCTCGACGAGCATCTCAAACGCGGCAAATTGCGCGACGCCTGAGCGACCGCCCTCACCCGGCTGGGGCGAGATCGCGCTCGGGCTGGGGTGCAGGCTGGCGCAGGATCTGCGCCTCGACACCGGCGATGCGCGGGCGTCTGGCTGCAGCCCCGTCGAGCTTTGAGCGGTGGACGATGTCGCCGGCGCGGATCGCGCGCGACAGGCGGCCGACGCGCTCACGCAGCCATTCCCGCCAATCCGGCGCCCGGCGCGCCAGCCGCCCGATCGGATAGCCCTCGCGTTCGGCGATAAAGGCGAAGCGGTCGACCGCGCCGATCCAGCCTTCCAGAGGAATGTCACCGGCTTCGAGGCAGATGAACCAGTCGCGTCGTGCGAGCGCGGCGCCGGCGGACCACGGGTCAGACCCGGCTGCGATCACCACATGATGCGCGCCGGTCGCCTCGATGATCAGATCGATTGCCTCGCTTTCCTGCTCGACGATGACCACGGCGTCTGCCACGACGCCCTCGGCCACCCCGGTGACCAGGGCGGAAAGCGTTGCGGCGAGGGCCTCGGGCCCGGCGCGGGAATGGACAAGTGCGCTCAACATCATCAGCAAATATAAAGCAAAGCTTCGCAAATGTCTCCTGCTGCACTGCACAAATCGCGCGCACCCGCCGAAAGTCGCACGTGTTGCACGCCGCCCCGTCAGCCCGAGACGATGACCGGCTCCGTCAGATCGACGAATTCCTCGTCTCCGTCATCGCCGGCGCGCCACATCCCGAGCGCAAATGTGCCCGGCCCGTCAAGCACGGTGAGCGGGTGATGCCAGACATCCGCGCCGAAGATGATCCCCGCATCCGGCCCGGCAATGAAAGCCTGCATCCGCTTGATATCCGGCCCGCCATTCGCCGCATGCGGCGCCACCACGACGAGCCAGCGCGCCGCCTGCATCGGCACGAAGCTCTGCGACGAAAATTCATGCCGCTCCATCAGCTTCACTGCGAAGGGAAGCACCACCGGCTCGACCACGCGGGCAATGCTCAGGCTCGGCTTCGCCTCGGGGCGCAGGTTGGAAAGCCCCGCATCGAAATAATCCCGCCCGGGCCCGTCAGGCGCGCTCAGGACGGTGCCGAAGGGCGCGAAACTGGCGGGGTCGAGGGGTTGGGCTCTGATCATGGGGGGAGTGTAGCGGGGGATTTTCTGGGCGGATAGAGGGGGAAGCGGGCAGTATGGCTGCCCGTCATCGCCCGACCGATCCCCCAAAACAGCGCGATCCCGTTATTTCTGTCGCGCCTTGCGGTTTGCGTAGCGCTCATCGCGTGCGGCCTTTCGCGCGGCCTCATCCTCGATGACGCGCGAGACGCGGTCTTTCTCGGCCTTCTCACGGCCTTCAGCTTCGGCCTTGGCGGCGGCATCGGCGGCGGCCTGACGCTCCGTCGCGACAGCCTCGATCCGCGCCTGCTCATCGCGCTTCAGGCGTTCTTTCTCCGCCTGCCGTTCTTCCCTGGCCGCAGCGATAGCCTTGCGTTCTGCCTCGCGTGCGAGCCGGGTCGGCTCAGCGGCTTCCTTTGCGGCACGATAGGATTTCAGCAGAGCGGCCTTCGCTTCGGCAGCGGCGCTGCGGCGGTCAGCGAAATCATTGTCTTTCTTGTTCTTCAAGTCTCTGTTCCGTTTCGATTCTGGTCACGCTGGGCTCAGGCCTTGATGGCCCGCCTCGATTTGAGCGCGGCTGTCGCCCGCGTGCGGTCATCCGCTTCCCTTGCCAGGCGGGCATTCTTCAATCGCGAAGTCTTGTCCTCGCGCGCCTGTGCCATCGTGTCGATTTCTTCAATGACGCGGTTTCGCGCCATCAGCTGCGATTGCACCTTCGTGAAGGCGCTCTCCGCCTGCTCGCGGGGCTTGCTATATTGCGACATGATCATCCCTCCGGCTCGCCTGATGACGAGCGGCAATAAAAAAGGCCAGGCAAATGCCTGACCTCTCTCAGTCTCATACTCTCGACAGTGCCAGTACATCCGTGGTCAAAGGAGAGCTGATCCCGATTCACGCAGCCTGCAAGTTGCAAGCCGACATCTTGCCGGACTTACGGTCCTGCTCCAGCTCGTAGCTGAGCTTCTGGCCCTCGACGATTTCGCGCATACCAGCGCGCTCGACGGCCGAGATATGGACAAATGCGTCAGCACCACCATCATCCGGCTGGATGAAACCAAAGCCCTTGGTGGAATTGAACCATTTAACTGTGCCGGTGACCATGACGATCCCTTTCATAGCATAGAGTGACCGCCGCCACGCAGAAGCGCGTTGCGGCTCAGGATAACGATTTTTGAAAGGGAGGTTCGTCCGGGCGCGACAGAAATCGCGCGATAACCAAAGCTCAGCAAGCAAATATCGATGACACTGTTAGTAGAGGCAGTGCTATGCGATGTCAATGATTAGTTTTGTCGCCGGGTGGGCGGGGGGCGCAGATCGACTCCGGTGTCGAAGGATTCCCGCCCGGCGGCGTCAGGGGCGCGCAGGGCGGGGGAGTTTTTGGGGGATAAGGCGGTTAACAGGTATGCGTCTTTGTGGGGGTTGGTATTTCTCACCCGAATTTCTGAGAGCTGGCGTCCGGCGAGCTGCGCGTTGGGTCGCGTCCGTCAAGCTGGTGTAATTTTCTGGATGGCCTGAGGTCATGATCAGGCGGCTTTTGTGGTTATGCTGAGGATGGGATCGATCTCCTCCTTGTCGATCTGTGCGAATGCCTCGACCATCATGTAGCGGCTTGATGTCTGCCATTCGTCATTCTGCTCGAAGAGCACGGCGCCGATCAAACGCATGATGGATGCTTCATTGGGGAAGATCCCGACGACGTCGGCGCGTCGCTTGACCTCCTTGTTCAGACGTTCAATTGGGTTCGTGCTGTGCAGTTTGGTGCGATGCTGGCGCGGGAATGACATGTAGGCCAGCACGTCGTGCTCGCTGGCATCCATGAGATCGGCCAGTTTTGGCCAGCGCGGGCGCAGTTGCTCTGCGACCTTGCGCCAGGTTTCGCCGGCATGGGTGCGGTCGGGTTGATCGAAGGCCTGTCGGATGGCAGCGGCGACGACAGTATGCTGACCACGCGAGACATGGGCCAGGGCGTTGCGCATCCAGTGGACGCGACAGCGTTGCCAGGTTGCTTCGAAGACCCGGGCGATGGCGGCTTTGAGGCCTGTATGCGCGTCGCTGATGACCAGTCTGACGCCCCCCAGGCCGCGAACGCGCAGGGATCGAAGGAACTCGGTCCAGAATGTCTCGGCCTCGGACGGGCCGATACCGAGGCCGATGATCTCACGGCGTCCCTCGGTGTTGGCGGCCACGGCGATTATTGCGGCGACTGGTACGATCCGTCCGCCCTGGCGCACCTTCAGATAGGTGGCGTCGAGCCAGAGATAGGGCCATTCGCCGGTGAGCGGGCGGTTCAGGAACTCGCCGACACGTTCGTCGATGTCCTTGCACAGCTTCGACACCGTGCTCTTCGAAATGCCGCTCAGCCCCATGGCCTGCACCAGCTCATCGACGCGACGGGTCGAGACACCACTGATCCACGCCTCCTGGATGACGGCCACCAGCGCCTGTTCCGAGGTCTTGCGCGCTTCGAGAAAGCCCGGGAAGTAACTGCCTTGACGCAGCTTGGGAACCCGCAGGTTCAGCGTGCCCAGACGGGTATCGAGAGCGCGCTCTCGATACCCGTTACGCCACGTTGTGCGTTCGCCGCTGCGCTCGTGCTTGCCAGCGCCGATCAGGCCTTCGACATCCGCCTCCATGATCAGCTGCAGGACGGCCTCGGCAACGCTGCGCAGAAAGTCTCCCTGATCGTGCTTGGCCAGAAGTTCGGACAGGTCCATGTTCGTCTTGGTCATCGGGGTCTCCATGTGGTCCGGGGTTGAAGTCAGCAAACTCCACCTCGACCATACACCTCGATGGCCACCCAGGATCACACCGTTGACGGCACTGAAATTACACCAGCTCCTTGGACGCTACCCTGCGCGTTGGGGCATGACTTGGGATGGGAAGCGGTCGGGCTGCGCGATCTCAGCATGCGACGTATCACCATTCGAAGCACGTCAACGAGAACGGCTGGATCGAAAGCCTATCTTGCGCTGCTAACGCCCACGACTAAACGGCTGTCCATGCCGAGACTTGTGGACATCCCTACATTTTTTCTGCAGTTCCGGAAAACTAATTTTACATCTGCAGGAAACGTACCCTAGATTGCGTACGCCCATATGCTGATTGATAGGAGTCTCGAATGACCAAAAGCATTGCGATTTTCAATAACAAAGGCGGCGTCGGAAAAACGACATACATGTATCACGTTGGGCATCTTCTCGCCGCGCGTGGGCTCACCGTGCTGATGGTTGATTGCGACAGTCAGTGCAATCTTACTGCGTATTGCTTCGGCGACACTGCAATTCGACACTCCTGGGGCCCGGACGGCAACAGCATCTACCGAGCACTTGAGCGTGTTGCACGAGGCATCGGCGACATTCGCCAGAGGCAACCTAGTCCTGTTCCACATGCTAAGGGCAAGCTATACCTCGTGCCCGGAGACCTTCGCCTGAGCGATTTCGAAGATACATTGGGAGACACTTGGAGTGCCGCACGAGGCGGTAATGAGCCGGCGGTGCGAGCTCAATCTGCAATCCATCGCTACATTAGATGGGCGAGCGAGAAAGTAGGCGCAGACTTGGTGTTGTTGGATCTTGGCCCCAATCTAGGCGCACTGAACCGAGCCGTCCTTGCCTCAGCGGATTATTTCATTACGCCGTTGGCTCCCGACCTATTTTCCATCAAAGGAACCGAAAACCTCGGCAACAAGCTCGTCGCATGGCGAAATGAGTGGGATCAAACTAACGCTGCATGGCAGGATCCCACCCTGTCGATTCCGAAGGGGAAACCAACCTACCTTGGCTATGTTGTTCAACAACATAATATCCGTACAAATGCAGCTGGAATGACGGAAGGCTGGCAAATTTATGGGAACGAACTCGAGCCTGCGATTCAAGAAAACATCATCAACAAGCTCACCCCGCTGAATCAAGTCCAATTTTGGACTGATGATGACTATAAGCTAGGCATGATTCCGAATCTTCACAGCCTTGTTCCGTACTCAATGGATGCCAAGAAGCCCATTTTTTACTGTAATTCTGGCGATGGTGTACGCGGCGCTCATCTAAAAAAAGCGCATGACTCAGCTGATCACTTTGAAGACATTGTTGATACTTTGAATTCGGTTTCCTCTTGGCCTTAGTAATTGCTTGTATATACATAATTATTTTGCATTACATTAGTTGATTGCATTTAGAACGCTATAAAATTCGAAATACACCTGAACAGAGAAAGCGCTTTTCGGTTGACATGGCCGAAAAGAGATCCTGACCATTACAGTATTTGAATTGAATGGTTGGGAAGTTTTTGGGTACCGACGCCGTCGAAGCGACTTGCTGAAATGAAGTCGACTACATTCTTTGCCCCCCCTCACGTCCGCTCCACAAAACTATCCAGCACCATCTTCCGCCCCGCCTTGTCGAATTCCACCGTGAGCTTGTTGCCGTCCACCGCCGCGACGGTACCCGGCCCGAATTTCATATGCAGCACCCGCGCGCCGGGCTCGAAAGTCGATTCCGTGCCCGTTGAACGCGCGACGAGTTCGCCCTCGATCACCGTCGGGCCGGATCGTCCGCCGCCGCCGCGCCAGCCGCCGCCGCCCGCATCGCTGAAGCCGCCGGCGGCCTTGCGGCTTTGGGCGCGCTGCCAGCCGGGGGTTTCGTAGCTGGAGCCGAAGCTTTCGATCTGGTCGAAGCGCGAGCCGCCCGGGCGTCCACCGAAACCACCACCAAATCCCCCACCGAACTGCGCCTGCGCCTCCGTCACCTCGACGGATTCTTCCGGCAGCTCGTCGACGAAGCGGCTCGGCACCGTGGCGTTCCACATGCCGTGGATGCGCCGGTTCGAGGCGAAGAAGATCTTGGCCCGGCGGCGCGCGCGGGTGAGGCCGACATGGGCGAGGCGGCGCTCTTCCTCGAGGCCCGACAGGCCGCTTTCATCGAGGGCGCGCTGGTTGGGAAACAGCCCCTCCTCCCAGCCGGGGAGGAAGACGGTGTCGAATTCGAGCCCCTTGGCCGCGTGCAGCGTCATCAGGCTGACGCGGTCCTCGTTATCGGCCTCGTTGCGCTCCATCACCAGCGAGACATGTTCGAGGAAGGAAAGCAGATCGGGGAATTCCTCCATCGAGCGGACGAATTCCTTCAGGTTCTCCAGCCTGCCATGGGCATCGGCGGATTTGTCCTTCTGCCACATGTCGGTATAGCCGGATTCCTCCAGAACCACCTCGGCGAGCTCGTGATGCGGCATGGTCTCCCGCATCGCGCTCCAGCGCTCGAAAGCCGCCATCAGATTGCGCAGGGTGTTGCGCGGCTTCGCCTTGAGCTCGTCCGTCTCCACGAGAAAGCGCGTGGCCTGCATCAGCGGCACCTGAGCCGCACGGGCGTGGTTGTGCAGGATCTGCAAGGTCGCATCGCCCAGCCCGCGCTTGGGCGTGTTGACGATGCGCTCGAAAGCAAGATCGTCGCTCGGCGAATTCACGCAGCGCAGATAAGCCAGCGCATCGCGGATCTCGGCGCGCTCGAAGAAGCGCGGGCCGCCGATGACGCGATAGGGCAGCCCGAGCTGGACGAAGCGATCCTCGATCTCGCGCATCTGCGCCGAGACACGCACCAGCACGGCGATCTGCGACAGCGCGTGACGGTTGGCCTGCAGCGCCTCGATCTCCTCGCCGATGGCGCGCGCCTCCTCGCCCGAATCCCAGGCGCCGGTGACAGTGACCTTCTCGCCGGGCTCGTCCTCTGTATGGAGCGTCTTGCCGAGACGGCCTTCATTGAAGGCGATGAGATGCGAGGCGGCGGAGAGGATATGCCCGGTGGAGCGGTAATTGCGCTCCAGCCGCACCACGGTGGCGCCGGGAAAATCGTGCTCGAAGCGCAGGATGTTGTCGACCTCGGCCCCGCGCCAGCCATAGATCGACTGGTCGTCATCGCCGACACAGGCCAGGTTCTTGCGCTTTTGCGCGATCAGCCGCAGCCAGAGATACTGCGCGACATTGGTATCCTGATACTCGTCCACCAGCATGTAGCGGAAGCGGTTCTGGTAGAGCTCCAGAATATCCGGATTCTCGCGCCACAGCCGCAGGCATTCGAGCAGGAGATCGCCGAAATCGGCGGCGTTGAGCGTCTTCAGGCGCTGCTGGTAGAGCGCATAGAGCTCGCCCCCGCGCCCATGCGCGAAGGCGCCGGCCTCGCCGGGCGGCACCTTGTCGGGCCCGAGCCCGCGATTCTTCCACGAATCGATCAGCCCGGCGAGCTGGCGCGGCGGCCAGCGTTTCTCGTCGATCCCCTCGGCCTGGAGAATCTGCTTGAGCAGGCGCAGCTGGTCGTCGGTGGCGAGGATGGTGAAATCGGAGCGCAGATCGACGAGCTCGGCATGCCGGCGCAGGATCTTGGCGCTGATCGAGTGGAAGGTGCCGAGCCAGGGCATGCCCTCGCCGACCTCGCCGATCAGCGCGGCGATGCGCTCTTTCATCTCCCGCGCGGCTTTGTTCGTGAAGGTGACCGAGAGGATCTCGAAGGGGCGCGCCTTGCCCGTGGCGATCAGATGCGCGATCCGCGTGGTGAGCACCCGCGTCTTCCCCGTCCCTGCGCCGGCCAGCACCAGAACCGGCCCCTCCGTCGCCTCGACGGCGCGACGCTGCTCGTCGTTCAGACCTTCCAGATAGATGGCAGGCGGGGAAGCCGCAGCGCGGGCGCGCGCGGAAATGGAACCGCCTCGAGCGGGCGGCACTCTCTCGTGATCATCGGGCCGACTCATGCGCCGAACATGGACCAGAACACGAACGTCGTCGAGTCGCTCCGCCACTGTGCGAAGCGGATTTCGCCCGCGCGTTCACGCCCGCCGCCGCTCCCATTCCAGCGCATGGCGCACGATGGTCTCGAGATCATCGTGACGCGGTTTCCAGCCGAGCAGGCCGGGGAGCTTGTCGGCGCGCGAGACCAGAGCCGCCGGGTCGCCGGCGCGGCGCGGCGCCTCGGTGACGGGGAAGTCGCTTCCTGAGACCCGCTTCACCATGGCGATCACCTCGCGCACCGAGAAGCCATGGCCGTAGCCGCAATTCAGCACGAGATTGTCGCCGCCACCGCGCAGATGGGCGAGCGCGCGCAGATGCGCATCGGCGAGATCGGTGACGTGGATATAGTCGCGCAGGCAGGTCCCGTCCGGGGTCGGATAATCGGTGCCGAAGATCGACAGGCCCGGGCGCTTGCCGAGCGCGGCTTCGCAGGCGACCTTGATCAGATGCGTGGCGTTGGGTGTGGACTGCCCCGATCGCCCCTGCGGATCGGCCCCGGCCACGTTGAAATAGCGCAGGACGACATAGCGCAGCGGCAGGACATGCGCCGCATCGGCGAGCATCCACTCGCTCATCAGCTTGGAACGACCATAGGGGTTGATCGGCGCCGGCGGCACCTCCTCGCTCACCGGCGATTCCTCCGGCTCGCCATAGATTGCGGCGGTCGAGGAGAAGATCACCTGCCCGACCCCGGCATCCTGCACGGCGGCGATGAGGGCGCGGGTCTTGACGGTGTTCGCCTCGTAATAGCCGAGCGGATCGGCCACCGAATCGGGCACCACGATACGCGCCGCGAAATGCGCCAGCGCGCTCACGCCGTGCTGCGCGACGATATCGCGCACCAGTGCCTGATCGCTGACATCCCCGATGATCAGCGGCACGCCCTCGGGCACGGCATCGCGGTGGCCGGTCGAGAGATCGTCGAGAACGACGACGCGCTCCCCCGAATCGCGCAGTGCGAGCACCATATGGCTGCCGATATAGCCCGCACCGCCGGTCACCAGCACTGTCATTGCAACTCTCCGCCGTTTCACGGGTTTCTATCCGACAAGCGCCGCCATATCATGGCTTCGTCACGAACATGGGGCAGCTCTGGTCGGACAATCTAGAGATGAAAGATCACGCGTTCCTTAACGGCAGGATCAAGCCGGAACGTCAGTGCAAGAAAGGGGTGGAACTCACATGCAGCCTGTTCGCAAGGCCATCATTCCCGTCGCGGGCCTCGGCACCCGTTTCCTGCCCGCCACCAAGGCGGTTCCCAAGGAAATGCTCACCGTGGTCGATCGCCCGGTGGTGCAGCATGTCGTCGATGAGGCGCGTGCTGCGGGAATCGAGCATTTCGTCTTCGTCACCGGGCGCAACAAGGGTCCGATCGAGGACCATTTCGACATGGCCTACGAGCTCGAGGCAACGCTTCGCGAGCGCGGCAAGACCGCGGAATACGACGCGCTGATGGCGGATCTGCCGGCAGCCGGCGCGACGAGCTTCACCCGCCAGCAGGCGCCGCTCGGCCTTGGTCATGCGGTCTGGTGCGCGCGTGACATCGTCGGCAACGAGCCTTTCGCGGTGATCCTGCCCGACATGCTCTCGCGCGGCTGCATGACCCAGATGCTCGCAGCTTACGGTCGCCATGGCGGCAACATCATCGCGGTCGAGGAAGTGCCCGAGGACGAGACCCACAAATACGGCATCGTCGCCGTGGACGAGGCCTTCCGCGACGACGAGGCCGGACGCACCTATCGCATCACCGGCATGGTCGAGAAGCCGCCGCAGGGCGAGGCGCCATCGAACCTGATCATCTCGGGGCGCTACATCCTGCAGCCGGAGATCTTTGATCTGCTGGCCGATCAGGGGCCGGGAGCGGGCAACGAGATCCAGCTTACCGATGCGATGAAACGGCTCGCGGAAAGCCAGGATTTCTTCGCCATGCGCTATGACGGGCGCACCTTCGATACCGGCTCGAAGCTCGGCTACCTCGTGGCGAACCTGGCCTACGGGCTGGAGGACGAGACGCTCGGCCCGCAATTGCGCGCGGAGATCAAGTCCCTGCTGGAGGGCTGAATCGGCTTACTGCCGGACCGGCAGTGGCGCCACGGCGGGGCCGGAAAACGCGCCGATTGTCGGCCCGGGCACGCTCTCCTTCGCAAAGCCGAGCGCGAGACCCGCCTCGCGCACGCCGACGAAGCCGGTCGGCGCCTCGCGGCCCTGAGGCTTCGCCTGCGCAAAACGCAAGGCGCCGTTGCTCGCGGCGGAACGGCGCACAGCCTCATCCGCATGGGGCTGCCCGGTGAAGAGCACCCGCCAGCTGGCACGCGGATCGCGGGCGGTGGTGACAGGATCGCGCGATGACGGCGCACCGGGTCTGCCGGTCGAGGCCGTCGCGGTAATCGCTTCTCGCGCCACAGGCGGCGGCGCTTCGAGCGCGGCAACGGCAATGCGCCCATCGGAGGCTTCGGCGGGTTGCTCCGCAGCTTTTTGCTGCGTTGCCGTTTGCTGCGCGGGGGTGTCGTCGCGGATCTCGCCACGCAGGCCGAGTTGCGTCAACGGATCGTCCGAAGCCGCCTCGGTCGCCGGATCGGCGAAGGCGGTGACCAGCGTGCCGATGGATTCGAACGAGGTCGGGCGGCGCGGCGGCATCGGCAGCGCATCAAGGCTGGCGAGGGAGGCGGGCATCCCACCCGAATCGCCAGCTTGCGACGCGTCGGCGATCCCGGTTTCAACCACGCGACCCTCAGCCTCATCGGCGGAGACGAGTGCTTCCGGACCCTGCTGCCAGGCCATGGCCGGGCCGAGTTCGGCGGGACGCGGAGCCGGCAGCGGCGGGGCTTGCGCCATGGCGAGATCGCGCGACGGCGCCGCATCATCCGGCGAGGGGCCGGTCTGTGCCGGACGCGGTGCAGGTGGCGGCGCCGGCGGTGCTTCGGGCAGAGAAGGCGTGACCCGTTGTGGCGCCTCGGCGACGCTCGCGGGCGCGGGCGCGGATGATGCCGACGCGCGGGCAGGCAGTGAATCCGCCTCGGCGATATCCTGCTCGCTCTCTTCGGGGATGCCGAACAGGGCGCGCCAGAGGCTGCGGCGGCGTGTCGGCGCCTCGGCCACCTGACGCCCAGTCTCACCCATCACGGTGCCACCGGCGGCGAGGATCTCGCGGCGCGCCTGGTCGAACCCGGCGAGCGGCTTGCCGTCGGAGGGAATATGGACAGTGCGCTGATCGGGGAACAGGCCGACCAGTTGCCGGCGATTCATGCGCGGCCAGTGGCGCACGCCACCGGTATCGAGATGCACGAAGGGCGTGTTGGCGCGCGGGTAATAGCCGACACCGCCACGCTGCATGCGCAGGCCGATCGTGCGGATGCGCTCCGCCGGGACGTCCGGCAGGTAGAAATCGACGGCCTTGCCGACGGTATGCTGGCTTTGCTGCGCGACATTGCCGGAGCGGCGGCGCAGCGCCTCGTTGGTCTGGGGTGCGCGATAGGCGGAGACGACATGGACCGGCTGACGCGAGCCGGTCGAGCGATGCACTTCCCAGAGCAGATCATAGAGGCGCGGATCCATTTCCTTCGCCTCGTCGCGGCGCCAGTCGCGCATCACCCAGTCGAGCTGGCGCAGACCGCTGCGATCATAGCGCCCGTGCCGCCGGAAGGTGACGCTGACGCGCTCGCCGGTATGCATCTGGATGATCTCGAGCGTGCGGGTATCGCCATTGGCCACCGCATCCTGCGTGCCCCGGGTCAATGCGATCACGAGCACGAGGGACAGGGCCAGAGCCATGACACGACGCGCGCCGACACGGCCGAGAAACGCTCTGATCCGCCCCGATCCCACGATTTCTACTCGCCTCCCGCCACCGGTTCTGCGCATCCGCAGACTCCGCGCACCCGATCCTGCCATGCGCGACATTCGAACGGAAACATTAACGCCGCGTAAACCCTGTGCGGCGACCACCCCGCCGCGCGCCCGACACTATCGTCATGCAATCTGATACGGCAAAGTTCAAGTCCGGTCACGCCGTGGCGCACAAGAGGGGCTTTTCCGTAAAACGAAAAACGCCCGGCGGAGAAACTCCACCGGGCGGCCTGTCATGGCGATAGGAAGGGCGAGGGTCAGCCGATGAGGTTCGGAATTCCGCTTGCATTATTCATATTGGGCAACTGATCGATCGATGGCCCCGAACCGGGAACAAGCGGGTGATGTTGCCGCTGCGACATGTCCCGATTAAGGATCTCATTTGCCTGTTCCCGCCCGTTCAACAAGGACAGAACCTCACCGAGGGCCCCCTGATTCTGTTGCAGAAACATGGAGATCAGGCTCGTGACTAAATCTTCGTTCCCTCGATCGTCGAGGACCTGCGGGAGGAACTCAACGATTGCAGCGAGCCGGAAATCGGTCGGAGCAAACCCGGCCGCTTCGAATGCGCCAAAAAGATCTTCCGGCTTCATCTGACCGCTCGTGAGACGAACCATAAGCTCATCAACCTGCCTCGACAACTCTCCCTCGTTGAAAACGTTAAAAACCCCCGAAGCAGTCGGAAGCATGGACCCCAGAGGATTAGAGGAGTCGAAGCGTTGCGTCGCGAGAGAAAACGCCTGAGCCCCCTTCTCCAGAATCGGTTCATTAGCGATCTGGCCTACAGTGGAAAGCACGTTCGGCATATTGAGATTCATATCTGTCTCCTGAAACCAATGAAATAATGAAAGCACTGTGGTAAATTTTCTGAATAATTTCAATATATTTTAGATAACTAAAAATTATATATTTTGCGAAAATTAAAATAAAACGACCTCCCCACACGGGGGAGGCCGTCTCCTGGGTCGACATGGCATCGCCTGCCCGTATCAGCCGACTTCCTCTTCGAGCATATCCTCCGTTGCGAGTTCCTGCGTTGCGAGGTCCTCCGATGCATTCATGTCGATCGGAAGCCCATCGGCGATGTTGCCGTCGAGGTCATCAAGAGCGGGATTGGACGGCGCGCCGCCCTCCTCTTCACGCCGCACGGAGTCGGCGACATCGACTGCACCCCAGACGGGGAATTCACCCAGATCCGTATGCCCCAGGTTCAGGAAGGCGTTCCTGAATCCTTCCTCATCCCCTGCATCAAGGAGATCGAACAATTCCTCGTATGCCGTCACGATGTTGTCCGGCGCACCGCGATCCGACGCGCGGGCTGACAGTTCGGCGAATGTCGCCTCGCGCATGGCGGTCGGATCCTGCATTGCGTAGTCGAGGATTTCGTTCAGGTCATCGTAGGAGAACGGCCCGGCCATATACCCCTCTTCCGAAGGCGGCGTTTCGGTGATGAGCGGGATGGAACCCTCACCGGTGCGGGTGGCCTCGTTCACGTCACGCTGATAGGGGGTGAGGTTCACATCCTGGCCACCGGAAACCGATGCGCGCTCATCGAGAGGAATGCTGTCCGCGACGTTCCCGGCGTGATCACCACCCGGCCTGATCGACATTTCGGGGTTTCCGCGCGGGTCGAAACCCGGACCGCCCGGCGTCATCATGTCCGGGAACTGCATGCCCCCGGACTGTGAGCCGCCGGGGGGCTGGTTGCTCAACCGCTCCAGCATGGTGACCAGTTGCATCATGCGCTCGAGAAAGAGAATCGCGCCGGCCAGTTCGTCCGAAACACCCGGGCCCATGCCCTGCATACCGGAAAGCGCGTCGACCTCAGGCGAGCGCATGGCATACCGATCTGCATCGAAACCCATCGCATCAGGGTCGAGGTCACCAACGCGACCGCCCCCGCCCGTCATCATGGTCGGATCCGCGACGTGAGGCCCGGCATCATTCAGCCCGGCATCACGAAGCCCGGCCAGATATCCCTGTGCATAGACCTCCGCCTGATCACTCGGGAATGCGCCCTGATCACTCGTGGCGCCCGGAACAGCTCCGGATTGCTGCATCGAACCGGAAATCGCGCTGCGGAATTCTTCAGACCCCCCCTGGTCACGGAGGGCTCCGTTGTCATGGACACGACTCGTCCGTTCGAGAACCATCAACTCGCTCATCACATAACTCCCATATATTCTTGATACCGCAATTCTTGATAGCTTATCCTATGTATGATCGCAAATGATTTTAAACAACTAAAAATAATTGTTAACTATAAATTAAATACGTAAATGAATAGTCGCTCGCGCCTTCTGTGCATTGGCGCCATCCCTCCCGCGCAGCCGGATTCAGACGAGGAAAGCGTCGGCGTTATCGATGATCGCTGCGCGCGCGGCGAGATAGGCCGTGACGGCGCCGTCGCGCTCCAGGCGCGGGCTGAGCAGATCGCCCTGCACGTAGTGACAGCCCCAGCGCGCGAGCTGGTCGAACTGCGCCTGTCGCGCAACGCCACCGGCGGCACCCTGGAGGCCGAAACCGCGTGCGAGCGCAAGGATCGTCTGTGGCAGATCGGCCTCGGCACCGGGCCGGTCGATACCCGCGATGAGTGCTTCACCCATGCGCACCACATCGACCGGGAAACGCCGCAATTGCGTCAGCGAGGCATGGCCCGAGCCGAAATCCTCCAGCGCGATCCGCATGCCGGCCTGCGAAAGATAAACCAGCGCATCGCGGATGACGTCGGCGGAACGCTCATGCAGGGCCTCTTCGGGCAAGGCCAGTTCGAGATGCACGGGCAGGATCCCGGCATCGCGCAACACCGCCTCGATCGCCGCCGCGCGCTGCGGATCGCGCAGCAACGCGGCGGATACGGGCAGGCTGAACAGACCCGGATCATGCCCCTGCGCGAGGAGCCGCCCGCGCATGGCGATCACCTCGGCCAGCATCCGCTCGAACAGGTTGCCGGCGAGGTTGCTCGCCTCGGCAATGGCCAGAAGCTCGCGCCCGGCCACCTCCCCCTCCGGATGCTGCCAGACCGGTGTCACCGAAAAACCGGCATGGCGCCCGTCAGCCATGGCGATGAACGGCGTATAGGCAAGCCGCAAAGGCGCAGGCATCATCGCGCCCGCCTTGCCGGCGGGATCCCCATCGTTGAGCAGACCGGCCAGCGCCCGGGCGAGGCTGCGTTGCCGCAGGGCCTGCCGGCGCAGATCGCCATCGAAGACCCGCCAGGCGTCGCGCCCTCCGGCCTTGACGGCATAGAGCGCGGCATCGGCACTGCGATAGAGATCATCCGCCTCCGCGCCGTCACGCGGCGCCAGCGCGGCGCCGATGCTGACGGAGGGGTGATATTCACGCCCGGCCAGGTAGAGCGGCGCGCGCAGGGCGGCGATCAGCCTGTCGAGCCGCTCTTCGAGGGCATCACCATCAGCGATCTGCTCGAGGATCAGCGCAAATTCGTCCCCGCCCAGCCGTCCGGCACAATCGCGCCCGCCCGCAGCCGCGGCGAGACGCTCCGCGATCGCGCGCAGCAGCGCATCGCCGGCCTCGTGGCCGAGCGTGTCGTTGACGTCCTTGAACCGGTCGAGATCGACGCAGACGAGCGCGATGGCGGCCTCGGGTTCGCGTGCGATCGCATTGATCTGCCGCGCCTCGGCCTGCAGGGTCCGGGCCTGAAGCGCACCACGCAATTCTTCATGGAAATGCGTGCGGTTGGCCAGCCCGGTCAGCCCGTCATGGCGGGCGAGATGCGCGTTGCGCGCCTCGTCGCGAATGCGCTGCGAGGCTTCGACGACGGTACCCTCGTAGAAAGCCGGATTGCCTTCGGCGTCACGCACGACCCAGGCATTCTCGGACACCCAGATCCGCCGACGCGAACCCGTGGTGATCACCTCGGAGACGAAATCGGTGACCTCGCCATGCTCATGCATCAGACGCGCGAACTCGTCTCGGCGCCTGGGATCGACATACCATTCGTTGCCGATATCGATGACGGTCGCGATCAGTTCTTCCTCGCTCTCCATGCCGTTGAGCTTGACGAGAGCGGGATTGGCACGCACCTGCTTGCCGTCGAGGCTGGAGCGATAGACGCCGATGACGCTGTTGCGAAACAGGCTGTCGCCGTCGCCGGCATCAAGCATGTCGCGGTCGACGGGACGGCGCAGCCAGTCGGGATCGCTGTAGAGCCGCAATTCGCCACCGTCGGGCAGCGGATAGCGGCCGACATGACGGCGCGCACCCGCGCGCCCGAGGCCGATCGCGCTTTCTCGCGCATCAAGCGCCGCGCGATCATGCAGGTGCGGCTGTACGGGGAAAGGCCAGCCCAGCACCTCTGCGGCGCGCGGGTTGCAAAGGATGAGCCGGCCATCAGCGGCGATGACAATCACCCCCTGCACCATCTGCAACAGAAGATGCGGCAGAATTTCATGTGGAGAAGGTTCTGCCGGAATCGAGGCGTCCGGCATGACGGGCTGTGGCGGACGGCTTTTGCCGTCACCTTCCATCCCATCCACCTGTAAACGTGAGGCCGCCATCAATCCCATCTCCGCAAGAACTGCCCTCGGGGCAGGTACACCCGGGGCAGGTAGACCCGGGGCAGGTACACCCTCTCACGGCAAAGGTTAGAATCGGGTGAAGCTTCCCTAAGGGAATGGCGCATCGGCCTCCAGCCGCAGATGCAGGATCGGATAGGGGCGTCCGCAGGCATCGAGCCGTGAGCGTCCGGCGGGCCTGAAACCGAGCCGGGCATAAAAGGCGCGCCCCGGCCAGTTCTGCTCGTTCACATCGACCCGCACGGCGCGCAGCCCGGTCCCGACACCCCGCCATCCCGGCGGCTTGCGTGCATGCGCCACGAGGGCGCGCCCAACCCCGCAGCGTGCGTGATCGGGATGCACGAACAAGGCCTCGATATGCTCCGCCGCCATACCGATGAAACCGAGTGGCGCATCACCGGCTCCCGCCGCCACCGCAACATGCGCGCGCGGCAGGTAACGCTCGCGCACGAGTTCGGCATAGAAGGCGCGGTCGGCAGGGGCGATGAAATCATGCGTCGCCGCCACCGCCGCCTCCCAGATGGCGAACAGCGCTTCGGTCTCACCCGGATAGGCGCGGCGAATGCGCCGGAGGGCTGGCCGCCGCGACGTCATCTCAGGCGCCCCATCCGAAATGCACGCTCTCGCCGCGATGCAGCGCCTCGGCCCGGGGCGTGAAGCGCCCGTCATCGCCGTGCAGGACGAGCGGCGGGTTGATCCGCAAGGGCGTGCGCGCGCCCTTGATCGCCGTGATCAGGACCCGCGTGGCCGGCGCCCCGGCGCGCGGCAGAACCGGCGTCACCACGATCGCCCCCATACGCGGCACCAGGGCCGCGAGGCAGGAATCGAGCTTGTCGGCACGCTGGATCAGCGCGAGCCGCCCGCGCGGGCGCAAGGCTCGGATCGCGGCGCCGAGCCAGAGCGCCTGCCCGCCCTCAAGGGTGACATGCGCCCGCGCCCGCCCCGGCTCCGGCGAGACCGGCGCCTCGTCCGGCTCGAAGAAAGGCGGGTTGGTATAGACCCGGTCGATGCTGGCATGATCCAGCGCCGGCCCGGCGAGGAGATCGGCGCAGACGACGAGATTGTGAGAAGCGCGGCCGTTGGCGATCGCATTGAGCCGGCACAGATCCGCGAGTTCGCGCTCGCGCTCGATCATGACGACGCGGCAATCCGTTGCCTCGTGTATTGCCATCAGCCCCACCGCGCCGCTGCCCGCGCCGAAATCGGCGATCCACTCCCCGCGCCCCGGGACGAGTGCGGTAGCCAGCAGCACGGCATCCGTCCCGGCCCTGTGGCCGCGCGCGCGCTGGATCAGGCGGATACGCCCGGAGAACAGCGTGTCGTGCGAATACGAAGCCGGATCGGGGGCCGTCATGGTCGGATTCATCAAGGCGGGTCACGCAATTCATCGGCGAGGCCGGCATCGCGCAGCAGGCGGCGCGCGCCATCAGCCTCGTCCTCCACCACCAGCAGACGGCGCGGAATCGCGCCGATCGAGCCTTCGAGCACGCTCATATGCGTATCGACGAGCAGCACGTTGAACCCGGCATCGGCAAGCAGCGATTCGGCGAAGGAAAGCAGGACAGGATCATTGGCGCGAATCAGTTCGACCATTTCGACTCCATGGACCGCAGAATGCGCCGCAGCAACGATCGTATTCCCGAAAGCGGCGCAGCAGGACCGGTTGCGGGCGATCATCGGGACAGCGCTCGCTGCGGCGCACACGCGCGTTGCTTCTCCCGGCCCCGCGTGGCAGTTTGCATTGACCGCGCGCGAGAGGGATATTTCGCGTTGCAGTCTAGAGGTGAATTTACGGGTTGGAAAGGCGGCATGGACGCGCTACCTCCCGACCGGGCAACCAAACCCGTCATGACAAGGATGGAGCGCGTGGGCGTCGTCGTACCTTTCGAAGACAAGGCCGAGCCCGGCATCGGGCGTCTCGTCGATCTGACCAGGGCTGATATGGAGCGTGTCAACGCGATGATCCTGTCGCGGACCGGCTCCGACGTCACCATGATCCCGGAAGTTGCCAACCATCTGATCTCGTCGGGCGGCAAGCGGCTGCGCCCGATGCTGACCCTGGCAACGGCCCAGCTGACGGGCTATGAGGGCGCCGGTCACGTCAAGCTCGCCGCTGCCGTCGAATTCATGCACACCGCAACCCTGCTGCACGACGATGTCGTCGATGAAAGCGACATGCGGCGTGGCAAGATCGCAGCGCGCATCCGCTGGGGCAACGAGGCGAGCGTGCTCGTCGGCGATTTCCTGCTCGGCCAGGCCTTCCGCATGATGGTCGAGGTGGGCAGCCTGCGCGCGCTGGAAATCCTCTCCGCCGCAGCCTGCCTGATCGCCGAGGGCGAGGTCATGCAGCTCGCTGCCGCCAAGAATACCGAGACCAACGAGGACGAGTATCTCGCCATCATCCGCGGCAAGACGGCGGAGCTCTTCGCCGCCGCCTGCGAGGTCGGCCCCGTCATCGCCGAACGCCCCAAGGCGGAGATCGCCGCCTGCCGCAGCTACGGCATGAATCTCGGCATCGCCTTCCAGCTCATTGACGACGCCCTCGATTACGGCGGAGCCTCGGCCAATCTGGGCAAGAATACCGGCGATGATTTCCGCGAGGGCAAGATCACCCTGCCGATCGTGCTCTCCTTCCGTCGCGGCAGCGACGAAGACCGCGCCTTCTTCCGCCGCACTCTCGAAGAGGGCGATATCCGCGACGGCGACCTCGAACACGCGGTCGCCATCATGAAGACATGCGGCGCTCTCGAAGACACGGTCGAACGCGCCCGCCATTACGGCGCCATGGCCCGCGACGCGCTCGCCATCTTCCCCCAGGGTCCGATGAAGGATGCGCTGGTCGAGACCGTCGATTTCTGCGTTTTGCGGGGGCATTGAGGGGGGGCGAGGTCGGATCACCCTCGCCGAAGCTGTCACGCGGGGCGTCCATGACATCATGACGTTTCGACAGAAACTGCGGATCCGCAGGTGGAACCGTCGCGAATGAAGCCAGCTCGGTTGGGTGGTGATCGTCGGCCTGCGCCCAGGCGGGGCTGCATCGTCTGTGTTCGCGCGTGTTGCACGCACCGCGAAAGGCTTTCCACGCGGTAAATCCTTGCGGCTGTCATCCAGAAGCGAAGCCCCATATTGCTGGCCGCCACATACGACTGGAAAACCTGGCAATCATATATTGCGCATTCGGCCGTGATGCACCACCTCGGTATCACGATCAGATTGACATTACGAGGATGTTCGTATAATGCAGAGATTAGGGTTTAGTGAGGCGAAGCGGCGGGTCATCGCCGCACTTGATGGCGGGCAATACCAAAATGCTGCACGCAATGAAATTGAAACCAAAAATCAGCTCCAGACGGGGCAGATTTCTGCACAAGCATTAAGTGCAGTTCTGCTTCGAAGCAAAGGCCAGCATCATTCTTCGTCACCGCATCACCAGGTGGCGGATATTGAAGTTCATGTGATCAAGATTGATGGCTGGTATATAAAATTCTTCTTTCTCAATGATCCTGAAACCGTATTTATCAGCGTACACAGATGAGAAGCATCATGAAAATTTACGAAGCAGGCGAGAAATCGCAAGCGATTTGCGAACACTGCAAATCCCTCGTCCCGACCACATTCAAATACCGTGACGTCCCTTTCGATGACGGGAGCGGGAACGTCAAGGATATTCTCGTCGCGGTCTGTGACAACTGCGACGCTGTCGTCGCCATACCGGCGCAATCGACACCGGCGATCAAGCGGGCGCGGGATAATGCGGAGATCACGCTCGAAGTTTCTGTCTCGGCGCGCGATCTGGCAGTGCTGGATTTTGTGGCATGGCGCATTGATGAGGCGGCGACGGCGCGGTTTCGCAAATCGCTGATCGCCCACTTCCTCAAGCGCCTCGAAGACGACCCGGAGGCGCCGCAAAGGCTCGCCGAAAAAAACAAACAGTTTGCTTCTGCGCGTAAAGGCCCGAACCGGGTGAATATCCCGCGCAAACGTCTCTCCTGCAAAATCTCCCCGGCAACTGATGCGCGGGTGGACCAGCTGATGCGAGCCTCCGGGCTCAGGAAGAGCGATTTCATGAAGGCCGTCATCGGCGAGATCGAGGACACGCTGGTGCGGCAGGAGGCACCCGCAGATCTGGCTCTGCTGCGCAATGTGGCCGCCGTGGTGAACGCCTGACCCACCGCTTCACCACCCCCCTCCCCCGATTTTTCCGCAATCGCCGCGAAAGCGCTTGTAGCCGTCAAATCGATCTGCTAGATGCTGCGCCGCGCCCCGGGAAAAGGGGCTGCGTTGCGGCCGTGGCGGAATCGGTAGACGCGCTAGCTTGAGGTGCTAGTCCTCGAAAGGGGGTGGAGGTTCAAATCCTCTCGGCCGCACCATCGAAACGGATCGGGGCTTGTTCGAAGCCGGATCCGATGCCCGGGAACCGGGCGCTCCCTTTCAGCGATAATCCCGCCCATTCGCACCCTCAGCGCGCGACGAGATTGCCCTCGAAATCGATGAAATCGCGCCCCGGCTCTGAGCGCCAGGCAAAAAGCCCGTATTCGCCCAGACTCGCATCGCCCTGTGCGTCGAAGGCGACGGGGCCGATCTCTGTCATCAGCATGGCACCGCTGCGCAGATATTGCGCGACGGCCTGTGCCTCCAGCTCCGGCACATGGTCGCGCGCTTCCTCCAGAACCCGCAGGGCGACGAAGCTCATCAGCGCGGTGCGACCGCCTTCGAGCCCCGTCGCATCGAGCGATTCCTGCAGGGGGCGGTCGTAGGAATCGCGCGGCAGCGCCGCCGTCATCAGCGCGCCTTCCGCAGCATCGCCCGCACGCTCGGTGAATTGCGGCGAGATCGCCCCCTCACCCGTGACGAAGGTCGCCTCCAGCCCCGCCTCGCGCATCTGGCGCAGGATGATTCCCGCTTCCTCCGCCATGCCACCGAAATAGAGCGCATCGATCTGCGCCTCCGCCAGGCTGCGGATCAGCGCGCCATAGTCTGATTCGCCTGGATCGATCCCGCTATAGAGCGCATCCTCAAGGCCGAGATCGTTCATCACCTGCCGCGTGCGGTCGGCGAGGCCCTTGCCGAAGGCGGATTTGTCATGCACGACGGCAACCCGGCGACCGGCATATTCCGTCGCCAGGTAGCGCCCCGAGACCTGGGCCTGGGCATCGTCGCGCGGGGCGAGCCGAAACAGGTTCCAGCCCCCATCCTGCGTCAGCAGCGGATCGGTCGCCGTCGGCGTCAGCATCAGGATATCCGCATCGGCATAACGCGGCGCCGCGATTGCGGAGGTGCCCGAGGTGAAATGCCCGATCACGGCGAAGATGCCGCGCCCGATCAGATCGTCTGTCACGGACTCCACGCGCGTCGGATCGGCCACATCGTCGGCGATAACGATCTCGACCTCCCGGCCACCGAGCCCGCCACGCGCATTGATCTGCTCGGCGGCATGCTCCACCCCCTCGATCATCTGCGCGCCATAAGGCGCGAGCGGCCCGGACATTGGCCCCGCCACGCCGATCAGCACCGGCTCGGCTCGCGCCGGTTTGGCGATCGCGGCAAGGGCAACCAGAGCGACACAGATGAAGGCCGGAAAGCGCAAGGCGGCGATACGCTCCATTTTCGGGCTCCCTTTCAACGTCCCGGGAGACTAGGCTCTGGCGGGCACGAGGCCAAGGCGGCATCGCGCGTAAAAACGGAATTGTCGATGTATCGCCTGCATTACGCCCCCGACAACGCCTCCCTCGCTGTGCGCCTGCTGCTCGAATCGCTCGGCTGCGCATACGAGACACGCCTCGTCGATCGCGCGGTGCGCGCGCATGAAGGCACGGCATACAGGGCGCTCAATCCGGCTGGCAAGATCCCGGCTCTGGAGACCCCGCGCGGCGTGATCTTCGAAACAGCCGCGATCCTGCTCTGGCTTGAGGAGACCCATACGGGCAACGCACCGCCCCCGGGGGCGCCCGGGCGCGGGGATTTCCTGAAATGGCTGTTCTTTGCCGCCAACACCCTGCATGCCGATCTGCGCCTCGTCTTCTACCCGCAGGACAGTGTCGGCGAGGACCACGCGCTGCAGGCCAACCTGCACGCGCATGTCACGAAGCGGCTTTGCCGGCACTACGCCATTCTCGACGAAGCTGCCGGGGCGGGGCATGGCTTCTTCAACGGCCCTGCTCCGACTGCGCCCGATTTCTATATCGCGTCATGCATGCGCTGGTCGGCGCTCTACGGGCCCGGCGGGACCGACTGGTTCTCGCCTGGCGCCTTTCCCAACCTGCATCGGCTCGCCCTGCGGCTGGAGGCCTTGCCGGCGGTGGAGCGCGCCGCCGCTGCCGAGGGGCTCGGGCCGGCACCGTTCTCGGCGCCGCAGCCCTGCAATCCGCCAGAGGGGAGTGCCGTGTGAGGGCGGCTTGTGGGGGTGTGTGAAATCGCGATAAGGCTGTCGAAAGCGCCATTCGAGAGGATCGGGCCGTAATGACGAGCGATGGCAAGAACAGCGCGAAGCATGCACCGCTCGCGCAGCAGATCACCACCACCATCCCGCTGCGCGATGCGAGAGCCGCGCGGGCACGCCTCGACGAGCTCGCACAAAACGCCCGCGAGGCGGATGATGCGAAGATTGCCGATGCGCTCGAAGCGCTCTTCGCAGAGAAACAAGTGGCCAATCTCGTCATGGCCCTGTTCGACCATTCCCCCTTCCTCTCCCGCCTCGCCTCACGCCCCGAGCGGCTGTTGCCGCTGTTGCGCGATGCGCCACAGGAGAGCCATGCCCGGATCGTCTCGGCCCAGCGCGATTTCTTCCGCACGCAGCACGACAGCGGCATCGATCTCGATGCGGCCGGCGAGGCCTTCCGCAAGGCACGCGCCGAGCACGCCCTGCTCGTCGCCCTCGCCGATATCGGCGGCGTCTGGGACGTCGACCAGGTCATCCTGGTGCTGTCGGAATTCGCCGATGCTTCCGTTTCCGGGGGCATCGACCTGCTTCTGACCGAGCTCGCCGGGCGCGGCAGGATCACGTTGGCGGATCCCGAAAATCCGGGCCCCGGCTCCGGCATCGTCGTGCTGGCGCTCGGCAAGCACGGTGCGGGTGAGCTGAATTATTCCTCCGATATCGATCTGGTGGTCTTCTACGACCCGCAGGCGCAATCCCTGCCTGATATCTACGAAGCGCCGAAACTGTATTCGCGCCTCGCGCAGGGCCTCGTGAAACTGCTCAGCGAACGGACCGGGCACGGCTATGTCCACCGTGTCGATTACCGGCTGCGTCCCGATCCCGGCTCGACGCCGGTGGCGATCGCCCTGCCCTCAGCCTACTCCTACTACGAAACCGTCGGCCAGAACTGGGAGCGCGCCGCCTTCATCAAGGCGCGCCCGATCGCCGGCGACCTGTCGCTCGGCGCGGATTTCCTGAAGGATCTCGCGCCCTTCATCTGGCGCAAGTATTTCGACTTCGCCGCCATCGCCGATGTCCATGCCATGAAGCGTCAGATCCAGGCGGTGCGCGGCCATGCCGAGATCGCAGTGGCCGGGCACGACATCAAGCTCGGGCGTGGCGGCATCCGCGAGGTCGAGTTCTTCGTCCAGACCCAGCAACTGGTCTTCGGCGGTCGGCGCCCCGATCTGCGCGGACGGCGCACCCTCGACATGCTCGACCGGCTGCATAAGGATAACTGGATCAGCGAGGAAGCGCGCACGGAGCTCGCGAGCGCCTATCGCTTCCTGCGCACCATCGAGCACCGCATCCAGATGGTCGCCGACGAGCAGACCCAGCGCCTGCCCGCAGACGAGAAAGCGCTGACGGATCTCGCGCAATTTGCCGGCTTCAAGACGCTGAAGGCCTTCTCCAAAGCACTCACCGACCATGCACGCAATGTGCAGAAGCACTACGCCCTGCTCTTCGAGGAAGGCCCCGAACTCGCCTCGGAGGCAGGCAGCCTGATCTTCACCGGCTCCGAAATCGATCCGGAGACGATCGCCACGCTGGAGCGGCTCGGCTTTCGCGATCCCGAACGCGCGGCGGAGACGGTGCGCGGCTGGCATTTCGGGCGCCGTTCCGCCATCACCAGCGCCCGCGCGCGCGAGGTTCTCACCGAACTCACCCCGGCGCTCCTCGCGGCGCTTGGCGGCACCGCCGATCCCGATGGCGCGCTGGCGCGGCTCGACGACGCCTTCGGCAAGATGCCGGCGGCGGTCGAGCTGATGATGATCCTCATCAACCATGACGAGTTGCTCACGCTCTTTGCCGATCTCCTCGGCACCGCGCCGCGTCTGGCCGAGACCGTGGCGCGGCGCCCGCATGTGCTCGATGCGGTGATCGACCCCGCCTTCACCGATCCCGTGGTGGATGAGCAAGCCATCGCCGAACAGGTGCGCGAGATCATCGGCAATCCACCCTCTTTCGAGGATTTTCTCGACCGCACCCGCGACGCCACGCGCCAGCTCAATTTCGTCGCGGGCGCGCGGATGCTCTCGGGCGTCTTCACCGCCGAGCGCGCCGGCGCGGCCCAGGCCGCCGTGGCCCAGGCCGTGATCCAGGCCTCGTTCGAGCGCGTGCGCGCGGCGTTCGAGGCGGATTACGGCACGATCCCCGGCGGGCGGGTCGCCATTCTCGGGCTCGGGCGGCTGGGCGCGCGTGATCTCACCGCCACTTCCGATCTCGATCTCGTCATCATTTATGATTTCGACCCCGACAACCGCGAGAGCGACGGGCGCAAATCGCTCGACGCCATCGCCTATCACCAGCGCCTGACGCAGCGTCTCGTCTCGGCACTGACCGCGCCGACCCGGCGCGGCGCGCTCTACGAGGTCGATCTGCGCCTGCGCCCGATGGGCGGCAAGGGACCAGTGGCGAGCCAGTTCCGCGGCTTTCGCCATTATCAGGAGAACGAAGCCGATCTGTGGGAGCATATGGCGCTCACCCGCGCCCGCGTCGTGGGAGGCGATGCCGATTTTGCGGCGCAGGTGGAGGACGTCATCGCGCAGATCATCGCCCTGCCCCGCGATTTCACGGAGGTGGCGCGCGAGGTCACCGCGATGCGCAAGCTGATCGCGCAGGAGAAGGGCGAGGATGATCCGTGGGATCTCAAGCTCGCGGCGGGCGGGCTCACGGATCTCGATTTTCTCACCCAGGCGCTGATCCTCGGCCACGCATCAGAGCACCCCGATCTGATCCACTGCCTGCCGGCCCTGGTGCTCCAGCGCGCCGGAGAGCTCGGCCTGATCAAGCCCGAGCACGCCACGGACCTGTCGAATGCCCAGAGCCTGCTCTCGCGCATCCTGCACTGGGAGCGCCTGACCATCGAGGGCCGTTTCGACCCCGAATCCGCCCCCGCCCCGATCCTGCGCCGCCTCGCGGCGGAAGCCGGCGTGCCCGATCTCGAGCGCCTCGAAAAAGAACTCGCCGACACCCGCAAGATGGTGCGCAAGCTGTTCCAGCATTATCTGGAAGGCGGATCGTCGACCTGACCGATCAGCGCCGGCATGACCGCTTCGATCGGCAAAGCGGGGCCGTTTTCATCGGCGCAGAGGAGACCGGTAAGGGCGAGCTGGCTGTAACCGTGGACGATGGCCCAGAGCAGGATTTCCGCGCGCCGCCTTGCATCTGGGGCGCCGTCATAGAGCGGCTCCAGCCCCTCGGCGATATCAGCGAGTACGCCGTAACTCTCCGCGCCGGCCTGTTGCAGATCGGGATCAGAGAATTCCGCGTCACGGGTGGAAAACATCAGCGTGAACAGATGCGGATGCGTGGTCGCGAAACGCACATAGCCCTGCATCGCGGCGAAGCGCCGGGCTTGGCGATCTGCATCGGGGGGCAGGCCCGCGCGCATGAAGGCGGCGTGGCGGCGAAAGCCCTCGGCGGCGATCGCCGTCTTCAATCCCCGCACCCCGTCGAAATGGCGTTGCGGCGCCGCATGGCTGACACCGACCCGCGCCGCGATCGCCCGCAATGACAGGCCCTCCGGCCCGACTTCTTCCAGCAGCGCGATTCCGGCATCCACGAGCGCCTGTTTGAGATCGCCGTGGTGGTAGGGTTTTTCGATCATGAATCGATTGTGGCCCGCGATGTTTCCGCCGTCAACTTTTTGCTTGACGCCAGGCCTGCCTTCAGGCACATAAGTTTCCATTGGAAACATTGGTGGATGATCCCGGCTCGCTGAAGGCCGTGACCCAGCGATGCCAGCGACAAGGGAGCATCTCATGCACGATGCGACACGCCGCAAGACCATACAATGGGCGCATATCCTGCTCGCCGCCTGCCTCGGCGGATTTCTCTACTCGCCGCTCAGCATGATTCCGGAGGCTCGTGCCGCCGTGCTCTACGGCGTTTTCCCGGTCATCGCCCTGACCGGGCTGATCCTCTGGCAATGGGGGCGGCTGAAGCGGCTCTTCGTCCGCCGCCGCAACCGGGCCGGCCAGGGAGGCTCATCATGACCTGGCAGATATCCTTTGAAACCCTGTTCACGCTTCTCAATGCCATGGCCATAAGCGGCTGGCTGATCCTGATCTGCGCACCGCGTGACTGGCGCATCCTCGGTCTCGTCCCGCGCTATGTCGTGCCGGGCGTGATCGCGCTGGTCTATACCGGACTGATCGCGGCGCATTTCGCCGGTGCGAGCGGTGGCTACGGTTCGCTCGCGTCGGTGCGTGCGCTGCTGTCATCCGATCCGATGCTGCTCGCCGGCTGGGCGCATTTTCTCGCCTTCGACCTTCTGATCGGCGTGCTCATCGCCGAGCGCATGGACCGCGCCGGCGTCAACCGCCTGCTCCAGATACCTGCGCTGATCGCGACTTTCCTGTTCGGCCCGGCGGGCTGGCTGCTCGGTCTCGCGACCGAAGCCGGCGCACGCTGGCGCGACCAATTGCCGAAGGATGTCTGAACCATGTCATACATGTCCTTCCCCCTGACGCGCCCCGGCGATATGCCGCGCACCGCGCAGCCCGCATGGCACGGGTCCGCAGGCGATACCATCGCCACGCTCGGCGCGCTGACCGGCCTCTCGTTCGTGACGCTGCTGATGACCCTCCCCGCCGCCGGCTTCGATGACCGGATGCTCTACGGGGCGACCATCTGGGCCAAGCCTGCGAAGTTTGCGGCCTCGTTTGCGCTCTTCTTCGCGACACTCTTCCTCGTCGCGGCGCGGCTCTCCGACAGTGTGCTGCACGCACGCACTATCCGCATCACCCTCGCCGTGCTCGTCACCGCCTTTCTCTACGAGATGGGCTACATCTCGCTGCAGGCCGCGCGGGGCGTCTCCTCCCATTTCAATTTCAGCAGCATCGCGTCGGAAATCGCCTTCATGCTGATGGGGATCGGTGCGGTCGCGCTGATGATCTGCGCCGGCGTGATCGGAGTGATTGCCGCGCGTGACCGGGAGGCGCGCCTTTCCCCCGGCCTGCGCAGCGGCGTGCTTCACGGCTTCGTCTGGGCTGCGGCCCTGACGATCCTCGTCGGCGGGAGTATTTCGCTGACGGGTGGCCCGGTGATCAGGACGCCCGACACGGATGCGAGCGTGCCGCTTCTCGGCTGGTCCCTCGCGGCGGGTGACCAGCGGGTGGCGCATTTCCTCGCCCTGCACGCGATGCAGGCCGGCCCGCTTCTCGGCCTTGCCGCCGATCGCCTCGGCTGGTGCGAAAAGCGGGTACGACAGGGCATGCTCGGCTATGCGGCGCTGACGCTGATCGTCTGGATCCAGGCGCTCGCCGGATATCCGCTTATCCCCGCATGATCCGATTCGATTTCAAACGTGACCCTGGCTCAGGAACGAAAGGAGGAAACCGTGACTCTCAATGATTTCTCACCCGCCAGAATCGAAGCCTGGTTGGACGACCATGGACGCGGCGCCTGGATCGCGGCGATCGTCCTCGGCTTCATCGCCTTCTGGCCACTCGGCCTCGCCCTGCTTCTGTGGATGCTCTGGCGTGGCAAGGCGGGGAGCAGGAGCGGTGGTTGCCGCAGCCGCTCACGCAAGGCAAGCACCTTCAACAATGCGGCCTTCGACAACGCCGCCTTCGCCGCCCACCACGAGGAAACCCTGCGCCGCCTCGACGAGGATGCCAGGGCTTTCGAGGACCATCTGCGCGCGCAGGCGGCAGAGCGCGACCGCGAAGCATTCGAGGCGTTCATGCGATCGCGCAGCCGCGTGACGCCCCCAGCAAGCGGGTCGCCGCGCTGAGCGTCACTCCGCCGCGTCGCGACCGCTGCCGTAGCGCTTCTCGATATAGTCGACCACGAGCTCTTTGAATTCGTTGGCGATCTGCGGCCCGCGCAGGGTCACCGCCTTCTTGCCGTCAATGAAGACCGGGGCGGCGGGCTGTTCGCCGGTGCCGGGGAGCGAGATGCCGATATCGGCGTGTTTGGATTCGCCGGGCCCGTTCACGATGCAGCCCATCACCGCCACGTTGAGCTCCTCGACACCCGGATGCGTCTCGCGCCAGCCGGGCATGGAGGTGTTGATCCAGTTCTGGATATCGCGGGCGAGTTCCTGGAAGACCGTCGAGGTGGTGCGCCCGCAACCGGGACAGGCGGCGACGAGCGGGACGAAGGTGCGAAAGCCCATGGTCTGCAAGAGCTCTTGCGCGGCCTTCACCTCCAGCGTGCGGTCGCCGCCGGGCTCGGGCGTCAGCGAGAAGCGGATCGTATCGCCGATCCCGTCCTGCAGGAGGATGCCGAGGGCGGCGGAAGAGGCGACGATGCCCTTCGAGCCCATACCGGCCTCGGTCAGGCCCAGATGGATGGCATAATCCGAGCGCCGTGCCACCTCACGATAGATCGCGATCAGATCCTGCACGCCCGAGACCTTGGCCGAGAGGATGATGCGGTTGCGCGGCAGGCCGATCTCCTCGGCGCGCTCCGCCGAGAGCAGCGCCGATTGCACCATCGCCTCGCGGGTGATGGCGCGCGCATCGAGCGGGTGCGCGCTCCGGGCGTTCTCGTCCATCAGATGCGTGAGCAATTCCTGATCGAGCGAACCCCAATTGGCGCCGATGCGCACCGCCTTGTCGTTTCGAATCGCCTGCTCGACGATCATCCCGAACTGCTTGTCCTTCTTGTCCTTGAAACCGACATTGCCCGGATTGATCCGGTACTTCGCCAAGGCCTCGGCACAAGCCGGGTGATCCTTCAGGAGCTGGTGGCCGATATAATGGAAATCGCCGACGAGCGGCACATTGATGCCCAGGCGCTCCAGCCGCTCGCGGACCTTCGGCACGGCAGCAGCCGATTCATCCCGGTCGACGGTGATACGCACGATTTCCGAGCCGGCATTGGCAAGCGCCGCTACCTGCGCCACGGTGGCATCGACATCCGCCGTATCGGTGTTGGTCATGGATTGGACGACGATTGGCGCCCCGCCACCGACCATGACATGGCCGACGGGTACGCCGACACTGCGTTGGCGTGGCGCCGGACCGGCGGTGGAGGCTTCGATATCGGACATGTTGCTTCCGGAAATACGCTGAGCAATGAACCCAGTGAGTAAGTGATGCGATCAGACCCGCGCGTCAAGCATCGCCGTGCTTTTCGCTGCAATGTCCGCACAGGCCGGAAATCTCGAGCACCGGATGACGCGGCTTGAACTGCTCGGCTTGGAGCATCTGCACCAGCGCCCGCGACAGGGGCGGTGCGCAGCGCTCGTCGACGCCACCGCATGCGTCGCAGATCAGGAAAGCGACGAGATCCTCCGGGCCGTGGCCGTGCGGGCAGGCGATGAAGGCGTTGCGGCTGGCAAGGCGATGCACGAACCCCTGCGCGATCAGAAAGTCGAGGGCGCGATAGATCGTGATCGGCGCGAGCGTCTTGCCCTCCTGCGGGCCGAGAATGTCGATGATTTCATAAGCGCCGACAGGCTTGTGCGTGTCATAGAGCGCCCCGAGCACGGCACGCCGCATCGGGGTGAGGCGCTGCCGGCGCTCCCGGCAGATCGCCTCCGCGCGCGCCAGCGCCTCGCCGGCTTCCGCAGCCCGCTCGCGCGCATGGCGGCAGAGTGCGCCGTCATGACCGTGTTCATGGTCATGATGGTCATGGCTGTGGCCATGATCCGACAGGCTCTCGACCATTTTGCCTCCAAGGCTGAGATCGCGTGTGATCATGAATGTAACAATATACCAGATTCCGCGCGAGCACCAGAACAGGCGCGCCGTTTCAGTACCCGTGCAGCCGGTCGATCAGGCGTTGCAGCCGGGTCATGTCTGCGAAAATGTCGTGGATCGCCGCTTCGAGATCGATCTCGCTGCGCAGGATCGAGGGCATGGCCAGCAGATCCTGGCGGCGCGGAATCGCCATATAGAACCAGTCCCCGTCGAACACGGCGGTGAGCGGCGCATCGCGGCCCTGGCCGCCGATCTCGTCATCGATGGCGATCAGCGCGCGGGCGAGCCCAGGCGTGATGGTGGCGCGGGCCAGATCGGCATCGGCGCTATAGACCGCGAATCGCTCCTCGAATGCCGCATCGTCGAACATCACGCGTTCCCGGTGGCGCCGATGGCCGAGCGTCAGCGCCTCGGCGACGCGGTTGAGCATCCCGCCGTAATCACGCGCGACATGGATCATGGGCGAGACGGGATAGGGCGCGCGCACCTTCACGAGGAGCCCCTTGAAGACGGTTCGCCGGCTGCTGTTCCGCCCGCGCGTCACCTGCTCGAGATGGGCCTGCGCGACCTCGAAGGGCGTGCCGCGGCGACTGCCGCTCACGTGATGTTCGATATCGGCGCGGTTGTGTCCGCCGACGAGATTGCGTGTGCGAAACACCTCGGCGAATTTCGGATCGCGGGCGCTTGCGCTGTAATCGAGATTGCCGATGAAGCCGGTGATCTCGGGCATCACGATGGCGAACATCCGGTCGCGCCAGCCGCGCGCACGACGCCGCACCAGCATGTAGCCGGCAAGGCCGACCATCGCTTCGCCTAAGACGAGGCGGCCGAGGTAATCTTCGCCGAAATAGTCCCAGGTCAGGAAACCGGCGAAGAGTGCCAGCGCGATCAGGGCCGCCAGTTCGAGCAGCGTTCGCCGCACGACCGCTTTGCGCTGCCGCTGCAACGTGTCGAGACGCGGGCGCAGCCGCGTCCGGTAGACTTCCGCGAAGCCACGCTCCAGCTCGTGGATCTCCATGAAATCGCGCTTTGACAAACTTGGATCTCCGCTATCAACGGAAATGATCGTGACACGGATATCTTGCACTTCCGTTTCCCGGGTCATTGCACGCATACTGGGACCATGACCGAATCCGATCGCAAGACACCAATCGATGCCCTGTTCGACGCCGCCGGCTCCGTGCGCGAGCGCGCACATGCGCCCTATTCGCGCTTCCGCGTCGGCGCCGCCGTGATCGACGAGACCGGCGCGCTTCATACCGGCTGCAATGTCGAGAATGCTGCTTATCCCGAAGGTATCTGCGCCGAAGCGGCGGCGATCGCGGCGATGGTGGCCTCCGGCGGCAGACGGATCCGCGCCATCGCCGTGATCGGCTCCGGCGCGGCCATGACGACGCCCTGTGGCGGTTGCCGACAGCGCATCCGCGAATTCGCCGATGCCGATACCCGCATCCATTTGCACGATCCGGCGACGGATTCACGCCACAGCCTCTCACTGGAAGAATTGCTGCCGCTCGCCTTCGGCCCTGCCAATCTCAAGGACGAGATCCGATGAGCGAGGACTACGACGCCGCCATCGCCGCAGCGCGCGCGGCGCTCATGCGGGCGGATTTTCCGCGCGATCATGCCTGCGCCATCGTGCTCGGGACCGGGCTCGGTGACCTCGTCGATGATCTGGAAGACCCGATCGGCCTCGATTACACCGCGATCCCGCATTTTCCGCAAAGCGCAGTGAGCGGCCATGCCGGACGGCTCGTCTCGGGAATGCTCGCCGGGCGGCGGGTGCTGCTGATGCAGGGGCGCAAGCATTATTACGAAACCGGCGATGCCAGGGCGATGCGGGTGCCGATCGGCCTCCTCGCAGCGCTCGGGGCCCCGCCGCTCGTTCTGACGAACGCCGCCGGCTCCACCCGCGCGGAAATCCCGCCCGGAACGCTGGCCGTGATCACCGATCACATCGCCTTTTCCGGGCTCAACCCGCTGATCGGCGAGACGGATGAGCGGCGCTTCGTGCCGATGTCGCAGGCCTACGATCCCGGTCTCGCGGCCTTGCTCGAAGACGCGGCGCGCGCGACCGGGGTGACGCTGGCGCGCGGGGTTTACATGTGGTTTTCCGGGCCGAGCTTCGAGACGCCGGCGGAGATCCGCATGGCGCAGGTGATGGGCGCCGATTTCGTCGGCATGTCCACCGTACCGGAGGTGATCCTCGCCCGTTACTACGGGCTGCGCGTGGCTGGCATTTCGACCATTACCAACATGGCGGCGGGGCTTTCGCCGATCGCGCCGGCGCATGATGAGACCAAACGCGTTGCGGCGCAGGCGAGCGGGGATCTGCGGGCGCTGCTGGCCAGCTTCGTCGCATCGCTCCCCGCACGATCGGGGGAAGGTCGATGAGCGAAGCGGATTTTCTCCCGCAGGAAACCATCCGGGCGCTGCGTGACGGGCGCGAGCCACAGCCCGAGGATATCGCGCGCTTCATCGCGGGGCTGACGGATGGGCGTGTTGGCGAGGGCCAGGCTGCGGCTTTCGCCATGGCGGTCTTCTTCCGGGGTCTGTCGCGGGAAGGCCGCGTGGCGCTCACGCGCGCCATGACCGAATCGGGCCGGGTGCTGGCCTGGGATCTGCCCGGGCCCGTCCTCGACAAGCATTCCACCGGCGGCGTGGGCGATTGCATCAGCCTCGCACTCGCGCCGGCGGTGGCGGCCTGCGGCGGATACGTGCCGATGATCTCCGGGCGCGGCCTTGGCCATACCGGCGGCACCCTCGACAAGCTCGATTCGATCCCCGGCTATGTCTCCCAGCCCGGGCTCGACGCCTTCCGCAAGACGGTGCGCGAGGCCGGCTGCGCCATTATCGGCCAGACGGCGGATCTGGCCCCGGCGGACCGGCGCCTCTACGCCATCCGCGACGTCACCGCCACGGTCGAATCGATCGATCTGATCACCGCTTCGATCCTCTCCAAGAAGCTCGCAGCGGGGCTCGACGGGCTGGTCATGGACGTCAAGACCGGCTCCGGCGCCTTCATGCCCGATCTCGCCGGAGCGCGGGCGCTCGCACAAAGCATCGTCAATGTGGCCGAGGGTGCCGGGCTTCCGACGCGGGCGCTGATCACCGACATGAACGAACCGCTTGCCCCCGTCGCCGGCAATGCGCGCGAAGTGGCCTTCATCATCGCCTATCTGAAGGGCGCGCATGCTGATTCGCGTTTTCATACGGTGAATTGCGCGCTCGGCGGCGCCATGCTCGCGCTCGGCGGCCTCGCCAGCGACACATCCGAGGGCGAGGCGATGATCGCGCGGGCGATCGCCTCGGGCGCAGCAGCCGAGCGTTTCGCGCGCATGGTCGCAGCACTCGGCGGCCCCGCCGATCTGGTCGAGCATCCCGAAACGCACCTCACGGCTGCACCCGTGATGCGCGACGTCACGGCGCCGCGCGCGGGCTACATCGCGCGCATCGCCACCCGCGAGATCGGCCTCGCCGTGGTCGCGCTCGGCGGCGGGCGGGTGCAGCCGGGGGATGAAATCGATCACCGGGTTGGCGTCGATGCGCTTGCGGGATGCGGCGCGAAGGTCGATGCTGGCACCATACTGGCGCGCGTGCATGCGCGTGACGAGGAAACGGCGCGTGCCGCCTGCGCGCGTATCCTCGCCGCCTTCACGATCGCCGATATGCAACCCGGCCCCGCAGCACTCGTCGCCGATCGTATCGGCGGCTGAGCGGCGTGAGGCCCCGTCGAAGAGGATGAACGCCCGTGACCTTGCTCGTCGCACTTTCGGGATGGGATGCCCAGACCTGGGTCGATCGTTTCGCCGCGCTTCTGCCCGACCGTAATGTCGTCGCCCTCGGCGAGCCCTTCGACCGGCGCGAGGTGCATTACGCGGTGACCTGGAAGCACCCGCCCGGCTCGCTGGCCGGCCTGCCCAATCTTGCCGCGATCTTCTCCCTCGGCGCCGGCGTTGATCACCTGATGGGCGATGACCGCCTGCCGGACGTGCCGATCGTGCGTGTGGTCGATGAGGATCTCACCGGGCGGATGAGCGAATATGTTGTGATGCATGCCCTGATGCATCTGCGCCAGCAGCCGCGCTACATGGCGCAGCAGCGCCGCGGCGTCTGGGAGGATGACCGCTCCCAGCCCGCCGCCCACGAGGTCCGCGTCGGCGTGATGGGTCTCGGCGTGCTCGGCATCGATGCCGCACGCAAGCTCAGGATGATGGGTTTCGACGTGGCTGGCTGGTCGCGCTCGCCCAAGGATATCGACGATTTCCCGACATTTGCCGGCGAAGCCGGGCTCGATGCCTTTCTGGGGCGCACCGACATTCTCGTGGTGCTGTTGCCGCTGACCGATGCGACGCAGGGCATTCTCGATTACGAACTCCTCTCGAAGCTTCCCCGCGACGGGCGGCTCGGCGGCCCGGTCGTGATCAATGCCGGACGCGGCGGGCTGCAGAACGAGCCCGATATCCTGCGCGCCCTTGATGACGGCAAGCTCAAAGCCGCGAGCCTTGATGTCTTCGTCGAGGAGCCGCTGCCGCCGGATTCGCCCTTGTGGAAGCGCGAGGAAATCCTCATCACCCCCCACAACGCCGCACTCAGCGCCCCCGACGCCATCGCCGCCCAGATCGCCGACCAGATCAGGAAGGTGGAATCAGGCGGCACCCTGCGCAACCTGGTCGATCGCGCCCGGGGGTATTGAGCGGGGGCCAGCGCGCCTTCATGGGGGTCGCAGTATCCCCTCTCATCATGGGCGTACAGACCGGGGACATGGTGACCGGTCGGAGGGTTGTTCTCACGCAGATCGATCTGCGCCGGCAGCAGCGAGGGCGGCCCGGGGATCCCGGGCGCTGTCGGCCACATCACGTCCGATCAGGTCGGTGAGCCCCGCTGCCCCCGTGCGCTCCAGATGATCGCAGATACCCTGCTTGATGGCGCCGACGAGCCCCGGCCCCTTATAGACCAAGGCGGAATAGAGCTGCAGCAGGCTCGCGCCGGCGCGCAGCTTGGCGATTGCCGCCTGTGGCGAATCGATGCCGCCCACGCCGATCAGCGGAACGCGCCCCTCGACGCGCAGCGCCGTCTGCGCCAGCACCCGGGTCGAGCGCAGGAAGAGCGGGCGCCCGGAGAGGCCGCCAGCCTCGCCCGCCATGGCTTTCTCCGTCAAGCCTGCAGGGCGGGCAATGGTGGTGTTGGAAACGATCATGCCATCGATGCCGCGCGCGCAAACGGTCGCGACGAGCCCGTCGAGCGCGGCTTCGTCCATGTCCGGAGCAATCTTGATCAGCAGTGCCGTGCGGCTGCCGATCGCGGCATCGGCCTCATCGCGCGCAGCGGTGCAGCGGGCGAGCAACTCGTCGAGGAAGGCCTCGCCCTGGAGATCGCGCAGGCCGGGGGTGTTGGGGGAGGAGATGTTAATGGTGAGAAACTGCGCGAGCCCGCACAGACGCGTCACCAGCATCACGTAATCGGCGATACGGTCGCGCGATTCCTTGTTGGCGCCGAGATTGACGCCGACGATTCCCGGGCGTCCGCGCCGCCGGCGCAGGCGTCCGGATATGGCGGCGAGGCCGTCGCTGTTGAGGCCGAAGCGGTTGATGATTGCCCCGTCGCGCGTCAGCCGAAAGACCCGCGGGCGCGGATTGCCCGGCTGCGGCAGGGGGGTGACGCCGCCGCATTCGATGAAGCCGAAACCGAGCCCGAGCAACTGGTCGGGCACGTCGCATTGCTTGTCGTATCCGGCAGCCAGGCCGAGAGGATTGGGGAAATCAAGGCCGAAGGCGGTCATCCCGAGACGCCGATCGTCGGGCGTCGGCCTGCGCGGCGGCAGCAGCGACAGCGCACGAATCGAGGCATGATGGGCAGTTTCCGGGTCGAGGGCATGGAGCGCCGGACGGGCGAGTGAAAACAGCGCCCCGATCACGCAACGCCCTCCGGAAAGACATGCCGGCCCTGCGCATCGAGGGGCAGCGGCATGACCGCGCGCACGGCGCTGAGCGGAAGGGGCCCGTAAAGGTGCGGGAACAGATCGCCGCCGCGCGACGGCTCGTATTTCAAGGCCGGTCCGAGCGCCGGGCCGTTCACAGCGATCAGCAGGAGATCGCTCTGGCCGGAGAAGTGTCTGGCCGCCGTTTCGCGCAGCTGCGAGGCCGTGGAAAAATGGATGAACCCGTCGGCAAGATCCACCGGAGCGCCGTCGAAGCGCCCGGACGCTTCGGCCTGCTCCCACATCGTGCGCGGGGCGATCTTCCAGACGAGGTCGGGATCGCGCGGATCGGGGGTGCCATCCTGCCGGTTCATGCCTGTCTCCGATCGTCGCTGCGCGGGTCGTCGCTCGGGATCAGGCTTATAGGCAGCCCCGTCGATGCATGCAAGCCTCGGCAGCATGACGGAGGCTGGTCGCCGGCTGGTGGGGAAAATTGTCTCCATGGCGCGTGAAAAATCTTGGCGACGCGCGGAAAGCGTTTGCGCAGGGATATGCGCTTTGCTATATTTCCTAATATAAGGTGATATTCGTAAATCTTTACGCCTCCTTCGTGGGGTGATTGGTCCTCCAGCGCCGGAGCAGGTTCATGTTGACCCACACCCAGATCTGGGCGGCGATCGACCGCCTGGCAGAAGCAAACGGGATGTCTGCTTCCGGGCTCGCCCGCAGGGCCGGGCTCGACGCGACGAGCTTCAACAAATCGAAGCGTGTCGCCTCCGACGGACGCGAGCGCTGGCCTTCGAGCGAATCGATCGCCAAGATTCTGGCCGCCACCGGCACGGATCTGCGCGGTTTCGTCGATCTCGTGGAGCCGTCTGCGCCACCACCGCGCATGGCGGTTCCGCTTGTCGGCTGGGCGCAGGCAGGTTCGGGCGGGCTGTTCACCGAAGACGGGATGCCCGCCGGTTCCGGCTGGGAGGAAATCGCCTTTCCGGATGCCGGCCCCGACAAGCTCTTCGCCGTCGAGGTATCCGGCGATTCCATGGAGCCGCTTTATCGCGACGGTGACATTCTGATCGTCTCTCCCGATGCAGGTATACGTCGTGGGGACAGGGTTGTGGTGCGATTGCATAACGGTGAGGTTATGGCAAAGGAGCTGGAGAGGCAGACTCTCCGCAATGTGGAACTGAGATCACTCAATTCTGCGCATCCCAGCCGCACGATTCCAGTCGCAGATATCTCCTGGATTGCGCGAATTATGTGGGTGAGGCAATAATTTACCATTAATGCATGATTATAAATTATAGTTCATGAAGTTCTATTATTTTTGTTTGACTCATTCGGGGTCCTCGGCGATTGTACGGACATTCGGATTGCCCAAGAGGACGAGCCATGATCGACGCGAAAACGAATAATTCGGGTAAATTGCCGGCCACGGGCGATGCAGTCGCCGACAGCCCCAGCCTCGCAACCTTCATTGCCGCGCTGACCGATTGTTTCGACATCCCGGCCGAGCAACTGGAGCAAACCTTGCTCTGCTGCTCTGCCGAGAAGCTCGCAACCTTCATCGCCGGCAATCACGACAGCGCCGTGAAGCTGCGCAAGCTGCTTCAGCTCGATCCTGCCCGGATCGATGCCGCCGAGCTCGCCGTCGCGCTGTCGCAGCCTGCGGGGCACGTCTGCCGCGCGGTGTTCGAGACCCTCGACCGGATGGCACGCATCGCGATCGACCCGGAAACGGTGCTCGTGACGCGTATGCGCCATACCAAACAGTGTATTCTCGCGGCCTGGCACCGCGCCATCGATCTCGTCGCCCCCGCCGGATATATCGCGCAGGAAGAGGCCTATGATCTCGGCATCGGTTCGCAGGTCTATGCCGCCATGGCGGCGCGCTACGGCAAGACCGATATCGAAGCCCTGAGCCATGGCGAGTTTCTTGCGCTGGCCCCGCGGCTGATCGAATTCTGGCCCGTGAGCGAGGATGGTCTGAAGGCTCTGACCGACATGCTCTATGAGCTCGAGGACGTGATCGAGCTGCATAGCGATGCCAGGTTCACGGCCATGATGCGTGATGCTGCGGAGTGAGCGCGCAGGCGGCGCTCACATCCGTGAGGTCAGGCGGCGCTAGCCGAATCCGGAGCCGCACCGACCTTCGCGGCGGTGATCACCGCCTGGGTGCGGCTGTCGACCCCAAGCTTTTGCAAGATCGCGGAGACATGCGCCTTCACCGTCGCCTCGGACACGTTGAGTTCATAGGCGATCTGCTTGTTCAGGAGGCCCTCCGACAGCATCATCAGCACACGCACCTGCTGCGGGGTGAGGCTGGCGAGGCGCCGGGCGATGGCATCGACCGCATCATCCTGACCGGTCTCCGGCAGATCGGGATCGACCCAGGTCCCGCCGGCCAGAATGGCGGCAACCGCCTCGGCGATGCGTGCGCTATCGGCTGATTTCGGAATGAAGCCGACCGCGCCGAACGACATGGCGCGGCGGACATTGGCCGCATCCTCACTGGCCGATACGATCGCGACAGGTATCGCGGGATGCTGCGCCCGCAGATAGATCAGGCCGGAAAAGCCCTGAGCCCCTGGCATGGCAAGATCGAGCAGGATCAGGTCAGCCGCATCATCTTCGCGCAGTGCCCTTATCAGGTCATCAAGATCACCGGCTTCGCGTATCCGCGCCCCCGGCATGGCGAGCGCGAGTGCCTGACACAGCGCGCCCCGAAACAGCGGATGATCATCCGCTATGATGATGGTCGTTTCGCCATCCAAAGCCATTATCCCCCCGGATAAAAACTGTTCTTTTGCTCTGATCCCGCATTCTCTGCCTTTTTTTGTGAAATGCAACTTTGGTGTGAGAAGCAATTATATTGCAATGCAGCAATCATCGGCTGTTGCAGCCTACAGCCAAGTACAGATCGTTAACTTCCGCTCGGAATAATACCGCCTCTTCGTGGTTTCTCCGGGAATGATGCTTTGGCTGATCATGCTTCCATCTGTCGCGCCTGCCGCGACGGCAATGCCTTCGAAACGCCTTTTTCCATGGCTTTCCAGCCGATCGTCAACCGTGTCACCGGCGCCGTCTTTGCCTATGAGGCACTGGTGCGCGGCCCCGCCGGGGAAGGCGCGGGCAGCGTGCTCGGTACGGTCGATGACACCAACCGCTATGCCTTCGACCAGGCCGCGCGGGTGAGAGCGCTGGAGCTCGCGGCACGGCTCGACCTGCCCCGCAAGGCGGCGAATCTCTCGATCAATTTCCTGCCCAACGCCGTCTACCGCCCGGAAGCCTGTATCCGGACCACGCTGGAGACGGCGGCCCGCGTCGATTATCCGATCGATTCTCTCATTTTCGAACTGACTGAAGGCGAAGCGGTAGCCGATGCCGGCCATCTGACGCGGATCGTCGAGAGCTATCGCAAGATGGGCTTCAAGACCGCGATCGACGATTTCGGCGCCGGTTATTCCGGCCTCAACCTGCTGGCCCGCTTCCAGCCGGATATCGTCAAGCTCGATATGGAACTCGTGCGCGGCATCGATCAGGATCGGGTGAGGCGCGTCATCGTCTCGGGAATCATGCGCATCTGCGATGATCTCGGCATTGCCGTCATCGGTGAGGGTGTCGAGACGGTGGGCGAGAGCGCGGCTTTGTGCGATCTCGGCATCGCACTCCAACAGGGCTATCTCTTCGCCCGACCCGGTTTCGAAACCCTGCCGGATCCGGTCATGTCGGCAGAGCCGGCCTGCGCCTGATCCGGAGGCGGATCACCAAGCGGATGCATTTCGCGCTCGCCTTTTTCCAGAATGGCAAGCAGGCTGTCGATGCTGTCGGCCTGCGCGGCGGGCTTGTCCCAGCGGATGCGGTGGATACGCGGAAAGCGCATGGCGATGCCGGATTTGTGGCGTGGCGAGCGTTGCAATCCCTCGAAGGCGATCTCGAGCACGAGCCCCTCATCGCCCCCGTGGGCGACTTCGCGCACCGGGCCGTAGCGCGCGCGGGTATGGGCGCGGACATGGCGGTCGAGCTGGCCGAGTTCGGCATCGGTGAAGCCGAAATAGGCCTTGCCGACCGGTACGATACGCCAGCCTTCCGGCTCTTCGCGCCAGACGCCGAAGGTGAAATCCGAATAATAGGACGAGCGCTTGCCATGGCCGCGCTGGGCATACATCAGCACGGCATCGACAAGATGCGGATCGCGCTTCCATTTGAACCATTGCCCCTTCGGGCGGCCCGGCAGATAGGGGCTGTCGGCGCGCTTGAGCATGAGCCCCTCGACCGCCGTGGCATCCGCACCCGCTCCGGCCTCCTGCGGAGCGATGCGCGCGGCGGCGAGCGCATCCCGGTCGGCAAAAGGAACGAGTGGCGACACGTCGATGCGCGCGCAGGCCCAGCCCGCTGCCGCCGCCTCCAGCGCGGCGCGGCGCTCCATGAAGGGCAGCGGGCGCAGATCTTCACTGCCACGCGCGAGCAGATCATAGGCGCGGATATGGGCGGGATAATCCGCCATCAGCTTGCGCGAGACGCTCTTGCGGTTGAGCCGTTGCTGCAGCACGTTGAAACTCTGTACGCGCCCCTCGCGCAAAACCAGCAACTCGCCGTCGATCACGGTCTCTTCCGGCAGGATTTCGAGCAGATCGGGAAAGGCGGGCGAGATATCCTCGCCGGTGCGCGAATAGATCCGCCGCACCAGCCGCCCCTCGCCATCCCGCGCGCAAGCGGCCTGCACGCGAATGCCGTCCCATTTCCATTCCGCGACGAAAGCCCCCGGATCGAGCCCCGCGAGATCGCTCTCGTCCAGCGGGTGGGCCAGCATGGGCGGGCGGAAGGGGACGGGGTCGCGGCTCTGCGGGCGCTCGCCCGTACCCTGCGCCCAGGCGAACAGCGCTTCATAGGGCGGCGCCAGCCCGTGCCAGACCTCCTCGATGTCATCCGGCGCGAGCGGGCCGAGCTCGGCCAGCGCGACCTTGGCGAGGCGCGCCGAGACGCCGACGCGCAGGGAGCCCGTGATCAGCTTGAGCAGCGCCCAGCGCCCGTTCTCGTCGAGCCGGTCGAGCCAGCCGGCAAGCAGGGCGGGCAGGCGCGCCTTGCCGGTTTCCGAGAGACCCGCCACCACCTCCGACAGGTTCGGCGCCGGCTCCTCCGGCACGGCCTCGTCCGGCTGCGGCCAGAGCAGGGCCACCGTCTCGGCAAGGTCACCGACATAATTGTAGGACATCTCGAACAGCACCGGATCGACCCGCTCCGCGATCAGCGCGCGTATGAGCCCGGCCTTGGCCTCGCGGAATGCGAGACCGCCGGTCAGCGCCGCGAGCGCATAGCCGCGTTCCGGATCGGGCCGGCGCGCAAAATGGTCGGCCAGCAGGCGGATCTTGGCATTGCGCCCCGATTCGAAGGCGAGCCGGTCGAGCAGGGCGGCGAAATCCTGCATCACGGAAATCCCTGCCGAGGTGATGCAATCCGCACGCTCATGATTGCGCCTCCTCCTCGCCATAGCCGAGCAGGTTGAGCGGGCGGGCCGCGATTCCCGCGCCTGCGCACCAATGCGCCAGCGCATCCGCCTCACCATGGGTGAGCCAGACCTCGCCGGCCCCTGTCTCGCGGATGGTGGCGATCAGATCGTCCCAATCGGCGTGATCGGAGACGACGAGCGGCAGCTCGACGCCCTTTTGCCGCGCACGGGCACGCACCCGCATCCAGCCGCTGGCGAAGCAGGCGATCGGATCGGGGAACTTGCGTGACCAGCGGTCCTGCATGGCCGAGGGCGGGCAGATCACGATCTCGCCGGCGAGCCTTGCGCGATCCTCTGCCGCCACCTTGCGCAGGGGACCGAGCTCGATACCCTGCGCCACGTAGTAATCGCTGAGCTTCTCCAGCGCCCCGTGCAGCCAGATCGGGCGGTCATAGCCCTCCCCGCGCAACAGCGCGATCATGCGCTGCGCCTTGCCGAGCGCATAGGCCCCCACGAGATGGGCGCGATCGGCAAAGAGCTGCGTCGAGGCGATCAGCCTGGCGATCTCATCGCGAATCGGAGGGTGCCGGAAGACGGGCAGGCCGAAGGTCGCCTCGCTGATGAAGACATCGCAGGGCACGCATTCGAAGGCGGCGCAGGTCGGATCCTCGCCGCGTTTGTAGTCGCCGGTCACGACGAGGCGCAATCCGCCGCGCTCGATGACGATCTGGGCCGAGCCAAGGACATGGCCCGCAGGGATGAAGCGCACGCTCACATCGCCGATGCGGATCGCCTCGCCATAAGCCGCGCTCTGCGTCGTCTGCGCGTGAGTCTCACCATAGCGCAAAGCCATGATGTCGAGGGTCTGTGGCGTGGCGAGCACGTGATCATGGCCGGGCCGGGCGTGATCGGCATGGCCGTGGGTGACGAGCGCGCGCGGTACCGGACGCAGCGGATCGATATGAAAACTCCCCGCCGGGCAATACAGCCCCTGCGGCGTCAGGGTGAGCAGTTCCTCGGCGCGTGGCATCATGGTCTGCTTTATAGCGCAAGGAGCGGCGCAGGACAGGTTCGTTCATCGCTGCAAGCGGGTTCTGGCATTCGCGCTGTTGCCTCGCAGGCCCGTGATGTCCACGTTAAGTCGGGAATCTTCCGGAGCTGATCGCATATGAACAAGCCGCTTGATCTCGATTCCATCGCCACGATGAAGTTTGGTGTGGGGCAGAGCGTCCCGCGCAAGGAGGATCCCGTGCTGGTGCGCGGTGAGGGCTGCTATTCCGACGATGTCAATCTCGAAGGCCAGCTCCATGCCGCTCTGGTGCGCAGCCAGTATCCGCACGGCATGATCCGCAGCATTGATGCCGGTGTGGCCCTCGAGATGGAGGGCGTCGTCGCAGTGATCACCGGGCAGGATCTCGCTGAGGCCGGCTACGGGCCGATCGTCTCGACGCTCGGTTTCAGGAATCGCGACGGCTCGCCGATGAACAATGTCGCACGCGCCGCCTTCGCCACCGACAAGGTGCGCTATATCGGTGATCCGATCGCCATGGTGGTGGCGAATACGCCGGAACAGGCGCGCGATGCGGTAGAGGCGGTCGAAGTCGATATCGATCCCATTGATGCCGTGGTCGAACCCTCGCAGGCGATGAGCCCCGATGCGCCGCAGATCTATGACGACATCCCGCAAAACCGCGTCGTCGATTTCCATTACGGTGATGCGGATGCGGTGGGCAAGGCTTTCAGTGAAGCCGCGCACGTGACGCGCCTGCCAATCGTCTCCAACCGCGTCATCGTCGCATCGATGGAGCCGCGTTCGGCGATTGCGGAATACGATGCGGATGGCGGGCGCTGGACCATGCATATGGGCAGCCAGGGCGTGTTTGGCATGCGCGCGCTTCTGGCCAAACAGGTGCTGGGTGTCGAGACCGACAAGCTGCGCATCCGCACGCGCCATGTCGGCGGTTCGTTTGGCATGAAATCGGCGGTCTATCCTGAATATGTCGGCCTGCTGCACGCCGCGCGCGCACTTGGACGCCCGGTGAAATGGACCGATACGCGCTCGGAGAGCTTCGTCTCCGACACGCATGGCCGCGCCATCGAGCTCGAAGCATCGCTGGCGCTCGACGAGAAGGGGCGGTTTCTCGCGGTAAAGCTTGAGGGTTTTGCCGATATGGGCGCCTATCTGTGCCATGTCGCGCCGATGTTCTCGACGCTCAACCTCGCCAAGAACGTGGTCAGCGTCTATCGCACGAAGCTCGTCGAGATCGATGTCGCGGCGGTGCTCACCAATACCTCGCCGATGGGCCCCTATCGCGGGGCCGGGCGCCCGGATGCGAATTACGTCATGGAGCGGCTGATCGATACTGCGGCAGCAGAGATGGGCATCGACCGCGTCGCCCTGCGCCGGCGCAATCACATCAAACCCGCGCAGATGCCTTACGCGACGCCGGTCGAGACGCTCTATGACAGCGGCGAGTTCACCGCGCTCCTCGACAAGGCGCTGGACGCCGCCGACTGGAAGGGCTTTCGCAAGCGCCGCCGCGCGAGCGAGAAGCGTGGCATGCTGCGCGGGATCGGCATCGGCCAGTATCTCGAGGTCACCGCCCCGCCGGTCAACGAGATGGGCGGCATCCGCTTCGAGAAGGACGGGACGGTGACGATCATCACCGGCACGCTCGATTACGGCCAGGGCCACGCCTCCGCCTTCGCCCAGGTGCTCACCAGCCGGCTCGGCGTGCCCTTCGACAAGATCAACCTGCTCCAGGGCGACAGTGACGAACTGATCGCCGGCGGCGGCACCGGCGGGTCGAAATCGATCATGGCGAGCGGCGCCGCCATCCTTGAGGCAAGCGACAAGGTGATCGAGAAGGGCCGCGCCATCGCCGCCCATGTGCTCGAAGCGGCGGCTGCCGATATCGAATTCTCCGAGGGCGGCTTCGCCATTGTTGGCACTGACCGCACGATCGGCATCATGGAGCTTGCCGCGAAGCTGCGCGAGGGCATGGCGCTCCCCGAGGACGTGCCCGACAGCCTTGATGTCAGCCATGTGCACGAGAGCGCGCCCTCGGCCTATCCCAATGGCTGCCACGTGGCCGAGATCGAGATCGATCCCGAGACCGGCATGGTGCGCATCGACCGCTATGTCGCGGTCAATGATTTCGGCATCATCGTCAATCCGATGCTGGTGACGGGCCAGTTGCATGGCGGCATCGTGCAGGGATTCGGCCAGGCGGTGATGGAGCGCGTCGTCTATGACGAGAGCGGCCAGTTCGTCACCGGCTCCTTCATGGATTACGCCCTGCCGCGCGCCGAGGATGTGCCGTTCTTCGATTTCGACAGCCATTCCGTGCCCGCCACCACCAATCTGCTCGGGGCCAAGGGTTGCGGCGAGGCGGGCTGCGCGGGTTCGCTGCCGGCAATCATGAACGCCATCGTCGATGCCGTTCGTCCGCTCGGGATCGACCATGTGAACATGCCGGCGACGCCGCAGGTGCTGTGGAAGCTGATCCGCGATGCCCGCGATGCCCGCGCGGCCCAGGCGGCCTGATCGCGCATCGTGCAAAGGTTCCGGAAGTGTTGGCGGGTTCGGCGGTGCGGTGTAAGCTGTTTGGGCATTTCGCTTTTTCGCTTGCAGGGTATCGGCACGGATCATGGCCAATGAAAACGACGCTTCCCGCGCCAGCGCCGCGCGGGCCCAGACGCTGAGCGATCTCAATGAGCGTTCGCGCGAGATATTCCGGCAGATCGTCGAGAATTATCTCGCCTCGGGCGAACCGCTCGGCTCGCGCAATATCTCGCGCCTGCTCTCGGTCTCGCTCTCGCCGGCGAGCGTGCGCAACGTCATGGCGGATCTCGAACATGCCGGGCTGATCTATGCCCCGCATACCAGCGCCGGGCGCCTGCCCACGGAGAGCGGCCTGCGCTTTTTCGTCGATGCCATGCTGGAGATCGGCGATCTCGACCGGACGGAGCGCGAGCGCATCGAGGTGGAGATGCGGGCCGCCGCCATGGAGCAGAATTTCGAGGGCGCGCTCGCCCAGGCCTCCGCCATGCTCTCGGGCCTGTCGCGCGGGGCCGGGGTGGTGGCGACGACGAAGCAGGATGCACCGCTCAAGCATATCGAATTCGTACGCCTCGACCCTGCGCGCGCCCTCGTCGTCCTCGTCTCGGAGGACGGCTCGGTGGAAAACCGCCTGCTCGATCTGCCACCCGGCCTGCCGGCCTCGGCGCTGGTGGAGGCGGGCAACTTCCTCAATGCCCGCATTCGCGGCAAGACGCTGGGCGATATCAAGCATGAAGCCCAGGCCATGCGCGAGACCATGGAGCAGGAGCTCGATGCGCTCACCGCCCGGCTGATCGAAGCCGGCGTCGCCATGCCGGCCCAGAGCGGCGAGGCGCGCCACCTGATCGTGCGCGGCCAGGCCAATCTCCTGGAAGACCTGAAAGCGATCGAGGATCTCGAACGCATCCGCCTCCTCTTTGATGATCTCGAAACCCAGACCGATGTCGTCGAACTGCTCACCCGCACCGAACACGGTGAGGGGGTGCGCATCTTCATCGGCTCCGAGAACAAGCTGTTCTCGCTCTCCGGCTCCTCGCTGATCGCAGCCCCCTTCCACGATCCGCAGCAGAAACTCGTCGGCGTCCTCGGCGTCATCGGACCGACGCGCCTGAACTACGCCCGGATTGTCCCCATGGTCGACTACACCGCCCGCGTCCTCTCGCGCATCATCAAGGAAGGGCGGTAAGCGTTCGGGTTGGCGATGATGGCCGCGCGGCGAAGCACTCACCCGGCATGCGGCGTGATCTCGCGCAACTCGCCGGTGCGGGTCTGATCGCGGATCAGGTCGAAGCGGGCGAGCGCCTCTGCGACATCGACCAGTTCCAGCCGGTCGAAACGAATATCGCTCCATTGCGCCCGCGCGATCCGCACTGAGAGAATATGGACATCGCGCGTGCCGCCCGTCGCTGGATCGGGGCGTTGCGTATAACCGCCGAGGGTCACTTCCTGCAGGGTTGGCAGGCTCGCGAAAGCCTCGCCGGCGATGCGGAACAGGCTGGCATGGGCGAGATAGGAGAAATCCCGGCGCTTTTGCGTGGCATTGCGCTTCTTCTCACGCACTGAAAGACCCCGCGCGGCCACCTCCCATTCGGTGTCGGGAATTGCATCGCCTTCGGGAAGGTCAATATCAAGGGCGAGCGTCGCGAGATCGTCGCCGAAATCGAAGCAGACCTCCGTCGGGCGCGCCCAGGCGATGGCGGAGAGGCGACTCGATATCTGGGCAGCCATCGCTTCAGCCTCGCCCTCATGCAAGGCGTTGTTGAGCGCTTCCAGCTCGGCCAGCATCGCGGCATAGGCCTCCGATTCGGTCTGCCAGGCGGCCACCGCCTCCGCGTGACGCGCCTGCGCCTTGGCGTTCTCGGCCTCGATCCGCGCGCGTTGGAGGAACAGCCGCTCCCAGAAACCGACCTCCCGCATGACCGGCTCTTGCGGGCGCATCGGCGGCGGCTCGGCGGGATGGTAGGGCTCGAAGAGCGGCGCCGGCGTGTCGAGATGGATGCCGAGGCATGCGTGCAGTTCTTCGTTGCGCGTCGCCGCCCAGGCTTCGAGATGCTCGCGCAGTGCATCCGCGTGGGTGCTGCGCACCTTGCGCACCAGGGTCGGCGGAAGCGGTGAGCCGTCCGCGAAGTGAAGACTGAGCTTGCCCTCGCTGTCGAGCCGCAGCACGACGTCTTCGAGGTCGACGGGATCAGTGGCACTGCCCGCGCTCGCGCGCCCACCGCCCCCGCCACCCCCGCGCTTGGCAGCACCGGCCGAAGACAGTTTCTGCCGAAAGGCAATCCCCGTTCCCGGAATGCCGACATGGCTGTGGGCGCCGCGCCGACCGATCGAGACCGAGGCCCCGCGCGTGCCGACGCTGAGGCCGAGGCCACTCTTCGACACGTTCAGCCGCACGCCCGGCATCAGCTTGACCCTGCGCTGGAACCTAAACGCCATTCCCGTCCTCCTTGCTGTCCTGTTCGCGCCGGCGCTGAAGCGCGTCGCTGAATGCCGAGGCGAGGATCCCCGCCGGCATGGCGATCAGGCCGACGCCGGTAATCGCCGTCAGCGTGGCGAAGACCCGGCCCATTGGCGTGATCGGCACCACATCGCCGTAGCCCACCGTCGTCAACGTCGCCACCGCCCACCACATCGCCCTCGGAATCGAGCCGAAGGCATCGGGCTGCAACCCGCCCTCCAGCAGGTACAAGGCCGAAGCCGAGACGATCAGCAGCGCAACGGCGATCGCGAGGCTGACGCCGAGCTCGTAACGCCGCGCACCAACCGCCTCCCCGATGGTGCGAAAGGCCTCGGCGAAACGCCCCAGCTTCGCCACCCGCAACAGGCGCGCGAGGCGCAAAAGCCGCAGGATCGCGCCCTCGAAACCCACGAGCGAAACCGCCATCGTGATGATCACGAAGAGATCGAGCAGCGCCATCGGGCGGCGCGCATAGGCCATACGCGAGGGGAAGCGGGGATTCTCGACGCAGACCCACAGGCGCGCGACATACTCCACCGCGAAGACCGTCAGAATCAGCAGTTCGAGCCTGTAAAGCAGGGTGAAATAGGCATCATGCAGCGCCGGCTCGGTCTCAAGCACGACGAGAAGCAGCGAGATCAGGATGAGCCAGATGATGGCCCGGTTGAGCGGGGAGAGCCCGGGCCGAGGCCGCAGATCAGGATCGAGGGCGCCTGCCAGCGCCCGGCGCAATCGGCTCGTCTTCACCTGCCAGCCTCACACCGCGTGAATCAACCAGAAATAGTTTTGATGAAAAGTGACGTACGTGCAAATCGTGGTTTTAGAATCTCTTGTTAACAATCATGCGAACGAGGTTGCTGCCGGGCTCCGCCTTCCCCCCCCCTCCGTCGGGGAAAGGGGTTGGCGGTTAGGGGCGTATCAGGATAAATCACGAGGTCGATAAAGCACGCGGACGGCATCGACGCCGGAGAATTATCATCACCGCCCCTCACCCCGGCCCCTCTGCACGGAGGGAGGGGGAGATCGCCCTGCATCAAGCGCCAGCCGCCCCCCAGAAGAATCGGGTGAACGCATCTACGCCTTGACGAGGCTTGCGAGGAAATCGTCGTCCCAGGCTGCCGTCATTCGCCGGAGGCGCTGGGAGTCCTTTCCGGGGGCTCTGCGGATGAGATTGCTGGCCATGTGCTTGATCGTGGTGAAGTTTGCGGGTGCGTTTTCCGTTCGCACGCGGCATTCGTCGTCGCGAAAGACCATATCCATCACCCAGTGGAGGCTGTTCTCGATGGCCCAATGATCGCGGATCATCGGTCCGACGGCGCTGGCCCCGAGGGTCAGGGAGGTGATGTAGAGGCGCGTCTGACGGGCCGTCGTGCCGTCGATCTCGCGCTGGCTCTCGACGACGACGATACCTTTCAACCCGGGCCAGTCATGGCGTTCGCGCAGCCATTCGACATCATGGATCACAGTATATCGTCGTGTTTCGATGCGTCCGTGCTCGCCGTCGAGTGTCTCGAACCGGCTGATCGCCGCATCCTTGAAGCCGTTTTCCTGCTGCTCTGCGGCAAACAGCTTCACATCTTCGTGCAGCGTTCCCTGATTACCTTTGAGGGCGATGATGTAATCGGCTTTCCCGGCGATGATCCTGGCGGCGATGCTTCGCTGCGCGCCGATGGCGTCGATGGTGACGACGGCCCCTTCGATTGCCATCATGTCCAGAAGTGCGGGGATGGCGACGATCTCGTTGGACTTTGCGGCGACGGCGACCTGTCCTATCACGAGGCGCTGGCGGGCGGCAAAGGCCGAGACCATGTGGATCGGTTCCTTCGCTCCCTTCCTGCTCCCGGAACGCCGGGAGGTCTTGCCGTCGATGGCGATGACGTCCGCCGGCGTCCGCGTCAGCGCCGCAACCCACGAAACGAAGCAGCGCTGGAAGGCCTGCGCATCGAGCGTCGCGAAGATATCGCCCAGATGATCGTGCGACGGCGTGCCGTTCGCGAAGGGTCTGAAGCGGCGCAGAAGATCAGGCTTCCTCTCGCCAAACCGCGCGATGTCGGTGAACGTCTCCGCCCCCGCGAGTACCGCAAGCAGGCACAGGAGCAGCACCTCGTCCAGCGGATGCTGAACCTTCCCCGGCTGCCTATGGTCCGGCATGTCCTTGAAATACGCCAGAAAAACCGTCGTCTCGGCCAACGCGACAAAATCGCCCTCATGCTCCACCATCGAAATCTCCTCCCAAGCGAATCAGAGGACTTCGACAGATTCAGCACTTCAGCGCGTTGTCACGACATTCTTCACCCGATTGCCCTGAGCCGCCCCCGATCAAGCCTTGTCGCCTGCCGGGTGAAGGAATATGGTCCGGCCCGCGTGGCGCCGAGGGCGCGGCGCAGCCAGATGACGAGGATGACGGGCCGTGCTGCATATCTCCACCCGGGGCGAAGCGCCCGCGATCGGTTTCAACGATGCGCTGCTCACCGGGCTCGCGCGCGATGGCGGGCTCTATGTGCCGAGAAGCTATCCGCAGATCGATGCGCAGACCATTGCCGGCTATGCCGGGCGCCCCTATGCGGAGGTGGCGCGCGACGTACTGGGCCGGCTCGTCGATGGCGAGATCGCCGATGACGCCTTCACCGCCATGGTCGAGGGTGCCTATGCGGTGTTTCGCCACCCCGCCACCTGCCCGCTGGTGCAGATCGGCGACAATCTCTTCGTGCTCGAACTCTTCCACGGCCCCACCCTCGCCTTCAAGGATGTGGCGATGCAGTTGCTCGCGCGGCTGATGGATCACGTCTTGAAGGAACGCGGCCAGCGCGCCACCATCGTCGGCGCCACCTCCGGCGATACCGGTTCAGCGGCGGTGGAGGCGTTTTCCGGGCTCGATCAGGTCGATATCTTCATCCTCTATCCCGATGGCCGCGTCTCGGAGGTCCAGCGCCGCCAGATGACGACGGTGGCAGCGCCCAATGTCCATGCCATCGCCCTGGAGGGCAATTTCGACGATTGCCAGGCCATCGTGAAAGGCATGTTCAACCATGCCGATTTCCGCGACGAGTTGCTGCTATCGGGCGTGAATTCCATCAACTGGGCCCGCGTCGCAGCGCAGGCGGTGTACTACTTCACCGCCGCGGTGGCACTGGGCGGCCCGCACCGTCCCGTCTCCTTCACCGTGCCAACGGGCAATTTCGGCGATATCCTCGCCGGCCATATCGCGAAAGCGATGGGGCTGCCGGTGGCGGATCTCCAGATCGCGAGCAATGCCAACGACATCCTGCCGCGCGCGCTGGAGAGCGGCGAATACGCCATCAAGGGCGTGATGCCGACCATCTCGCCCTCGATGGATATCCAGATCTCCTCCAATTTCGAGCGGCTTCTCTTCGAGGCCTATGGCCGCGACGGCGCCGCCATCCGGGGGCTGATGGGGCAGCTCGCGCAAGCGCGCGCCTTCACCATCGCTCCCGAGCCGCTGGCGCGCATCCGTGCGGAATTCTCTGCATGCGCCGTCCCCGAGCCGGACGTTACCGAGGAAATCGGCGTGACGCGGCGCGAAGCCGGCTACCTGCTCGATCCGCATACGGCGATCGGCGTGCGCGCGGCCCGCGCAGCCCTCAAGCATGATCCCGCCACGCCGCGCGTCGTGCTCGCCACCGCCCATCCGGCGAAATTCCCCGATGCGGTCGAGAAGGCCAGCGGCATCCGACCAAAGCTGCCGGCGCATCTGGCCGATCTCTATAAGCGCGACGAGCGTTTCTCCGTGGTCGCGAACGACCAGGGCGCGGTGGAGCGCTTCATCCGGGAACGCTCGCGCATCGTGGCCGGCGGCTGATCATGAGCAGCCATCGCGACATGCAGATCACCGTGCTCGAAAACGGGCTCACGGTGGCCACCGAATCGATGCCCTCGATCGCCACGGTGGCGCTCGGCATCTGGGTCGGTGCCGGGGCGCGCAACGAGCGCGAGGATGAGCACGGGCTTTCGCATCTGATCGAGCATATGGCCTTCAAGGGGACCCGACGACGCTCGGCCCGGGCCATCGCCGAGGATATCGAGAATGTCGGCGGTGACATCAACGCGGCGACCGGCGTCGAATATACCTGCTATACGGCGCGGGTTCTGGGCGAGGATATCGGTGTCGCCCTCGACGTGCTCGGCGATATCCTCACCGATTCGGTGCATGACGAGGCCGAGCTTGCGCGCGAGCGCGGGGTGATCCTCCAGGAGATTGCCTCGGTCGAGGACATGCCTGATGATCTCGTCACCGATGTGATGATGGAAACGGCCTTTCCCGGCCAGGCGCTGGGGCGGCGGATCCTGGGGCGGCCCGAGACCGTGCGCAGCTTCACTCCCGACATGATCCGCGCCTTCTGCGCGCGCGAATACGCGCCAGAACGCATGGTCGTCACCGCCGCCGGCAATGTCGAGCATGCCCGCGTGGTGGACGCGGCGCGGCGCTTCTTCGGCGGGCTCGGCCCGCATCTGCCCGACGCGCTGCTGCCCGGTCTCTATCATGGCGGCGAGGCGCGGCTGAAGCGCGACCACGAACAGGCCAATCTCGTCATCGGCCTGCACGGGCGCTCCTTCACCGATCCGCAATACTATGCCACGCAGATCTTCGCGCAGGTTCTGGGCGGTTCGCTCTCCTCGCGGCTGTGGCAGGAAGTGCGCGAGAAGCGCGGGCTGGCCTATTCCGTAGACGCCTTCCACTGGCCATTCAGCGATACCGGCGTTTTCGGTATCGGCGCGGGCGTCGCCGGGTCAGATATCCCGGAATTTCTCGATGTCACCATCGACACAATGCGCGAAGCCACGCTGGCGCTGGACGACAGCGAATTGAAGCGCGCCAAGGCGCAGATGAAGGTCGGGCTGCAGGCGGCGATGGAGACGCCCGGCGGGCGGATCGAACGCATGGCGCGCCAGATCCTCGCCTGGGGGCGCGTCGTGCCAATCGACGATCTCGTCGCCAAGGTCGAGGCGCTGGAGGTGGATGCGGTGCGCGCTGCGGGGGCGCATCTGCTCGAAAGCTGGCCGACGCTCGCCGCCATCGGCCCGATCGGGACCTTACCGTCGCTGGAGACGATTGCCGATCGTCTCGCGCATGGTGAGGGATGACCCGTAAAACGAAAGAAGGCCGCCCTGCGGGGGGGCGGCCTTCGCATTGCCAAACCACGGCCGGCATCGACCATGACGACGTGATGATCACACGGCGCGGATCCCCACGAAGGTACGGACCCAGGTCACGGGAGCGGCGGACCGCGGACACAGACAATGAGACACTGGATCACCTCCTTTCGTTTGTTGACGACATGAAGATGGTGTCCGAAAAAACGCGATTCGCATAGCAGAAAAACCAGGGCCCCTGCCCCGTTTTGCAGCAGCCATGCACAGAATAACGGCTGCGGGCTCTGCGGCGTGCAGGCGCACCCGCCCCACCCACTCTTGCCACGCACTCTTGCCACCCACTCTTGCCACGCACTCTTGCCACCCACTCTTGCCACGCACTCTTGCCACGCACTCTTGCCACGCAGTCTCGGCATCGCCATCATGCTGGCCACAGTGATAATCCGACCTGTCGGCACGCGGGCGTGCGCTCAGGTCCGCCAGGAGGCTTGATGAGCGAGAGTGACAAGGCGAAGAAGGCTCATATCGCGAACGGATATGCTGCGAGAGGGCATCCTCCCGGCGCAAGCGTGGTGTCCTTTCCGTCCGGCGGCGAGGCGTCTGCCGGCAAGCGCGAGACGCAGCCCCGTATCGCCTTCAATCGCGACGAGTTGCGCGAGATCCTGAACGTCTATGGTCGCAAGGTCGCTGCCGGCGAGTGGCGCGATTACGCCATCGACTTCACCCGCGACAAGGCGGTCTTCTCGGTCTTCCGGCGCACCACCGAAACTCCGCTCTATCGCATCGAGAAGGATCCGCGCGCCGCACGCCGTCAGGGCGCCTTTTCCGTCGTTGCCGGAACCGGACGCGTGATGAAGCGCGGGCATGAGCTCCGGCGCGTTCTCCAGGTGCTCGAAAAAGAATTGCGGGTGGTGGATTGAACCGCGTGCCGGACTCGCCTATCCCCTGTCATGTGATCCAGCTTGCCGCGCATTCCGGAGGCTCCCCATGACCCTGTTATCGCCCGGCGGGCGCGCCGTTCTCGTCGCAGCAGCCGTCGTCCTCACCCTCGCCGCTTGCGGGCGGCGCGGTGCGCCAGAAGCGCCGCCCGCTGCCGCTGAACGTCAGGTGATCGAGAGCGAGCAGCAGCAGGACGGTCGCGACGTCACCGGCCCCGCCCGGCCTGATCGCCCCTTCGTGCTCGACGCCCTGCTCTGATCCCCCTCCCGCCAGCGAGCCCCCGCCCCCATGCACCATTTTCAGTATCGCAACGGTGTGATGCACGCCGAGGATGTCGATCTTTCACGGATGGCGGAAGCGGTCGGCACGCCCTTCTACTGCTATTCGACCGCCACGCTGGTGCGCCATTACGACGTCTTCGCCGAGGCCTTCGCCGGAGACGACGCCCTCGTCTGCTATGCGATGAAGGCCAATTCCAACCAGGCTGTGATCAAGACGCTGGCGGATCGCGGTGCGGGCATGGATATCGTCTCGGAGGGCGAATTGCGCCGGGCGCTCGCCGCCGGTGTTCCCGGCGAGCGGATCGTCTTTTCCGGTGTCGGCAAGACCCGCCGCGAGATGGAGGCCGCGCTTTCGGCCAGGGTGATGTGCTTCAACGTCGAATCGGAGCCCGAGCTCGACGCGCTCTCGCAGGTCGCGACCGCCATGGGTGTCGAGGCGCCGGTTTCACTGCGGGTCAATCCGGATGTCGATGCGCGCACCCATGCCAAGATCTCGACGGGCCGCTTCGACAACAAGTTCGGCATCCCGATCTCGCATGCCCGGGCCGCCTATGCGAAGGCGCTCGCCCTGCCCGGCATCCGCACCGTCGGTGTCGACATGCATATCGGCAGCCAGATCACCGATCTCACTCCCTTCGACGATGCCGCCGCGCTGCTGGTGGAACTCGCCCGCGATCTGATGGCGAGCGGGCATGATCTGCATCATATCGATTTTGGTGGCGGGCTCGGCATCCCCTATCGCGAGAGCGACCCGCCGCCGCCGGAGCCAAAGCGTTTCGCGCAGGTGATCCGCAAGCATGCGCACGGGCTCGGCCTGCGGCCGGTCTTCGAGATCGGGCGGATGATCGCCGGCAATGCCGGCATCCTCGTTTCCCGCGTAATCTACGTGAAGCAGGGCGAGGGAAAGATCTTCATCATCGTCGATGCGGCCATGAACGACCTGATCCGCCCGACGCTCTACGAGGCCCATCACGACATCAAGCCGGTCTCGGAAGCGACGGGCGCGGGCACCGTCACCGCCGATGTCGTCGGCCCGGTCTGCGAGAGCGGCGATTACCTCGCCAAGGCGCGCGACCTGCCTGCCCTCGCGCCGGGTGATCTGATCGCGGTGATGACGGCGGGCGCCTATGGCGCGGTGCAGGCCGGCACCTACAATACGCGCCTGCTGGTGCCGGAAGTGCTGGTGCGCGGGGATCGCTACGAGGTGGTGCGCCAGCGCGACACCTATGAGAATCTCATCGCCCAGGACCACCTGCCTGACTGGCTGCTCGGCTGAACCCGCCGCGCCTCACTCCGTCATCCGCGCGAGAAATTCCACCAGCGCTTCGCGGTCATCATCCGAAGGGATGCGCTGCTCGGGCATGCGCGTGCCGGGCGTGTAGGCTTCGGGGCCGTATTCGAACAACTCGGCCACGGTGCGCGGTGTCCAGACGATATCCATCTCGCGCAGGGCCTGCGAATAATCATACCCCTCCGCCGTGCCGATGCGGCGACCGAATATGCCGTGCATGGTCGGCCCGGCGCGGTTGCCGTCATCGGGGGTGAGCGCATGGCAGAGCGCGCAGGAGCGCCAGACTTCCGCGCCACGGCTGCCGTCATCGAAAGCGATTTCCGTCGGCGCCTCGCCGCTGCCGCGCGGCGCGCCCGTCGTGAGATCCCAGCGCCGGATCAGCCCGTCCGCCCCGCCGGTCAGCAGATCATCACCGGTAATCGCGAGCGACCAGATGGCGCCCTGTTCGGGCAGGATCGCATGACGGCTGGCGAGGTTACCGGCATCGAGCAGCCAGACCTCCCCCGTTACCGCCGCAGCGGCCAGAACCCCGTTGCTGCTGGCGATGCTCACCAATGGGCGCTGTGAAAGCTGGCGCTCGCCGCTCATCCCGTCGCCGTCGAAGACACGCAATGCGCCATCGGCGAAGATCACGGCCACTCCCGTATCGAGAACCGCAAGCCCATTCGGCGAATCGGGCAGCCCCAGAGTGTGCGCCGACTCTCCGTCCCGCCATGTGACGAGGCGCAGATCCGAGCCGATGCTGAGCAGATCGCCATCAGCGCGATAGGCGATGCCGGTGACCATGCCCTGATGTGCATCGACGAGCCGGGCTTCGTTTGCGGTGAGATCCACGAGCTGGATACGCCCGTCCCAGCTCGCAGCGGCAAGCACCGTGCCATCGGGCGAGACCGCGAGTTCGGCGACAGGCCCCTGATGCAGGGCGGTTGTGAAACGCGGCTCGCGCGCATCCTCGTCCCACAGGGCGATACGCCCGTCCTGACCCGCCGTGGCGAAACCGCCATCGGGCAGGAAGGCGGTGGCGGTGACGCTGCCGTCATGGAAGCGCAAGACCAGCCGCGCCACCGCGCTCTCACCGTCCCAGACGATGGCGCGGGTATCGAACGAGCCCGACAGCACCGCCGCACCCTCGACCGCCAGCGCGCTGACCGGGCCGCCATGGCCCTGAAGGTCCTGCGCGGCGGCGGGAGCGGCGAGCAACGTCGGCGCGAGCAGCACGGCGAGCATGAAACGACGCAATGGAAACCCCTCCCCGCAGCGGCAGGCATGCGTTTTCGAACCATATGACTGCGAGGGTATGTCAGCACCGGGTGGCTGACAATGCGCGGGGTTGCGGTTTGATTGCCGCATGGGAAAGATGGAGGCTGGTGCGCGCGGCCCGGGAGCCGGAACGATCAGGCGATTTCCTTCAACCCGCCGCCGGAGGTCCAGTCATTGACGAGGCGCTTGCGCTTGGCGCGCCGGCGCAGCACCGTCTTGAGCTTGCTCTTCAGAAGCGTGATGTCGAACGGCTTCAGAAGGAAGGCGTCGACGCCCGCCGCATGGGCCGTGGTGACCTGCTCGAAGGTGATCGAGGTCTCGGTGAGGATGAAGGCGATCTTGTAGAGATTTTCGTCGCTCTTGACCGCCTTGAGGATCTGCATCCCGTCCACCGGCTCGAGATCGAGATCGGAGACGATCAGCCCGTATTGGCCGCGCCGGATCATCTCCAGCCCCTCGACGCCGGACGTCGTCATCTCGACATCCTCGAAGCCAAGGCGGTTGAAGATCTCGACGACGAGTTTGCCGATCTTGTGGTTGTCGTCGATGATCAGGACTGAGGGAAACGGATCGTCCGCCATGGATTACCCTCCCCCTTTGCCAAATGCCGGCATCGCCACCCTCATGTCAGCACCTCGATGCCGCGCTGCGCCAGCAGGCTCGATTGCAGTTCGATGATGAATTCACGCAGCCACCCGGCCTTGGGCGTGCCGCGCGTATAGGCTTCTTCGAGATTGTACCGGTCGAGGATATCGTTGAAGCCGCCTTCGCGGTCGATCAGTTCCAGCGACGGCAGGAGCTCGCGCCGGGGCACTTCGCGCCATTCCACGATGCGCACTTCCTTGTGGCGGCTGTCCTGCACGATGCGGTTGAAGGTCTGGTTGAGCGCGTCGCGATCGCCTTCCAGCATCTGTGTGAACCAGCCCTTGTCGAGCACGAGAATGCTGGTCATCAGCGAGAACTCGTTCTGGCGCCGGCTGGTGCGGATCAGGTTCGCGATCTGCTCCTTGCGCTGCTCGATGTCGGAATCGAGCACGGAGCGGCTGTAATAGATGATCCGGCTGTGACTGCTGCGCGACAGCATGCGGGGCTCCTTGTTCAGGGAGAAGCATTGCCAGAGCGAAGATAAAAAAGCGTAAAGTCACTCACAGCCGTGCACAAACGGCCATCGGGGCCATGCTCCGCGCGCGCTGGTGCCGTCGCGGCGGATGATGATAAAAGAATGCGCCCCTTGTGCTGACGGATGGTTGCATTGTCGAATCCAGCCCCGATCTACGACGATTCCCATATCGATTCCCGCCGCGCCTGGATCCGGCTCGGGATCGCCGTCGCGCTGAGCGCCATCGGCGGGGTCGGGATGTGGTCGGTGGTGGTGGCGCTGCCCGCCGTGCAGGAGGAGTTCGGCGTGCAGCGCGCCGGCGCCTCCTTCCCCTATGCGCTGGCCATGGTGGGATTTGCCTTCGGCGGTATCCTGATGGGCCGGATCGCAGACCGGTTCGGCATTGTCTTTCCGCTCGTCGGAGGCGCTTGCGCGCTCGCGCTCGGTTATATCCTCGCCGGCTTCTCGACCAGCATCCTGCAATTCGCGCTCGCTCACGGTATCCTGATCGGCCTGCTCGGCTCCTCGGCTTCCTTCGGCCCGCTGATCGCGGAGATCTCGCACTGGTTCCAGAAACGGCGCGGCATCGCCGTGGCGGTCTGCGCCTCGGGGAATTACCTCGCGGGCACGTTCTGGCCGCCGGTGGTGCAGTTCTTCATCGCGGAGGCCGGCTGGCGGGCGACGCATATCGGCATCGGCCTGTTCTGCCTCGTCACCATGATTCCGCTGGCGATGCTGCTGCGCAAACGCGCCCCCGCCCTGCCCGCGCCGGTTCCCGGCGCCGTCATCGCCAATCCGGCCCGCGAGGGGCTCGGTCTGTCGACGGGGACGCTGCAGACGCTTCTGCTGGTCGCGGGCGTGTCCTGCTGCGTCGCCATGGCGATGCCGCAGGTGCATATCGTGGCCTATTGCACCGATCTCGATATCGGCGCGGCGCGCGGGGCGGAGATGCTCTCGCTGATGCTCGCCTTCGGCATCGTCAGCCGCATCGCCTCCGGATTCATCGCCGACAGGATCGGCGGGCTCGCCACGCTGCTGCTCGGCTCCAGCCTGCAGGGCTTTGCCATCGTCCTCTTCGTGCTCTTCGACGGCATGGCCGCGCTCTACATCATCTCGGCCCTGTTCGGCCTGTTCCAGGGCGGCATCGTGCCGAGCTACGCCATCGTCGTGCGCGAATATTTCCCCCAGCGCGAGGCCGGGATGCGCGTCGGCGTGGTGCTGATGGCGACCCTGTTCGGCATGGCTTTCGGCGGCTGGCTCTCCGGCGCCATCTTCGACTGGACCGGCTCCTACGACGTCGCCTTCCTCAACGGCGTCGCCTGGAACCTCCTCAACATCGCGATCATCTCGTTCCTGCTGATGCGAAGGGGTGGAATGCGGTTCAGGCGGGTGCGTGAGGGGAGCGGGAGTGGGGGTGTGAGCGGGGTGCCGGCGTGAGGGGGTGAGAAAATCGGCTATGCAGTGTTGAAAAGCGATCCTGAATTGGTAATATTGTTCACGATAAGTTTCTGATAGCGATTCGGGATCAGCTGATCCGGTCGGCGTGGGACGCGCTTCGCTCCGCTCAATTCGGAGGCAGGCTGGCAAGGCAGCCCTGCGCACTTTAGCATGCGTGCGGAGAAGGGATCGATTGGATGATCAGCGGGCGCAAGAACACATTCTTCCGCGTACAGACCGTCGCACGTGATGCGAAATCCGGCACATTCCAGACCCGGAACACGCCATCAGGCGGCAAGGTCGTGTCAATCCGCCGCGAGACCTACATCGCGGCAAAGAAGGCTGCGGCGAAGGCGATGGCGCGGATGACTCAGGCTGGTTGAGCGGCGGGTTAGCGCCACAAGTCAGCATTCCGGCTATTCCGATCTCCCTGTGGACAGCGTGTGCAAGGTCCTTTTCCGCAGGCTTTCATTGTGCCAGCGTGTTCCGTGACGAACGGAAGCGGAACGACGCAGCATGAGCGATACGGAATTTGATATAGACACAAGCAAGCTGACCCCGGCCAACCAGAACCCGTGGTACATCCTGATGACGCTGTATGGCGAGCAGGAGGGGGATGAGATTGATTGGGAACTGCATAAGAAGAATAGGCGAGCCTGGAATTCATGGATCGCAAAACAAATCAAAGGTGATGACTTGGATAACATCTCTCGCATAACGAGGGAGAGCATAGCGAGCATCGAGGAATTACAAAGCAGAAACGATGACCCAATCGGCCTTCTTGAAAAAACTTGGAAGGAAAGAGGCAATAATAACGAATTAAAAATTCCACATTCGCACTCGTCCATTAATTTATCAAAAAACTATTTTAACAAAAATTTTTGCATAAGTGGATTTATATATCCAAATTTTTTCGGCATCTCCGGATCAAAATTCAATAAAAAATTTATTGCATCAAACGCTTACTTCAAAAATTATCTCGATATTTCAGGCAATTTTTTTCATGGCTTGATGGACTTAAGAGAATCGATGTTTGTTAAAGGATTCTGCATGTTTAATAATACATTATGCGAATCTGAGTTTGCTTTTATGCGATGCCATGAAGAAATATTCGTAAGAAACTGCATATTTAAAGAAAAAATAGAATTCACAATGTCAACTTTTGACTGCGATACCAAATTTGAGACATGTAAATTTGAGTCAGATGTAGATTTTTATGACGTCGAATTTAAGAGAAGAGTTGAATTTATTGAAAGTAAATTTTGTCAAAAAATAAAATTTACCTATTGTAAGTTCTCAGACTCTCTTACTCTTTGGAAAACAAAATTTCTGAAATATTATCCAAATTTTCATGGCGCATCGATTTCGGAAAAATTTATAATTACTTCTGAAGAAAATTTTTGGCCAAAGCACAACATTGCCAATCCACGAACAGCCTTGTCGTCTTGCGCAAGGTTTCGTCATGCTCTGACAAGTCTGGGTCTTACCGAAGATGCCCATTTTTTCTTCCGTCGTGAAATGCATTTCACGGGAAAAGTTGGTTCAATTTGGCAGCGTCTTCCGTATCACACCTATGGCGCTTTCTCGGATTACGGGTACTCAATCCAGAGACCGACAATCGCGTTAATCTTGATGTGGTTCATCGGCTCAATCGGCCTCGCAACCGGCCTTACGGATGCAAGATCAACAATTGGCTTGATCGAATCACTACCCGTCGTCACCACTACAGCCGCAGCCCTCAGCTTCAGCAACCTCTTCCCCTTCTTCGGCTTCACCGGCACCTATTTCGAACCTGGTTTCCTGCGTGAGCTTCCCGCGTCGCTGAAGGTCCTCTCCGCCGCGCAGACGGTGCTGTCGTTGCCGCTTCTGTTCTTCCTCGGCCTCGGCCTGCGCACGCGGTTTCGCATGCGGTAAACCGATTGCCTCAAATCCTCCCCATCCCATCAACCCCATATTTACCACGTTCCCCCAAGCTTGACCGGATTGGCGCCGGGGTGCGCCGGATATGGGGCGAGGACGGGATGTTTTATCGGACGCTCAAGGCGGCAATTTTTATCGGCCTTCTGACACTGGCGGCGGGGCAATATGCCTATAACGCCGCTGATCGCGCGACGCTGGAGCGGATTGCGCGGGGTGAGGATCCGCAGGTTACGGGCTCGATCAACGGCACGGCGCGCGGCCAGGGCGAGGCGCGACCGATACCGGATATGCCGAGCGCGGCGAATGCCGTGCGGCTCGATCCCTGCGTGGATACGCGGCACTGACCTGCATGGCCGGCGCCCCGCAGCCGCTCATTCCGGCGCGCGATGCGTCAGAACCTTGCCTGACGGGAAATCGAAGATCTTGCCGGTTTCGCTCCAGTCCGGTGAGGCCAGCCGCAGGATCTCCGGGGCGAGATCTTCCGGCGTGCGCAGCGTCTCGGGCTTCTCGCCCGGAAAAGCCGAGGCGCGCATGCGGGTGCGCAGCGGGCCGGGGTTGAGCATCATCACGCGGATCTTCGTCTTCACGGTCTCGGCGGCATAGGCGCGCCCGAGCGCCTCGAGCGCCGCTTTCGACGCCGCATAGGGCCCCCAATACGCCTCCCCCAGATGCGCCGCACCCGAGGTGACGAGGATGGCACGGCCCGCATCCGAGGCCCGCAGGAGCGGATCGAAAGAGCGCAAAAGGCGCCAGTTCGCCGTGACGTTCACCGCCATGGTCTGGTCCCAGACCTTCTGGTCGAGATGCGCCAGCGGCGTCAGCGCGCCCAGCACGCCGGCATTGCCGAGAAACACGTCGAGCTTGCCCCAGCGCTCGTAGAGCGCGAGGCCGAGCCGGTCGAGCGCGTCGAGATCGGTGACGTCCAGCGGCACCAGCGTCGCCGGCGATCCCCCCGCCGCGCGAATGTCATCGTCGAGTTCTTCCAGCGCACCCTGCGTGCGCGCCACCGCGACGACATGCGCCCCGGCCTCGGCGAGGGCGAGCGCCGCAGCGCGCCCGATTCCGCGCGAGGCACCGGTGACGACGGCGATACGGTCCTGAAACGGTTTCGTCATGAGGGCACTCAATCGGCTTCTGCGAGCAGGGAGAGCTTGCGCGGGCTGGCGACTTCGAGATCGGAAAGCGGCGTGGGATAATCGCCGGTGAAGCAGTGATCGGTCAGCTGCGGCGCATGCGGATCGCGACCGGGGAAGCCGAGCGCGTGATACAATCCCTCGACCGAGAGGAAGGCGAGCGAATCGGCGCCGATATAGGCGCGCATCGCCTCCAGATCATGCGTGGCGGCGAGCAGGTTGTCGCGCTCGGGCGTGTCGATCCCGTAGAAATCGGGATGGGTGATCGGCGGCGAGGCCAGCCGGAAATGCACTTCTTTCGCGCCGGCCTCGCGCATCATCCGCACGATCTTCACGGAGGTGGTGCCGCGCACCAGCGAATCGTCGATCAGCACGATACGCTTGCCGGCGATCGCCGCGCGGTTGGCGGAATGCTTGAGCCGCACCCCGAGTTCGCGGATCGCCTGGGTCGGCTGGATGAAGGTGCGCCCGACATAATGGTTGCGGATGATGCCGAGCTCGTAGGGCACGCCCGCCTTCTGGGCATAACCGATCGCCGCCGGCACGCCGGAATCGGGCACCGGCACCACCACGTCGATATCGACCGGGTTCTCGATGGCGAGCTGCGCGCCGAAGGCCTTGCGGGCCTCATAGACGCTGCGCCCGTTCACGATGGAATCGGGGCGGGCGAAATAGATGTATTCGAAGACACAGGGGCGCGCCGGGCATGGCGGAAACGGGCGCAGGCTCTCGACACCATCCTCCGAGATGACGACCACTTCGCCGTTTTCGATATCACGCACGAAACGCGCGCCAATCATGTCGAGCGCGCAGGTCTCGGAGGCGAGAATGTACTTGCCGTCGAGCTCACCCAGCACGAGTGGCCGGATGCCCAGCGGATCGCGCGCGCCGATCAGCTTCTTGTTCGACAGCGCCACCAGCGCATAAGCGCCCTCCAGCGCCCGGACGGCATCCAGGAAACGTTCGATCAGGCGCGGTTTGCGGCTGCGCGCGAGCAGATGCAGGATCACCTCAGTATCGGTGGTGGACTGGCAGATCGCCCCGTCCTTGATCAGCTGGCGGCGCAGGGTGATTCCGTTGGTGAGATTGCCGTTATGCGCCACCGCGAAGCCGCCGCCATCGAGCTCGGCGAAGAGGGGCTGCACGTTGCGGATCACCGTCTCACCGGTGGTGGAATAGCGCACATGGCCGATGGCGGAGGCGCCCTCCAGCCGCTCGATCACGGCGCGGTCGGAAAAGGAATCACCCACCAGCCCGAGCTTGCGCTCGGCATGGAAGCGCTTGCCGTCGAAAGAGACCATGCCCACGGCTTCCTGGCCGCGATGCTGGAGCGCGTGCAGACCGAGCGTGGTGATTGCCGCCGCGTCGGGATGTCCGAAAATGCCGAAGACGCCGCATTCCTCGCGCAGCGTATCGCCATCGAGATCGAAATCGTGATCCGCTCCGACGGGCGGATAGCTGGCGTAAGTCTCGCTCATGATCGTCATTCCGTTTCTGTTTCGGTTCTCCGAAACGAAAGACGGCGCCGGCACCACACCGACGCCCGGTCCGGCGGCGCGAACCGCGCCGTCAGGTCGGCTGCTCCGGCACCAGTTCCGCTGGCTCGCCCGGATCGCCTTCCGGGCCGCGATCGAAGCGCTGCAGCAATGCGTCGATATCCCCCGGCAACATGCCGACCAGCCCGTCACTGCCCGCTTGCAGCATCGGACGCGTTGCCGCCTCCTCCGCCCAGCCGGGCATCATCCCGTCGGTGAGGTGGCTGAAGAAGAACCAGGCGATGATGCAGATCAGAAACCCGCGTGCGGCGCCGAAGGCGAAGCCGAGCGTGCGGTCGATGGCGCCGATCGCGGAATCGAGGATCATGTCGGAGATCTTTACCGTGATCAGCGAGACGATGATCAGCGTCAAAAGGAACACCACCGCGATCGCCGCGCCGAGGGCGATATCGTCATTGCCGATATATTCGCGCGTATAGGGCAAGAGCAGCGGATGAAACGACCAGGCAGCAAGCGCGGCCGCGATCCAGGCGAAGATCGCCAGGACCTCGCGCGTGAAGCCGCGCACTGCGGCGAGCAAGGCGGAAATCAGAACGACGCCGATGACGACGAGATCGAGTATCGGTATGGGCATTCCGGACAAGGCCTACAAAACGCTCGAGGGCGGGCAAAGCGGGAAGACGAATGGTTGTCGCGCGCGCTGTATAACCCGCCGCGCGCCGTTCGTCACCCTTGCTTTCACCCTGATGCGGCATTTCGATGACGCCCGCGCGCCGCGATCTGCGCAACGAGCTCGGTGATATGGCCGACGACATTGCTGCGCAAGGGCGTGCCGCCATCGGCCTCGCCGCGCAGGGCCGGTATCACGGCGGTGGAAAAGCCGAGCTTCGCCGCTTCCTTCATCCGCGTCGGCGCCTGGGACACCGGGCGCACGGCCCCCGAGAGGCCGAGCTCGCCGAAATAGACCGAATCCGCCGGCAGCGCCGCGCCGGAAAGCGAGGAGACCAGCGCGGCAGCAGCCGCAAGATCGCAGGCGGGCTCGCTGACACGCATGCCGCCGGCGACGTTGAGATAGATGTCGTGCATGCCGAGCTTGAGCCCCGCATGCGCCTCCAGCACCGCCACCACCATCGACAGACGCGCCGGATCCCAGCCGACCACGGCGCGACGCGGCGTGCCCAGCGCTGTCGGCGCGACCAGCGCCTGGATCTCGACCAGCAGCGGGCGCGTGCCCTCCATGCCGGCGAAGACCGCCGTCCCCGGCGCCGCCGTATCGCGTCCTTCCAGAAACAGGGCCGAGGGGTTGGCCACCTCGGCGAGCCCCTTGCCCGTCATCTCGAACACGCCGATCTCGTCGGTGGGGCCGAAGCGGTTCTTCACCGCACGCAGGATGCGGAAATGATGCGCGCTGTCACCCTCGAAGGAGGCCACGGCATCGACCATGTGCTCGACCACGCGCGGCCCGGCGATCTGCCCGTCCTTGGTAACATGGCCCACGAGGATCACCGCCGCGCCGCTGGTCTTGGCGTAGCGGATCAGATGCTGGGCGCTTGCACGCACCTGCGTGACCGTACCGGGCGCCGATTCCACCGTATCGGTCCACATGGTCTGGATCGAATCGATCACCACCAGCGCCGGCACCGCCCCCTCCGAGAGCGTTGCGATGATGTCCTCGACATTGGTCTGGGCAGCGAGCTCGACCGGGCTTCCGGCCAGCCCCATCCGCTCGGCGCGCAGGCGCACCTGCCCGACCGCCTCCTCGCCCGAAATATAGGCGACGCGGCGCCCCGCATTGGCGAGCGCCGCCGAAGCCTGCATCAGGAGCGTGGATTTGCCGATTCCCGGATCACCGCCGATCAGGATCACCGAGCCGCGCACGAAACCACCGCCGGTGACGCGGTCGAGTTCCGCAATGCCCGACGGCGTACGCGGCGGCTCCCTGCTCTCGCCCTCAAGCCCTTCGAGCGCGAAGACGCGCCCCTTGGAGCGCGGGCTGCGCAAAGCGGCGGGAAGGCTGGCGGAAGCGTCACCACCGACCTCCTCGACGATGGAATTCCAGGCCCCGCAGGCCTCGCATTTACCCATCCAGCGGTTATAGACCGCGCCGCATTCCTGGCAGAGATAAGTCGCGCGTCGCTTGGCCAATGTCCCGTCCCGTTCGCTCAGGCGTTGCGGTAGAAGCGGGCATAGCGGCGCCCGAGGCTGGTGAGGATCTCGTAGGGGATGGTGCCTGCGCGCGCCGCGACCTCGTCGAGCGGGAGCCCGTCCCCGATCATCACGGCGAGCCCCCCGCGCCGCGCGGCGTCTTGCGGCACGTCGGTCACGTCGATGACGATCAGATCCATGGAGACGGATCCGGCGAAGGGACAGGCCACGCCGCCCACCAGCGCGATACCCGCCTTGATGCCTTGCGCGGCCTTGGAATCCCAGCCGCTGGCCGAGCGGAGATAACCATCGGCATAGCCGATCGACAGCGTCGCGAGGCGGCGCGGGCCGCGGGCCGTCCATTTGCCGTTATAGCCGACGGCGGCCCCGTCCGGCACATCGCGGATTTGCAGAATCTTCGCTTCGAGCCGCACCACCTCCCGCATCGGATTGGGTTGGCCGGGCACCGGATTGGCGCCATAGAGCGCAACCCCCGCGCGGGTCTGGTCGAAGGCCGCCACGGGCTCGATGAAGGCGCCAGAGGAATTGCAGAAGGAGGCGGGGATGTCCGGGAAATGCTTACGCAACCGGGTGAAATCGGCGAGCTGGCGGGCATTGGAGGGATCGGCCTGATCCTCGGCGCTGGCGAGATGGGTCAGGATCAGCACCGGCCTGAAAGGCAAGGCGCGCGCCACCTCCGCGACCTGCTCCGGCGACAGGCCGAGGCGGTTCATGCCGGTATCGATATGGATCGCTGCCGGCGGTGCATCCGGATGCGCGGCAGCGTATTCGCCCCATTCCACGATCTCCTCGCGCGAGCCCAGTACCGGGCGCAGGCCATGCGCGGCATAGACCGGCGCTGTACCGGTGAGGAAGCCGTTGAGCACATAGATGACGGCGTCGCCCGTGAGCGCGCGCACGCGTCTGGCTTCAGCCAGATGCGCCACATAGAACGTGCGGCAGCCGGCTGCAAGGAGCTTCGGCACCGCCATTTCGATGCCGATGCCATAGGCGTTGGCCTTCACCACCGCCGCGCAATCGGCCCCGCCCGCACGATCGCGCAGCAGGCGCCAGTTGAAGGCGAGCGCGTCGAGATCAATGCTGAGGCGTGCGCCGGCTTCCTCGGGGGGGATCACGGCGAAATCGCCGATCATGGCAGCCTCAGTCACCGATCCGCTCCGGCAACTTGTCATCGTCGGCGAGATCGGTGAAGCGGGTGATATCCGCCTGGAAGGCGAGCTGGACGGTGCCGGTGGGGCCGTGGCGCTGCTTGCCGATGATCACCTCGGCCTTGCCATGCGCCTGATCCATCTCCGCCTGCCATTTGAAATGCTCTTCCGTGCCCGGCTTGGGCTCGCGGTTCTGCAGATAATATTCATCGCGATAGACGAACATCACCACGTCGGCATCCTGCTCGATCGAGCCGGATTCACGCAGATCCGCCAGTTGCGGGCGCTTGTCCTCGCGCGCCTCGACCTGACGCGAGAGCTGCGACAGGGCGATCAGCGGCACCGACAATTCCTTGGCCAGCGCCTTCAGCCCGGTGGTGATCTCGGTGAGTTCCTGCACGCGATTCTCGCCGCGCTTGCCGGAGCCGGAAAGCAGCTGAAGATAATCGACCACGAGGAGATCCAGCCCCTTCTGCCGCTTGAGCCGGCGCGCCCGGGCGGTGAGCTGGGCGATGGAGATGCCGCCGGTCTGGTCGATGTAGAACGGCATGGTCTGCATTTCGCGCGCGGCATCGGTGAGCTTGTAGAACTCGTCCTCGCGGATATCGCCGCGCCGGATCTTGTAGGACGGTATCCCCGATTGCTCGGCGATGATGCGGGTGGCGAGCTGTTCGGAGGACATTTCCAGCGAGAAGAAGCCGACAATGCCGCCATTCACCGTCTCGATCACACCGTCCTGTCGCTTCTCGCCGCGATAGGCCTTGGCGATGTTGAAGGCGATATTGGTCACGAGCGAGGTCTTGCCCATGGCCGGGCGCCCGGCGAGGATCACCAGATCCGAGGGCTGCAAGCCGCCGAGCATGCGGTCGAGATCGACGAGGCCGGTCGAGATCCCCGAAAGCTTGCCCTCGCGCTGATAGGCCTTCGCCGCCATGTCGACAGCGGAGGTGAGCGCATCGGCGAAACGCTGGAAGCCGCCATCGTAGCGCCCGGTCTCGGCGAGGGTGAAGAGCTTGCGCTCGGCCTCCTCGATCTGCGCGCGCGGCGTCGAATCCACCGGCGCGTCAAAGGCGGAATTGACCGTGTCCTCACCGATGGCGATCAGCTTGCGGCGGATCGAGAGATCATAGATCGTCTGCCCGTAATCGAGGGCGTTGATGATCGTCGTCGCCTCCGCGGCCAGCCGCGCCAGATATTGCGAGACGGTGATGCCGCCCAGATCCTGATCGCCCAGAAAGGTCTTCAGCGTGATCGGCGTCGCGACCTTGCCGGCCTTGATCAGGCTCGATGTGACCTCGAATATCCGCCGGTGCAGATCCTCGTAGAAATGCTCGGGCTCAAGGAAATCCGAAACACGGTAATAGGCCTCGTTGTTGACGATGATGGCACCCAGCAACGCCTGCTCCGCATCGAGGTTATGCGGCGCAATGCGGTACTCCGCCTCGTTCTGATCAAGCTGCGCCACCAGCGCATTGGCATTCGCCATCGTGGGTCCCGTCCGAATCGTTTTGCTGTCGAGCGTCAGGGTAGAGGAAGCGCGCGGCCATTGCGATGATTCGACCGGCCGCACCCGCTTTCCCCGGTTTGCACAGGCTGTGGATGACGGTGCGGGGAAAACTGAAAATCCATCATTATAGCTATTTTTGATTGTTTACTGAAGTATTCAATCCATAACATTTCGCAAGACGCGCCTCGTAATCGTCCTTACTCCAGCATTCAGAACTCCTTAAAGTTTGCACGGCAACCTGACGCTTGGGAATCAGACAGAAACCAGAAACAGAATCGCAATGTGGGAATTTTTAATAAAGCTTAATTCCGCAAGAGAGCCGCTGGAAACCTTGATCTACGCAACACCAACGCACTGGTAAACCCATGAAGAGCGCCGCCGCCCAGAGCTTCGACAAAGCCGATCACGAGACACGCCTGCGCTATGCCCGCATCGATGCCACGACGCGCGCCGACCTTCCCGCGATCTGGCAGCAGGTCGCGCCGGACCTGCCCGGCGTGCTGAGCCGGTTCTACGCGCATGCACATGCCGAGCCCCATCTCAGCCAGCTTCTCGGCGACAAGCAGGCCGGGCTGGAAACCGCGCAGGCGAAACACTGGGAACGGCTGTTCGGCGGGCAGTTCGACGCGGATTATGTCGCGAGCATCCGCCGGATCGGCATGGCGCATGTGCGCATCGGGCTCGAGCCGCGCTGGTACATTGCCGGCTATCAGTTCCTCCTGAACGAGCTCAGCGCCATCGTCGTGCGCAAGAACCGTTTCGCACCGAGCCGGCTCGCGCGTTATATCGCGGCGCTCAACAAGGTGGTGATGCTCGACCTCGACTATGCCATCTCGACCTATCAGACCGCTTTGATCGAGGAACGCCAGCGCCGCAATGACGCGATTGCCGGCGCGATCGAGAATTTCCGCGGTTCGGTGGATTCCATCCTCGGCACGCTCGACACCAATACGGCGCGGATGCAGGAAACCGCGACCTCGCTGACGAGTGTTGCCGAACAGGCCGGTCGCGAAGCCGATTCGGCGACCAATGCGTCGCGCGACACCTCGCTCAATGTGCAGAGTGTCGCCTCCGCCACCGAACAGATGACGGCGTCAGTCAATGAAATCGCCGACCAGATCAACGGCGCGAGCAGTATCGTGCGCGAAGCATCGGAAATGACGGAAGCCTCGACCGCCGAAGTCGAGCGCCTCGCCGAGGCCGGACGCCAGATCGGAGAAGTCGTCTCGCTGATCCAGGCGATCGCCGAACAGACCAACCTGCTCGCCCTCAACGCCACGATCGAGGCGGCGCGCGCCGGCGAGGCGGGACGCGGCTTCGCCGTCGTCGCCCAGGAGGTGAAGGCGCTGGCCAGCCAGACCTCGAAGGCGACGGAGGAAATCGCCCGCCATGTCCACGGCATTCAGGGCTCGACGACGACATCGGTCGAATCGATCCGAAAGATCGCCAGCATCATGACCCGGATCGAAAACGTCACCGGCAGCGTCGCTGCCGCGATCGAGCAGCAGAGCGCGGCCACCGGCGAGATCTCCACCAATATCCAGCGCGCCGCGAGCGGCACGCATACGCTCTCGGAGAATGTCGCCGGGGTGAATGAAGCGATCAGCGAGACCAACCGCTCGGCCTCTTCGGTGACACAGGCGGCCACGGAACTCTCCGCACAATCCTCTCTGCTCTCGCGGGAAGTGCGTCAGTTCTTCGACGTCCTGCGCAACGAGGATGCCGCCTGACGGCTCAGCCGAGCAATGCCGCCAGCGAGAAACCGGCAAACAGGATCAGGCCCGCATCGCGGTTGGAGCGAAACAGCTTCAGCGCGCGCGGGCCGTCCGCGCGATCCATGGTGACGACCTGCCAGGCGAGATGCGCGGCGAAGGCGGCGGCGGCGAGATAGCCGATCAGGCCAACTCCGCTCGCCGCGACGGCACCCGCCACCAGGGCCGCGCTCAGCGCATAGAAGCCGGCAACCGCCGGCTTCACGTTCTCGCCGAAATAGCGCGCAGCGGATTTGATGCCGACGATCTCGTCATCCTCGATATCCTGGATCGCGTAGATCGTATCGAAACCGATCGTCCATGTGATCGCGGCGGCGTAGAGCAGCAGCGGCGCCAGGGCCAGCGCACCGAATTCCGCCGCCCAGCCCATCAGCGCACCCCAGGCGAAGCACAGGCCGAGCACGAATTGCGGCATCCAGATGAAGCGCTTCATGAAGGGGTAGAACAGAACGATCCCGATCGAAGCAAAGCCGAGGGCGATGGTGAAAGCGTTGAACTGGAGCAGCACCAGCAATCCCACGAGGCATTGCAGGCCCACGAAGATCACGGCGCCGCGCAGGCTCACCCGCCCCGAGGGCAGCGGCCGGTCGCGGGTGCGCGCGACCCGCGCATCGAGCTCGCGATCGACGATGTCGTTATAGGTCGAACCCGCCCCACGCATGGCGACGGCGCCGATCAGGAAAAGCACGAGATGCCAGGGATCGGGATAGGAGGCCCCCGCCGCAGCCGCGGCGAGCGCGGCGGACCACCAGCACGGGAGCAGCAGCAGCCACCAGCCGATCGGGCGCTCGATCCGCGCGAGCCGCAGATAGGGCCGCAGGAACATTGGCGCATTGCGATCGACCCAATGCCCCTTCACGGCATCGGGCACCCCCTTGTCGGCAAATGGTGAACGAAACACGATCTACTCCGGAGCGGCGTCGGGCCGGCGCGGGACGCGCGGATGACGAAGGGGAACGATCAGAGCGCACCCTGCGGCATCGGGAAGCGCCCGGTCAGGCCCGGCCCGCCGAGTTGCCCCTCTTCCTGCTCTTGCCGAGCCTGGTTTTCCAGGCGATTGATTTCGGCCGCCGCCTGACAGGCCTGATCGCGCACCCCGGTTACCTGTTCGTGGTCCTGCGTGAAACCATCGACGAAGCTCTGCGGAATCTGGCACCAGGCCTGATTCTCCTCGACGAATCCCATGACCTCTTCGCCGTTCGCGACGAGCTCGCGGAAGATCGGGCAGGCCTGACGCGGGTCGACATCCTCGGTGCCCAGCGCATTGATGCGCTCGACAAGCCCCGAGCGCGCTTCGAGCATCGGATTGATATCGTCACACGACATGCCCTGCGCCTGCACGGGCGAGGCGGATTGCGGGCCGATCGTGGCAAAACCCGCCACGAGCCCCGCCGCGATGATGGAGAAAGTGATACGCTTCATGATCGATCGGATCCCGTAATCGCCGGCCCTGTCTCACACCGGCCCGCATCTCATATCAGATGTGACGCGACGGTGCCAATCGCGCACGCACGCATCCTTGTGCCGACCCTGCGGATTGCCGCCATGCCGGTCAGGTCTTGCAGCATGAAATTATGGCGGCATTGTCGCAGATATGCGACGGAGACCGGCGCAGACGGCAGGAGAGAGATTTGGCCAGTTACGATTTCCGCACCCAGCGCCTGTTCCTCGATACCCCGCTCGCCATCGGCACGCGGATTGCGCTGGAGCGCGCCCAGGCAAATTATCTGCTCAACGTGCTGCGCCTCGGCGAGGGGGCGGAAATCCTCGTCTTCAACGGGCGCGACGGCGAATGGAGGGCGCGGATCAGCGTCGAGGGGCGCAAGAGCGGCTCGCTGCTCACCCTGCAGCAGACCCGCCCGCAGAGCCCTGCCCCCGAGCTCGTCTATCTCTTCGCGCCGCTCAAGCATGCCCGGCTCGATTACATGGCCCAGAAGGCGGTGGAGATGGGCGCGGGCCGGCTGCAGCCGGTCCTGACCCGGCGCACCCAGGCCAACCGGGTCAATCTCGATCGCATGCGCGCCAACGCGATCGAGGCGGCGGAGCAATGCGGCATCCTCGCCCTGCCGGACGTTCTGCCCGAAACGCGCCTCGGCGACGCAATCGCGGCTTTGCCGGACGAGACGGTGCTCGTCTTCTGCGACGAGGATGCGCCGATCGCCGATCCCGTCGCCGCATTGCAGGCTGCGCCCGCCGGATCGCTCGCGGTGCTGATCGGGCCGGAGGGTGGTTTCGACCCGCAGGAGCGCGCGCTGCTTCTGGAGCGCGCGAACACCGTGCGCCTCGCGCTCGGCCCGCGTATCCTGCGCGCCGATACCGCCGCCGTCGCGGCACTGACCCTGGTTCAGGCGGTGCGCGGCGACTGGATCGGATAGCGCCGGATTAGCTCTTTTCGTTCCGGGCGGGCTATCCCATATTGCGCGGATGGCGAGACAGAAGACATCCCCCTCCCCCCGCAACGTTTCGAGCGACGATTCCGCCGCGAGCAAGCCCGCGCGCAAGGCGCCGAAAGCTCCGGCCAAATCCCCCGCGAAATCCGGCAAGGCTCCCGCGAGCAAGGCTTCCAAACCCGAGCTGAAGCCGCTTGACGCGCATCTGGCGGAGCTGCTCAATCCGGCGCTCAACAAGCCCCATGTCAGCGCCTATGACTTGCCCGGCGGCAAGGCCCCCGGCGCGATGGAGGAAGCGCCGCAGGCCGGGTTCGCGGCGGGCGATTCCACCCCCGTCCTCGCCAGCGACGCCGTCTCCGCCACGATGCAATCCCTCGAAAAGCTGCTGATGGAGGGCAATCCGCTCTTCCGGGACGGCAAGACCTGGGTGCCCCACCGGCCCGAGCGTCCGGAGAAATCCGAGGGCGGCTACCGCTTCACCATGAAGAGTGAATACGAGCCCGCCGGCGACCAGCCGCAGGCGATCAAGGAACTGGTCAAGGGCGTGGGCGAGAACGAGCGCGACCAGGTGCTGCTCGGCGTCACCGGATCCGGCAAGACCTTCACCATGGCCAAGGTGATCGAGGAAACCCAGCGTCCGGCGCTGATCCTCGCGCCCAACAAGACCCTGGCCGCGCAGCTCTACGGCGAATTCAAGAGCTTCTTCCCCGACAATGCGGTGGAGTATTTCGTCTCCTATTACGATTACTACCAGCCCGAGGCGTATGTGCCGCGCTCCGATACCTTCATCGAGAAGGAGAGCTCCATCAACGAGGAGATCGACCGGATGCGCCATTCGGCCACCCGGGCACTACTGGAGCGCGACGACGTCATCATCGTCGCCTCGGTCTCGTGCATCTACGGTATCGGCTCAGTCGAGACCTACACCGCCATGTCCTTCTCGCTCAAGGTCGGCGAGCGCATCGACCAGCGCCAGATCATCGCCGATCTGGTGGCTTTGCAATACAAGCGCATCCAGTCGGATTTCCAGCGCGGCTCCTTCCGGGTGCGCGGCGACGTGATCGAACTCTACCCGGCCCACCTGGAGGATCGCGCCTGGCGCATCGGCCTGTTCGGCGACGAGATCGAGCAGATCGTCGAGTTCGACCCGCTCACCGGGCAGAAGACGGCGGAGCTGGAATTCGTCAAGGTCTATGCCAACAGCCACTATGTCACCCCGCGCCCGACGCTGCAGCAGGCCGTGAAGGGAATCAAGCAGGAGCTGAAATGGCGGGTGCAGGAGCTCACCCGGATGGGCCGGCTGCTGGAGGCGCAAAGGCTGGAGCAGCGCACCACCTTCGATCTGGAGATGATCGAGGCAACGGGCGCCTGCAACGGCATCGAGAACTATTCGCGCTATCTCACCGGCCGCCGCCCCGGCGAGCCGCCGCCGACCCTGTTCGAATACCTGCCCGACAATGCCCTCGTCTTCACCGATGAGAGCCACGTCACCGTGCCGCAGATCGGCGGGATGTATCGCGGCGACTTCCGCCGCAAGGCGACGCTCGCCGAATTCGGCTTTCGCCTGCCGTCGTGCCTCGACAACCGCCCCCTGCGCTTCGAGGAATGGGACGCCATGCGCCCGCAATCGGTGCATGTCTCGGCCACGCCCGGCAAATGGGAGATGGAGCAGACCGGCGGCGTCTTTGCCGAGCAGGTCATCCGCCCCACCGGGCTCGTCGATCCCCCCGTCGATATCCGTCCCGCGCGCTCGCAGGTGGACGATCTGCTGGGCGAGGTGCGCGAGACGGCGCAGGCGGGCTACCGCACGCTCGTGACGGTGCTGACCAAGCGCATGGCGGAGGATCTCACCGAATATCTGCACGAGAACAACGTGCGTGTGCGCTACATGCATTCCGACATCGACACGCTGGAGCGCATCGAGATCCTGCGCGACCTGCGGCTCGGCGCGTTCGACGTGCTGGTGGGCATCAACCTGCTGCGCGAGGGGCTCGACATTCCCGAATGCGCCCTCGTCGCCATTCTCGATGCGGACAAGGAGGGTTTCCTGCGTTCGGAAACCTCGCTGATCCAGACCATCGGCCGCGCCGCGCGCAATGTCGACGGGCGCTGCATCCTCTATGCCGACAAGATCACCGGCTCCATGGAACGCGCCATGGCCGAGACCAGCCGCCGCCGCGAGAAGCAGCTCGCCTGGAATGCCGAGCACGGGATCACGCCCGAGAGCGTCAAGCGCAATATCGGCGACATCCTCCAGAGCGTCTACGAGCGCGACCATGTCCGCGTCGATACCGGCCTCGCCAGGGATGCCGAGACCGTCGGCCACAATCTCAAGGCCGTCACCGAGGATCTCGAAAAGCGCATGCGCGAGGCCGCCGCCAACCTCGAATTCGAGGAAGCCGCCCGCCTGCGCGACGAACTCAAGCGCCTCCAGGAAACCGAACTCATGATCGGCGACGACCCCATGTCCCGCCAGAGCGCCATCGAGGACGGCGCGGGACGCTATGGTGGCGGCGGCGGATCAGGCAAGGGACGCGGGAAAGGGCGCGGCGGCGGCGCGAGCCGGGCGGCCAAGCCCGGCCTCGACGATATGGGCCCGGGCACGGATCGCGAAAGGCCGCTCGGCGCGGAGGGTTATGTGCGGCCAGCGGGACGGAGCAGCGAGGGGCAGCCGGGGAAGGCGCCGAAGTTTAAGGGGCGGCGGGGGCGGTGATGTGGGGGGACGTTAAACCGTCTCAGATCTTGCCAAACCACTCATGATCGATATTCACGCGCTCGATCATTTCCGTAGAAATGCCGAGTCGATTTTCCTTCAGGAGATCACACAAGCGATCCCCATCGATCAGATCGATAGCTGTCGCCCCGTCTCTTGTTGCTTCTTCAGAGGCTTGAGAGGTGAAATGTCCCGTTGTTATCAGAATTCCTTTATCAGCTCTTCCCTGCATCGCCCCCCGAAAATCACGGATCTCCTTTGCGCCGACACTGCCTTTCCATTTCTTGCACTGAAAATACACTTGGAAAGAGACAAGGTTTACGCGCAAAACGCCAACTCCATCGATTCCCCCATCGCCAGATTTCCCACGCACCTCTACTTTCGTGAAGCCGGCTTCACGAAGGAGACGTTGAGCCAATCTTTCAAAAGCATCAGGGGCGATGGCTCCGAGCCGCTCCAGAAGCACAGACTTCCAGTTTTCTTCTCCCTCGGGTTCGTTTTGAGGTATTTCTGTATCAGTGCGCGGCTCCACAATATCCGTGGTGTCAACTTCCTTCGCACTGAGCTTTTGTTCAATACGCTTTTCTCGGGCACGTTCACGCTCTTCCAATTGCACCTGCTGAAAGATCGCTTGAACGTCATTGTAGGATGCGATTTTGGAGCCATGTTCCGTAAGAGACCAAATTCCGCGTGATGAATTTATTATTGCACCTCCTCTTTTCAGATAAGTTCTGGCCCAAGCAAGATAGTAGTTTACGCGCGATCTGTTTTCATCTCGCTGCATTACATAAGACTGCTCAGCCTCCGTAACGCCCTCCTGTTCTATTACCTTTTCATCCAGCTCTTGTATCGATGCTGATCCACCAATAGATCGTAAAGCCTCGACAATAGCGAGCATCATTGCTGGAAGATCAGGCAATCGATCTTTTTCAATTCTGAACCGACGCGACACCTTCTACAGCCTTCCCTGAAACTGGCTAATGAAATTCCTGCACTTGCCTCACGGGCGTAACGTCGCGCGGAAAATCCACCACCCGCACAGCCTTGCCGGCGTCATAAACACCGTGTCCAAACGCGTCTTGCGCGACGCCGGGTTCCGGCGAGGGCGAATCGGTGCGGGTCATCATCGGATCAAGAATACCGCAATCCCCCATCCACGCCACCCCCGCGCCCACACCCGCCATGAAGGCCACGCCCGAACTCCCCTCTCCCTCGTGGAGAGGGGTTGGGGGTGAGGGGCGTATCAGAATAAAGCGCGGCGCGTGATGAAGCGCGACCGTCATCCACGGCAGAGCATAATCATCAACGCCCCTCACCCCCGGCCCCTCTCCGCGGAGGGAGAGGGGAGATCGCGCTGCATCGACCGCTCGCATGAGCGGATGCCCCTCGTGGCAGGCGAGGCCCGCCCGCCATGAAGCGCGCGCCCGAACTCCCCTCTCCCTGGTGGAGAGGGGTTGGGGGTGAGGGGCGTATCAGAATAATGCGCGGGCGTGATGAAGCGCGACCGTCATCCACGGCAGAGCATAATCATCAACGCTCCTCACCCCTGGCCCCCACGGCGGGAGAGGGAAGATCGCGCTGCATCAGCCGCTTCGCCCTCGCCATGTTGGCGGGATCAGCATTGGCTGGTCGTCGTCGAGGGGCAGGTAGGTCGGGGCGTCGTCGGTGGTGGCGGGGGATGTGTGGCGCAGGATGCGGTACTGGCCGGTGGCGTCGCGGTGGACGGTGTAGACGAGTTCGCCATCAGCCTGCGGCGGGGCGCGTCGCCCGCGCAGGATGAGTGCCGTCATGGCGAAGATGAACACCGGCGGGATGATCAGCCACAGCGCCTTGATCCAGTCCGTCAGCGATTGATAGGTGATGAAGAATGCCTGCCAGAATGTCGTCTCTTCCATGCTCGAACTCCCCGAAGACCGGTCCTGAAATCAGGTTCGCGTGGTCACCAGAGGATCGCTCTGGTGACCGGGGAGTTAGAAAGCCGCCTCTAGACGACCGCACTGGCCTTTAGACCGGAGCCTTGGACATACGCCAGCGCCTCCCCGGCCATGAAGGTCGAGGAGGTGCCTTTTCGGTCGCACCGACCGCTAGAGGAAGGGGTTTCTACGCCCCGGAGCCGAATTTCGCCGACCCTGTGGCGACAGTAAAACACGTATCAGGCATTGGAAAGAGGGGTTTTGGTTGTATTGGCGCACAACTTGGCGCGTCCCGGACACCCTCCCCTGAGGGGGGAGATCGGGCATGCGCTGCATCAGTCCGGCTGTGGAAATCCACCACCCATCTGCGGTCGGCCCCCTTGCACAGTCGCAGCCATGGCGGGCGCAAAAAAAGGGCCGCTCCGGAGAGCGACCCAAGTCTAGGGAGGAAACGCCCAAGGAGGGCGATGAGTACCGCGACGCCGTCGCGTTACCGCACTGCAATAATGTAGTCCCTGCCCGCCTGTTATCCAAGGTCAAAAGGTCAGCATCGCTGCCCGTTTTTTGAGCCCCTTGCCGAAAATGCAGACGCGCATTCGTTGGAATCAAGAACCAATCCTGGCGGTAAAATACAATCTTAAATCAATATTCATCTTGTTTTCGCATGATCAGCATCACGATTCAGCCTGATTCACCGCTTATCCGGCGCGATGATGCGTTTCGCACCGGGCGACGCGGAATCAATGATCGGTGACGCGTATGACCACGCACACGAACAGCCCTGCTTACGAACGGACCGCCTCCGCCGCCCCGGAGGGTTCCGGGCCTCCGAATGGCGGCCTGGTGCGCAGCGTCGATGCCGCCATCAATGAGATCCGCGCCTGCATTGACGAGCGCGAGCGGATGCCGACCACGCTCGCGCGCCGACGCCTCGCGGCCCATCACGCGGCGGCCCGCCTGCGCCGCAGGATCGGCGATGATGTTCAACCGTAACGGTGCAGCGCGCTGCCATGGCGTTTGAGCCATGCTTCCGCAGCATCCGTGTGCGGACACAGCCCGCGCAGAACCGTCCAATACCGCGGCGAATGGTTCATTTCCGCCAGATGCGCCACTTCATGCGCGGCGAGATAATCCAGCACCATCGGCGGCGCCAGAACCAGCCGCCACGAGAATGACAGATCCCCCCGCGCGGTACACGATCCCCAGCGCGAGCGCGTATCGCGCAGGCTGATCCGCCGGGCCGGGCGACCGAGCGCAGCGGTGTACCGGGAGACTGCCCCGGTGAGATCGCTGCGCGCCTCCCGCTGCAGAAATTCGCGCACGCGCTTGCCCACGAACTCGGCCTCTCCCGCCACCGCGATGATCGGCGCGCCCTGCGCATCGCTGGTGGCGCGCGTCGGACCGCGCACCCGCGACCAGTGCACGATACGATGGGCAACGTCCCGAAGCGGCACCTGTGCCCCGTGCTCCAGCGCCACGCGATCGGGCAGCCTGTCCACCCGGCTCGCGATCCAGCCGCCATGGGCCCGTGCGAAGGCGAGCGCCTGTTCCAGCGCCGCGTTTTCGGGCATGGTCAGGATGATCTCACCGCTGGCCTGGCTGACACGCAGGCTGATCCGGCGCGCCCGCGCATTGCGCCGCAGACGCACGGGATAAACGCTGTCGCGATGCGCGATCTCGACGCGCTCGGGATCGACCGGAGCGGCGGAGCGGGGCATGAGATCACGGATCAGGTTGCGCATGCATTGCTCCGGTGGCGCCGATTGTCGGAATTCGGCTTAAGCCGTTCTTAACGCAGCATGCCGATTCGGTACAAATACGCCGACGAGAATGCCGCATCGGCTTTGTTCTTAACACCCGCTTTACCTTCCTGTCGCAAATTGCATCGAAACGAGACAATCGCACAACCGCAGCAACCGGGAGCCCCCATGCCCACCACCGTTCTGATCGTCGATGACGATCCCGTCCAGCGCCGCCTGCTGGAGGCGATGATCCGCCGGTTCGGCTACGATCCGCTGGTCGCGTCGAGCGCCGATGAGGGGCTGAACCTGCTCGCGGCAGAGGATGGCGGGCGCATCAAGGTGGTGGTGCTCGATCTCGTCATGCCCGATCTCGACGGTATCGGCATGCTGGAGCGCATGCGCGCGAATGGCAGTGAGGTGCCCGTCATCGTGCAGACCGCGCATGGCTCGATCGACACCGTCGTCTCGGCCATGCGCGCGGGCGCCATCGATTTCGTGGTCAAGCCCGTCGGCGCAGAGCGGCTCGAAGTCTCGCTGCAGAACGCGTTGCGTGTGGATGTCCTCGAGGACGAGATCCGGCGCATGCGCCGGCGCGCTTCCGGCACGCTCACCTTCAAGGATCTGGCCTCGCGCAGCACCGAGATGGGCCGTGTCATTCGTCTGGCCGAGCGCGCGGCGAAATCCAACATCCCGATCCTGATCGAGGGCGAATCCGGCGTCGGCAAGGAGGTGCTGGCCCGCGCCATCCAGGGCTCGAGCGACCGCAAGGGCAAGCCCTTCGTCACGGTGAATTGCGGTGCGATCCCCGAGAATCTGGTGGAATCGACCCTGTTCGGCCACGAGAAGGGCGCCTTTACCGGCGCCACGGAGAAACATGTCGGCAAATTCGTCGAGGCCAGCGGCGGCACGCTGTTCCTCGACGAGATCGGCGAATTGCCGCTCGATGCGCAGGTCAAGCTCCTGCGCGCGATCCAGGAGGGCGAGGTCGATCCCGTCGGCGGCAAGAAGAGCGTGCGCGTCGATATCCGCCTGATCTCCGCCACCAACAAGAGCCTGCTCGACCAGGTCAAGCAGGGGCGCTTCCGCGAGGATCTGTATTACCGCCTCAACGTCTTCCCGATGACGCTGCCGCCCCTGCGCCAGCGCCGCGAAGACATCCCCGAACTCGCCGCAGGATTCGTCGTGCGCTTCGCGGCCGAGGAGGGCAAACGCATCCGTCGGGTGGCGCCGCAGGCGATGGAACTGTTGCAGAGTTATTCCTGGCCCGGCAACGTGCGCCAGCTCGAAAACGCCATGTTCCGCGCCGTGGTCCTCTGTGATGGCGACGAGCTCACCGTCTCGGAATTTCCCCAGATCGCGGCCCAGATGGACGGCTACGGCGTCGAGATCCCCCCGGCCCCGGTCTTTTCCGAAACCGGCACGGCGGAGGCGCCGGCGCGGGAGATCGTGCGCGTCGAGATGCGCGATCCCAACGCGCTCCCGCTCATCGACGACGAGGGCGACATCAAGACGCTCGACAACCTCGAAGCCGAGATCATCCGCTTCGCCCTGCGCCATTACCGCGGCCACATGTCGGAAGTCTCGCGCCGCCTCGGCATCGGGCGCTCGACGCTCTACCGCAAGCTCAAGGAATACGGGCTCGAAGACGAGGCGGCCTGACCCTTCAGGCCACGCCGAGTTTTTTATGCAGGCTCGGTGACGAGGTGGAATGCTCGAAGGTGAGCCGCTTGTCGGGATGCACGTAGCGGTGCACCTTCTGCGCCGCGAGCGCACCCTCGTGGAAGCCCGAGAGGATCAGCTTCAGCTTGCCCGGATAGGTGTTGATGTCGCCGATGGCGAAGATGCCCGGCGACGAGGTCTCGAATTGCTCGGTATCGACCGGGATCAGTTGCTGATCGAGATCGAGCCCCCAATCGGCGATGGGGCCGAGCTTCATCGACAGGCCGAAGAACGGCAGCAGCGTGTCGCAGGGGATCTCGAAGCTGGCGCCGTCATCGCGGCGCGCCACGACCGCCTCGAGATTCGGCGCATCCCCCTTCAACCCGGTGATCTGGCCAAGATGGAAATCCATCGCCCCGGTCTCGACCAGCGCGCGCATCTTGTTGACGCTGTCGGGGGCGGCGCGGAAGGCGTCGCGGCGATGCATCAGGGCAAGCCGCGAGACGACGGGCTGGAGGTTGACCGCCCAGTCCAGCGCCGAATCGCCACCACCGACGATCAGCACGTTGCGCCCACGAAAGCGCTCGATCTCGCGCACGGCATAGAACACGCTGACATCCTCGAATTCCGCGATCTTCGGAACCGGCGGCTTGCGCGGCACGAAGGAACCGCCGCCAGCGGCGATCACCACGGCCTTGCAGTGAAACACCTTCCCCGCATCGGTCTCGACGCGAAAACGCGGCGCCTCGGCGCTGCCGAGCGCTTCGACAGCGCAGACCATCTCGCCGAGATGGAAGCCGGGCTCGAAGGGCGCGATCTGCTGCATCAGATTGTCGATCAGCCCCTGCCCCGTGACCACCGGGAAGGCGGGAATGTCATAGATCGGCTTCTCGGGATAGAGTTCCGCGCATTGCCCGCCGATCTTGGGCAGGATGTCGATCACATGCGCCTCGATATCGAGCAGACCGAGCTCGAACACGGCGAAGAGGCCGACAGGCCCCGCCCCGATGATCACCACATCCGTCTCGATCGGCGCAGCCGCCTCACCCTGCATGCCGAGCCCCGCATCTCCGCTCATCCGGCCACCCTCACATCCCGCCGCGCCATCACATGCGCCCGCTTCGGGGGATGAAGTGGCGGATCAGGCGGATAATTGCAAGCGGGTGCGATGCCGCGCCGGTCGCGGGTGGATGGGCGGCAAGAGGGGCCTATGGGGCTTCGCGAATGCAATTGTGAGATGAGACGATCGTACTTCAAGGAGATAAATGCGCCATTCAAGATTGAATTCAATCCGAATTTCGGAATAATATATATTTTAAATAGCATTTTTATAATCAAGCTATTTATAGTTATTATTCTGCTTGTTTGCGCGATTCGCTGCCCACATTTTCGGATACCACGTGCTTGATTTCGTTCTCCCGATCTTCGCCGTCATTCTGACGGGATACCTTTTCGCCCGCACCCGCGTCATCGACAAGGCGGGGACGCGGCTCCTCAACGATTACGTGCTTTTCGTCGCCCTGCCCGCCCTGCTCTTCATCGCGGTTGCGCGCGCCGACCCGGCGGAATTGCGCCAGTGGGATTTCATGGGCGCGACCCTGATCGGGATCGCGGTTGCCTTCATCGCCGGTCTCGCCGCCATCCGCGCGACCGGTGTGCGCTGGCCGGCGGCGACAATTCCCGCCATGGCGGCTTCCTATGGCACGACCGGATATATGGGCGTCCCACTGGTCATCGCCGTTCTGGGTGCGCCAGCTGCGGTGCCGGCTGCGATCGCGACGATCCTGCACAACATTCCCGTCATCATCGCCGTAATTCTCGCACATGACCTGTTCGCGCAGCGCAACGGCGGCGGAGGGGGCCTCGCAGCGATCGGGGGCGCCTTGAAGACGACACTGACCAATCCGTTGACCGTCGCCGTCGTCGCGGGCGCCATCGTCTCGATCACGGGCATGCCCCTGCCGGAAGGCGTTGCACGTTTTGCCGATTTCCTCGGCGCGGCGGCGGGGCGCCTCGGCCCTTTTCGCCCTCGGGCTCGGCCTCGCCCAGCTTGATGCGGCGAAATTGCGCGATCTCGGGCGCGTCTTCGCGATTCTGCCCCTGATCGCCATCAAGGTCCTGATGCAGCCGCTCGTGACCCTGCTCGCGGGGCTCTATCTGTTCGGGATGGAGCTGCGCGATCTCTGGTTTGTCTGCGCGGTGGTCATGGCCGCCCAGCCGATCGGCGCGGGTGTCTTTGTCTTCGCGGCGAAATACGATTATTTCGAAGACGAGACGACCATCGCGATCATCGCCTCGCTGCTCGTCACTCTGATCAGCCTGCCGCTGCTGCTGGCCTGGCTGGTCGTCGCGTGAGGGTGCGCAAAGGCAGGTTGCCGGGGTCACCATCGCCCCGGTGCGGCACGCTGGCAACGCGCGACCGCCGGATGTCGCCGGGCGTCCCGGCGGCGCTTTACCGCCATCACCATCCTGCGTAAGAATTGCGCCGGATAGTCGCTCCGATTCCCGGGATGCGGCGTGCCGGTGGGTATCGGGGGCGGATTTGCCGGGTCATTCCTTGCATGGATACGGGCTGAGACCCTCTGCATCCGGCGCGGTTGCGCGATCAGGCCGCATGGCGAAGCCCCTGTCGCGCCTCATCGGCTGCCTCGCCCTGATGCTCGCGATCAGCGGCTGCGCGACCCGCGATACCGGGCCGATCAACGTCTTCACCCCGCAGGTGACGCAGGTCTCGTCGCATTTCATCAATGATTTCGGCGATGACGGCGCGCTTGTCGTCGGCGTCTCCTTCTCCGGGGGCGGGATGCGCGCGGCGGCTTTCGCGCATGGCGTGTTGAGCGCCCTCGACGAGACGGTGATCGACGAGGAGCCGCGCCGGCGCAAGGTGACCGACAGTATCCGCATGGTCTCGGGCACCTCCGGCGGAGCCGTAACGGCAGCCTATTTCGGCTATCGCGGACCGGGCGAATTCCACGATTTCCGTGAGCGGTTTCTCGCACAGGACGTCGAGGCCACTCTGCGCACCAGCATGGCCGCGCCGGGCAACCTGATCCGCGCCTGGCAAGGCGGCGTGAACGACCGCAGCGGCTTCGCCGACTGGCTCGACGGCAACCTGTTCGACGGCACGACCTATGCGCATTTCAACCATGATCGCGCGCCGGAAATCTGGCTGACAGCCTCGGATATCTATAACGGCGTGCCTTTCATCTTCACCCATGACACCTTCGCCGCCCTGTGCAGCGACCTCGACCAGGTGCGCATCGCTGATGCGGTCGCCGCCTCCGCCGCCTTCCCCGTCGCCTTCGCGCCGATCGACGTCGCGGCGAACGGTCCGGATTGCGGTTATGCCAGGCCGTCCTGGCTCACCCGCGCCATCGACGATCCCCACGCCTCGCTGCGGCTGCGGGCGCATGCCGAGGCGCTGGGCACATACCGCGAGGATGACCGGCTTGCGACGGTGCGCCTTCTCGATGGCGGGCTGACCGACAATATCGGCGTGACCGGGTTCGCGCTGGAACGCGCGAGCGCCGATACGCCCTTCGGGCCGCTGACGGCGGAGCAGGCGGTGAAGCTGCAAAAGCTGCTCTTCATCGTCACGGATGCCGGCAAGGCACCGGCGCCGGAATGGGGCATGCGCGAGCGCGGGCCCGGCCTCGCCGAGCTCGTCCCAGCCCTGTCGCATACCGCGATCAGCTCATCCGTGCGCAAGGGTTTCGATGCGCTGGCCATGGCCGTGCGCGCGTGGCAGGAGGAGATCATCCACTTCCGATGCAGCCTGTCCGCACGCGAGGTCGCGCGTCTGCGCGGCAGCGCGGCGGGGTGGGATTGCCGTGACGTGAGCATCACCGTCGAACTGCTCTCCTTCCGCGATTTCGAACCGGAATATCAGCAGGAGCTCAACCGCGTGCCGACGCGCCTGACCCTCGATGCAAGGCAGGTCGATCTCGTCGTCGAAGCCGGGCGCCGGGCCGTGCGCGAAAACGCGGCGATCAGCGAAGCCGTCACCCGGATCCGCAGAAGCGCGGGCGTCCGGGGGGCGCCCTGGCCGGGATACTGAATCACAGACTTGAAAATATTCCTATGATGCCTAACTGTCCCGAGCAATGCATGCAAAGGACATGATATGAGCCGAGATACGACCTCTGATGCTCACCACTGGGCGGGCTTGCGCCTGAAATCCGAGATCGCCGGAATCACGGCGCGCCTTGCCCTCTCGCGGTTGACGGCGAGTCTGCGCGAAACCGGGCCGGACCACGCAAACGACGCGACCGCCGATCCGTTACTCCCCAAACACTGGCGCACGCAGCCGCGCGTTCCGGCGGGGTCTCCCGATGGCGGACAATGGACATCCGGCGGTGGTGGCGGCGGGGCGCGTGTGGAGCGTGTGAGTCGCACGCCGCGCCGGAACAATCCGCAGAATCGTGGCACGGCGCCGCGAAACCAGATCGTCATGCATCAGGGAAGGCGGATCGAGGTCACGCGTCAGGAATACATCGCCTATCACAGCAGCGCGCGGCGCGCGAACATGCTGACGGATCTGGTCCGCAAATATGACCCGAACTGGCGCCCGAACCCGTCGATCTCGCAGGGACTTCCGGGCGCCATCCGCGACCAGCAATATCGCGGCGACCAGGCTTTGCAACGCCTCCAGGAACTGCGCCCGGTCTTCTTGCGGGAGCAGAACATCAACCATATCCTCTACCCGTTGGGCAGGCCGGTTGGCCACGTCCATGGCACACGCGATGCGAATATCAGGACCGTCAATCGCAGCCAGTTCACACAGCTTCTGGCGCAGTTGACACGCGGCGCGCGCCGGATCGAAGCGCCGATGGGCCGGGGCGAGGTCTATATCAGGCCGGACGGCGTCTCGGTGAATGTGCGCTACAGCCGGGGAAGCAATGGCCTGACGCTCGATATAGGCTGGCCAGGAGGTGCATCTGGAAGAATCCATAAAGTACATTTCCAAAGTCGCATTGACTGGAAGGGCTTCGAATTCATGCAGAAGAACCAACTCTTTCCGGAATATTCTGACGTGCAGCATGCACTCATTCGGCATCACGCTGTAAAAATGGTCACTTTCGGCAAAATGACAAAAATGATCTACGACGATTCCATGAATTTCAGGGAGTATATACGTATGAAAATTGGAGACTGGGAAGGCGGATTTCCCAATGATATCCATCATCTAAACCATGATCTCGCAACAAACTTCGGATTCGAAGGCCAAGAGCTCGTCGAGGCCAAGCTCTACCTGCTCACCGTCCTGATCGGCCACGGCATGGTGCCGATGACCTATGGCTATGGGGATTACGAATATGATCCGGAATATGCCTATGGCGAAAACCCGCAGGAGATCATCGACAATCTGCATGCCGATTGGTGCGCGCGCGAGCTCGACACGCCGGACATGCCGGCGCTGATGCTCGGATGGGAGCGCGAATGCGGCGGGTTTTATCCGGATGAGGAGGAGGCGAACGGAACCGCCGGCGCCTGATCACCGCCGCCCGAACAGGCGCTCGATATCGCTGCGTTTGAGCGCGACATAGGTGGGGCGGCCGTGGTTGCACTGGCCGGAGAGCGGCGTCGCCTCCATTTCCCGCAGGAGCGCATCCATCTCCTGCGGGCGCAGACGGCGCCCGGCGCGGATCGAGCCGTGGCATGAGATGCGCGAAAGCACCGCATCGAGCCGGCGCGTCAGCGGCGCCGCCTCGCCGGTCTCGGCCAGCGCATCGGCAACGTCGCGCACAAGCGCCGCGAGATCGCCCTCGGCGAGCGCGGCGGGCACCTCGCGCAGCGCAACCGCATCCGGCCCGAATGGTTCGAGCACGAGGCCGAGCTGGGCCAGCGCCTCCCCCGCATCGCCCAGACGTGCGGCATCCAGCGGATCAAGCTCGACGATCTCGGGGATGAGCAGGATCTGCCGCGCGATGCCGCTTTGCGCCCGCTCGCGCTTGAGCCGTTCATAAACGAGCCGCTCATGCGCGGCATGCTGGTCGACGATGACGATGCCGTCGCGGGTCTGCGAGACGATATAGGTCTCGTGCAGCTGGGCGCGCGCGGCGCCGAGCGGATAGGCCTCGCGGGCGGGCTCCCCGGCATCCTCCCCGGCGCGCTCCCCGGCTTCGGGATTCGACCCGACGACATCCACCTGCCGACCATCCGCCCCCGGGGCGAAGGCCTCGAAAGCCGCCTGCCCGGCCTCGGCGAAGCCGCCCGCCTCATATCCCTGAAAGCCTTCATGCGGCGCCTGCCAGCTATCGGCGAGCGCGGCGTCGCGCGATGGTCGCGGCGGCGGGGTGAAGCCGCGCGCGCCGTATCCGCCGTATCCGCCGCCGTATCCTCCAACATGCGCCCGCATCGCCCCGAGCATCTCCGTCCCGCCTGTCGTCGCCGCGCGATGACCGGCGCGGGCGAGCGCATCGCGAATTGCGGAGACGATGAGGGAGCGGATCAGCCCCGGTTCGCGGAAGCGGACCTCGGTCTTGGCCGGATGGACATTGACGTCGACGATGGCGGGATCGCAGGTGATGAACAAAGCCAGCACGGGATGGCGATCAGAGGCCATCACATCCGCATAACCGCCACGCACCGCCGAAAGCAGCAGCTTGTCGCGCACCGGGCGGCCATTGACGACGAAATGGATCTGCGCGCCATTGCCGCGATGATAGGTCGGCAGGCCGATCATCCCAGCGAGCGCAAATCCCTCGCGTGCGGCATCGACGGCAATGGCATTGTCGGGGAAATCGCGCCCCAGCACCCGCCCGAGGCGGCGCGTCAGGCCGTTCCCGTTGCCGTCGCGATCCCCCTCCTCCGCCGGCCAGGTGAAATCGGTCAGATGCTCGCCGGTGAGTGAGAAGCGTATCTGCGGATGCGCCACGGCGAGGCGGCGGACCACCTCCGCCACCGCCTGCGCCTCGGCGCGATCGCTCTTGAGGAATTTGAGCCGCGCCGGCGTGGCCATGAACAGATCTGCCACCTCGATCCGCGTGCCGGGCATAGCGGAAGCCGGGCGCGGCTCGCCGCGTGTGCCGGCATCAACCTGAAGCATCAGCCCGCTTGGCGCATCGGCGCGGCGGGTGGTGATGCTGAGCCGGCTCACTGCCGCGATCGAGGGCAGCGCCTCGCCGCGAAAGCCGAGCGTGCGGATATCGGAGAGGTTGCCCTCGGGCAGTTTGGAGGTGGCGTGGCGCTCTACTGCGAGCACGAGATCGCCCGCGTCCATGCCGCGCCCGTCATCGGTGACGCGGATCAGGCGCCGCCCGCCATCGCCGATCTCGACCGCAATGCTGCGCGCGCCGGCATCGATGGCGTTCTCGACGAGTTCCTTCACCGCCGAAGCCGGGCGCTCCACAACTTCGCCGGCGGCGATGCGGTCGATCAGGACGGGATCGAGGCGGCGGATGACGCTCATGCTGTGGCGGTCTCGACGAATGACGGGACCGGGCGCCCATGACGCCCGATTCGCAAGGTCTCAGCATAAGCCGTCCGCGCGCGCGATACATCCCCGCGCGCGGATCCGGCACCGGCTGTCAACAGCCTCAGATCGTGACGATGACCCGCCCGCGGATCTTGCCGGCGACAATGTCGGGGGCGCGGTCGATGACCTCGTCGAGGCCGATCGTCGTCGCCATCGCTTCGAGCGCGCCGGCATCGAGATCATGCGCGAGCCGCGTCCAGGCCGCGCGGCGGCGCGCGATCGGGCACATCACCGAATCGACACCCAGAAGCGCGACACCGCGCAGGATGAACGGGGCGACGCTCGACGGCAGATCCATGCCGCCCGCGAGCCCGCAAGCGGCGACGGCCCCGCCATAGCGCGTCATCGAGAGCACGTTCGCGAGCGTTGTCGAGCCCACTGAATCGACGCCCGCGATCCAGCGCTCCTTGCCGAGCGGGCGCGGCTTCTGCGAAAGCTCCTCGCGATCGATGACGCTCGTCGCGCCGAGGCCTTTCAGATAATCCGCTTCACTCACCCGGCCCGTCGAGGCGATCACCTCCCAGCCGGCCCTGGCCAGCAGCGCGATGGCCACCGAGCCGACGCCGCCGGCGGCACCGGTCACCACGACCGGACCCTGATCCGGCGTGAGCCCGTGCTGTTCGAGCGCCATCACGCACAGCATCGCCGTATAGCCGGCAGTGCCGATCGCCATGGCCTGGGCCGGGGTCATGCCCTCGGGCAGGCGCACCAGCCAGTCGCCCTTGACCCGCGCCATCTCGGCATAGCCGCCCAGATGCGTCTCGCCGAGCCCCCAGCCGTTGAGGATGACCGCGTCACCCGGCTTGAATTCGGGATGGTCGGATTGCTCGACGATCCCGGCGAAATCGATCCCCGCGATCATCGGGAACCGGCGCACCACCGGCGCCTTGCCGGTCACGGCGAGGCCGTCCTTGTAATTGAGCGTGGAATGGCTGACGCGTACGGTGACGTCGCCCTCCATCAATTCGCTCTGTGGAAAATCTTTCAAAGCCGTGCTGGTGCCGGCTTCAGTCTTTTCAATGACGATCGCCTTCATGCGTCCCTCCGGATGTTTCGCCGGAAGGTCTCACGGTTTGGCCGTGCGGTGCAAGATGGTGGGCGCCGCGCTGGGCGCGCAAGCGGATAGTGCATTGCCCCGCATAGCCAGGATGACCCCACCGATCATCGCAATGCCCCCGAAACAGCACAACCGACAGCGATCGAGACGCTGCCGGCTGCGACGGGATGAAGCAACCCCGGCATAGAAGCGCGTCGGTCAGATCGCGTTGTCGCGACGCGTCGGATCTCTGTAATTCGCTGCGCCCTCCAGCATGCGATCGACGAATGCGGGGCTGAAATGTTCCTTCAGGCGCGGACCGATATCAGTGGGGGGATGATAAGTCGGAAAGCCGCCACCCTCGTTCGGCGCGAACGGATAACCCGCGATGATCCCGGCAAGAACGGCAAGCGTGCGGTCATCCTCGCGCAGATAGGCGTTGCCGCTGTTGTCGACAGGAATACCAGCTTCCTGCAGGGTTTTCACCACATCAAACGCGTACTCCTGAACCCGTGAGTTCAGCGCCGACGGGTCATCGCGGCGCACAGCGAGCATGACCTGTTCGAAGTCACCCGCACGCATCTCCGGAAGCAACGTCCCCACGAGACTCACCGGCACAGCCGGGCCGTCGGACTTGACGCCTCCGACGCCCTGCAGCGCGCTGGCGAAGGCCTGATCCGTGGCAGCCGTCTTGGGCTGCGCAACAGGATTGGTCTGGAGGTTCGAAACCGGATTGGAAAGACCTGCAATCATATTTGAAAACTCCTTACACGGAAAATCGCGTGCACAAATAACATTATTAACTATATATATCAAATATAATTTCTAATGATGTATACATATTTATAATATAGAAAAACCTTATTCTGGAGCCATGCCGCCGAACCGGCATGCCTGCCGGAATGCCCGAGCCGGGCCTTTTCCAGTCGCGATGCTTTCCAGACAGCCACAAAAGCCCTATCTCTCGCGCAGCGCCCGGAAACCGTGCCCAGAGCGATTGCAGAACCGAAGAAGAGCATCATGAATCAAGCCGTCAAACCCGCCGCCCTCGCCGTTGACCCCGCGCGCGAAGCGGAGTACCGCGCCATCCGCCTGCCGGAGGATCATCCGCCGGTGAAGGCCGGACGAGTCGGTGTTCTCCTGATGAATCTCGGCACGCCCGAGGCGACGGATTACTGGTCGATGCGCGCCTATCTGAAGGAATTCCTCTCCGACCAGCGTGTGATCGAGACCTCGCGCTGGCTCTGGTGGCCGATCCTCAATCTGATCATCCTGCAGACGCGCCCCAAGAAGAAGGGTCGCGACTACGATACGATCTGGAATCACGAGAAGAACGAAGGCCCGCTCAAGACCATCACCCGCGCCCAGGCCGAGCAGACGATGGCTGCACTCAGGGACGAATTCGGCGATCGCATCAGCGTCGACTGGGCCATGCGCTACGGCAAGCCCCCGGTAAAGGACGCGCTCGAGAAGCTCCTCGCCGAGGGCTGCGACCGGATCCTGCTGGTGCCGCTCTACCCGCAATATTCCGCTGCGACCTCCGCCACCGCCTGCGACAAGGCCTTTGAGGCACTGATGCAGATGCGCTGGCAGCCGAGCGTGCGCGTGGCGCCGCCCTATCACGACGATCCGGTCTATATCGACGCGCTCGCCGATTCGATGCAGGCGTCGCTCGCCAAGCTCGATTTCGAGCCCGACGTGATCCTCACCTCGTTCCACGGGGTGCCGAAATCCTATCTGATGAAGGGCGACCCCTATCATTGCCAATGCGCCAAGACCTCGCGCCTGTTGCGTGAGCGCATGGGCTGGTCGGCGGATCGCTGGAAGCTGACCTTCCAGTCGCGTTTCGGGCCCGAGGAGTGGCTGCAGCCCTATACCGACGAGACGGTGAAGGGGCTCGCCGAGAGCGGCGTGAAGAAGATCGCCCTCGTCGCCCCCGGCTTCTCCGCCGATTGCCTGGAGACGCTCGAAGAGCTCGACGGCGAGAACCGCGAGATCTTCATGGAGCACGGCGGCGAGCAATTCGCCTATCTGCCCTGCCTCAATGACAGCACCGAGGGCATGCGCGTGATCGAACACATCGTGCGGCGCGAATTGCAGGGTTGGCTCTGAGCTGACCGAAGCGACCGGCGGCGCCTCAGGCGCTCGCCGCGTCGAGCTTCACCATCACCTCCGAGGGAAGCTTGACGGAGAGCGCACCGACGAGTTGCGCCAGCTGATCAAGGCTGGTGGCACTCGCGATCGGCGCGGCGACGGTGGGGCGCGCCATCAGCCATGCCAGCGCGACCTGCGCGGGTTTGATGTCCAGATCCGCCGCGACGCTGTCGACCGCGTCGAGAATGCGAAAGCCGCGTTCATTGACGTAGCGCCCGGCCCGCGCCGCCCGCGCCCGCCCTGCGAGATCGGATTCGGAGCGGTATTTCCCGGTAAGGAAGCCGGCGGCGAGGGAGAAATACGGGATCACGCCGATCTGTTCCTTGGCGCAGAGCGGCGCGAAGGTGCTTTCGAAAGTCTGGCGTTCGCAAAGATTGTATTCCGGCTGCAGCGTCTCGTAACGCGGCAACCCCTGCTCATGCGACGTCGTGAGCGATTCCTGCAGGCGTTCGCTGCGCATGTTCGAGGCGCCGATCACCCGCACCTTCCCTGCCTTGACCAGTGAGTGATAGGCCTCCAGCGTCTCGGCAACGGGGGTGTTCTCATCGTCGAAATGGGTCTGGTAGAGATCGATGTAATCGGTGCGCAACCGGCGCAGCGAATCCTCGACGCCGCTGATGATCCGCTCCCGTGAGAGCCCCTGGCGCCCGGGGCCCATGTCGCAGCCGATCTTGGTGGCCAGCACGACCTTGTCACGGTTGCCGCGGGCGGCGAACCATTCGCCGAGGATCGTCTCCGATTCACCGCCCTGATGCCCCTCCACCCAGCGCGAATAGCCGTCGGCCGTATCGACGAAATTGCAGCCTGCATCGAGGAAGGCGTCCAGCAGGCGCAACGAAGTCGCGCGATCGGCGGTCCAGCCGAAGACGTTGCCGCCGAAACAAAGAGGCGTGACGACGAGATCGGAACGACCGAGGCGGCGTTGTTGCATGACGGACTCCCAGCAGACGAAGCAATGACTCGCTGTGGAGCATAGTGCCTTTGCGCGCGAACGCCATCGGGGCATTTTCCAAGCTGCAGGCGCATGGATACCCGCCTTCGCCCCAGGCGCGTATCGCAATCACGATTTCGACAACTTTTTGTCACGCCCGCGCCGGACACGGAGCCGAACATTGCAATGAAGACGTGCGGCTGATTCGCGTCACGCCCGTCAAAGCGGCTCGAATTCGGGAAACGCCGTATGAGCGAGGAACCGTTACGCTTCTGCCTTACCTGCCGTGCTGCGGTCGTGCTGGTCCTCGCCGGCGGCATTGCGCTCACGGCCAACGGGCTCGGTTACACGCTGGAGCAGGCGAATACCGGCAGCGCCATCATGGTAGAGGCCGAGCCGATCATGCTGTTCGAGACTGAATCGAGCCGCTCGACCGGTTCATATGCACCGCATTTTACCGAGACGGAGGCCCATGGCGAGATCTGAGCGGGCGCGTCATAGCACCCCCGCCTTGCTGCCGTCATAGACGGCATACGGTTCGCGCATTGTGACGAGCTCCTCGGCGGCGCTGGGATGCACTGCGATGGTACGGTCGAAATCGGCCTTCGTCGCGCCCATGGTCACGGCGACACCGGCGAGCTGGATCATCTCGCCCGAATCCGGGCCAAGCAGATGCACGCCGAGCACCTTGTCTGTCTCGGCATCCACGATGATCTTCATGAAGACGCGCTCTTCCCGACCCGAAAGCGTCGCGCGCATGGCCCGGAACGCCGCCTGGTAGACCGCGACCCTCTCGAAACGCAGGCGCGCGGCAGTCTCGGTCAGGCCGACCGTGCCGATTTCCGGCGTCGAAAAGACGGCGGTGGGGATCAGGCTGTGATCGACATGCGCATCCTTGCCACCGAATTCGGTATCGGCGAAGGCATGACCCTCGCGGATCGCGACCGGGGTCAGATTGGCGCGATTCGTCACATCGCCGATCGCATAGATCGACGGAATCTCGCTGCGCGAATAGGCATCCACCACGATCGCGCCGAGCTCATCGCACAGCACACCGGCATTCTCGAGGCCGAGCCCTTTCGTTGCCGGCACGCGACCCGTGGCGAGAAGCACCTGATCATAATGCCCCGCGCTCCCATCGGAAAAGCTGACGACACGCGTGCCGTCTTCCTGCTTCTCGATCCGCAGCGGCGTCGTGGAATATTTCACCTCGATCCCGCGTGCTGCGTAAGCCTCACCGAGGCGGGTGCGCAGATCGTCGTCGAAACCACGCAAAAGCTTGTCGCCACGGTGGACGAGCGTCGTCTTCGAGCCGAGCCCGGCGAATATCCCGGCGAATTCCACCGCGATATAACCCGCTCCGATGACCAGGACCCGCTCCGGCTGCTGCGGCAGATCGAAGACCTCGTTCGAGGTGATGGTATGCTCCATCCCCGGAATGGCGGGCTGCATGGCGGGCGCAGCGCCGACTGCGACGAGAATACGCTTCGCGCGCAGGGTCTCGCCGGTTGCCAGAAGACGCACGGTCTGCGCATCGACGATCTCGGCGCGGCTCTCGACAAGTTCCACACCGGCCCGATCCAGATTGGCGCGATAGGCCCCCTCCAGGCGATCGATCTCGCGGTTCTTGGCGGCGATCAGGGCCGACCAGTCGAAGCTGCTCTCACCGACATTCCAGCCGAAACCGGCGGCGTCGGTGAAATCATCGGAGAAGCGCGAGGCGATCACCATCAGCTTCTTGGGGACGCAGCCGCGGATCACGCAGGTGCCGCCGACGCGGTACTCCTCCGCGATCATGACGCGGGCGCCGTAGCCGGCTGCGATGCGCGCCGCACGCACTCCGCCCGAACCGGCTCCGATCACGAAGAGATCAACGTCGAAATCGCTCATCCTGCCTGCTTTCTCGGCTCTCGCTCACATCATCTGCCGCAATCGTCAACGGGACGCATTACTCGGTCGCACCGGACGTTTCTTCTTCCGCAGCGCTCTCGGCGCCACGGCGCGACAGCTCCGCCTGCATGCGCACTTCGACATATTCCACGAGCTCCTCGGTCCACTCACCGGTGGTCGTGAGGACGTCATCGACGAAGCCCGGCTGCTGATCGACGAACTTCGCCCCGGCCGGGGTCTCGAAGAACGCGTTGATCTCGCCGATCTCTTCTTCGGTGAAGCGATTCGCCATGATCCGCGCGGCCCGGTTCAGGATGACACGCCGCTGCAGATCGAGCTCGGGCTGAAGGTCGTCGATCACCTCGCGGATCATGTCGCTGGGCATGCCGCGATTGACGAAGCGCCCGGCCACGGAGTTCGTGACGCGTGGCACCATCCCGTCGAAGGAATCGGTCAGCCCGGCATTGGTGACGAGATCACGCGCAGCCTGCAGATGGCTCTCGCTGACCTCTTCCTGGGCATTGGCCGCGCCGGCGAATGCGCCGAAAGCGAGCGCAAAGACGAGGCCGAAAACGGCAAGGGCGGATGAAGGACGTTTCATTGGCAGTCTCTCTCGCATGCATGGCCGCGCTGGCGGCAAACTGGAGCGCTGGCGGCGCGGTTCTTCTCGAAGCGGGCATATCAGATCGTGCCGTATTCGACGACCCCGTCATCGCCGGCGAGAATTGCCCCGGTGGCCAGCCCGATGAACAGGCCGTGTTCAACGACACCTGGCACCGCGACGAGCGCCTCGGCCAGAGCCTCGGGCGCATCGATCGCACCGAGTTCCGCGTCGAGGATGAAGTGCCCACCATCGGTGACGAATGCCTTGTCTTTTGCGGCGGTTCTAAGGCGCAGCGTCGTCGGCAAGCCGTGTGTTTCCAGCACATGTGCCACGGCGCGGCGCGTCGCTTCCAGCCCGAACGGATTGACCTCGATGGGAAGTGCAAAGCGGCCGAGGGTTTCCACCTTTTTGCTCGCATCGGCGATCACGATCATGCGCGTGGAGGCCGCCGCAACGATTTTCTCGCGCAACAAGGCACCACCACCGCCCTTGATCAGGCGCAGGGTTGCGTCCAGCTCGTCGGCACCGTCCACGGTGAGATCGAGCCCCGGCGTCTCGTCGAGGGTGGTGAGCGGGATGCCCTCGGCCAGCGCCTGGGCACGCGTCGCTTCGGAGGTGGGAACGCCGGTGACCTTGAGGCCGCCACGCACCTTCTCGCCGAGAAGTGCGACGAAATGGTGCGCCGTCGAGCCCGTGCCAAGTCCCAGACGCATGCCATCGGTGACGGCTTCGACGGCACGCGCCGCCGCCATTCGTTTCAGATCATCCCCACTCACTGCGCGTCGCCCCTTCGCTGATCCGGATCACGGCCCCGGTATCGAACGAAATGGCTTGCGGTGCAAGGGCCGGATTGGTGTGACGCCCCGAATCAGTCGCTGGTGGAGCCCGTCACCTGCGGCGTGTCGCCCTCGCCTTCCGCGACCGTCGCCGTGACCGTTTCGGGTGGGGTGCAGACGACCTGCTCCTCGAAAACGTAACAGACGCTCATCTCGCCGGTGCGATAGTTCACGCGAAACACGCCGCCCTCGCGCTCATGGCGCGAGGCGATCAGACCATAATCACCCGGATCCTGCGCCTTCGCGCCCTCGCCCGGCCCGAAGCACAGGGTGATCCCGACAGTGCCTTCCTTCAGCCCGTACTGACACGACGAGACCGCGCCGGTCACCTTGTCGATGCGGTAGACGCGGTTGAGGTCGGTCTGCGGGGCCGGCACGAAATCGAAGGCGGATGCGAATACGGGCGCGGCGCTGGCGCTCAGCAGGCCCGCAGCGAGCGCGCGGATGAAAATGCGTCGGAACATGGGGCCAGTCTCCGGCTCGCGGATCGGTTGGAACGGATCAGGCTCAACCTTGCGGCAACATGGTTAGCGAAAGGTAAAGATACCCATGTTGGCATGTCGTTGCGAAAACCTGCGCAGGATCAGTTTGCCCCGAGCGTCACGCGCCGCCGGAATCAGACTGTCGAGCCCGGGTGTGGAGAAGTATCATTGTCTTATGGGTGTCGTAGAAGCATCTTGATCGGAGACTGTGATGCATCCTGACGATCTCACCATGAACGATGCCATGATCCGCGCGCTCTTGACGCAGCATGCGCCGCAATGGGCGGCCCTGCCCCTGCAGCGCGTCGATTCCTCGGGCACCGATAATGCGATGTTCCGGATCGGCAGCGAGCTGGTTCTGCGGATCCCACGGCATCGAAGCGCGGTCGCACTCTTATCGAAAGAGCTCGACTGGCTTGCGCATCTCGATGGCCTCCCCTTGAAGATCCCGACTTTGCGATATCGCGGCCATGTCGCCCCCGAGATCGATCGGGAATTCGGCATATTCGACTGGATCCACGGGGACACGGCCACGCCTGAAGCGATCACTGATACGGATCGGGCCGCCATCGCCCTGGCGGGTTTCCTCGAAGCCCTCCACGGCGTGGCGACCGACGGCGCACCTGTCGCAGGCCCATCCAACAATTCGCGCGGGGTTCCGCTCGCGGATATGACCGCCCGGACCGTTGCGGCAATCGAGACGGTGTCGGACGAGATCGACACCGCCGCCGCCCTCGCAATCTGGGAAGATGCCGCGTCCCTGACACATGACGCTGCCGGCGTCTGGTTGCATGGCGACCTCAAGGCGGACAATCTGATCGCGGTTGACGGAAACCTGGCCGGTGTCATCGACTGGGGTCTGTCGGCGGTCGGGGATCCGGCGACAGACTATGCTGCGGCATGGTCCTGGTTAGAGCCCTCGGCCAGGAGCACGTTCAGAGATGTCCTGGAGTTGAGCGACAGTGATTGGCTTCGCGCGAAGGCCTGGGCGCTCTACGGGGCCGTGATCGCGTTGAGCTATTATCGCGGCGGCAGGAATGAGCAGTTGTGTAGGCAGTGTCGGCTCACGCTGTCGCGGCTCGATCTCCTGCGCTGACGGCTCGGAAGGCAAGGCGCGATCGCATTCATCCCCGCTGTTCAGCACCGGCACGCTGGTCTATGAAGGCAGCCGCCATGCGCACGCCCACCGCGCCAACCAGACGGAAATCCCCATGAATCCCATCGTCGTGTTCGATCTCGACGGCACCCTCGCCGACACCGCCCCCGACCTGATGGCGACGCTCAACACGTTGCTGGCGCAGGAGGGCCTGCCCACGCTGCCGGTATCGCGCGCGAAATCGCTCATCGGGGCCGGCGCGCGGGCACTGATCGCGCGCGGCTACGAATCGGCGGGACTCGAACTGACGCCGGAACGGCATGAATTGCTCTTCCAGGAGTTCCTGACGCTCTACCGGCAGAATATCTGCAACGAGACGCAGCTCTTCCCTGGCGTCGTGGCGGCCATGGACAGCCTCAGCCGATCGGGCTTCACCCTGGCCGTTTGCACCAACAAGGTGGAAAGCCATTCCCGGCTGCTGCTCGATCAACTCGGCATCATCGAGCGCTTCGCCGCGATTTGCGGGCGCGACACCTTCGCCTTCTGCAAGCCCGACCCGCGCCATCTGACCGAGACGATCGCGATGGCAAAGGGCGATGCACGCCGCGCGGTGATGATCGGCGATTCGCATACCGACATCGCCACCGCGCAATCCGCGCGGATCCCCGTCATCGCGGTGCCCTTCGGCTATACCGATCAGCCCGTCGAAACCTACGAGCCCGACCGCGTCATCGCCCATTTCGATTTGCTGCCGGAGGTTGTTGCGGAGATTTTGTCGGGGCGCTGAAAGCAACACTGCTCGCATCTGCAACGGCAAGGGACTATATCTGTACAACAGCCGGAGCACCGGCGCCCCCTTCCTCTACGGAAATATCCCTTGTCAGATACACCGAGCCCATCACGAAAACACTTCACCGCCCCCGATGCCCGTGACTTCGCGCATGTCGAGACCTGGATCTTCGATCTCGACAACACGCTCTATTCGCATGAGGCGCGGATCTGGCCGCAGGTCGATGCGCGCATCACCGCCTTCGTGGCGGATCTGTTCGGCATTGACGGCATGTCGGCGCGCGCCTTGCAGAAATATTTCTACCATCAGCACGGCACCACACTGAAGGCGCTGATGGATGTCTATGGTGTCGACCCTTACGCCTTTCTCGATTTCGCCCACGATATCGACCATTCCGCCATCGATCTGAACCCGGCTTTGGGCAAGGCGATCGAGGCGCTTCCGGGCCGGCGGCTGATCCTGACCAACGGCTCGCGCAAGCATGCCGAGAACGTCGCGGCCAAGATCGGCATTCTCGATCATTTCGAGGATGTTTTCGATATCATCGCCGCCGATTTCATCCCCAAGCCGGACCGGCGCGCCTACGAGATGTTCTTCGCGCGCCATACCGTCGATCCGTCGCGCGCGGCCATGTTCGAGGATATCGCCAAGAACCTCGTCGTGCCCCATGATACGGGCATGACCACCACCCTCGTCACCCCCGCCACGCTCGATCCGTTTCGCGAAGATTTCGAGCAGGAAGCCGTCGAGGCGCCCCATATCGATTACATCACCAGCGATCTGGCCGGTTTTCTAGAAGCCGAGGTCCTGGCGCGCCTGCGCTGAACTGCGTCGGCGCAGGCAGCCCGCCTTTCCGCCTGCCCGCGATTCCAGCGTGTTGACGCCGCCTGTGCGACCAAACAGTATTCGCAAATGCGAAAAGATCGCTGCGGCTGGCGGCGCCTGATCGCAGCCGTTGTGGAAGACTTCGGCGCGGGGCAACAATTTGTCGCATTATTGCGCAGTCTTCCCAATGGCGCGAAATCTTCGTACAAAGGGACGTTGAAAACACGCTTGTGTCATGCGGAAAAATCTGGCAACTTCCGCCGCGCGTTAGGACAGCATTACTGTCCAATCTTTTCGGACGCGGCGTGGTTGCCTGTCCGTGTGCAGGTCTCGAGGTTATGGTCATGGCGCATGGCGCCCCGAAACGAGATCACAAACCGAGCACCCGTTTGACGCGGGTGTCGCGGGTGCGTGCGGGTCTGTAACGCCCACGGCGCCCGCGCGAGGCGCGGGTGACCCGGCAACGGCGCAACCGAGCCTCCAGAAAGAAAACCGAGCGATGCGGCTGCGGCTTCAGATGAGCCGGGCGACGGCACCGCCACCCGGGGCGCGCTACAATGCGCCAGCTTCGATACGGTTAGGCCGGAAGAACGAGGATCGACGATGAGCAGGATCATGACGGATCAGATGCCGGGTGACGCGAACGCCGCGAAGCGGGCGGATGACGGCTGCGCACAGGTTGCGAAGACGCTGGCGGCAACGCCACGCCGCATTACCATTCCCGGCCTGCCCGGGAAACAGGGGCTTTATGATCCGGCCAACGAGCATGATTCCTGCGGTGTCGGCTTCATCGCCCACATGAAGAACGAAAAGCGCCACGCGATCGTGCAGCAGGGCCTCGATATCCTGCGCAATCTCGACCATCGCGGCGCCGTCGGCGCCGATCCGAAAATGGGGGATGGCTGCGGCATCCTGATCCAGATTCCGCATCGTTTCTTCGCTGCTGAATGCGCCAAACTCGGTATCTGGCTGCCCGAGCCCGGCGAATATGGCGTCGCCCAGCTGTTCATGCCGCGCGACGAGGAGGGTTATGCCAGGGTCGTCGAGATCGTCGAGAAAGTCGTCGCCGATGAAGGCCTTACCCTGCTCGGCTGGCGCGACGTCCCCGTCGACAATGCGGATCTTTCAAAGAATGTGAAAGCCAGCGAGCCGCTGCACCGGCAGGTCTTCATCGGCAAGGCCAAGGAGGAGGACGAAGCCGCTTTCGAGCGCCGCCTGTTCCTCGCCCGCAAGGTGATCTCCAACACTGTTTACGACCTGGAAGACTCGCGTACCGCCGGCTATTATCCGGTGAGCCTGTCGTCGCGCACCATCGTCTACAAGGGCATGGTGCTCGTTACCCAACTCGGTTCGTATTTCCGGGATCTGGCCGACCCGCGCTTCGAGAGCGCGCTCGCGCTCGTGCACCAGCGCTTCGCCACCAACACCTTCCCCAGCTGGCAGCTGGCGCATCCCTATCGCATGGTGGCGCATAACGGCGAGATCAACACGCTGCGCGGCAACGTCAACTGGATGGCCGCGCGTCAGGCGAGCGTCGATTCGGAATTGTTCGGCAACGACATCTCCAAGCTCTGGCCGATTTCCTACGAGGGCCAGTCGGATACCGCCTGTTTCGACAATGCGCTCGAATTCCTGGTGCGCGGTGGCTATTCGCTGACGCATGCCATGATGATGCTGATCCCGGAGGCCTGGGCGGGCAATCCGCTGATGGACGAGGATCGGCGCGTCTTCTACGAATACCATGCCGCCCTGATGGAGCCGTGGGATGGCCCGGCGGCGATCTGCTTCACCGATGGCCGCCAGATCGGCGCGACCCTCGATCGCAACGGCCTGCGCCCGGCGCGCTATTTCGTCACGGATGACGATCTCGTCGTGCTCGGCTCGGAGAGCGGCGTGCTGCCGATCCCCGAGGAGAAGATCGTCGACAAGTGGCGGCTGCAGCCGGGCCGCATGCTGCTGATCGATCTCGAAGAAGGCCGCATCGTCTCCGACGAGGAGATCAAGACGCAGCTCGCCACGGCGCTGCCCTACCGCGAATGGCTTGAGCGGACCCAGATCAAGCTGGAGGATCTGCGCCCGGTCCAGGCGCGCGCCAGCCGCACCGACGTCTCGCTGCTCGATCGCCAGCAGGTCTTCGGCTACACGCAGGAAGATCTCAAGCTGCTGATGGAACCCATGGCCGTCACCGGCCAGGAAGCCGTCGGCTCGATGGGCACGGACACCCCGATCTCGGCTTTGTCCGACAAGGCGAAGCTGCTCTACACCTATTTCAAGCAGAACTTCGCGCAGGTCACCAATCCGGCGATCGACCCGATCCGCGAAGAGCTCGTCATGAGCCTCGTCTCCTTCATCGGGCCGCGTCCGAACATCCTCGATCTCGAGGGCACCTCCCGGCGCAAGCGCCTTGAAGTGCGCCAGCCGATCCTGACCAACGAGGATCTCGAGAAGATCCGCTGCATCGGCCATTTCGAGGACCGCTTCGATACCAAGACGCTCGACATCACCTATCCGATCGAGCAGGGCGCGGCGGGCATGGAGGGCGCCGTCGAGCGCCTGTGCGACCGCGCCGAGGCCGCGGTGCGCGGCGGCTACAACATCATCATCCTCTCCGATCGCCAGGTCGGACCCGATCGCCTGCCGATCCCGGCGCTGCTCGCCACGGCGGCGGTGCATTCCTATCTGATCCGGCGCGGCCTGCGCACCTCCGTGGGGCTCGTTCTCGAGAGCGGCGAGCCGCGTGAAGTGCACCATTTCGCCTGCCTGGCCGGCTACGGCGCCGAGGCGATCAACCCCTATCTCGCCTTCGACACGCTGCTCGCCATGAAGGACGAGCTTCCCGCCGAGATCGACGAGGATGAGGTCATCCACCGCTACATCAAGGCGATCGACAAGGGCCTCCTGAAGGTCATGTCGAAGATGGGTATCTCGACCTATCAATCCTATTGCGGCGCGCAGATCTTCGACGCCGTGGGGCTCAAATCCGAGCTGATCGACAAGTATTTCTTCGGCACGGCGACGATGATCGAGGGTGCGGGCATTCCCGAGATCGCGCGCGAGGCCGCAACGCGTCACGACGAGGCCTTCGGCACCTCGCCGGTCTACCGTGATGCACTCGGTGTGGGTGGCGAATACGCCTATCGCCTGCGCGGCGAATCGCATGCCTGGACCCCCGATACGGTCGCCACGCTGCAGCATGCCGTTCGTCTCAAGGCCGATGATCGCTATCGCGAATTCGCCCGGCTCGTGAACGAGCAGGAGAACGCCTTCTCCACCATTCGCGGGCTGTTTCGCCTCAAGCAGGCCGAGGATATCGGGCGCAAGCCCCTCGCCCTCGACGAAGTCGAGCCGGCGGTTGCGATCGTGCGCCGTTTCGCCACCGGCGCCATGTCGCTCGGTGCCATCTCCAAGGAAGCGCACGAGACGCTGGCGCTCGCCATGAACGAGATCGGCGCGCGTTCGAATACGGGCGAAGGCGGCGAGGATGCCGGGCGCTTCAAGCCGCTGCCGAACGGGCGCTCCAAGCGCTCCGCGATCAAGCAGATCGCCTCGGGCCGTTTCGGCGTGACGACGGAATATCTGGTCAATGCCGACCAGATGCAGATCAAGGTCGCCCAGGGCGCCAAGCCCGGTGAGGGCGGCCAGTTGCCCGGTCACAAGGTCGATGCGGTGATCGCCAGGCTGCGCCATTCGACCCCCGGCGTCGGCCTGATCTCGCCGCCGCCGCATCACGACATCTATTCCATCGAGGATCTGGCCCAGCTGATCTTCGATCTGAAGAACGTCAATCCGGCAGCCGATGTCTCGGTGAAGCTCGTTTCGGAAGTCGGTGTCGGCACCGTCGCGGCCGGCGTGGCCAAGGCGCGCGCCGATCACATCACGATTTCCGGTTTTGAAGGCGGCACCGGCGCCTCGCCGCTGACCTCGCTCAAGCATGCCGGCTCGCCCTGGGAAATGGGGCTTGCCGAGACGCATCAGACGCTCGTCCTCAACCATCTGCGCGGGCGCGTGGCGTTGCAGGTCGATGGCGGCCTGCGCACCGGGCGCGACGTGTTGATCGGGGCATTGCTCGGCGCAGACGAGTTCGGCTTCTCCACGGCGCCCCTGATCGCGGCGGGCTGCATCATGATGCGCAAGTGTCATCTCAATACCTGCCCCGTGGGCGTTGCCACGCAGGATCCCGTCCTGCGCAAGCGCTTCAAGGGCCTGCCCGAGCACGTGATCAACTACTTCTTCTTCATCGCGGAGGAAGTACGCGAACTGATGGCGCAGATGGGCTATGCGACGCTCGACGCGCTGATCGGACGCTCTGATCTCATCGAGAAGCGCGACGCCATCGCCCACTGGAAGGCCAAGGGGCTCGATTTCGGGCGCATCTTCACGCGGCCCGAGGTCCCCGCCGAGATCGCCACGCGCCATACCGAGCGGCAGGTCCACCCAATCGACGACGTGCTCGACCGCCAGCTCATCGCGCAATCAGGCGCGGCCATCGAGAATGAGGAGCCGGTTTTGATCGAGGCGCAGGTCGCCAATACCGACCGTACCGTCGGCGCCATGCTTTCCGGCGAGATCGCCAAGCGCTACGGCCATGAGGGTCTGCCCGACGACACGGTTACGGTGAAGCTCAAGGGTACCGCCGGCCAGAGCTTCGGCGCCTGGCTCGCCGCCGGCGTCACGCTCGATCTCGAGGGCGAGGCGAATGACTATGTCGGAAAGGGCCTCTCGGGCGGCAAGCTGGTCATCCGCCCGCCGCAGGAGAGCAAGGTGGAGGCCGAGAACGCCATCATCGTGGGCAATACGGTGCTCTACGGCGCCATTGCCGGCGAGTGCTATTTCCGCGGCGTGGCCGGCGAGCGCTTCGCCGTGCGCAATTCCGGCGCTGTCGCGGTGGTCGAGGGCACCGGCGATCATGGCTGCGAATACATGACCGGCGGTGTCGTCGTGGTGATCGGCCAGACCGGGCGCAACTTCGCGGCGGGCATGTCGGGCGGTATCGCCTATGTGCTCGACGAGGCCGGCGATTTCGGCAAGCGCTGCAACCTCTCCATGGTCGATCTCGAACCCGTCGAGGCGGAAGAGGATCTGATGGTCTCGCTGCACCACCATGGCGGCGATCTGGAGACCAAGGGCCGCATCGACGTCATGGCCGACATGTCGGGCAAGGACGAGGAGCGCCTGCGCCAGCTCATCACCAACCACCTCAACTATACCGGCTCGACCCGCGCCAAGGCGATCCTCGACGATTGGGAAGCCTATCGCACCAAATTCGTGAAGGTGATGCCGGTCGAATACCGCCGGGCGCTTCGCGAGATGGAACGCGCGCGCATGCCGGCGGCGGCGGAGTGAGGGTGCTGATGGTCCGGGCGGATATTGCAGCTCCGGCGAGTGGCTCCGCGCCAAGCAAAGCGCGGAGTGCACGGTTTTTGAAGCCGATCAGCAGCCGGCGACACCATACTGGCGATATGGCGAACCGCGTGCATCGGACGCACTTTTCAGCCTCCCTGCTCCGGGTTGGAAACCGGGCAGAGAGGCGTAAGCGGTGCACGGTATTACTCGGGAATGACAATTTTCGGCTCGGTCGCGCAACGCGATCCATGCGCGCCGTAATCGACATCGGCGCGCATGTCGTAACCGGAGGATCCGTCCGGACGAATGACGTAGGCACCCACGTCCGTCTGACGGACGCCCCCAAACTGTCGAAACTCCTCCCTCGGAGGTTTATGCTCGGTGGCTTGCCAGTCGAAAGCGATCGTCATATTGAGTTCACGCGCAAGATCGCGCATCTCCTCAGTGCGCCCGGGCTGATAATAGCCTGCGATGCCGAGGGTCGTCCCCTCGGGAACAAGACCTTCGGCATGCGCCATGCGGATGAACTCGGAAAGGTTTTGAAGGCCGAAATCCTCGACCTCATTGCCCATCACTGCAAAGATTATGTTGCCACGCGGATCTGTGGTCATCTGCTCCCGCAGGACCTCGAGTGCTTCTTCCGGGTTGCGCTGGTAGTCCGGCATTCCGAATGTCGTCAGGTAGGCCAGATGGGCAAAGGTGCTGGGATCCGGCTCATCCGGACCGGCGCAAAGATTGACCTGTGCAACGGCGCCCTGATTACCGACTGGCAGCGCCGCGGCTTTCGCCAGACTGAAAGTCTGGTCGGCATCAGACGTCAGCGGCTGCATTTTCGGCGCAGCAGGCGAGATCGCAGAAATCATAGAAATCTCCAAAATTGCTCAATAAATGAATTAACGATGTTTTTTAATCATATTTCTTCGAAAACTACAACCGGAAAATGCACTCGGCTGTTACTGCGTGCCGCCAGCACAGCAATCTCGAATCACGCACGCACCACGCGCCACGTTGTACCATCGGCGCGGATTTCGACAGGGGTATGAACATGGGCAAGGTCACGGGCTTTCTCGAATATGATCGTCAGGATCAGAAGTATCAGCTCGCCGGCGATCGGATTCGCCATTTTCGCGAATTCACCCTGCCGCCGGACGAGAGCGATCTGAAGAAGCAGGCGGCGCGCTGCATGGATTGCGGCATCCCGTTCTGCCACGGGCCGACGGGTTGCCCGGTGCATAACCAGATCCCGGACTGGAACGACCTCGTCTATCAGGGCGACTGGGAGACGGCGGCGCGCGATCTGCATTCCACCAACAACTTCCCGGAATTCACCGGTCGCATCTGCCCCGCCCCCTGCGAGGAAGCCTGCACGCTCAATCTCGAGAACGCGCCCGTCGCCATCAAGACGATCGAGCAGGCCATCGCCGACAAGGCCTGGGATATGGGCTGGATCAAGCCCGAGCCGCCGACCCGCCTCACCGGCAAGCGCGTCGCGGTGATCGGCTCCGGCCCCGCCGGCCTCGCCGCCGCGCAGCAGCTCGCCCGGGTCGGCCACGAGGTGCATGTCTTCGAGCGCCAGGGGAAGCCCGGCGGGCTCCTGCGCTACGGCATTCCGGATTTCAAGATGGAGAAGTATCACATCGACCGGCGCGTCAAGCAGATGGAAGCCGAGGGCGTCATCTTCCATTGCGACGTCAATATCGGCGTGTCGAAGAGCTTCGCGAGCCTGCACAACGAATTCGACGCAGTGCTGATGGCCGGCGGCGCGGAGAACCCGCGTGATCCGCAATTGCCGGGGATGGAGTTCCACGGCGTGCATTATGCCATGCCCTATCTCACACAGTCGAACAAGCGCGTGAACGGCGAGCCGGCTGATGAGGAGGTCGAGGATATCCTCGCCGGTGGCAAGCATGTCGTCGTCATCGGCGGCGGCGATACGGCCTCCGACTGTATCGGCACCGCCTTCCGCCAGGGCGCGCTTCAGGTCACCCAGCTCGATATCCGCCCGCGCCCGCCCGAGATCGAGGACAAGCTCGCGGTCTGGCCCTACTGGCCGACGAAGATGCGCACCTCCTCCAGCCAGGCAGAGGGCGCCGAGCGCGAATTCCAGGCGGCGACCCTCGCCATCGAGGGCAAGACCAAGGGCAAGGGCAAAGGCAAGGTCACGGGCGTGAAATGCGCGCGCGTCGACGAGCGCCGCCAGCCGATCCCGGGCACGGAATTCGTGATCAAGGCCGATCTCGTCTTCATTGCCATCGGCTTCGCCAGCCCCGTGCATGATGGCATGGTCAGCGAGGCGGAAGTGGCCCTCGACAAGCGCGGCAACGTGGTCGCGAACGAAAAGGATTACCGGACCAATGCCGAGAAGGTCTTCGTCGCCGGCGACATGCGCCGCGGCCAGTCCCTCGTGGTCTGGGCCATCCGCGAGGGCCGCCAGGCAGCGCGCGCCATAGACGAGACGCTGATGGGGTCGAGCACGTTGCCGCGTTGAAATGGCGTGCATCGGCAGGAGAATCGAAGGATCGTGGCTGTCGGCAATGTCACCGCTTGCAGCGCGTTCCGACCTGACGGAGTCAGGCCGGGCGCTCCGAGTGGTTGCTCAGCACATCATTTTTCCGTCAACCGGTATCCACCTGCCGGAATGATGCTCTGGAGCACCGCCCCGCGAAGAACTTGCGGGGCGGGCACCGAGGCGTGAGGGTGCGGGGCACCGATCAATTGCTCAACCGGATCGAAGGGACACCGCCGCACCCGGAATGCACGCCGCCATCGTGGATCGAGGCCTCCCGGTCCAAACGATCCGGCCGGTTTGGCTCTATGACCAGAGCAGTGTTTCCACCGTCCGGAGAGAGGACGAAGGTCGTTCCATGCTCCCGAGACAACTGCCGAAACTCTTCGACGGAGAAAGATCTATCGCTCCCGACGATCGCCACAACGCCGTCCTCTTTCACGACCGTGCCGAGAACGCGCTGCAGCACGGCCTGCAAGTTGCTGGCGTTTTGGCCGTTCGGGTTATACGAGAGCACGAGTGATTCCGCCGGACTGTCAAGGTTCCGGGCGGCCTGATTGATAATGTAATCCGTAAACGGGCTATCAAGCGGTATTGCGATCGGAGCATTGCCGCTCTGCGACCCCGGCGGGACACAACCCGACGCAATGGCCCCGGCGGACTGAGCGCTCTTTTCGCGCGGGAGCGAAAAATCTGTTTTCTCTCTTGGCGCCAGATTGCCCATCTTTGGATCCGATGAAGAAAAACCGTGTACATTCATCATGAAAACACCTTAATTTCATTATTAATAATAATATGTAATAGGGTATACGAAAAATTTTCCTTCAGCAAGATTTTTTAAAGTTTCTGCTTCGCCTTCCCCGACCCAGGCGCCCAGAATCAAGGAAGGCCGCCCTGCGGGAGGGCGGCCTAAGACGAAACGACCGGTCGATCGCGCCGGGCTCAGCCGCGCTGGGCGATCGGCACGTATTCGCGCTTGTCAGCGCCGATATAGAGCTGGCGCGGGCGACCGATGCGCTGGGAGGGGTCCTCGACCATTTCCTTCCACTGGGCGATCCAGCCCACCGTGCGCGCGAGCGCGAACAGCACCGTGAACATGGTGGTGGGGAAGCCCATCGCCTTGAGGGTGATGCCGGAATAGAAGTCGATATTCGGATAGAGCTTCTTCTCGATGAAATATTCGTCGCGCAGGGCAATCTGCTCAAGCTCCATGGCGACTTCGAGCAGCGGATCGTCCTTGACGCCGAGCTCGTTGAGCACCTCATGCGTCGTCTTCTGCATGATGCGCGCCCGCGGATCATAGTTCTTGTAGACCCGGTGGCCGAAGCCCATCAGGCGGAAGGGATCGTTCTTGTCCTTCGCCTTGGCGACGTATTCCGCCACGCGATCGGGGGTGCCGATCTCTTCGAGCATCTTCAAGGCGGCCTCGTTGGCGCCGCCATGAGCAGGGCCCCACAGGCAGGCGATGCCCGCCGAAATGCAGGCGAAGGGGTTGGCGCCGGAGGAGCCGGCGAGGCGGACCGTCGAGGTCGAGGCATTCTGCTCGTGATCGGCGTGCAGGATGAAGATCCGCTCAAGCGCGCGCGCGAGGATCGGATTGACCTTGTAATCCTCGCAAGGCACGGCAAAGCACATGCGCAGGAAATTCGCCGCGTAGTCGAGATCGTTCTTGGGGTAGATGAAGGGCTGGCCGACGGAATACTTGTAGGCCATCGCCGCAATGGTCGGCATCTTCGCGATCATGCGCATCGAGGCGATCATGCGCTGCTTCGGATCGGAGATATCGGTCGAGTCGTGATAGAAAGCCGAGAGCGCGCCGGTCACCGCCACCATGATCGCCATGGGATGCGCATCGCGGCGGAAACCGAGGAAGAAGCGGTTCATCTGGTCATGCACCATGGTGTGGCGCGTGACGCGATAGTCGAAATCCGCCTTCTGCGTCGGGGTCGGCAATTCGCCATAGAGCAGCAGGTAGCAGGTCTCGAGGAAATCGCCATGCTCGGCGAGTTGCTCGATCGGATAGCCGCGATAGAGCAATGTGCCCTCGTCACCATCGATATAGGTGATCGAGGATTCGCAGCTCGCCGTCGAGGTGAAGCCGGGATCATAGGTGAAGGCGCCGGTCTGGGCGTAGAGCTTCGAAATGTCGACGACACCGGGCCCGATCGTACCCTCCTTGTAGGGGAGCGTGACCTCGTTTCCACCGAGTTTGAGCGTGCTGTCCTTGCCGTCCATGACAATGGCCCTTTCGTTATGTACCGCAGCGTCGAGGCCGGCCCGTACCTTCATGGTGCACTGGGCCCGCGCCCCGCATGGCGGCGCTGTTGAAGCGTTGGCGTCTCGGTACCCGATCCACCCGCCATATTCAAGCGCGCGGGCGCATTCCCGCTACGCACAAAAACGCGACCCGGACCACCCGCATGACAAGGCTGCAGGCTGATTGTGCAGCGCGGCATTCAGCCCGTGATCCGGTCGGCGATCCGGGCCAGGCATTCCTCCCGCCCCAGAACCGCCATCACGTCGAACAATCCCGGCGACGTGCCCTTGCCGGTAAGCGCCGCGCGCAGAGGCTGGGCGATCTGGCCGAGCTTGATCCCTGTCTCCTCCACATGGGCGCGCACGGCTGCCTCGGTGGTCTCCATATTCCAGTCGGCAATGGCCTCCAGCCGGGGCAGGATGGCCGCCAGCCGCGCAGATGCATCCGCATCGAGAATTTTCGCAGCCTTTGCGTCGAGCTGCAATGGCCGTTCAGCGTAGAGGAAGGATGCGGAATCGAGCAATTCGACCAATGTCTTGGCCCGCTCCTTCAGGCCGGGCATGGCAGCGCGGAATTTCGCGCGCAATTCCGGCGAAAGCGGTGCGGACAGGCCGCGTTCGGGACCGATCTGCGGCAAAATCGCCTCCAGCGCCTCGAGAAGCCGCGCATCGTCGCTCTGGCGCATGTAGATGCCGTTGAGATTTTCAAGCTTGGCGAAATCGAACCGCGCCGGCGAGCGCCCGATCTGCGGCAGGTCGAAGGCCTCGGTCATCTCCTGCGTCGAGAATACTTCCTGGTCGCCATGCGCCCAACCGAGTCGCACCAGATAATTGCGCAAGGCCTCCGGCAGATAGCCCATCTCGCGATAGGCCTCGACCCCGAGCGCACCGTGCCGCTTCGACAGTTTGGCGCCGTCCGGTCCGTGGATCAGCGGGATATGCGCCATCACGGGCACCTCCCAGCCGAGCGCCTCGTAGATCTGGGTCTGGCGGGCGGCGTTGGTGAAATGGTCGTCGCCGCGAATCACATGGGTCACGCCCATATCGTGATCATCGACCACGACGGCGAGCATGTAGGTGGGTGAGCCGTCGGAGCGCAGCAGCACGAGATCATCGAGATCCCTGTTCTGCCAGGAGACGCGGCCCTGGACCTGATCGTCGACCACGGTCTCACCCTGCTGTGGCGCCTTGAGGCGCACGACCGGTTTCACGCCGTCCGGCGCTTCGGCGGGATCGCGATCACGCCAGCGCCCGTCATAGCGCATAGGGCGCCCCTCGGCGCGCGCCTGCTCGCGCATGGCGGTGAGTTCGTCCTGCGAGGCGTAGCAATGATAGGCCTTGCCGGCGGCGAGCAGCTGGTCGACCGCTTCGCGATGCCTGTCGGCGCGGGCATGCTGATAGAAGACTTCGCCGTCATGATCGAGCCCCAGCCAGGAGAGACCGTCGAGAATTGCCGTGATCGCGGCTTCAGTCGAACGCGCGCGATCAGTATCCTCGATGCGCAACAGCATCCTGCCCCCATGCGGCGGGCGTAGAGCCAGTTGAACAGGGCCGTGCGCGCGCCTCCGATATGCAGGAAGCCCGTGGGCGAAGGGGCAAAACGGGTAACGACCGGTCGTGACATCATGCGGCTCCGAATCCGGGGCGCGAACCGGCGCCCCGGCGCTCGTCTAGACCAAAACCATCGATAATGGAACAAGCCCCCGCACCCGTTCGCGACAGCATCATCCGGCACGGGTGCTGATGGGTTGCGCGAGGGCTTGCAGAAAGCCTTCGCGTCTGCCGCATTTTCGTCGCCAAAGGCGGGCATCAGGGGTGAAGGCGTCGATTGCGTTGATTTCGTCAATGCGAAAGGGCATGTTGCAGCTTCATCGTGCCGTATGCGGCCCGCCTTCGTCGGAAATTGCCAGAAGCATGGTTCACGGGAACATGGCGACAGCAGCCTCATGAATATGCATAGCGGCAACATGGCGCGATTACGCGGCAACGCAACGATCCGGCGCGGCATCCGCGCCCGAGCGGACGACGGGGAAGGTCCCGTCGGGCATGAGCCGCCCCTTGATCCCACCGGCGCAACGCGTTTCGAGGAAGGCCGGCGCGGCATTAACCTGCGCTGGCTCGCCGGCGCGGTGATGACGGCCATGACGGGCGCGGCATTGCTCGGCAGCGCCATCTACATAGCCCTCGAAGGGCGCTCCACGCCGATCCTGACACCACAATTCGCCCTCGCCGCGCTCATGCCATCCGCAGGCGAGCCCGCCGAGACGGCGGTCAAGGACGACAAGCTGGTACGCACCGACTACACTGTCGCAGCCCGCAACACCTACCGCACACCGGTGACCACGCAGGTCGGTGATCGCGAGGTGGTCTCGATTCGCGGATTCACCCGTATCGCCACCAATCTCTCCCTCACCGCCGGCCAACATGCCACGGATATACCACGCTTCGATCCGATGAGCCTGATGGGAGACGATTCGGAGAGCGTCAGCCGTGTCGCCGATGTCGGGCCGCGCATCGAGGAGGCCGAGGTCTCCTTCATGCGCCGCACGCTCGATCACGACGCCTTCACGGATTCCGCTCCCGCGCTGAGCGACAACGAGGCGGCGGCACAGGTGATGGAGGAATTGTCGCTCATGCGCGAATCACGACGCCGTCCGATTGCACCGATGGGAGCCCAGACCTTCCTCAGTCGCTCCCTGGGCGCCGTCCAGCCAGGCTTCGGTGATCTCGCAGGCCTGTCACAGCCGACGACGGAACCCTTCGATGCGATCGAAGTGCGCATCATCCCCGAGAATGTCTCCACCGTCGCCAAAAGGCGCAGCCGTGCGGGTGAGGGTCGCCCGGGCGAGATCAGCATCGACGTCCTGCCCGGTGAGCCCTTCGTCGCGCAACTCGCCGCACAGGGCGTCGCGCGCGACCGGATCGAGGAGGCGATCGGCATGATCGGCGGGGAAGATGCGGTCGCGGCCATGCAGCCGGGCCTCGCTGCGCGCGCCCTCGTCGCTCCCGCCGAGCGCCCGAACGCCGCGCGGGACCTCAGGCGCCTCGTCCTCTATGGCGAGAGCGGGGTCAATGCGATCATTGCGGCCGATGATCGCGGGCGCTTCGCGGAAGTGCATGTCACCGAGGCGGATTTCCAGATCGCGGATGCCGGCAATGACGACCGCTCCGGGCGCGCGTCCGGGGCGAGGCTCCATGACAGTCTCTATGAGACCGCGTTCAAGCACGACCTCTCGCCGGAACTCGTCGAGACGCTGATTCAGATCTTCGCCTATGATCTCGATTTTCAGCGTCGCGTCTCGATCGGCGATTCGATCGACCTGTTCATGACGGAGGGAGAAGACCTGTCCGAGCCGGAATTGCTCTCGGCGGCGCTGACCATCGGCGGAGAAACGCGCCGGGTCTACCGCTTCACCGATCCGGAAGACGGAACCATCGAATTCTTCGACCCCGAAGGGCGCTCCCTGCGCAAGTTCCTGATGCGCAAACCCGTGGCGGAGGGGCGGTTGACCTCCGGTTTCGGCATGCGTCGCCATCCGGTTCTCGGCTATGCCCGCATGCATACCGGAATCGATTACGGCGCGCGCACCGGGACACCGATCTTCGCAGCGGGGAATGGACGGGTGATCAAGGCAGGCTGGTCCGGCGGCTACGGGCGCCGGGTCGAGATCGAGCACGCCAATGGGTATGTGACCACCTATTCCCACATGAGCCGGATCGCTGGCGGGATCGAGGTCGGGACAGAAGTGACCCAGGGGCAGGTCATTGGTGCGCTGGGCAGTACCGGGCTTTCCACAGGACCGCATCTGCATTACGAGGTTCTGGTCAACGACGATTTCGTCGATCCGCTGAAGATTCGCGTCCCCCGCAGCCGCGAGCTGGACGGGAGAGACCTCGCCTTGTTCAACCAGCAGCGTGACGAGATCAATGAACTGATCGAACGTGCCGGCGGACCGACGCGATTCGCGCAGGGCTCCGGGCGCTGAACCCGGCGGATTTTGCATGCTCGCCTCGATTGCGATCGTCTTTCCGATCTTTGCCCTGATCGCGCTCGGATACGGCGTGCGCCGCGGGCGCTTTGTCGATGACGGTCTCGGAGAGACGCTCTCGCGTTTCGTCTTCATCATGGCGATCCCGGCACTGCTTTTTTCCACGCTCTCGCGGTCCGATCTGCCGGATGTGCAGCCCTGGGCCTATTGGGGGGCTTATTTCTTCGCGCTCGCAGTGGTCTGGGCGATTGCCGATCTCGCCGCGCGCTTCTTCTTCGCCGACAGCCATGCCGGGGCGGTGGTGGCCGGCTTCACCGCCGGCCAGGCCAATCTGGTGCTGATCGGCATTCCACTGGTGCTCTCGGCCTATGGCGAGGCGGCGGCGGCTCCGCTGTTTCTGCTCATCGGCATTCATCTGCCCATCACCCTGACCGTCGCGACGCTGTTTCTGGAAGGCCGACAGACCTCCTGGCGGGCAATCCTGCTCAAGCTCTTGCGCCATCCCATCATTCTGGCAATCCTCGCCGGTGCGGCCATGCGCATGTCCGGGCTTGACCTGCCGGGACCGGTCTGGCGCACGCTCGAAATCCTCGGCGGCGCGGCGGTGCCCTGCGCGCTGGTCGCCACCGGCATCGCCCTGCATCGCTACGGGCTGGGCGGTGACTGGCGCCGGCCGGCCCTGATCACTGTGCTCAAGCTCGTCGTGCAGCCGCTGATCGTCTATGTGATCGTCTTCCATCTGATCGCCCTGCCGCCGGTCTGGGCGGCGACGGCGGTGCTGCTGGCGGCCTGCCCGACCGGTATCAACGCCTACCTGCTGGCGCAGAGCTATCGCGAAGGCGTGGCGCTCGCCTCGGGCGGGGTGTTCCTGACCACCGTGATGGCCATGCTCACGACGGTGATCTGGCTGGCGATCCTCGGCACACCGGGATGAGCGTTCGGGCGCGGTGACCGGGCGCGCATCCGGGCTTGCGGGGGCAGCGCTTCCAAACCGGGCCGCGCGCGGACACTCTGGAGCCTCCTCGCCTGTGGAGATTCCCGATGAGCCAGCCTGCCGACATTCCGATGATGGACGCCGTCGCGCTGTCACGCGCGATCCATGCCCGCGATTTCTCCTGCACCGAGGTGATGGCGGCCTATCTCGACCGCATCAATGCGCTCAATCCGAAGCTGAACGCCATCGTCTCGCTGCGCCCGCGCGAGGAACTGATGCGCGAGGCGCGAGAGCGCGATGATGAACTCGCTGCGGACCAGTCGCGCGGCTGGATGCACGGCTTTCCCCAGGCGATCAAGGACCTCGCCGATGCGGCCGGCCTGCCCACCACCAGGGGCTCGCCGCTCCTGAAGGAGAATGTCGCAAACAGCGACGCGTCTTATGTCGCACGCATGCGTGATGCGGGCGCGATCATCATCGGCAAGACCAACGTGCCGGAATTCGGGCTCGGCTCCAATACCTACAACCCTGTCTTTGGCCCCACTGCCAACGCCTGGAGCCCCGCCCATACCGCAGGCGGCTCGAGCGGCGGTGCGGCGGTGGCACTGGCGGCGCGGCTGCTGCCGGTGGCTGATGGCAGTGATTTCGGCGGGTCGCTACGCAATCCCGGCGCCTTCAACAACGTCTACGGTCTACGGCCCGGTTTCGGGCGCGTTCCCGCCAATACCGAGGATGTCTTCCTGCCCGGCATGAGCGTGAACGGGCCGATGGCGCGCAATGTCGCCGATCTGGCGCAATTGCTGGCGGTGCAGGCGGGTTACGATCCGCGCCAGCCGCTCGGCCTCGACGGCGACGGCGCGGAATTCGCCGCCCCGCTCGATCGGGACGTATCGGGGCTGCGCATCGGCTGGCTGGGCGATCTCGACGGGAGGCTGCCTTTCGAGCCGGGGATCATTGCACTCTGCGAGGCGGCGCTGCCGGTCTTCGAGAATCTCGGCTGCCATGTCGAGGCGGTTTCGGTCGATTACGACATGGGGGATGTCTGGCAGGCCTTCTGCACCTTGCGGCACTGGCAGGTCGGCGCCGGCCTGCTGCCGCTCTATCAGGATCGGTCGCGCCGGGACCAGCTGAAGCCCGAGGCCGTCTGGGAGATCGAGAACGGGCTGAAGCTCGGCGTCTTCGATATCACGGCAGCCTCGACGCGGCGCAGTGCCTGGTACCAGTATGTGCGCAACCTGTTCGAGCGCTTTGACTTCCTGCTGCTCCCCACCGCCCAGGTCTTCCCCTTCGCCATCGAAGAGACCTGGCCGCGCAGGGTCGGCGGGCGGGAGATGGACAGCTATCACCGCTGGATGGAGGTGGTGGTGCCCGTGACCATGTCGGGCTGTCCGGCAATCAGCGTGCCGGTCGGTTTCAGTGAGGCCGGCCTGCCCATGGGGATGCAGATCTGGGGGCCCAATCACGGGGAGCGCGCCCTGCTCGAAATCGCTCACGCCTATGATCGGGCGACAACCTGGAGCAGCGTTCTGCCTCCCGAAGCCTGAACACGGATTTCCGGTGTGGAATTGCGAAAACAGCCTTGCGCGACTGCTGATCAGGGCCTATCCACGCGCGACGCTCACTGCAAGGGTCAAGGACGCTGATGCCTGCCGGTTTCGAAACGCTGCTCTCTCCAGTCATCCTGTTCTTCATACTGGGGGCGCTGGCAGCGGCTTTGCGATCGGACCTGGCGATACCGGAGGCGGTTGCCAAGGGGATCTCGCTCTATCTGATGGCCGCGATCGGCCTGAAGGGTGGCGTCGAGGTTTCGCAGAGCGGTTTCACGCCGGACATGGCTCTGGCGGCCCTGGCAGGGCTTGTTCTCTCCTTCCTGATTCCGATACCGCTGTTTCTCGCCCTGAAGCGGATCGGGCGGCTCGATACCGTGAATGCAGCAGCGGTCGCGGCGCATTACGGCTCCGTCAGCGTGGTGACCTTCGTCGCCGGATCGCAGGTGCTCGGCTCGGGCGGGATGCCGCCGGCGGGCTACATGGTCGCCGTGCTCGCCCTGATGGAGACGCCGGCCATCATCGTCGGGCTGATGCTCGCCCGGCGCGGCGGCGGCGTGCAGGTCCAGTCCGGGAACGGGCTCTTGCACGAGACGCTTCTGAACGGCTCGGTGGTTCTGCTGATGGGCTCCTTCATCATCGGGCTGATCGCGGGGACGGACGGGTTTGCGCCGATCGCGCCCCTGTTTCAGGATATCTTCACGGGCATGCTCTGCCTCTTCCTGCTCGATATGGGCCTCGTCGCCATACGCCGCCTGCGCGAATCGCGAGCGCTGACCTGGCGGCTGGCCGGGCTGGGAATCATCTTCCCCGTGATCAACGGCACGATCGGCGTGCTGATCGGCGCGCTGATCGGGCTCGATACGGGCAGCGCAGCGGCGCTCGGCATGCTGGCGGCAAGTGCTTCCTATATCGCCGTGCCGGCGGCGATGCGGCTGGCTCTTCCCCAGGCCGATCCGGGGCTGTATCTTGCCATGTCGCTGGCGGTGACCTTTCCGTTCAACATCACCATCGGCATACCGTATTTCGTCTTCCTCGCGACGCAGGTGGTGTGATGAGCGACCCGGATCCCGTGGATCTCGAGCGTATCAAGGTCGAAATCCTGCTCGATTCGCCGCTGGTGCGGCGGGTCGAGGAAGCCGCTGAACGCCACGGCCTCACCGGCTGGACCGTATTGCCCACGCTCAGCGGCTCCGGGCGCAGCGGGCGCTGGCGCGATGACCAGGTGACGGGGGCCGCCTCGAAGGTGCTCTTCACCACCGTGTGCAATCGCGAGAAGGCCGAGGCCTTCACCCGTGAGCTCTCGCCGGTCCTGGAGGCTTACGGCTCGGTCCTGCTGAAGAGCAAGGTCGAGGTGGTGCGCCCGGGGAAATTCTGAGGCGTCTTCCGATTCAGCGATCGCGCTCACGGCCCGCGCGCACGTCGAGCTTGACCCCCTCGCGCACCAGCACGGCGAAGATAAGCCCGCCGATCGCGTTGCCGATGACGATCGCGGCAAAGACACTTGCTGCCCGCAGCCAGCCCATCGGCGAATCCGAGATCATCCCGGCAAACAGCGCAATCGACGTCGTAACCGAATGATGCAGACCAAGGGCGCCGATCGTGACGCCGATCACCGAGATGAAGAGAAACTGGCTGGTCGAATCGCGCCCGCCCGCAATCAGCCAGGAGAGCAACCCCATCAGCCATCCGGCCAGCACCGCGCTCAAGGCGATCACGCCGAGCGGATAAGCTCCGAGATAGACGGCAAAAAGCACGAAATCATCGAGGTCGGCGATCCTCAGTGCCGGGGCCATGGCGGTGATGAAGAGTGCAAGCACGAAGCCGCCGGCGAGATTGCCGCCGAGCACCAGTCCCCATAACCGCAACAGCGTGCCGACGCCGCGCTCACCGGTCAGGACCGGGAAGATCGCGATGGTGGTATATTCCGTATAGAGATCGGTGCGCCCCATAATGGCAATGATGAAGCCCACGGCATAGGCGCAGCCGAAGAGCAGCCGTTGCAGCGGCTCGCCGATCATGCCGCCATATGCGCCGACGATCATCCCGAGCAGCAGCACGCTGATGCCGGCACACATCCCCGCGATCACGCCGGAAGAAAACAGCGCCACTGCGGGCCGCGCGAGTTCGTCAATAGCCTCCTCATGCTCGGCATCGAACATGGCCCGATAGGTTGTCAACGCCGTGTGCGGGCGATGTGCGCCGGATTCCTCGCCGTCATCGAAGCGGTTCATGCCATTTCCATCCCCGTCATGAAGGGCCCGACCGGTTTCCCTCGCCTCAGGGGAGGGATCAAGGGTGAGGTGAAACCGCGCGCACGATCACCGCCACCGGTCACCTCCATACATGACCGGCCACCGCGCCGCAAAACCACACGCGCGAAGCGGCCCGAAGGGAATCGGCACCTGCGCGCGGCGGGCAGCCTTGCACCAGGCTGCCAGCGGGAATATCCATGCTGCCGGCCCGGCATGTCGCAACCGGGTGGCGTATCGCGCATGATACAGCAATTCCAACCAGGCGGCGAACAGGGAGGGCGCACATGCCCGCGATCACGCCCCCGTCCGGCGGAACGAGTACGGCTGCCCTGATCGGGCGGATCCTGCTGCCCTTCGGCATCGCCTATTTCTTCAGCTTCCTCTATCGCACCGTGAATGCCGTCGCAGGGTCGGAAATCGCAGCGTCGCTCGATCTCACCCCGGGCGATCTCGGCCTGGTCACGAGCGCCTATTTCCTCACCTTCGCGCTCTTCCAGATACCGCTGGGCATCCTGCTTGATCGCTATGGCCCGCGCATCGTCGAGGCCGCCCTGCTGGTCGTCGCCGCCGGGGGTGCACTCGTCTTCGCCATGGCCGATTCGATCACGGCGCTGGCCATCGGACGCGGTCTGATCGGGCTCGGCGTCTCGGCCTGCCTGATGGCGGCGCTCAAGGCCAATGTGCAATGGTTTCCCGCCGCCCGTCTGCCGCTGGCCAACGGGATCATCATCGCGATGGGTGGTCTCGGCGCCATCGCCGCGACGACGCCCGTGCAGATCGCGCTGACGGTGACGGATTGGCGCATGATCTTCACTGCGCTCGCGGTGATGACGGTTGCGGTCGCCGTCCTGCTCTTCGCAGTGGGGCCGCGTCACGCAAAAGCGGGCCAGTCGGAGAGCTGGGGCGCGGCGATTCGCGGCGCAGCGCGCATCTTTCGCTCGCCGGTCTTTCTGCGTATCGCGCCCCTCGTGGTGCTGAGCCAGGCGACGTTTCTGGCCTATCACGGACTCTGGGCCGCGATCTGGATGCGCGATGTCGCCGGGGTACCCGCCGCCGATGTCGCGGCGATTCTCGGAATCGCGACGACGGGGATCATCTTCGGTTCACTCGGAACCGGGCTGATCGCCGACCGGCTGCGCCAGCGCGGCGTGCCTGTTCTGCGCACGGCACTCGGCTTTTCGCTCGCCTTCATCGCGGTGCAGGCGGCGCTCGTCTTCGGATTGCCGGTGCCCGAGATCGCCCTGTGGACGGCTTTCGCCTTTTTCGGTTTGAGCAGCATGCTCTATTTCGCGGTTCTCAACGCGGCCTTCCCGCCGGAACTGGGCGGGCGGGTCTCGACTTCCGTGAACATGCTGGTCTTTTCGAGCGCCTTCCTGCTGCAATGGCTCGTCGGCGTGCTGCTCGATCCCTGGGAGGGGGCGGACCGCGTCTTCGCCCACCGCGCCGTCTTCGGCACGCTGGCCGGACTGCAACTCGCCGCGATCCTGATTCTCCCCAGTCGCGTGGCAACCCGCGACGATCCCGGGTCGGAGGAGGCGCAGCGCTGACGGCCCAATCGCGCGCCGGGCATGCAGCGCGCGATCCGGCGCGCGAAAAGGTCAGGTCAACCCAAGCGCCGCACGCAATTCCGGAATGCGTGAACGAGCGACGGGGACGCGGTCGAGAGAGGGGCTGCCGTCAAGCAGGCAATAGCCGTTATCCTTGCGCCTCTGGAAACCCGCGACGCGGGCGGCGTTGACCAGATAGGACCGGTGTACGCGCAGGAACTGGGCCGGCAGGCGCTTTTGCGCCTCCGAGATCGACCACGGACAGAAGACCCGCCCGGAGGCGATGTAGACGATGGAATAATGCCCCTCCGCCCGCAGGGCGAAGACTTCGCCTGCGGGCACGAAGAAGGTCGTCCCGTCTTTCTCATAAGGCACACGTATGGAAGCGGAAGATTGCGCCGCCGGTGCAGGATCGTGCGGCTTCTCGATCCGGGGCGGCGCCGGCTCCCCCTCTTTGGAGGCTGGATCAGGCGGCGCGGCGGGCACCGCAGGAGGCGTATCCTCTGGCATCGCTTCCACCGCAGCGACCGCCTCCGCCGGGCCGTCGAGCAGGCTCGCCGCCGTGAGCAGGAAGGCGCCGGAGATCACGAATCCGGCGAGAAGCACGATCAGGGCGATCTGGGCATTGGCGAGCGCGGGCGCGTCGAAGGCGGCGCGGCTCACCTCCACGAAATCGGTCCAGTTCATCGCCGAGAAATGCACCACCACCACGCTGGCACCGAAAACGAGGGTGGCAAGCAACGTGTTGCGCCGCGTGCGCCGACCATAGGCGATGCCGATCGCCGCCGCCCCCATCCCGGCCGCGATCAGGCCGACGATGACGAATCCGGCCGGCTCATAGACCGGCCGGCAGCCCTCGATGGCGTTGATGCCGACATAATGCATCGTCACGATGCCGGTGCCGAGGATCGCGCCGGCGAGCCCCATGCGTGCGTGCGTGCGGGGACCGAAATGCATCAGCAGCAGCGCGATTCCCGCCAGCAGGATCGCGATCAGGGCGGAGGCGGTCGTCGGCAGGATGTCGTAATGGACCAGAACCGGAAAGCGCATCGACAGCATGGCGACGAAATGCATCGACCAGATGCCGCCGCCGAGCGCAATCGCCGCCATCACGATCCGCGCCTGACGCTGACCCTTCGTCAGGCGCGACAGACCCTGCGTCAGGGTCAGCCCGGTAAAGGCCGCCATCATCGAGATGGCAACCGATGCCAGCACCAGCCAGGGATCGTATGTGTAGAGGATCATCGCGCGTCAGCGTCCTGCCCGAAACCGCCCGGTTCGCTGCCGCGCCGGGCCTGCCTGTTTCGCTTGCGGGTTTTGTTGGCCTTGTTTTGCGAAACATTGTGCGCGCCGATCGGATCGCATCGCCGGCACGGGAGAAAAGTACCGGCGCGGCTTGAACGCTGTCAATGCTGCGGCGCATGAATTTCGCGCCCGGGTTGTGCACCGCAGCATCCGTGAAAGCCCAAAGGGGCAAAGGCGATCTGCACGGCTTCAAAGCGCAGGCGCAGCATGAAACAATCGCAGAAACGTCTTCGACAATCGCCGGGAGCCCCGCCATGCGCCTTTCCGATCAGACCATCGCCTTTTTCGGCCTCGGCTCCATGGGCTACGGCATGGCCGCGACGCTGATCCGTGCCGGCGCTACCGTCTTCGGCTTCGACGTGGCCCCCGGTCCCGTCGGGAAGCTCGTCGGCGAGGGCGGGCGGCGGGCCGGTATTGCGGAAGCGGGCGCGCAGGCGGATGCGGCGGTAATTGTCGTGCTCAATGCCGCGCAGCTCGAAGCGGTGCTGTTCGGCGCGGACGGCATCGCCGCACATCTGCGCCCGGGCGCGGTGATCATCGCCTGCCCGACCATCGCTCCCGACCAGGCCCGCGCTCTCGCCACGCGCTGCAGCGAATGCGGCCTGCATTATCTCGACGCGCCGATTTCCGGCGGCGCCGCCAAGGCGGCACGCGGGGCGCTCTCGGTAATGGCGTCGGGAAGCCCGGAGGCCTTTGCTGCGGCAAAGCCTGTTCTCGATGCGGTTGCCGAGACCGTGTTCGATCTCGGGCCCGAGCCCGGAGCCGGTTCGGCAATGAAGGCGATCAACCAGATGCTCGCCGGCGTGCATATCGCGGCCATGGCCGAGGCGGTCACCTTCGGCATGACGCAGGGGATCTCCCCGCAGAAGACGCTGGAGGTGATCCCGCAATGCGCCGGCACCTCGTGGATGTTCGAGAATCGTGCGCCCCATATCGTCGCGGGTGATTATACGCCCCATTCCGCCGTCGATATCTGGCCCAAGGATCTCGGCATCGTGCTCGAGATCGCGCGCGGCGCGAAATTCTCCGCACCGCTCACCGCCGCCGCCCTGCAGCAATTCCTCGCCGCATCCGGCTCCGGGCTCGGTCGCGAGGACGATGCCGCCGTGGCCAAGGTCTATGCGCGCAATGCCGGGCTGGACCTGCCGGGTGACGATTGAGCAGTCCCGTCTGCATGTCAGTTTGGTTGCGCACAATCAGAAACTGAATGGCCAGATATTTGCGCCATGAAATCGTTTCTTGCAATTTTCATATAAATAAAAGCAAACTTGGCCGTAGAATTATCTGGAACAGAATGTTCGACCGGCTGTTGTCCCTCCGAATACAGAATGACAAGCGTCGTTTCTGAAAAATTAGCATCAGGAGGTGCAACATGAAACATCTTATCGCTACGTCTGCCATTGCTCTATTGGTCAGTATGCCTGCAATCGGGCAGACTTCAAATAATGACGCTCAGATGACTGATGAAACGCGCTCCATGGCCACGTTCATCGAAACAGCACATGAAGCTGATGTGCTCGCCAGCGAAATCATGGAAGCTTCAGTCCTTGCTCATGGTGACGATCTTGCAATGAGCAGTGATGCCGGGAGCACGGACATGCGTGCCGTGCGCATGATCAATGCGGATGAGCGCGAGAATCTCGAGGAGATCGGCGGCGTTCAGGACGTGCTGATCGATCGCGATGGCAATATCCGCGGCATCATCGTCGGTGTCGGCGGCTTTCTCGGAATCGGTGAGCGCGAAGTGGTGCTCGGCCTCGACCAGCTCGGTTTTGCCCGCGATGCCGATGATCCGGAAAGCGTGATGGTGCTGGCGCAAATCGACGTGCAGTCGCTGGAAGAGGCGCCTGAATTCGACCGTGAGGCCTTCGAGAATCTCACGGTCATGAACGGCACCGGGGACGAAGCGGAGGGCGCGGGCCTCGCCGATCGGGAAACCGCTGAGCAGGAGGCCGACGAGGACGAAACCGCCGGGCAGGACGCGGAACGCGAAGACATGATGGCCGAGTCGCGCCCCGCCCATGATGCCGGTGAAGAGCAATGGCGTCAGGGCCGCGAGATGTTCACCGCCCCGGACCTCCAGCGCGAGGGCTACGGCCGCGCCGAGGCGGACAACTTCTCGGTCGATGAGTTGCTCGGCGCCAATGTGTATGACGTGAACGACGAGGATGTCGGCAATGTCGATGACGTCATGGCCGGCGCCGATAACCAGCTGGAATATGTCGTCGTGGATGTCGGCGGCTTCCTCGGGCTCGGCGAGCATACCGTGGCGATCGGCCTCGACGAGGTGACGATCCTGCATGACGACGCCGATGATCTGCGCCTCTATGTGGATGTGACCGAGGAAGCGCTGAACGAGATGCCTGAACACCAGCGCTGACGCATGTTGCCTGAACGGGCTTGCACTGAACGGGCTTGCACAGAACGGCCGCCACCCTTCATCAGGTGGCGGTCTTTTGCTTTGCCTTGCGGAAATTGCGAAATCTCAAGGCGCCGGGTCTGCGCCTGGCAGAGGATGGCGCGAGCCATGAAAGGATATTGCCGTGATGCTCAAGGATCTGATGGTTCACCTCGACGGCGGCGCGGATGATACGCATCGCCTCGGTTTCGCGGAAGCGCTGGCCGATCGCTACAAGGCGCATATCGGGGCGCTGTTCGTGAATGCCTATCCGGGCTTTTCGATTTCGGCGGATGCAGCCGGCACCGGCGCGATCGCCATGGCCGAACTGGTCGAGCGCGCCACCGCCGAGGGAGACCGCACCGAAGAGACGATCCGCAAGAGGCTGGAAGGCCTTCGTTTCCCCTATGATCTGCAGCGCATCGACGCTGTCGACGACCAGGCGGGCTATCAGGCCGCGCGCGCCACGCGCCACGCGGATCTGTTCATCGGCCTGCGCCCGTCCGAAGCCGCACCGCGCTGGACGGGACTGATCGAGGCCGTCCTGTTCGGCAGCGGGCGCGCCGTCCTGCTGGCGGCGCCGGAGCGGGATCCGGGCCCGATCAAGACGGTCGTGATCGGCTGGAATGGCAGCCGGGAGGCCGCACGCGCCGTGGCCGAAGCCATGCCCTTCCTCGAAAAGGCGGCGAAAGTGGTGGTGGTCACCGCCGAGAAACACCCCTCGGAGGATACGCTCGATACCCGCCTCGCCAGCCACCTCGATCGCCACGGCGTCAAGGTCACCCTGAACGAATTGCGCTCCGCGGATCCGGGCGAGGCAATCCTCGCGGAAGCCAGGAGCAGCGATGCCGATCTCATCGTGGCCGGCGGCTACGGCCATTCGCGGCTGCGGGAATGGGTGCTCGGCGGCGTCACCCGGACGCTGATGGAGCATGCACGCACCCCCCTTCTGCTGGCGCATTGAGGCGGATTGAGGCGGTTGAAGACCGGCGCGGGGATTGACGGGCCGCGCCGGCCCCGCCACGTTGAGCGCGCGCTCGCGCCTGCACGACCGGTGCGCGGCGCGGCGCGGGCGCAAGGGGCGAGACGACGCCGGTCATGACAGCCTTCATCATTGCCAACCTGGCGCCGATCATGTTCGGCTCGCTGATCGCGATCATGATCCTGGGCTACCCGATCGCGTTTTCCCTCGCCGCGCTCGGGCTGGCCTATGCGATGCTGGGGATCTGGCTCGATCTGTTTCCGCCCGGCTTCCTGCAGGCTCTGCCGGACCGGCTCTTTGCCGTTCTCGCCAACGAAACGCTGCTCGCCATCCCCTTCTTCGCCTTCATGGGGCTGGTGCTGGAGCGCTCGCGCATGGCGGAGGATCTGCTCGACACGATGGGGCAGCTCTTCGGTTCGTTGCGCGGGGGGCTCGCCTATGCGGTCATCGTCGTCGGCGCCCTGCTTGCCGCCGCCACGGGCGTGATCGCCGCCGCCGTCATCGCCATGGGGCTGATCTCGCTGCCGATCATGCTGCGCTACCGCTACGATCCGCGCCTCGCCACCGGGGTGATCGCCGCATCCGGGACGCTCGCGCAGATCATGCCGCCCTCGCTTGTGCTGATCGTGCTGGCCGACCAGTTGCAGCGCTCCGTCGGCGACATGTATGCCGGCGCGCTGCTGCCCGCGCTGGCGCTCGCCGGATCCTACGCCCTCTACGTCTTCGGTATCAGCCTCATCCGCCCGCGAATGGCCCCCGCCCTGCCGCCCGAGGCGCGCTCCGACGAAACCGGACTCGTTTCACTGATCGTGACGCTGGCCATCGCCACGGCGACAGCCCTGATCGCGACCTGGGCGCTTGCACCGCATGTGGCGCGTGCACCGCTCGTCTATGGCGGGGCGATCGGCGCGCTTGCGGCCCTCGCCATCGCGCTCGTGAGCCGCCATCTCCTGCCCGGCCTGATCGCGCCGCTGGCCGAGCGCGTGCTGCTGGCGCTGGTGCCGCCGCTGGCGCTGATCCTGCTGGTGCTGGGGGCAATCTTCGTCGGCATCGCCACACCCACCGAAGGCGGGGCGCTCGGGGCGCTGGGCGCGCTCATCCTCGCAATGGCGCGCCGCCGGCTCGATCTGCCGCTGCTGCGCTCGGCCTGCGAGGGCACGCTGCAGCTGTGCTCCTTCGTGATCTTCATCCTGATCGGCGCGCGCGTCTTCGCGCTCACCTTCTACGGCGTCGACGGTCATATCTGGGTGAAGGACCTGCTGCTTATGCTTCCCGGCGGCGTGACGGGCTTTCTCGTCTTCGTGGCGCTGCTTGTCTTCGCGCTCGGCTTCTTTCTCGATTTTTTCGAGATCGTCTTCATTCTGGTGCCACTTCTGATCGTGCCCGCCCAGGCTTTAGGCGTTGATCTGATCTTTCTCGGCGTGCTGCTCGCGCTCGCCTTCCAGACTTCGTTCCTGACACCACCCTTCGGCTTCGCCCTGTTCTATCTGCGCTCCGTGGTGCCCGCGAAGGATGGGCCCGATCCGCAGACGGGGGAGCGGCGGCAAGGGGTGGATACGCTCGCGATCTATCGCGGCGCCTTTCCCTTCGTCCTGATCCAGCTCGCCATGATCGCCATCGTGCTGGCCTTTCCGCAGATGGTGACCCATTACCAGCGCACCGGGCCGGGCCTCACGGCGGGAGAGGTCGAGCAACGCCTCGACGATCTGCGGTTGCCGGGGCTGGAAGATGATGGCGGGTTTGGCCTCGGAGCGCCGGATTTCACGCCGCCCGCCCCGCCCTGATATCAGGGCGGGGCGCAGCGTCATGCGGTCGTGTGCAGCCGGCCCGTATGGGAGAGGCTGGCTGCACACTCGGGCTCACGGCTGTACCGGACGACCCTGTTCGTCGCGGATGTCGAGCGTATAGCCGCGACGCGCCTTGTCTTCCCCCATGGTGTGCTCAAGCTCATCTGACGGGGCCCGCCCGGTCCGGGAATCCCGCTCGATATCGAGAATACCGATCTGCACGCCGAGACCGTGCAGGGTCCAGGTCTCCGCCGGATTGTTCGGATTGGGGAAGGAGATCGTCACATCCGCGAGATACTGGCGGATCAGCGCAACCGCTGCTTCCGCAGAGTCACGCGGACCGATCGCCTCCCACTCATCGCCGCCATATTTCTGGAAGGTAACGTCCGGATAGGCGGCGGCTGCGGCCTCGAGGGCAGCGTTAAGGTGGCCGATTGCGGCATCACCCACATCCCAGCCAAGCTGGTTGTTCAGCACCGACAATTTGGACATGTCACCCTGCGCGTGGACGTAGCCTTCCGGCACACGCCCATCGGCATCTCGCGGCGCTTCGAGCGACGCCGCGCCGTTCAAGATGCCGGTCGCGTGAGTAAAACGCTCCTCGATCAGCCGCTGGGTCAGCAAGCCTTGCTCGTTGTTCGGCATGGCCCGAATGGCTTCGAGCGCCGCATCGTACTCTCGACGAATAGGTTCATTCTGGGCGTTTCGCGCACCCGTTGGCGGCACGTCAGCCGTTCCTTCCAGCGGACGGACATTCGAATGGATTTCAGGGTTGTAGGGCTCGAAAACGTCTGAGCCACGTGCCGGATAAAGGCCCTCCTCCACGCGCCCAGCCTTGACGTCGTCTATCTCTCTGCGTCCGCGCGCAAATTGCTCCTCTAAGGCCGGAATGCTCGTATCGGTGATCGCCCCCGTGTCGAACCAGGCGATACCCGGTTTGAATACCTCACCGCCGGGCCCGATATCTCCGGTCCCGATCGCAAGATCGCGGAATACCTCATCGAGACGTTCGAGCGTGGCCTCCACATTATCCGGCGACAGGACGAGAACCGCCGTTGCGCCGTTAGGGTGCAGGACCTGGCCACCGGCCTCGGTTACGACCCGGGCGATCTCGGCCATCCCACCGGCGATGAAATCGTCCCCATGCTTGTGGCTCAGCGTTTCGTTAACGGATTTTCCGCCGCCAAACTCGGCCACAATCAGGTGATGTCCCTCTTGCGCGACAAGCGGCAACGCATTCGCGTTCTTCAGCCCCGATACCGGATTGACGAACATCTGGATGAGGAAGCGGGCAATATCTTCAGGACTCTGCAGTTCCGGATAATGCTGGCTCATCAAGCGCTGCACTGCTGCGGACTCGTCCGGAGTAAAGCTCTCGATTGCACTTTGTGGATCCCGTAGAATAGCAATCAGTTTCTCATCAATCCGCTGCGAGATTTCCGCAAGATTCATCATCTCGAAGATCAGTGCGGCCTCCGTTGAGAAACGCTCCTGAGCCATTGCATTCGCGACCTGCGGTGCCGCCCGCCCGATGCGCTCCAGCGCGGCGGTGATGTCCTCGCTGCCCGATTGCGCGCCGAGCAGACGCAGCATGATCGCCTTCAACTCTTCCTCGTGATAGCCGGACAGATCCCCGGCCCCGTTGATCTCGCCGGCGAGTTCCTGCGGATCGGTCTGGCGGATGCGGTTGAGTTCCGCCGAGGATTCGACGGGTGCATTCGCTCTGCCACCGGTCGGCCCCGCGAGGTTCGGATAGGCATGTGCGAAGGCCCGCTGCAGTTCCAGCGCCTGCTCACCCTGGCCGGCGGCGCGCAGTTCCTCCGCGCGTTCGCGCACGAGCTCCTCAAGCGGCCTGCCGGTTCTGCGGCTGGCTTCTTCCAGTTCGCGCAGGAGGCCTCCACCCGCACCGGAACCGTCGCGTACGCTGTCCGGCCCCTGCACGCCGCCTCCGGCCTGCCCGGCGAAATCGCGATAGCGCTCGCTCAACTGGCGCATGATCGCGTCCGCAATATCCGCCCGACCATCCGCCCGGGATGCATCGGCGCGCTCACGCAGATTGCCGAAAAGCTGTGCGATGGAGGCCGGATCAGTCAGCGGTCCGGTCTCGAAATTCAGGCCGCCGCCGCCACGCAGGTTACGCTCTTCGTCGCGAATTGCATCACGCGCGCGTCCCTCGACGATGACCGCACGCCGTCCCCTGTGCATCGCGCCGACTTCTTCTTGCAGAGCACCCGCCTCGCCCTCGCGCAGGAGCGCTTCCCGCGCCAGCTCCGCTTCCGCCGCAACCTGCTCAGGCGAAGGTGTGGGGGTCTCGCGTATCGGCGATTGATCCGGAAACTCTCGGAACTCGACGGGCCGGGTATTCTGAGGCGAAATGCCCAGGGGATTTTCGCTCCCGCCCGTCGTCGGGCCGAGATCGGGAACGGCATGTTCGAACGGATCGCGCTCCGGGGTTTGCGGTGAGGCCGTGTGCGGATTCCGCGTTGAAGCGGGCATATACCCGCCCCGATCCTCACTACGGATGATCTGGTCTTCGTCTAGGGCGGCGGCCATGGCGTGGGCGAGCAGGCTGTCCTGCTGGCCGCGCGACATCGTGTGATAGCCGAAGACACCGCTGATCCCGTCACGGGTGAAAGTCTGGACCAGAACTTCGGCCACTTCGCCGGCAATGCGCCGCTGCCCGGCATGGTCGTGCCGTTCGGCCATCTCCGCAAAGGCGTCGCGGTTTTCGAAGCGAAGCGCCGTCAGGGCATGATCGGCGCTGAAATCGGGCCCGCGCGTGACGGCAGCAAGAGCCTGCTGACCCAGATTGCCGAACAAGGCCGTATGGGCACGGTCCGTCATCGCCGCAACGGCGTCGTTGCGGGATCCGTTGAAATGCGGCGCGAGCGGGCCCGTGCCGGTGGTACCTGTTCCCGTCGGGGTCTGCGTCGGTGCTTGCGGTGGCGTTGGGACCGCCGGCTTGAAAGCCGTCGTGGACGACGCGTGCGGCGAAACAGGAGACGGAGAAAGCGGACCGATACTCACCATGATCAAAACTCCAGAAAACAAATCAGACCCAAGGGCACGCTATGGGCGTACGTAACGATGCATTAACTATATTAATATAAATTAATTATATCAAGCATGATTTTTTATCATTCATTTTAACTTTTTATATAAATCTTATAGAAATCCGCATGCCGAGCAGGGCCTCCCCCGGATGCGCGGCGCGGCGTTTTGACTTCGCCAGCGGCGCTCTCTATTGAAAACCCATGCAGGAATCGTCCGCCCCGATCCGTTTCAGTGAGATCGGCGAGAGGCTCAGGGCCTTTCGCATGGGGCGCGGACTTGCGCCGGAGGATCTCGCGGGGCGGCTCGGAATCTCGCGCGCGGCGCTCTACCGGGCCGAGAAGGGGCAAATTCCAAAAATTGAGACGCTGACCCGAATCTCCGATGTACTCGGCGTCTCGCTGCCCACTCTATTGGGCGTCGGCATCGAATATGTCGATACGGCCATCGCCTTTTTCGAGCGCATGCGCCAGCTGGAAGAAACCAGCCACCAGATCGTCGGCCTGTTCGGCCCGATCTCCTATCTGCTGACATCCGATACGTATGACGCCACCCTGCGCGAGGTGCTGATCGAGGGCATCACCGAGACCGGGTCGGGGCGCGCGCCGGCCCTGAACGCGGTGGAGACGCTGATGGACGTGCTCGCGGCACGCAAGGCCGCCTATCGGCGCAAGCGCCCGCTGATCGCGAGCCTCGTCTCCTCCGCCGATATCGAGCGCTTCCTGCTGCACGGCCTCGTCGGGCGCCACGACCTCTTGCCCGAAACGATCGCCCGCCGCCGCCGCGAGGCGCTCGCGGAGACCCGCGCCATCCGCGATCTTCTGCGCGACCCGCCGATCGGCGTGCAGGTGGGAATCGTGCGCGAGACCATCCCCGCAACAAGCTTCCAGATCTTCCGCCAGCCCGATCGCGCGGTTCTGGCAATCAGCCCATTCCGTCTGGGCGAACAGCCCAATGTGCGCGTCGGCGCAGCATTGATCACCTCGGCCCCGAGGCGCTGGAGCTGCACGAATCCATCGCGCAACAGCTTTGGCAGCGCGCCTTTCGCGGCTCCGAGGGCGCCGATTACCTCGATGATCTGATCCGCCGCTACGGCATCGGCACGTCCTGACCTGCTCAAACATGCGGCAATCACTGCCTGCTCCGTGGTCTCAAAAATGAGATCATCGCTTGACACACCCCAGGCCTCGCGGCTTCATGGCGCTACGTAAGCAACAAGCATGCGAGGGGATCACACCATGAAGACACTTTCAAAGACTGCGGTCAGTGCGCTGGCTCTGACCATCACGCTCGGCCTCGCCGGTGGCGCTGCGGCGCAGGAATACACGGCCCGCATCGGCCATCTCGAGCGCGCCGAACAGGCCCGCCACCAAGGCCTCGAAATCGTCGCGGAACTCGTGCGCGAGCGCACCGACGGCGATGTCGTGTTCGAACTGTTCCCCGCCGGCCAGCTCGGCCAGGCGCGCGAGATGAACGAGGGCGTGCAGCTCGGCGTGATCGAGGGCACCGTCTCGCCGGCGGCCTTCCTCTCGGGCTTCAACCCGGCCGTATCGATTCTCGACGTGCCCTTCATCTACCCCGCCGATCGCGAAGCGGCGAATGCATTGCGCACAGGCGCCTTCGGTGAGGCCGTTCTGGCCACTTTCGACGAGATCGGCGTCAACGCCATCGCCATCTGGCCGAACGGGCGCAAGAGCTTCACCTCGAACAAGCCGCTTGATTCCATTGAGGATTTCGCCGGTCAGGAATTCCGCGTGATGGATTCGCGCGTGCTGATCTCGCAGTTCGAAGCCGTCGGCGCCTCCGCCATCGCCCTTCCCTTCGGCGAGCTCTACACCGCGCTGCAGACCGGCGTCGTCGATGGTCAGGAAAACGCCCTCGATACGATTTCGGCGATGCGTTACGACGAGGTCCAGACCAACCTGCTCGTTTCCGAGCACGGCGCCAATGAAGACGTCGTGATGTTCAATCCCGAATGGTGGAATTCGCTTCCGGAGGATTACCAGACCATCATCGTCGAAGCCTTCGACGAGGTCCGCCCGCAGGTCGAGGAGATCAAGGAAGCCTCCCAAACCGCCGCTCGTGAGCGTCTGGAAGAGGCGGGCATGAATATCCGCGAGATCACCGATGAAGAGCGCAACACGCTGCGCGAGATGATGTATCCGCAAGCCCGCGACGCTTATGTCGCGCAGACCGGTGCGGTCGCCAACACCATCGTCGAGGTCTATGAGGCCGAATACGAGCGCATCGTCGAGTGATGCCGCGATCCGGCCCGGACGGCGTCTTCGCGGCGCCGTCCGGGCTTTTTCTTTTCCGGCGGTGGAGGGTTTCGTGTCGGCTGCGCTGAAGGCTCTGGAGAAGCTTGAATTCTTCCTGATCGCCGCATTGATGCTGTGCATGGTGGCGCTCTATGCCACAGGCATCGCCGTGCGCGAGCTCGCCCCCGCCTGGTCGCGCAACGTCGCCTTCGTCGATGAAGCGACGCGCTACATGATGGTCTGGATGGTGTTTCTGGGGCTGGGCCTCGCGCTGGCCCGCGGGCGTCACATTGCCATGAGCGTGTTCCGCGACCGGCTTGGTGATCGTCTCGGCCAGATTCTGCGCAAGCTGATCGATTTCGTTGGCCTCGGTTTCTGTCTCTATATCACCTGGATCGGCCTCGACATCGCCCAGCGCGTCGCCGTGACCGGGCAGAACAGCCCGACGCTCGGCATCTCCGCCGGCATCCTCTATGGCAGCCTGCCCGCCGGTTTTGCGCTGCTTGCCCTGCGCTATGCCCTGAGCCTGTTCGGCCTGATCGACCGCTGGAACGCGCGCGATGCGGATGCCGCGACGCTGGAAGGACACTGACATGGGTGTTGCCTTCATTTCCGTCTTCGCGCTGGTATTGCTGTTTCTCGGTTTCGAGATGCTGCTGGTGCTCGGCGTGCCGGGGCTCCTGATCAAGGAGCTCTATTTCACGCGATTGCCCGATATTGCCATCGGCCAGCGCATCCTTGGCGGGGTGAATCATTCGACCCTGCTCGCCATCCCGTTCTTTCTCTTCGCCGCCGAGATCATGGCGCGCGGGCATATCGCGCGTCACCTGACGACGATGGTGAAGGGCTTTCTCGGCCATCGTCCCGGCGGGATGGGCTATTCCACCATCGCGGGCTCCGCCGCCTTCGGCTCGGTCTCGGGTTCGGCGCCGGCCACCGTCGCGGCGATGGGGCGGATCATGTATCCGGAGCTGCGCAAGGCGGGTTACGGTGAGAAGATCTCGCTCGGGCTGATCGTCTCGTCAGCGGAATCAGCGCTCCTGATCCCGCCCTCGATCACGCTGATCATCTATGGCTGGCTCACCGGCACCTCGATCACCGGGCTCTTCGCCGGCGGGCTGGTGATCGGTATCTTTCTTTCGCTGGCCTTCGCCGCCTATGTCATGGTCGAGGGCAAGCTCTCCGGGCGCACCGGCAGCGCGCCGATGCCCTGGCCGGACCGCATGCGCGCCGTCAGGGCGGCCATCTGGGCGCTCGGCCTGCCGGTGATCATCCTCGGCGGCATCTATTCCGGCACCTTCACGCCGACCGAAGCCGCTGCGGTGAGCGTGATCTACGCCATTCTGGTGGAGCGCGTCGTCTATCGCGAGATGAGCCTGCGCGACGTCTATACCATCGCCGGACAGGCCGCGATCACCACCTCGGTGATCTTCGTGCTGCTCGCCATGGGCAGCCTGGTTTCGTATTTCATCACGCTGGCGCAGGTGCCGGGCCTGGTGATCTCCTTCATGGAGACCATCGAGGCGAACTGGATCGTCTTCCTGATCGTAGTCAACCTGGTCTTCCTGATCGCGGGCATGTTCATCGATCCCAATTCCGCACTGCTGGTGCTCGTCCCGGCTTTCTATCCGGTGGCGCTGGCCTTCGGGATCGACCCGGTCCATTTCGGTCTGATCGTCTGCCTGAACATCTGCATCGGCATGATCACGCCGCCCTTCGGCCTCGACATCTTCGTCGCGTCATCGACCCTGAACAAACCGGTTTCCGCCGTGATCGCAGGGGTGTGGCCCTTCGTCGGGATCAATATCGGCACGCTCGTCGTCGTCACCTACGTGCCCGATCTCTCGACCTTCCTGCCGCGCCTGCTGCTCGGATAAGGATCGACAACCATGCAAGCCATGCACGCCGTGCCGCCGCAGCCGGATTCCCTCCCCGTTCTGGAAGAACGGGCGGAAATCCTGCGCCATGAGGCCGTCAACGGGGAATACCGCCTGATGCAGGTCGCCGCCCCCGATCAGGCGCGGCGCGCCCGCGCGGGCCAGTTCTTCCACCTGCTCTGCCCGCAGGACGATGTGCTCAAACCCTTCTTTCGCCGCCCGATGAGCATCTATGCGATCGACGCCGAGGGCGGACGGATCTCCTTCCTCTACAAGGTTACGGGCACCGGCACGAAGGCGCTCGCGAAGCTCGGAATCGGTGAGCGGCTCGACATGCTCGGCCCGCTCGGCATCGGCTTCTCGCTGCCCCCCGACACCGCGACCGGGCACAAGACCCCGATCGTGATCCTCGCCCGGGGTGTCGGCCTCGCCACCCTCGCCCCGCTGGTGGGCCTCGCCCGCAGCGCGGGCCACGCCGTCACCGCGATCCTGAGCGCGCGCAGCCCCGCTCTCCTGATGTCGCTGGAAGAAACCCGTGCAGCCGGGGCCGAGGCGATCGCCGTCACGGACGCGCAAGGCAATTCCGATACCGGCCATGTCGCGGCCCTGCTCGACGATCTGCACGCGAAGGGCCGTATGGGCGCGCTCTATACGTGTGGATCGAACCGTCTGCTCAAACTCGCACAGGCGCATGCCGCGCGCCATGCATTATTCGGCGAGGTCGCCATGGAGCAGCAGATGGCCTGCGGGCTCGGCATGTGTTTCTGCTGCGTGCGCGCCTTCCGCGAGGGGGATGCGACCGTGCATCGGAGGGTTTGCTGCGAGGGTCCGGTCTTTGCGCTGGAGGAGGCTCTGGGATGGTAGATCTCTCCGTCGATATCGGCAGGCTGCGGCTCGCCAACCCGGTCATGCCGGCTTCCGGCACCTTCGCCCATGAGCTGGCGCAGGTCTTCGATGTCGATCGCCTCGGCGCACTCGTCATCAAGACGGTGACCGCTGACAAGCGCATCGGCAATCCGACGCCGCGCGTGGCGGAGGTGCCCGGCGGCATGCTCAATTCGATCGGCATTCCCTGCAAGGGGCCGGAGCATTTCCTGGCCGAGACCGTGCCGCTCTACAGCGCCTTCAAGGCGCCGTTCGTCGCCTCGATCTCGGCCAATACGCCCGATGAATTCGCAAGACTCTGCGAAATGGTCAGCGTGCCCGGCATCAGCGCCATCGAGGTCAACATTTCCTGCCCCAATATCGAGGATGACGGGCGCGCCTTCGCCATGCGCCCGGAGCCGACCCTCGCGGTCATGCGCAAGCTGCGCGCAGCCAGCGATCTGCCGCTCTGGGCCAAGCTCACGCCCAATGCCGGCGAGATCCAGGAAGTGGCGCAGGCCGCCGAGGCCGGCGGCGCGGATGCGCTCGTCGTCGCCAACACGATTCTCGCCATGAGCATCGACATCACCAGCCGCAAACCCTCGCTCGGCAAGGTGATGGGCGGGCTCTCGGGCCCGGCGGTGAAGCCGATCATCCTGCGCATGGCCTATCAATGCGCCCGCTCAGTCACGATCCCGGTGATCGGCTGCGGCGGCATCATGAGTGCCGAGGACGCGATCGAATACATGCTCGCGGGTTGCAGCGCCGTACAGGTCGGCACCGCCACCTTCATCCACCCATCCGCCATGCTCGACGTGATCGCCGGCATCGAAGCCTGGTGCGCACAGAACGGCGTGGCGCGCGTGTCGGACATCGTGGGCGATCTCGCGGAAGCCGGCGATGAAGGGGCGCGCAACTGGGGGGCGGATATGGGCACGGAAAAGCCGAAATCCGGCCAAGCGGGGGCAATCAACTGGGAGGGCGTGGCATGAGCCGGGCCATGTCCGATATCGGGCCGGCGACAACCGCGCCCGACAGCGATTTCATCGGCGGCGAAGGCCGCGCGCTGGCCGAGGCGATCTTCACCCGCGCCCGCGAACTCTCGCCCGATGCGGAAGGCGTCACCCGCCCGGCCTGGTCGCCGGTGGAGAGCCTCGTGCTCGATTATCTCGACGAGGTAGCCCGCGCCCAGGGGCTCGTCACCTGGCGCGATGCGGGGGCCAGTCTGATCATGGCGCGCCCTGGCGATTCCGCAGCCGATACGCGCTGCGGGCTGATCGGCTCGCATGTGGATTCGGTGCCCCAGGGCGGCAACTACGACGGCCTCGCCGGTGTGGTCACCGCCATGCTGGCCCTGATCGCGATGGAACGCGAGGGCGTCGACACGGCATTTCCCGTGCGCGTCATCGCCCTGCGCGGCGAGGAGAGCGCCTGTTTCGGGCTGCCCTATATGGGCTCGAAGGCGCTGTTCGGCCTGCTCGACGAAAAGGCTCTCGATGCGCGCGACAACCGCGACGGGCGCATCCTGCGCGATGCGATGGCTGCCTGCGGTGTCGATATGGAACGCGTCGCCGCCGGCGAGCCGCTGATCGCGGCAGATCAGCTCGCTTTCTTTCTGGAGCTGCATATCGAGCAGGGCCCGCTGCTGATCGACCGCAACTGGCCAATCGCGGCGGTGACGGGCATTCGCGGCAATATCCGCCATCGCAACGTGCGCTGTATCGGCGAAGCGGGCCATTCCGGCGCGGTGCCGCGCTACCTGCGCAAGGATGCGGTGGTCGCGACCGCCGATCTGCTGATGCGCCTCGACGAGCACTGGCAGACGATCCAGCTGCATGGCGGCGATCTCGTCATGACCACGGGCGTCCTCCATACCAATGCCGCCAATGACGCGATGACGCGCATCCCGGCCGAGACGAGCTTCAGCTTCGAGGCGCGCAGCCAGCAGGCCACGACCCTGCGCGCGATCGAGGCGCTGGTTCATTCCGAATGCGAGATCGTCGCCCGCGAACGCGGCGTGCGCTTCGTCTTCGACGAGCCGGTCCATACAAGCGAGGCCTTCCTCGACAAGGATGTGCTCGCCGCCCTCCTCGCCGCCTGCGAGGCGCAGGAGCTTCCGGCGGAGACGGTGCCGAGCGGCGCCGGCCACGACGCCGCCGTGTTTTCGCAGGCGGGGGTGCCCTCCGGCATGCTCTTTGTGCGCAACCAGAATGGCTCCCACAACCCGCACGAGGCGATGGAGATCGACGACATGCTCTGCGGCGCCCGCGTCTTCAAGCGTGCGGCGGAGGCGCTGGCTCGGGGTTGACCCCTCCGGCGCCGCATGCGGTTTGCAGATTTGTCCGGGCCGGATCACGATTACGATCACGCTGCGGGGAGATCATCCGGGCGACATGCGCTTCGCCAGGGAGTTACCCGTCATTACCATCGTCGCGCTTGCGCCCCCCGCTCGCCGGCGGGGCGTTGCGCAGGCTCAGGCCGCGTTTGACGATGCTGTCGCCGAAGCGCTCGCGCAGGGCGGCGATGGCCGTCTCGCGGCTTTTTTCGCGCACCACCTCGCGATCGGCGAGATCGCCCTGATCGGCGAGCGCGCCGTCGACGAGATCGGCGGCGCCGATACCGATCAGCCGGAAGGCGGTGCCGTCGCATTCGGCGGCGAGCATCTGCCGCGCCGCGGCATAGAGGCGCGTCGCGAGCTGGGTCGGTGCCAGCCCGGAGACGGTCCGGGTGCGGTTGCGGAAATCACGCGTCTTCAGCTTGAGCACCACAGTGCGCCCGGCAATGCTGCCCGCGCGCAGCCGCGTGGCGACCTTCTCGGCCAATTCCCAGAGGATCGGCTCGAGCGCATCCAGCCCCGCGATATCCGCATCGAAGGTGGTTTCGCTCGAGATACTCTTGGCCGCGCGTTCGGGCTCGACGCGGCGGGCATCCTCGCCCGTGGCGAGCCTTGCAAGGCGTTGCGCGTCATTGCCGGCGATGCGCATCAGATCGGGCAGTGAGCGGGCCGCGATGTCACCGATGCGGCGGATGCCGGCGCGGGCGAGCCGTTCCTGCGCCACCCTGCCCACACCCGGCAGGATACCCACCGGCTCTCCGGCGAGAAACGCCTTCGCCTCGGCGCGCCCGATGATCGAGAAACCGCGCGGCTTGTCGCGATCCGAGGCGATCTTGGCGAGAAACTTGTTGTAGGACAACCCGACCGAGACGCTGATGCCGATCTCCTCCTCGACGCTTTTGGCAAACCGCGCCAGGGTCAGGGCCGGGCTCGCCCCGTGCAGGCGCTCTGTGCCGCCGAGATCGAGAAAGGCCTCGTCGATGGAGAGCGGCTCGACCAGCGGGGTCAGCGCGCGCATCATATCGCGCACCTGCCGGCCGACCTGCGCATAGAGCGCCATGCGCGGACGGATCACCACGGCATCCGGACAGGCTTCGAGCGCCTTGAACATCGGCATGGCCGAGCGCACCCCATAGATGCGCGCCACATAGCAGGCGGTGGAAACCACCCCGCGCCGCCCGCCGCCGATGATCACCGGCCGGTCCGCGAGTTCCGGGTTCTCGCGTTTCTCGACCGCCGCGAAGAAGGCGTCGCAATCGATATGCGCGATGGCGAGACTGTCGCGCTCGTCATGGACGAGCCCGCGCGGCGAACCGCATGCGGGGCAGCGCGGGCGTGACCCGCCGGGGACCGGCCCGTTCCAAAGACAATCCCGACACAGATAAGCCCCGATCGGCGGTCTATCCTGCATGCACGACCTCTATTCCGGTGGTCGCGGCGCGAGGCAGGCATGGGCTGCGACGATGGCATGCGGATCCATATCGAGTTCTGCGGCGATCTCGACGAGCAGGGGCTCGTAATTGACCACGTGATCGAGAACGGCTTCGAAGAATTGCGGGGTCGTGCTGGCCTCACGGATCCCGTCCGGGCGCAAGCCGGTCAGATCGAAGAAGCGTCCGAGACGCTCCTCGTCGGCGACGATGCGCGCAAACACGGCGATGGCGGTTTCGCGGGCCTGGTCTGGTGAAGGCAGTTTCATGAGAATCCCGATTCGGTTTGCCATTCGTTCATGGGTACCGATTTACTATGCTTTGCGGAACGGGAGAATGCCGGCAACGGGCTTATCGGGGGCCGGCTGGCGCAAACGGGGATCGACCCATGCAGAAGACGGTGCTCATCGTCGAGGACAACGAGCTCAACATGAAGCTCTTCAACGATCTGCTGGAGGCCCATGGCTATGCCACGCTCAAGACAGCGAGCGGGATCGAGGCGATGGAGCTCGCCCGCGCCCACCGACCGGATCTGATCCTGATGGATATCCAGCTGCCCGAAGTTTCCGGCCTCGAAGTCACCAAATGGCTCAAGGAGGACGAGGATCTGAAATCCATCCCCGTCGTCGCCGTCACCGCCTTCGCCATGAAGGGTGATGAGGAACGCATCCGCGAGGGAGGTTGCGAGGCCTATCTCTCCAAGCCGATCTCCGTGGCAAAGTTCATCGAGACAGTCCGCACCTATGCGGATGCGGGCTGAAAGGACAGAAAATGACCGCCAGAGTGCTCGTCGTCGATGACATCTTTCCAAACGTCAAGCTGCTGGAAGCCAAGCTGACGGCGGAATATTTCGACGTGGTCACGGCCATGAACGGGCCGGACGCACTGACCATCTGCGAACAGGGTCTTTGCGACATCGTGCTGCTCGACGTGATGATGCCGGGAATGGACGGGTTCGAGGTCTGCCGTCGGCTGAAGAACTCTCCGCAGACGGCGCATCTGCCGGTGGTGATGGTGACCGCCCTCGACCAGCCGAGCGACCGGCTGAAGGGGCTCGATGCGGGCGCCGACGACTTCCTCACCAAACCCGTCGACGACACCGCCCTGCTCGCGCGGGTACGCAGTCTGGTGCGCCTCAAGGCCGTGACCGATGAATTGCGCACGCGCGCCCTCGCTTCACGGGAATACGGGCTGATCGGTGATCCGCTGGTACTCGCGACGGCGGAAAACGGACTTGACGGCAAGATCCTGCTCGTCGATGATCGCCCCTCTTCCTACGAACGGCTGGCGGGCTCGCTGTCGCAATACCATCAGGTCACCGTCGAGACGGATGCCGCGCAGGCGCTGGCGCGCGCGGCTGAAGAAGAATTCGACGTCGCCATCATCAGCCTCGACCTCGCCGATGCCGACGGGCTGCGCGTCGGCTCGCAATTGCGCTCGCTGGAGCGCACCCGCAACATCGCCGTGCTGATGCTGGCCGAAGCCGACGACCAGAAACGCATTCTGCGCGGCCTCGAGATCGGCATGAACGATTTCCTCACGCGCCCCGTCGACCGGAACGAATTGCTGGCACGCGTGCGCAGCCAGACGCGGCGCAAGCGTTTCTCGGACAAATTGCGCGAGGCCGTGCAGGAATCCATGGAAATGGCGGTGACCGATGCCCTCACCGGCCTGCATAACCGGCGTTATCTCGACACCCAGTTCACCGCGCTCTTCGACGAATCACTGCGGCGCGGCAAGCATTTGTCGGTGCTCGTCATGGATATCGACAAGTTCAAGCCGATCAACGACACCTTTGGTCATGATGCGGGAGACGAGGTGCTGCGCGAATTCGCCAAGCGCATCCGCTCGCAGACACGCGGCATCGACATCGTCGCACGCTTCGGCGGTGAGGAGGTCGTCGTGCTCGTGCCCGATACCGGGCTCGACATCGCCCGCATCGTGGCGGAACGCATCCGCGCCCATGTGGAAGGCGAGACCTTCGCCATTCATAGCGAAACCCGGCGCGTTCCCGTGACGGTCTCGATCGGCGTCGCCTCGCGCCAGCCCGGCGACACCTCCCCGCAAGACATGCTCAAGCGGGCCGATCTCGCGCTCTACCGCGCCAAGGATCAGGGTCGCAACCAGGTCGTCGCCGACGCCGCCTGATTATATACAATTTAAACGAGCATGAGCGTTCCGGATTAAGCAATCCTGCGTTACAGTGACGCATCCCTGATTCGCACCGGCTGCGGCTGGCCGGGCGAATCTCCATCACGCCTGCCCCGGAGACGCTTTCCATGACGAAAAAGACTATTGCAGCCTCGGCGCTGCTGATCGGCCTCGCGCCGGCCGGCGGCTTCGCCGCAGACGATCAGACGGCCCCTGGCAGCATCGATTTCGCGATGTATTTCAATGCCGACGTGCGTGATGCGGCCGATTGCGCGATGAGCATCGTCGATGGCACGATCGTCATTGATCCAGCCATCGGTAATCCGTCCATGACCTGCCCGGACATGTTCTCGTGGAAACTGTTCACCGAGGTGGTTTCGCAGGAATTCTGGAAGAACTGGGCTGCCGACCAGCAGACCTGGCCCGGCGAGCCTTATGCGATGTGCCAGCCGGGCGATGACGTCACCACCTGCTGCACACCGGATTCGCTGGAGAATCCGGGCTATGACGACGCCGAGAACCCGGCCCTGCATTGCCCTTACTTCCCCGGTGACCACCGCGCCGCCGGCACCACACCACCCCTGCCGCGCGCGCAGCCCTTGTCGAAGGCGCATGTCACGCAATTCGAGGACGATCTGCGCCGGGTCACGCCGCAGCAGATCGATGCGATCGATCCGGGTCGCGTCATCCGGCAATCCATGGCGGAATTCGTCTTCCGCAACAAGCCGATGTTCGACTACGTCTTCGAGCAGGACCTCTACAATGCCGACGGTCTGGCGAAGGTGTTTGCCGAGAATGCCCGGGTGATGCGCCAGGATGCGCCGTTCCATAGCGCCAATGCGGGTGGTGCGAGCGCGCGGATCGATTTCCCGGTCGATGCGGTGATGATCAAGAGCAACTGGATCAGCGCCGAGCGGGCGGAAGTGCTGGGCATCCGCAATGATCCCGATCACCCATTCATCAAGATGGAGGTGGAATCAGCGGTCACCGACAACAATGCCCAGATCTTCGAGCCCGGCGAGCACTGGCTCGTGTCGTTTCACGTTTCCTCGAAGGACATCCCCAACTGGGTCTGGCTGACCTTCGAGCACATCAACAATCCGGGGCGCTGCGACTATACCGGCTGCAACGATTCCTACGGCTTCGCCTCGCCGGACGACGTGCCCGAGGGCGCCGCCGACAATTTCACCCGCCCGCATGTGATGAGCGATGATCTGCCGATCGCATCACCGATTTTCGATCCGGGCGGAACCTACGCCTCCGGGCCGATCAGCGCGGGCTTGAAGGGCGTGCTCGACGGGCTCGACATCGGCACCACCGAGGCGCGTGATCCCACCATGCCGAGCGCATCGGATCGCGCCTGGCGCAGCTATCGCCTCAAGGGCAGCCAGGTCGATTTCGTGCAATCGACCGGCCATCGCATCCTTCTGGGCAACTCGGTCACCGAAGGCGGCTTCATGATGTCCTCATCCTGCATGACCTGCCATGCCCGCGCCCATGTCGGGCCCGACGGCAAGCCGAGCGTGCTGGGCGTGTTCGACAATACCGTCGATACGATCGGCTATGGCGAGGGCTCGCTCGGCACGCCGGATCCGAACTGGTTCATCTCCAGCCAGCAGCCGCCGGCTCTGCAAGCGCTGCAGACGGATTTCGTGTGGGGCTTCTTCTTCGCCAACGATCTGCACAAGCCCGGCGAGTAAGGCGGCGAGACCGGGCGCGGGAATTACGGAATTTTCGCGCCGGCACGGCTAACAGGACTAGCCATAGGGCACGCGAGCGCGTATAAGCCGCCTCGAAATCGGATCGATCAGGGCGCTGCGGCCTGCGGCGCCCCGATTGTTTTTGACATGTGGGCGTTTGAGTTTGTGCCTGGAGCGAATGCCGGCGCGGCGGTTCGCGAAAGCCACAGGGCAAGCCACCACGCATGAATGCGCGCATACCTGTCGTGACTGATGGCAGGCAGGCGCGTCCAGTGACCGGAGAAGTGAAATGGCTGTTCCGAAGAGAAAAACCACGCCATCCAAGCGCGGCATGCGCCGTGCCGCCGATGCGCTCAAGAAGCCGACCTATGTCGAGGACAAGGATTCCGGCGAACTGCGCCGTCCGCATCATGTCGATCTGAAGACCGGCATGTATCGCGGTCGTCAGGTCCTGACGGTCAAGGCGGACGACTGAGGCGCCGTCGGCGCTTCCCGCCCCGGATCGGCCCATACAGGAAGCACGCCCTGCCGGCGCATGCCGGCGGGGCTTTTCGTGTTTATCCGCGTCGACCCGCATTGAATTTAGCCACAAAGACGCGCATCCTGCACAAGAAGGCAGCGATTCCCGTTGCCGCGAAGAAGGAAAGGGTATGGCGCTGACTGCAGTGTCCGATCATGAAGCGCAAGCTTCCACCACCGCCCCGAAGAACGGCGCAACCGCTCCCGATCTGGAAGGATTGCTCCCGCTGGTCCGCTCGGGCCTTGAGGACATGAAGGCGGAGGATCTCGTCGAGATCGATCTCGCCGGCAAGACCTCCATCGCCGATGCGATGATCGTCGCCACGGGCCGCTCCGACCGGCATGTCGGCGCGATCGCAGACCGGCTGATCAGGGATCTCAAGGATCATGGCTACGGGACCGCCCGTGTCGAGGGTTTGCCGGCCTGTGACTGGGTGCTGATCGATACCGGCGATGTGATCGTCCATGTCTTCCGCCCGGAAGTCCGCGGCTTCTACAATCTTGAAAAGATGTGGGGCGCGGACCGTCCGACGGAAGCGACGGGCGGCTGAGCCGCAGATCTTGTGCGCGCTCGGGCAGCGCGGCGCCGAAACGCGTTGCGAGGGCGTGGCGCGGTGCGAGGGCGTGGCGCGGCGCCAGCTCTTGCGAGTGCGCGCGACGTATCGAGCGCAAGCGCGTGGAGAGAACGGGTGAAGCTGACGCTACTCGCCATCGGGCGTCTCAAGGCAGGCCCCGAGCGCGAACTGGTCGCGCGTTACAGCACCCGCATCACCGCGAGTGCCCGCCCGCTCGGCCTGAGCGGGCCGGAGATGATCGAGATCCCCGAATCACGCGCGCGGCGGGAGGATGACCGGCGCAGCGAAGAAGCGATGGCCATCCGAAATCAGCTCGGCCGCAGCACGGGCAACGGTTCCGGCAACGGCGGGAACAGACGGTTGATCCTGTTCGACGAACGCGGCAAATCCGTATCGAGCGCGGCATTCGCGGAACAGCTCGGCTCCTGGCGCGATGACGGGATCGCGGCGGCGGCTTTCGTCATCGGCGGCCCGGACGGGCTCGATCCGTCGCTCGCGCAGGAAGCGGGATTGATCTTGTCCTTCGGACGGCTGACCCTGCCGCATCAATTGGTGCGGGTGCTGGTGACCGAGCAGATTTACCGTGCGTTAACCATCATGGGCGGACATCCTTATCATCGCACCGGTCACGGCGATTGAAAGCACGATTCCGGCATGGCTGGAGGCAGGACATGCGCATGCATGGGCAAGGCGAAGCAAGGACCATCCGACGCCCTGATGCCGGCGCGCCCGGCGGCCCTCGCGCGTGGGGCGTCGAGCGCGGCCTCACTGCGATATCCCTGCTGGTTCTCGCGCTGTTCGCCGGCGCCGTATCCTCTCCTGTGCTACCGCTCTCGACCCCAGCCCTCGCGCAGGAAGACGAGGCCTCGGAGCCGGTGATGGCGCCCGGTGAGGCAGCCCGCGATCTGCGCGCCCGCGAGCTGGAAGAGGTGCGCCGCGATCTGGAGCGCGCCGCACAGGCGGAGCAGGAACTGGCCGAGGAAATCGCCGCGCTCCAGGAGGATCGCGCGGCGCTGGCCGAGGCGCTGATCGAGGCAACCACGCGCATCCGCGACAACGAGGCGCGCTCGGAAGCGCTCACCGAGCGACTCGAATCACTGATCGCTTCGGAAGCCGCGATCCGGCGCTCGCTGGAGGCGCGGCGCGACGTGATCATCGAGGTTCTTGCCGCACTCCAGCGGATGGGCCGGCGCCCGCCTCCGGCGGTGCTGGTTCGCCCGGAGGATATCCTCGCGGCGGTGCGCACCTCGATGCTGCTCGGCGCCGTGGTCCCGGAATTGCGGGCAGAGACGCGCGCCCTCGCCGCCGACCTGCAGGAACTGGTCGATCTGCGGCGCATGATCGCGCAGGATCGCGAGGCGCTCGCCGTCGAACTCGCCCAGCTCGACAGCGAGCGCCGCCGCCTCTCCGCGCTGATCGAAGCGCGTCAGGAGCGGCTGCGTGCCGCGCAAGGCGATTTTCTCGAACAGAGCGAAAGAGCGGCGGCCCTGGCGGCCGAGGCAGGCAATCTCGAAGAATTGATCACGGGAATGGAAGAGCAGATCGCCGCAGCCCGTGCGGCTGCGGAAGCCGCCCGGGCTGCGGATGCGCGCCTGCGCGCAGAAACCCAGGCGCGTTTCGCCGAGGCCGCAAACCTCGATCCCGCCAGGCTTTCACCACAGATCCCCTTCGCACAGGCCCGCGGGCGTCTGCCGTTGCCGGTTTCCGGCTCGCTCACACGGCGTTTCGGCGAGCCTGATGATATCGGCGGGCGCATGCAGGGCGTCGTGATTTCGACACGCTCCGGTGAGATCGTCACGGCTCCGGCGGATGGCTGGATCGCATTTGCGGGGGCCTACCGTTCCTTTGAGCGTCTCTTGATCATCAATGCCGGCGATGACTACTATGTGATGATGTCGGGCATGGAGAATGTCACCGTCGATGTCGGGCAATTCGTTCTCGCAGGGGAGCCGGTCGCCATGATGGGGGCGCGCGCTTCGGTCTCTCCGGCCATGGGACTCGTCGACGCGGAGGGTCCGGTGCTCTATGTTGAATTCCGCAAGGATGGCGGGGCGATCGATCCCGCACCCTGGTGGCAGGATACGATACAGGAATCGCGTCACGTTACGCCAAGCGAAAAGGTTCGCGGATAATGCGCAAGCTTCCAATACTGATGATCGGCGCGCTGGTCGGCGCCAGCATGGCGACGCTGGTGTCGCAGACACATGTGCTCACATCGACCACGGCCGTCGCCGCCTCTGCCGAAACATACCGCCAGCTGAGCCTGTTCGGCGACGTCTTCGAGCGCGTGCGCCAGGATTACGTCGAAGAGCCGGAAGAGGCCGATCTGGTCGAGGCCGCGATCAACGGCATGCTCACCTCGCTCGACCCTCATTCCAGCTACATGGATCCGCGTTCCTTCCGCGACATGCAGGTGCAGACGCGCGGTGAGTTCGGCGGATTGGGCATCGAAGTCACGATGGAGGACGGGCTCGTCAAGGTCGTCGCTCCGATCGACGACACACCGGCCTTCGATGCCGGGGTCATGGCCAACGATCTGATCACGCATATCGACGGCGAGCAGGTTCAGGGCATGACGCTGAGCCAGGCCGTCGAGCTGATGCGCGGCCCGGTCGACTCGGACGTCACCCTGCGCATCCAGCGCGGCAATGCCGCCGACACGATCGAGGTCACCATCACGCGCGACATCATCCGCGTGCGCCCGGTCCGTGCCCGCGTCGAGGATGATATCGGCTACCTGCGTGTCACCTCCTTCAACGAACAGACCTTCGCCAATCTGCGCAGCGCGGTCGAGGAATTGACGGATGAGATCGGTGAAGACCGGCTTCAGGGCTTCGTCATCGATATGCGCAACAATCCCGGCGGCCTGCTGGATCAGGCAATCATGATCTCCGACGCCTTCCTCGATCGCGGCGAGATCGTGTCGACGCGCGGGCGTGACCCGGAAGAGACACAGCGCTTCTCGGCCAAGTCCGGCGATCTGACAGACGGTCTGCCGCTGGTCGTCCTGATCAATGGTGGCTCCGCCTCGGCTTCCGAGATCGTCGCCGGTGCATTGCAGGATCACGAGCGCGCCACCTTGATCGGCTCGCGTTCCTTCGGCAAGGGCTCGGTCCAGACCATCATTCCGCTGGGTGGCAACGGCGCCCTGCGCCTGACGACGGCGAAATACTATACCCCGTCGGGTCGCTCGATCCAGGCGCGCGGCATCGATCCGGATATCGTCGTCCTACAGGAGATCCCCGAGGAGTTGCGCGGACGCGACGAGACGCAGGGCGAAGCCGGTCTGCGCGGGCATCTCAGCGGCGAGGACGAGGAAGCGGCCGGCTCCTCTGCTTACGTCCCCACCGATCAGGAGGAAGACAAGCAGCTTCTCGCCGCCCTTGCCTTCCTGCGTGGCGAGCAGCTCGACGCCTTCCTCAGCACTGATTCGGAGAACGAGACGGCACCGAACTGAGGCCCTGCACGAGCAATCCGATCGCGCCCGCCATTCCCGAAAGGAGTGGCGGGCGTTTTCATCTGCCTCTGTCGTGCCCTGCCTGAGACAATTGCCTCCTACACGGTATTTTCCCGGCGCAATAATGCTATAGATCGTCGCGCGGTTACACGCCCGCCCCCCCGGGGCGGCATCATCGAGCAAGAGGCACGGCATGCTTCCGGATATCCGCGATTACGAGGGCCTGTACGCGCGTTTTTCCTGGGCGGTTCCCGAGCACTACAATATCGGGGTCGATATCTGCGACCGTTGGGCAGCGATTGATGCCGGGCGCCCCGCCGTGATCGAAGTCACGCCGGAGGGACAGACGCGGGTGCTGGATTACGCCGGGCTGCGCGACGCCTCGAACCGCCTCGCCAATGCCCTGCGCAAACGCGGCATTCGTCCCGGTGATCGCGTCGCGGTGCTGCTGCCGCAAGGCCATGCCGTGCCGATCGCGCATGTGGCGATCTACAAGCTCGGCGCCATCGCGCTGCCGCTTGCCGATGTCTTCGGCATCGACGCCCTGCGCTACAGGCTCGGCGATTCCGGCGCCCGCGCCCTGATCACCCATGCCGGCGGCCTTGCGAAATTTGCCGATGCCGAGGATGATTTCGAGCATCCGGATGTGATTCTGAGCATCGATGGTCCGGATGCCGGTGCTGAGGGTTTCCACGAGGCGAGCGCGGCGGAGAGCGCGGAATTCACCCCGGTCGATACGCTGGCCGATGATCCCGCCCTGATGATCTACACCTCCGGCACGACCGGCAATCCCAAGGGCGCCCTGCATGCGCATCGGGTGCTGCCGGGCCACCTCCCCGGCGTCTCCCTGCCGCATGAATTCATGCCCCGGCCGGGGGACCGGTTCTGGACGCCGGCGGACTGGGCCTGGGCGGGCGGGCTGCTCAACGTGCTGCTGCCGGGCCTGCATTTCGGCGTTCCGGTCATCGCCCGGCGCTTTGCCAAATTCGATCCGGAAGCCGCCTTCCGGCTGATGGCGGATCACGGCGTGCGCAACGCCTTCATCCCGCCCACGGCCCTGCGTCTGTTGCGCAGCGTGGACAACCCACGCGGGCGCTACGACCTAGCCCTGCGCACACTCGCCTCCGGCGGCGAGGCGCTCGGCGCCGAGACCTTCGCCTGGGGGCGCGAGACGCTGGGGCTTTCCATCAACGAGTTCTATGGCCAGACGGAGTGCAATCTCATCGTCGCCTCCTGCGCCGCGATCGGGGTGAGCAAGCCGGGCATGATCGGCCGCCCGGTTCCCGGCCACCGCGTCGCGGTGATCGCCGATGACGGGCGCATCTGCGCGCCGGACGAGCCCGGCCAGATCGCTGTCGCGCGCCCCGATCCGGTGATGTTTCTCTCCTATTGGAACCGTCCGGAAGCGACGCAGGCGAAATTCATCGGCGACTGGATGACGACAGGCGATCAGGGCGTGATGGATGCCGACGGCTATATCCGCTTCGTCGGGCGCGACGACGACGTCATCACCTCCTCGGGCTATCGGATCGGGCCGACGGAGATCGAGGATTGTCTGTTGCGCCACCCCGCCGTTTCCCTCGCCGCCGTCGTCGGCAAGCCGGATCCCGTCCGCACCGAGATCGTCAAGGCCTTCATCGTGCCGCGCGACGGCATCCATCCCGACGCGGCGCTCGCCGACGACATTCGCGACTTTGTGCGCAACCGGCTCTCCGCGCATGAATATCCCCGCGAGATCGCCTTTCGCGATTCCCTGCCGCTGACCACCACCGGCAAGGTCATCCGCCGCATCCTGCGTGACGAAGCATGAGTGAGGTCTTTTTCTACCACCTTCAACGCCAACCGCTCGAGCGCGTCCTGCCGACGCTGCTCGAAAAGGCGCGCGCACGTGGCTGGCGGGCGGCGATCCAGGTCACCAGCGAGGAGCGCGCCGCTGCCCTCGACGATCATCTGTGGAGCTACGACGAGGAAAGCTTCCTCGCTCACGGGCGCGCCGATGAGGCGGATGCGCATGAGCATCCGATCGTGATCGCGCTCGATTTCACCAATCCCAACGATGCCGCGATCCGCTTCCTCGTCGACGGCGCCGCCCTGCCCCCCGATGCCGCCCGCTACGAGCGCATCATCGTGATCTTCGACGGCGATGACGACGACCAGCTCGCCCGCGCCCGCGCCCAGTGGAAGGAAGTCAAGGCCGCCGGCCACGAGGCGACCTACTGGCAGCAGGACGAGAACGGACGGTGGGGGAAGAAGGCGTGATCAGATTTTTGGCGAATGAACGAAATTTTTCAAATATGAGCAATATTCATTTTATCACATCGATGGGCAATTCGAGTCGAGGACTATCATTTCAGCGTTCAATATTGGCTCGATGACTCTGCATGAGAATTAGCCATTGAATTTCCGATGCTTAAAAAAACGCATTGCCAATTTCCATGAATATCATAATAGTGTTTTACGGTAGAAAATTATTCGTACTAACCAATTGTGTCTAAATTTATCTTAGAATGGAGGCATCGGTCGTGCAGGCGCGCTGGGAGGAACATATTCCGGGCATAGCATGTCACCGATATTAAATCCGTATGCAATCGTAAATATTGCTGAAAATCCCAATGCATACGACCATTTACCCCAAGACTTCCAATTCATTGTTACAATAACAAGAGCAATCAGACCTAACACTGCAGCCCAGTAATAGTTTGCAGAGCACTCTATTACCCAACCATTTTGAGTTGTTACACGCGTCTGCCCTACACTTATCACATTTGGTAATAATACCATTGCCCAAGCAATATAGAAGGGCCAGCCTTTGCGCTCGCTATTTTCTTGCGACATGCGAGATTCCTAGAATTTTCGTAGCGACAGGGTTGCACCAAGCGACCCCTTAATTCATTTAACACAATAAATAATTGCAAATCAACTCGTGTGCTGGAAGCCGACCGCCTGCGCTTTGCACTTTAAGTAGCCAACACACACTGCTGACGCCCGGAATGGGAGCAATTCAAAACAATTCTGCAATGGCCTTATGGTTCAAACCCCGCTTCGGCGGGGTTTTTACGTTTCGGCCCGGGCTTCTGCCCTCATCACCCCTCATTGAAGAAAGCATGCACCGCCCGCGCCGTCGCCGCATTGACGCCGGGGGTGCGGGCGAGGTCGTCGAGGCTGGCGTGGCGGATGGCCTTGACGGTGCCGAAATGGTGCAGGAGCGCGCGCTTGCGGGCCGGGCCGATGCCGGGGATCTCGTCGAGCGGGTTCTTCGTCAGATCGCGTTTGCGCTTGGCGCGATGGGTGCCGATGGCGAAGCGGTGGGCCTCGTCGCGCAGGCGCTGGATGAAATAGAGCGCCGGATCGCGCGGCGGCAGGCGATACGGCGCCTTGCCCTCCACATGAAACAGCTCCCGCCCCGCCTCGCGATCGGCGCCCTTGGCGACACCGATCACCGGGATATCCGTCACCCCGAGTTCGCGCAGGATGGCGCGCACGCCGGAGACCTGGCCCGCCCCGCCATCAATCAGCACCAGATCCGGCCAGGCGGGAAATTCATCGGCTGAATCATCAGCAAAGGCCGGATCGTCCGGCGGGCGATCCTGCCCGGTATCGCCCCTGCCGTTCCGTTTTTCCGCAGGATTCTCCTGATCAGCCGCGCGGGGCTGCTCCTTGACCAGCCGGGCGAAACGCCGGCGCAGCATCTCGCGCATCATGGCGAAATCGTCGCCGGCGGTGACCTTCTCCACCGGCATGTTGAAGGTGCGGTAATGCGTTTTCATGAAACCGCCGGCCCCGGCGACGATCATCGCGCCCACCGCATTGGCGCCCTGGATATGCGAATTGTCATAGACCTCGATCCGGCGCGGGCTGCGCGCGAGCCCCAGCGCATCGGCGGTGAGATCGAGCAGGCGCTGTTGCGAGGCGGTCTCCGAGAGACGCCGCCCGATCGCCTCCTTCGCATTGCGCTCGGCATTCTCGACGATCTGGCGCCGCTCGCCGCGCCTGGGCGTCGCCACATCGACCTTGTGGCCGGCGCGCACCGCGAGCGCGGCGGCGACCACCTCGCGCTCGGGACAATCATGCGAGAGCAGGATCTGCTTCGGCGGCGGCTTGTCGGAATAGAACTGCACGAGGAAGGCGGTGAGCACTTCCTCGACGCTCATCGACTTGTCGGCCTTGGGGAAATAGGCGCGGTTGCCCCAGTTCTGCCAGTTGCGGAAGAAGAACACCTCGACGCAGAACTGTCCGCCCTCCTCCGCGATGGCGACGACATCGGCCTCCTCGACGCTCTGCGTGTTCACCCCCTGGCTCGACTGGATGGCCGAGAGCGCGGCCAGACGGTCGCGATAGCGCGCGGCCCGCTCGAATTCGAGGGCGTCCGACGCCTCCTGCATCTCGGCCGAAAGGCGCTCCTTCACCCGTGAACTCTTGCCGGAGAGGAAATCCACCGCCTCGCGGGTGAGCGCCGCGTAATCCTCCGGCGCGATCTCGCCGGTACAGGGCCCGGCGCAGCGCTTGATCTGGTAGAGCAGGCAGGGGCGCGAGCGGTTGTCGAAATAGGAATCCGAGCAGGTGCGCAGGAGGAAGGCGCGTTGCAGGGCCGTCATGGTGCGGTTGACCGCCCAGACGCTGGCGAAGGGGCCGAAATAGCGCCCCTTGCGGTTGCGCGCACCGCGATGCTTGGTGAGCTGCGCCCCGCGCTCATCCTCGGTGACGAGGATATAGGGCAGCGATTTGTCGTCCCGCAGGAGCACGTTGTAGCGCGGGCGCAGCTGCTTGATCAGATTGGCCTCAAGCAAGAGCGCCTCGGATTCCGTGCCCGTGGTCACGAATTCCATCTGCGCCGTATCAGCTATCATCCGGATGATGCGGTTGGAATGGCCCTGGCCGCGCGCATAGGAGCCGACGCGGTTCTTCAGGCTCTTGGCCTTGCCGACATAGAGCACCTCGCCGGCAGCATCGATCATGCGATAGACGCCGGGCGCGTTGGGCAAGGTCGCCCAGAACCGGCGGATCACCTCCATGCCGGTGCCGCTGATACCGCTCTCGGTCATGTCCGTCTCGCCCGCTTGCGCTGCGGCGGGTGGCGATGGCGGCGCGGCGGATTGCCCGGCGGGAATCGGCGTATCGTCGGCGGGATCGGTCATGGGTCAGATGTAGGCTATGCGGGCAGGCCGGGAAAGATCTCTCCCGGGCCTGTCCCGGTTGAATTCACCGCAATGCGCCTGCGCCCGGCCAGACGGGATCAATGATGCTCGTGACCGGCATGCCCGCCACCGCCGTTTTCCGCGCCCGCCATGCCGTGGCCGTAAAGAGCCGCGTTGGCATGGGCGTGATCGATATGCTCGAATTCCAGGCTCGAATGCCCGATACCATGGGCCTGCTTCAGCTCCTTCTTGATCGCGGCCTTGACGGTTTCGAGCCGCGTCCAGGCTTCCCGCGACACAACCACGTGACAGTCGAGCGCAGCCTCATGCTCCTGCATCTGCCAGAGATGCACGTGATGCACGTCATGCACGCCCTCGACACTGCGCATGGCCGCGATCACGCCCGCGCTGTCGATATCGGGCGGGCTGCCGAGCATCAGCGTGCGGATCGGATTGCCGATCTCGGTGAAGGCCAGATAGAGGATGTAGAGCGCGATGAGGATCGTGATCGCGGGATCCACCCAGCGCAGATCATAGAGCAGGATCAGCGCACCGCCGAAGATCACGGCAACCGAAGCCAGCGCGTCCGACAGGTTGTGCAGAAACAGCGCGCGAATGTTCAGGGAGCCTTTCTGCATCGACCAGGTGAGCAACGCCGTCAGCAGATCGACCGCGAGGGCGATGATCCCCAGAATGACCACGGTCCAGCCCGCCACCTCCGGCGGATCGATCATCCGCATGCCGCCCTCATAGATCAGATAGAAGCCGACCAGGATCAGGGTGACGTAATTGATCAGGGCCGCGACAATCTCGATCCGCCCGTAGCCGAAGGTCATGCGCGAATCAGGCGGTCGGCGCGCGATCTTGCGCGCGGCGAAGGCAATTACCAGCGATGCCATGTCGGAGAAATTGTGGAGCGCATCGGCGATCAGCGCGAGACTGCCGGAGAGGATACCGCCGATGATCTGCGCGACCGTGAGCAGGGCATTCGCCCAGATTGCGACGGAGACGCGCCGATCGCCGGATTTCGGATCGATATGCACATGGCCGTGATCGTGCGGCATTCAGGGACCTCGGAGCGTTTGACGCGGACCTGTCGCACACGCAACGCATGCGATCGCGCAGCTGACTAGCAGCATGTAGCGCATGGATGCCAGATCGAAACCGCCCGCAGCGGTCATGCATCACGCCAAGGGGTCGGGTTGCAAACGATGTCCCGATCCGGAACGCTCCGATGCGCGCTTCGCCGCGACCGAGGGCGATGGAGGCGGGGGATTGCAGACAGACGGGGTTGCAGCGTCCATATCGGGAAAAGCATGTTAATAAGGAGGATAGAATGATCAGTCCCAAGCTTCGCGTCGCACGACCGACTGATGACATCGAGGCACTCATTCCGTTTTACAGAGACGGACTGGGTTTTGACATTCTCCACCGATTTGACGGTCACGATGGCTTCGATGGTGTGATGCTTGGCCGTTCCGATGCACCATATCATTTCGAGTTCACCAGATCGCTAGGGCACGCAGCCGGTCGGGCGCCGACACGAGATCACCTTCTGGTATTCTACTTGCCGGAACCGGCCGAATGGCAGGCGGCAATTGATCGAATGGAGGATGCCGGGTTCATGGCCGTGCCGGCCTTCAATCCGTATTGGGATCGCTCCGGTCGCACGTTCGAGGACCCTGATGGCTATCGCGTGGTCATCCAGCGCGCCAGCTGGAGCTTTTAGGCACGTCGGCTTTGATGGAAAGCCGCTGTCTAGAGCATCATGCCGTCAGGTAGATACCGGCTGACGGAGAAAATGTTGCGCTAAACAATGACCTGGGGCGCCCGGCCTGACTTCGTCAGGTCGCAACGCGCTCCAGGGCGATGACCGGAATCGGGTTGCCACGCAAAGGCAACTGCCCGCCACCTGCGGGTCGTGATTCGCTCCGATGCGCGACACGGCGCACGACCCGCAGCGCAGATTCCAGAAACCGCAAGGGAAAAGGTACAGGTGGCGGATGACTTGTTTAGCTCCGCCATAACGCCACGTTTGCCCTGTAAAGAGACAAGTTTGCAACAAGTCAAGAATCGATAAGAATTTATTAAATGCATGTATTCCACAATAAATAATCAAATTACCATTGAAGATGGAACCGGACTGAATAATAATTTATTATCAGGCTGGGTGGGCGAGCAAAATAAAATTTTCGAGGTTCGATATGTATATTATCGATCGCTGGCAATGGCGCGCAACACGCCGTCGCGTCCAGCTGCATGCACGACAACTCATCGAGACGCATGGCGTGCGCGCGTTCTTTCGTGCTCACGAAGATGCCTGGCATGCACTTGATGAAGGTCATACGCCGAAAGCCCGGTTTCATCAGGCGGTATGTTATGCCATTTCCAGGCATCTGCAGCGGCGTGCCGTGCTCGAAGCTGTCTTCGCACCGCAGGGGGTCAGGCAAGCAGAGAGCAAGGATGCGATGGGTGTCGTGGAGGCGCAACTCCTGCGCGATTTTGCCTGAACGGCGATCGCGCCGTTTCGCGCAGACGAGGTTGGCAGCCGCAATGGTTGCGCGGGCAAGGCGCACCGGCTTACCAAGAGCCGGAGCGGTCGGCATGTGCCGGATCCGCAAATTGTGAATGCCGAGGATCAGATCATGCTCGATGCCAACGCCAAGGGCGTCTACGTCATCGCCCCCACCCCCTTCCATGATGATGGCCGCGTCGATGACGCTTCCATCGACCGGATGACGGATTTCTTCCTCGAAGCGGGCTGCACCGGTATCACGGCGCTCGGCATGATGGGCGAGGCCCCGAAGCTCGACGGCGAGGAAGCGCGCGCCATTGCGAGCCGGATCATCAAGCGCGCGGGGAACACACCGGTGGTGATCGGTGTGTCCGCTCCCGGTTTTGCCGCCATGCGCACGCTCTCGCGCGCGGTGATGGATGCGGGCGCCGCCGGGGTGATGATCGCACCGCCTTCCTCGCTCAAGACGGATGACCAGATCGTCAATTACTACGCACAGGCCGTCGAGGCGATCGGCCCCGACATCCCCTTCGTGATCCAGGACTATCCGCTCGCGATCGGCGTGGTGATGACGCCGGGCGTGATCCGCCGGATCGTGCAGGACAACCCCTCTGCCGTGATGCTCAAGCATGAGGACTGGCCGGGTCTGGAGAAGATCTCGGCGCTGCGTGGCTTCGAGCAGGACGGCTCCATGCGCCACATCTCGATCCTGTGCGGCAATGGCGGCCTGTTCCTCGATTTCGAATGCGAGCGTGGCGCAGATGGCGCGATGACCGGCTACGCCTTCCCGGACATGCTGGTGGATGTCGTCAAGCTCTCCCAGGCCGGCAAGCGCGAGGAGGCGCATGACCTGTTCGATGCGCATCTGCCGATGATCCGCTATGAGCAGCAGCCGGGCGCCGGTCTCGCCGTGCGCAAATACGTGCTGCAACGGCGCGGGATCATTTCCTCTCAGGCCCAGCGCAAGCCGGGCGGTGCGATCTCCGCCACGGCCCGCGCGGAGGTGGATTATCTGCTTTCGCGTCTTGCAAAGCATGATCCGCGCGCCGGCAAGCGCATCGGCTGATTGCGTGAAGAGGAAAGCAGCGACCGGCGGCGTATCACCGCCGGTCGCAAGCGCAGATCACTGCGAGAGCATGATTTCCGAATGCGGCCCGACACCCTCGGGGACGGGCACATCCGTCGCGGCGTAATCGGTATTGAGCACGAGCCGCGAGCGATTGGCGATCTCGATTTCGCGCGCCACGACGACGGTATAGGCGGAATCACCGGCAACGGGCTGATCCGCATCAATCAGAAGCTTCGATTTGGGCAGATAGATCGTGCCAAGCAGCGTGCGCGCATTGTTCGAGTTGATCCGGAAGGTCGCATCGTCACCCGATCCGGCCTCGATGAAGAGGATGCCGGCATACCGTCCCTCGCGGCTTGCAGAGAGGCTGAGGGTGGTATCGGGACCAAACTCAGCGCCGGCGCCATTATGGAAAACAAACGTGACATTATGCGCAGTCATGCGCGCCCCATCCTCGACCTCCAGCCCGTCTCCACCAATATGATAGGTCCCGGCCTGGAAAGTGATCGGGGCCGAACTGCTTATTTCGATGCCACCGCAATACTGACCCGGATAGAGGGTCTGGTTTCCCGTGACCTTGTACGGCTCCTCGTCATCGCTGCCACAGGATGAAGACGGTATCCTGTGCGTCAGCGGGTCGCCGATACGCGGGCAACCGATCACCGGCCCCGGGCTGGTCGAGCCGCCGTCGTATGAAACACTGCCATGGACGCAGATCAGGCTGGCCTCCAGATTGACCGAACCATCAAGGCGCAGCGCGCCTGATGACCGCGAATTGACATATATCCCGCAATCCTCCGCATCGAGCCGGGCATAGTCGAACAGGGCCATCGCATGGGAAGTGCTCGAATCGGTACTGATCATGCAGATCGGCTCCCGTCCGGCGAGCAGTGCGGTCGCATTCACCCGGACGCTGGAAAGCCCCGTATTGAAAAGGCGGGAGAAAATCGGACTGACCGTGCTTTCCACTGCGATCGTCACCGAATCGCGCTCGGCTGAGATTTCAGCCGAGACTTCGGGATTCTCGACGAAGCTCGCCCCGGCCTCGATCACGGCCTGGGCATAGAGCCGCGCGGCTTCCTGCAGCACCTCCGGGCGGGCGGCGCCGATGCGCAGTTCCCGCGCGCTGACGATCGCGGCGCCATCGGCGATCTTCTGCAGCTCGGTGCGTGCGGAATGCCAGGTGCTGACATCGACAGCGAGCGCAATACAACCCAGAAGCGGTATCAGCGCCAGCGAAAACAGCATGGCCATGCCGCCCCGGACATCCGAAAGAAAGTGCTGCAGCTGCGCGCCACGCACCATCCCGTCGCTGCGCAGCGCCGCCATGCCGTTCGTATCCGCCTTGTGCATCGTTTCCTCTCGCCTCATGTTCGTCCGCCACTTGCCAGAAAACGGAAGGGTCGCGCAGGATTGCGCGGCGCAGGATCCGGGTCGGGACGGCCCGATCCGGACTGCCTGAGCTGCGCGCGCATCGCCGCGACGGGATCGCCGGCGACCGCCCCGGATGCGGGTTCGTCCTGAACGAAAGGTGCAGCAGTCCTCGCGTGTTCATCGGCGGTGTCATCGGCGGTGTCATCGGCACGCGCCTCCCGGGGAACCGGCGGGCTCGCCGGTTCGACCGCATCGCGCATGGCCGCCGCTTCCCGGGCCCGCCGCGCCGCGACCAGATCGGCATAGCGCCGCAGGATCGCGCCTGTATCACCGGACGCATCATCGGAAAGCGCGCATTGCGCGACGATCCCGGCGATCTTTTCCGGCGGCTGATCCAGAAGAATGCGCAGGCAGGTGGTCGGATCGGGCCCGACCGGAGCCTCCGCGCGGGCGGCTTCCCGGGCTGGCATCTGCACGATTTCGGCACCGCCCTCGACACCACCCGCCCGCAGGTCTTGCCGCAGGTCTTGCCGCACGGCTGCCAGCGCTGCCTCGTTGTCGCGGCTGTTGCGCAGCACATATCGCAACTGATAGCCGAGCATGCGCCAATTGACCGGTTTGGTCGCGAACGAGGTCGCACCGACCTCGTAGGCACGATCGATGGCAAACATGTCCTCACGCCCGGTCAGAACCACGACGGGAAGGCGTGCGAGCCGCGCATCCTCCCGGATTGCCGTGCACAGGGCAAAGCCCGTCATCTGAGGCATTTCGAGATCGCTGAGCACGAGATCGAAGCCGGGATCGGCGGCCAGAATATCCCAGGCCTCCTGGCCATTCTGCGCAGTCACGATCTCCCCGCCCGGATGCGAGAGCTGGGCTGTTGCCATCTCACGCATGATCGGATCATCGTCGACGGCGAGGATGCGCACCGGCTCCTCGAAGACATAGATGAAGCCCTGTTCGGATCGTCCTAGCAGCATGGAATGCGTCCCTTCGATGCCGCTATTTACAACTTTAAATATGACTATCCACTTAAATGCATCGGTTAATTCCTTGCTTACGGAAATCTATGATAGTGCCATTTCGAAAACACCATGGGTTCAGGCGTGCAGAAGAATCAATCGATCAATTTCAAGCTGGGGCGCCTCGTGCTTGTCGCCGTGGGCATCGCGCTGATCTGCGGAACGGCGATCAACCTGTGGCGCGAGGTGGAGCGCTACGGCCAGCAAAAGCATGAACAACTCGCCACCACGGCCCATGTCTTCGCCGCCGCCGCCGCCGAGGCGGTTGAGGCACGCGACCGCGCTCAGATCCTTTCCGTGATCCGTGCCATCAGCCGCGTTCCCCAGATGAATTATGCCGTTGTCCATGACGCAGAGGGCAGGCTCCTGGCCGAACTCGGCGCCGCGATCCTGCTCAGTGACGACCGTGACGTCATGATCCGCCCCGGAGAGCGGGTCAATGCGACGCGGCTGATCCGCAGCCGCAGCGTCCGCACGGAGGTTCCGATCGACAATGGCGGCGAGACAATCGGGAGTCTGACCCTGATCAGCGATACCAGCGATCTTGCAGAACGAATGAAGGATATGCTGCTCGTGGCCGTCACCGCGTCAGCACTCGCCGCCGCGATCGGGCTGCTCATCTCGATCAAGATGCAGCGCCACATCACCCGACCGCTCCTGAACCTTGCGCACGCGATGGCCGGCATCCGGCTCAGTCACGATTACGAAGCCTATGTCGCCGCAGAGACCGATGACGAGATCGGCAATCTCGCCAAGAGCTTCAACACCATGATTGGCGAGATCCGAAAACGCGATACGCGGCTGGCGCGCCAGCGCGATCAGCTGGAGCAGGATGTGGCGGCGCGCACACGCGAATTTCTGGCCGCGAAGGAGGTCGCCGAGCAGGCCAGCCGGGCCAAGTCCGATTTTCTCGCGACCATGAGCCACGAGATCCGCACACCCATGAACGGCATGCTGGTCATGGCCGAATTGCTGGCGAAATCAGACCTGCCCGAACGTCAGCGGCGGCAGGCGGAAGTCATCACCCGCTCGGGGCAGTCGCTCCTCGCCATCATCAACGACATCCTCGATTTCGCCAAGGTGGAGGCCGGCAAGCTCGAACTTGAGCGCGTGCCGGTGGATCTCCACGAAGTCGCCGATACGGTCACCGCCCTGTTCGGCGCGCGGGCGCGCGAGAACGGGATCGATCTTGCCGCCGTCATCGCACCTGGCACCCCGCGCCATGTCATCGGCGATCCGACGCGGATCACACAGATCATTTCCAATCTGACCAGCAATGCCCTCAAATTCACCGAGAAGGGCCATGTCGTGATCCGCCTTGCCTGTGCTGACGGCATGCGCACGCGGCTGCGGATCGCCATCGAGGATACCGGTATCGGCATTGCACCGGACAAACTCGCCACAATCTTCTCCGCCTTCTCCCAGGCGGACCAGAGCACGACGCGACGTTTCGGCGGGACGGGGCTGGGGCTGACCATCTGCAAGCGGCTGGTCGAAGCCATGGATGGTGAGATCGGCGCGACCAGTGAGGTCGGCAAGGGCTCCGCCTTCAGCTTCGACATACCGCTGCAGATCCCCGTCGGCGAGGCCTATCGCGAAGCGCCGCCGCCGCAGCCACATGCGCTGCCGCTCATGCTGGGCTCCGCCGGCTCCGGAAGCCGCCAGGCCCTGGCGGCGGTCGCGTCGCGATCGGGCTTCGCCCTCGTGGAGACCCACGAGGAACGCGGTTACGGGCGCGCCACGATAACGGGTTTCTGGCTGATCAGCGCCGAGGGCCTCGTCGCGCGCAAAGCGCGCCCCAAGGGCGCCAAAGCCGTGATCGCCCTCGCCCCCATCGGCGCGGAAGCCGGCGAGATCGCGCTCGGGCGCGGGCTGGCCGATGCGGTGATGCGCCTGCCCGTCAGCATCAACGAGGCCGCTACCCTGTTCGAACGGATGCGCGCCGGGAAGCCACTCGTTGCATCTGCGCCGAAACCGGGCGCGGATGGCGATTCACTGCCGCAATTCGCGCAGGCCCGCGTGCTGGTCGCCGATGACAGCCCGGTCAATCGCGAGGTCGCGAGCGCCGCCCTGGCCCGTTTCGGCATCAACCCCGATCTCGCCAGCGACGGCCTCCAGGCCCTGCGCCAGACACATGTGGCGGACTATGATCTGATCCTGATGGACGTTTCCATGCCGGAGATGGACGGCTACGAGGCAACCCGCCGTATCCGCCAGGACGAGGCGCGCAAGGGGCGCGCGCCCAAACGCATCGTCGCCCTGACCGCGCATGTGGTGGGCGCCGAGGCGCTCGGCTGGCAGGAGGCCGGGATGGACGGGGTGCTGCACAAGCCCTTCACCATCGCCCAGCTCGGCGAGACCCTCAGCCGCCATATCGGACAGGCCGCCCCGGACGAGATCGAGGCCGGTCCGCCGGCTGCGTCTCTGGATGATACGGAGCAAGTCCCGCAGGAGCCGGACCTGGCCGGGCAGGCCGATATCGTACCGGCGAAAACGGCCATTCCGCTGCAATCCTATGTCACGGTGCTGGCGCAAAAACCGACGGAGACGTCGGAGCCGGAAGACCAGGGTGAGCCGGGCGAAGCGGCGACCGCACCGTCCTGCGTGCCGGAGGTCGTCGCGGCAGCCACGCAGGAGCAGGAGCAGGATAATGCCGACGCGCGCCCCGTCCTTGATGAGGACTTGATCGGCCAGTTGCAGCAGATGGGCGAAACCGCGGGGCCGGACTTCCTGCGCCGGGTTCTCGGGCTTTATCTCGAACATGCCCCCAAAGCGCTCGGCGATCTGCGCGAGGCGGCCTCACACGGCGATCCGCAGCAGATTGCGAGCGCGGCGCATGCGCTGAAATCCATGAGCGCGAATATCGGCGCCCTGCCCCTCGTCGATCGTCTCGGCGCAATGGAAACCGCCGCCCAGCAGGAGGCAATCAGCCCCGATGCCGCAGAGCTCGATGATATCGAAAGCATGCTCGATACCGTCTTCGCCGCCCTGACTGCGCGCTTTGGCGAAGCCCTGGCCGGTGACGCGCCCGCGCGAAGCGGCGATCAGGCCCCGAAGGCGGGAAAGAAGCGCGCCTGACCCGCACGCGCCTCCCCGCCCCGTCTTACCAGCGCCGGCGCGCGCGGCGCGGATCGCGCTCGTAGCCGTAATGCTCGGGCTCGTACCAGCGCGGCGGGTGGGGCGGATCGCGGCGCGGCAGCAGCGCACCCAGCACGAGCCCGGCGGCGAGGCCGAGCGCGCCGATTGCGAGCGGGTGCTGTCGGGCATAGGCGCGGCTGCGGCGATAGCCGCGCCGACCGGCATCGACGGCCTCGTCGTAATGCTCATGCGCCCATTCGCGCGCATCCTCGTAATGCTCGCGGGCCCATTCGCCGGCTTCGTCCAGGCCGTGTTCCGCCCGCTCACGCAAATCGTCGTAGGTTTCCGCTGCGCTTTCGCGCAGGTCGCGATAGGCTTCGCGCGCGCGGCGACGGGCCGCCTCGACGGCCTCGCGGGTCGCCTCGTCGGCGTGCTCGGCATAGGTGTCGAGCTGTGCGCGCAGGGATTCGAGCTCTTCCTCGACCTCGTGCCGCGCCTGCCGACGCGCCTTCTCGGCGATCTTCGACGCCGAGCGTGCGCTCTGGCGTATCCGCGCCGACGGTCTTGCGGAATAGGTGCCGGCCGGATTGGGGATTTCCTGCCCCTCATCCGGTGCGTTCTTGTCTTTGTCGTCGGCCATGCCGATACTCCTCAGCTGCGCGGTTGTGGTGACACATCGGGCGGGACACGCCCGCCTGGAGACATGCCGGACGCGGGATCCGGCGCCTGTCTTCCCTCAGAGAACGCGTCACTGCGTGAAGAGTTCGATGCGTCCTTCGATGCAGCGTTCGCTTCGCGCCGGTATGCACGCTCCCGCGCCCGCGCAGCGCGGGCGGCATCGCGCTCCGCGCTCCCGGCCCGCCCGATCAGCCAGCCGATTCCCGCCATCACCGCGAGGACCGGTACGGGATTGTCGCGCAGGGCGCCCATCGCCCGGTCCACGACATCGCCGTGGCGGGTGCGCCTGAGCGAGGCGAGCGCGTCATCGACCATGCCGGAGGCCGAGAGCTTGTGCTCGATGCGCTGGAGCGTCTGTTCGAGGCGCGCGCGCGAGCGCGCCACATCCGCCTCGATCTCCTCGATGCGCCGGCTCATCTGCGCCTCCTGCCGGAGAAGATATCCCCGTCGCGGTTCACCGATTCGCGCGTGCGCTTCGGCTCGAGCGTGGTCAGCGAGAGGCGGTTGCGGGCGATCAGGGCGAAGATGATGGCGAGGGCGAGCGTCACCCCGGCCACGATCAACGCGGCAAGCGCATCCGAGCCGACCAGCACCGCGATCCATTCGACCAGGGCGGAGGTGAGCAGCACGATGGTGGCGACGCCGAAGATCGCGGCGATCATCAGCATCACGATCCCGGCGATCAGGCGGGAGATGTTTTCCGCGAGTTCGGCGCGAAACAGCGCGAATTCCTTGCTCGCCAGCTCGGTCGCCTCACGCAGGGCATCAGCGATGAGCTGGTAGAGCGCGCGCGGCCCGCGATCATCGCCGCCGCCATAGCCGGTGCCGTCTGGCCCGGTGCCGCCTGGCCGGGGCGCGTCCCGGTCGTCGTCGCGCGGATCATGCTCGGTCATCGGGTTCACTCCACGCATCATCGGGATGGGGGCGCATCGGCGCGCGGGGGCGCATTGGCGCGGATTCGCGGCGCGGGCGGGTCAGCCAGCGCGCCAGCGCGAAACCCGCGAGCCCCGCCGCCGCCGCGACGAGCACCGGACGCTCGCGCGCGAAATCCTCCGCCGCATCGACCATGTCGCGAAAGCTGCGGGTGCGGATATCATCGGCCAGGTTCTCCAGCCCGAGCGCTGCCGCATCGACGAAATCGCGGATATGCGGCCTGTCGTCGAAAGCATGCCCGGAATCGCGCAAGGAGCGCGCGACATCCTCCACGGACCGCGCCGCATCCCCCTTGCGCCGCTGCGCATAATCCGCCGCATGCCCCCGCGCCGCCTTCAGGAATTCCCGACCGCGCCCATAGAGCAGATCATCGATGAAGGCCGCAATCTCGTCATCCACAGGCGAGCGCCGCCGCTCGCTGTCGCGATCACGCGGGCCATCCCCCCGTTCATCCTCATCCCGATCATCCAAAGCCATCACCCTCCCCAAACGCAACACGGCCAGAAGAGCTAACCGCAGCTGTGGTGCGGGGGTCAACATTTGTGGAGGGGGATGGGTTCCGGATCGGTCCTCGCGACCGATTGCTCGGCTGAAAAGGTGGAGCCAAGACCCGACCTTCCCGGTTTCCGGGCATTCAGCGCGGAAAACCAGTCGTGCCTGTCGGAGGCTGCCATGGGCTGCTGCCGCCCTGCGGCGCTGCTTCGGCATCTCGCACTGATCGACATAAACAGGGCGCGCCCAGGAACAGGCCGGGTCGGAACGGATCGCGCGGAAAAATCTCCCGCTGTCTGCAGCTGACAACAACATCCCGCCGGCTCAGGCGGAAGCGAATGATACGCGGCACTTGAGCCGGAGCGGATCTGCGGGTAAGAGACATTCGGAACGACCTCGGGCGCAGCGGGGACGGCACATCTCGCCCTGGCGCGTATGGTGCGGGCCGGACTGTCGAAGCCCATCCATGTCAGGGCGCCGCCAGCGAATGAGAGTCTGACAATCCGATGGCCATGTATTATCTGATTTTCCTCGCCATCGTTCAGGGAATCACGGAATTTCTGCCCATCAGCTCTTCGGCTCACCTCATTCTCGGGCGCGATCTGATGAGTGCGATCGGGCTTCCGCCCTCACAAGGAACGGCAGCCGATGAACTTGCCTTCGACATTGCGCTGCACGTCGGCTCGCTCGGGGCCGTCCTGTTGTATTTTCGCCGGGACGTCGGCGAAATGGTGTCAGGTCTGATCGATCTGTTGAGAGGCCACGGCAGTGAACGATCACGCCTGCTGCTGTTGGTCGCCGCCGGGACCGTTCCCATCCTGATCGTGGGCTTTCTTGCGAGGAACATCGTCAGCGATCTCTTGCGGGCGACGGAGATCATGGCGTGGGCGACGATCATATTCGGTATTGCGCTATGGGTGGCGGATCGGACGCCTATTGCCAAGCACGAACCCAAAGCGGTCACATTTCGCGATGCCCTCATTATCGGGCTGATGCAATGCCTTGCCATCATTCCCGGCGTCAGCCGATCCGGCATTACGATGACAGCCGGGCGATTCCTTGGTTTCGATCGTCCACTCTCCGCCCGCTTCGCCCTGCTTCTGGCCATGCCGACCGTTGCCGCAGCCGGCATTCTTGCATCCTATGAACTGTACGATCAAGGCGACACACGCATGACGGCGGATGCCCTGATCGGCGGGGGGCTTGCATTCATCGCCGCCTGGGCCGCGATCGCCCTGATGATGCGCTGGCTGCGCGATGCGAGTTATACGCCGTTCGTCATATATCGCATCCTCCTGGGTCTGGTGCTGCTCGCTCTTGTCTATGGCATCGAAGTGACTTGAATCAGGAATGCCGTGACGCGTGGGAGCCTCGGGAACAGATCATCATCATCCGTCCTGCATCTTCAGGGTCTCCGCGCCGTCCGCCGCAACCGGCGCCGGTATGTGCCGCCCCTGCCTCCGTCTTCATTGAACCTGCGGCGGCAGGGCCGGTCATCGCGCAGAACATCAGCGTGTGGGGTCGTCTCCGGGATTCTGACCAGGTCTGCGTGCGAACAACACTTTCAGGCGGAAGCGACGGCACTTGGAAATGCCCATGTCGCAGGCTGAACAAGCATCCCATCACCCCCGCACAACCCGTCCCCCCTCATCCACCCGACACGCCACCTCGAACCGCCCCTCCATCCCCGCCAGCGCGCGCAGATCCTCCAGATCCCGCCCGTCGAAGGTCTCGATCGAAAGCATCACCCGTCCGCCGCAGCATTGGCCGAGATCGGGGCCGAGTGCGTAGTCGAGAAAAAGCGCGGGGCCCCGGCCGGCCTCAAGGGCCTTGCGGCAATCGGTGAGGACGTCCCATTCGAGGCGGCCGCCGCCGATCGTGCCCGCGAAGGCGCCGTCGGGGCGGACCGCGAGCCAGGCGCCGGCTTCGCGGGGGCGGAGCCCTTGACGGCGTGGATGCGCGCGAAAGCCGCCGCGCCGGCTTCCTCGACCATGGCGGCGAGGCGGGCGAAGGGGTTTGCCGCCCCGCTCACGGCTGCGCTCCCGCCCCCGTCTTACCCGCCTCCAGCGACTCACCATCCAGCGCCTCACCCTGCAACGCCGCGCAGGCCCGCAGCACCGCCTCCGGCGTCGCCGGTGCGTCGAGGGGGACGCGCGCGCCTTCCGGGGCCACGGCGCGCACGGCATCGGTGATGGCGCAGAAGGCGGCATTGGCGAGCATCAGGGGCGGCTCGCCCACGGCTTTCGAGCGGTAGATCGTCTGCGTGCGGTTGGCATTGGGATAGAGCGTCACCTTGAAATGCTCGGGCACGTCGGAGGCGACGGGGATTTTATAGGTCGAGGGGGCGTGGGTGCGCAGCCGCCCCTCGCCGTCGAAGACGAGCTCTTCCGTCGTCAGCCAGCCCATGCCCTGCACGAACCCGCCCTCGATCTGGCCGATATCCACCGCCGGATTGAGCGATTTGCCGACATCGTGGAGGATATCGACGCGGGTGATGCGGTTCTCGCCGGTGAGCGTGTCGATCACCGCCTCGGCACAGGCCGCGCCATAGGCGAAATAGAAAAACGGCTTGCCTTGCGCCTTCTCCCGGTCCCACCAGATTTCCGGCGTGCGGTAGAACCCGGCATGGGAGAGCTGCACCCGGTTGAGGACGCAAGCGCGCGCGAGTTCGGGGAAGCTGAGGCTCTCATTGCCGATGAAGACGCGGTCGTCGCGGAAATCGATCTGCTCTGCCAGTACGCCATACTTTTCCGCAGCGAAAGCCGTCATCCGGGCCTTGATCGCCTCGCAGGCAACCTTCGCGGCCATGCCGTTGAGATCGGAGCCGGAGGAGGCCGCCGTCGGGGCGGTGTTGGGGACCTTCGCGGTGGTCGTGGCGGTGATGCGCACCCGCTCCATGGCGATGCCGAACTCCTCCGCCACCACCTGCGCCACTTTCATATAAAGCCCCTGGCCCATCTCGGTGCCGCCATGGTTGAGATGCACCGAGCCGTCCTGATAGACATGCACCAGCGCCCCGGCCTGGTTCAGATGCATCAGGGTGAAGCTGATGCCGAATTTCACCGGGGTGAGCGCGATCCCCTTCTTCAGGATGCGCGACGACGCGTTGAAGGCGGCGATCCCGGCCCGGCGCGCGCGGTAATCGGCGCTCTCGGCAAGCTCGGCGATCATCGCATGCATGATCTGCGGATCCTCGACCTTCTGGCCATAGGGGGTGATGTCGCGCCCCGCCGCATAGAGATTGGCCAGCCGCACATCCAGCGGATCGCGCCCCGTGGCCCAGGCGATCTCGTCCATGGCGCGCTCGATCGAGAGCATGCCCTGCGGCCCGCCGAAACCGCGAAAGGCGGTATTCGAGACGGTGTTGGTCTTCAGCCGCCGCGTGTCGATGCGCACGGCGGGGAGATAATACGCGTTGTCGGAATGGAACATGGTGCGATCGACCACGCCCTGGCTCAGATCCGCCGAATAGCCGCAGCGCACCAGATGCGCGACCTTGTAGCCCTGGATGACGCCGTCATCGTCGTAGCCGAGCGCGTAATCGCAGCGCATGTCGTGGCGCTTGCCGGTGAGGGCGAAATCGTCATCGCGGTCGAGTCTGATCTTGCAGGGGCGCCCGGTAACCTTCGCGCCGAGCGCGGCGATCGCAGCCCATTGCGTGGCCTGGCTCTCCTTGCCGCCGAAGCCGCCCCCCATGCGGCGCACCTCGCAGGTGACATAGGCATCGGGCAGGGCCAGCACCCGGGCGATCACGTGCTGGACTTCCGTGGGATGCTGGGTGGAGGAGGTGACGTGGATATCGCCTTCCTCGCCGGGCACTGCGAGCGCGGCCTGCCCTTCCAGATAGAAATGCTCCTGCCCGCCGATGCGCAGCGAGCCTTCCAGCCTGTGCGGGCTTTGCGCGATCGCGGCAGCGGCATCGCCGCGCCCGAAGCCGTAATCGGCGAGCACGGTCTCGTCGCGCGCCTCGGCATCCTCGACGGTGACGGAGGGCCGCTCGGCATCGATTTCGACATGCGCCTTGCGCGCAGCGCGCCGGGCGGCGTCGCGGGTGGTCGCAACGACGGCGAAGAGCGCCTGGCCATGGAAATCGACGCGAGACTCGGCAAACATCGGATCATCGCCCATGGCGGGGGAGACGTCGTTGGGGCCAGGTATGTCGGCAGCGGTGAGGACGGTGACGATACCGGGCGCGTCCCGCACCGGGGCGAGGTCGAGCGCGGTGATGCGCCCGCGCGCTTTCGGCGCCATGCCGATGGCGATATGCAGGGTGCCCTCCGGCTCGCGGATATCGTCGATATACTGCGCATTGCCCTGCACGTGCCGCAGGGCCGAATCATGCGGCAGCGCCTGGCGTACATGCCGCAGGGGCCGCGACACATCATCGGCCATGCGCTCCGTATCGCCCTCGCCTTGCCCTGTCTTCACACCATCCATCACCGAACCCGTCTTTCGATTTTCCCTGAGGATAATGCGATTTCGCGCTGATGCCAGAGTGCTCCCTCAGGGGAATGGCAAGCGTGAGAATGCGAAACCCTCGCCGTCACGCCGCACCCGCGCGATATTGGGCAGGCCCCAGTGATAACCAGCGACGGGAAGCTCTTCCCGGGCAGCCATGTCGAGCAGGCGCATCCGCGTTTCCCTAGCGGCATCCGGATCCATGTCGAACATCAGCTGCCAGTCGGGATGGCGCACGAACAGCTCGGGCAGATGCGCGGCATCGCTGATCAGCAGCATCGTCGCGTCGCCGGAAGCGATCCGGAAGGCCATGTGGCCCGGCGAATGTCCATGCGCTGCCAGCGCCGTCACGCCGGGCGCGATTTCATCGCCATCCTCGTATTCGAGGAGCGCCAGCGCCGGCTGGGCGGGATTGTCAAAGATGCGCCGCACATTGGCGAAATTGGCCTGCCAGAATTCCGGCGCGCGCGCAGCCTCGTCGGCATCGAGCCAGTAGGCGAGATCGCGGCGCGGCACGAGCACCTGTGCATTGGGAAACAGCGGCTGCCCGGACGCGTCGCGCAGCCCGTTCACGTGGTCGCCATGGCAATGCGAGATGACGATCGTATCGATATCTTCCGGCGCGACACCGATGGCGCGCAGATTGGGCAGGAGCAGGCCGAACCCCGTCCCCTCCGCCTGCGGGCCGTTGCCGGTATCAAAAAGAACCAGCCCGTCATCGAGACGCAGCAGCAGCGGCGTGAACGGAATCTCGATCGTGTCGCGGGCGCGCATGCCCGCTGCGAGCGCATCAGCCACGGCTGCGCGCGGCGCATTGGCGACGAAGCTGTCTCCAAGCGGCATGACACGCTTGCCGTCATAGACACCGGCAATGGTCGCATTGCCGAGGCGGGTGACGAAGGCGGGGGTGGGCGCCGGTTGCGGCTTCATGCGTCGTCCTCCTCGGATCGCCGCGCCGGTTCATGCTCGGCGCGCCTGGTTGCGTATCTGCGAGGGTCGCCGAGCCCGGGGGATTGTCAAGACCTGCGCGCGCAAATCCGCCAAGCGACCAATGCGCGGGTTGCCTCCTGCGCTCGGCGCGTATCCCGCCGGTGCCGCAAAAGAAAACCCCCGCATGCCTCGCAGCATCCGGGGGGCAGTCTTCAGGGCCGTGGCTGCGCCGGTCAGGCGCGGAATTCCGGTGCGCCATCCTCGCCGAGGCGGCCCCAGATCTTCTTCTTGGTGAAGTAGAGCAGACCGGCAAACACGATCAGGAACAGCATCACCTGGAAACCGATGCGCTTGCGCTGCTCGAGATGCGGCTCCGCCGTCCACATCAGGAAGGCGGTCACGTCCTTGGCGTATTGCTCAACCGTCTCGGGCGCGACCGGACGATTGGCACCTTCCGGCGTGTAGGAGATGGCGCCATCGAAAAGCACGTTCGGCATGGCGACGATCTGGCCGGGATAATACGGGTTGTAGTAGTTCCCGGCCGCGATTTCCATATCCGCCGGAGGCTCCTCGAATCCCTTGAGGAAGGCGGCGATATAATCGACACCGTTTTCGTTATACTGCGTGAACATGTCGGTGATGAACCAGGGGAAGCCGCGCTCGAAGGTGCGGGCCTTGGCCATCACGGAGAGATCCGGCGGAGCCTTGCCGCCATTGGCCGCCGCCGCTTCCCGCTCGTTGCGGAAGGGGCTGATCCAGCGATCGGAGAGCTCCCCAGGACGCTCGAACATCTCGCCGGACGCATCGGGACCATCCGGAATGCGGAACTCGGCTGCGAAGGCTTCGACCTGCCCGGTGCTGAATTCAGGCCCGCCCGCTTCCGCCAGGTTCCGGAACGACACGTATTCGAGGCCATGGCAGGACGAGCAAGCCTGGCGGAAAACGAGGAAGCCACGCTGCAGCTGCTCGCGATCGAAGGTGCCGAACGGCCCGGAGAAGCTCCAGTCCTGCAGCGGGGGTTTCAGATATTCACCGGCTGCATGGGCCGCGCCGCTCGGCATGGCGAGGGCGGCGACGAATGCACCGGCGAGGAGGAGGGTCTTCTTCATTGTCACGAACCCTGGTTCTTGTCATTCCCGTCACGACCGCGCCGCCTGAACAGGGGCGCGGTCAGGTGTGGCTGCCCTCACGCGTCCTGAGGCTTTGCGGCTGCGCCCTGCGGCATGCCCGATCCGCTCTTCTTCAGCACCGATTCCGCGATCGAATTCGGCAGCGCTTTCGGCTTCTCGAGCAGACCCAGCAGCGGCAGGAAGACGAGGAAATGCGCGAAGTAGAGCGCCGTCAGGATGCGGGCCCAGATCACGTACGCCCCTTCCGCCGGCATCGCTCCGAGATAGCCGAGCCCGATGCAGACGATCGCGAAGAGCCAGAAGAACATCTTGAAGAGCGGGCGATAGGAGCCGGAGCGCACACGCGAGGTGTCGAGCCAGGGCAGGAAGGCCAGCACCGCGATCGATGCGAACATGGCAATCACGCCCAGCAACGCGTTCGGGATCGCCCGCAGGATCGCGTAGAAGGGCAGGAAATACCATTCCGGCACGATATGCGACGGTGTCACAGACGGGTTGGCCGGCACGTAATTGTCCGCGTGGCCCAGATAGTTCGGCATGTAGAAGACGAACCAGGACAGCACGATGATGAACAGCATCGCCGAGAAGGTGTCCTTCACCGTCATGTAGGGGTGGAAGGGCACGGTGTCCTTCTTGGTCTTCACGTCGATGCCGGCAGGATTGTTGTTGCCCGGCACGTGCAGCGCCCAGACGTGGAGCAGGACCACGCCGAAGATCATGAAGGGCAGGAGATAGTGCAGCGAGAAGAAGCGGTTCAGCGTCGGATTGCCCACCGAGTAACCGCCCCAGAGGAAGGAGACGATGGTGTCGCCGACGACGGGGATCACCGAGAACAGGTTGGTGATCACGGTAGCGCCCCAATAGGACATCTGTCCCCAGGGCAGCACGTAGCCCATGAAGGCCGTCGCCATCATCAGCAGCAGGATGATCACGCCGAGGATCCAGAGGACCTCGCGCGGCGCCTTGTAGGAGCCGTAATACAGGCCGCGGAACATGTGGATGTAGACGGCAATGAAAAAGAATGAGGCGCCGTTCGCATGCAGGTAACGCATCAACCAGCCGTATTCCACGTTACGCATGATGTGCTCGACCGAGGAAAAGGCCAGCTCTGCATTCGCCGTGTAATGCATCGCCAAAACGATGCCCGTGACGATCTGCAGAACCAGCATGATCATCAGGATCGCGCCGAAGGTCCACATGTAGTTGAGATTCCGGGGGACCGGGAAAACCACAAAGGAGGAATGCACCAGCCCGATGATCGGCAAGCGGCTCTCCAGCCACTTGGCGCCGGCGCTCTTGGGGACATAGGAAGGGGAATGCGTGCTCATCTGTCTCGCCTGCTAGTACTTGCGTGCCCACCATAGGGCCCGTCTGATGCGAACCCGTCAGGCCTCTTCGCCGATGATGATCGTCGTATCATCGACGAATTCGTAGGGCGGAAGCGGCAAATTGATCGGCGCCGGGCCGACGCGGACGCGCCCGGACGTATCGAAGACGGAACCATGGCACGGGCAGAACCAGCCGCGATACTGACCCTGGAAATCCAGAGGCACACAGCCGAGATGGGTGCAGTTGCCGTAAATGATCAGCCACTGCTCCCGCCCCTCGACCACGCGATCGGCATCGGGTTCCGGATCGATGAGATCGGATAGCGGCGTCTGTTGCGCCGCCTCGATCTCCTCGGCCGTGCGATGACGGACGAAGATCAGGGCATCGCGCCAGAACACGCGCACGATCTGGCCTTCGGCGATCGGCGACAGATCGACTTCGATCGGTGCGCCGGCGGCGATGACTTCGGCATCGGGTGCGAGTTGCGCGACAAAGGGCCACGCAACGGCGGCGACACCGATCGCCGCAGTGGCGCCGGTGGCAATGAACAGAAAATCGCGCCTTGTCGGTTCGGCGGTCGGGGTGGTCTCAGCCACGTCACTCTCCCGGCATCAGTTTCCACAAATCGAACGCGTCGAGGGCCGCGCCCCGGCGTCGCCGGAGTTCCACACAAGCGTGAGAATTCGCACCATGTGTCATGCACGAGCCCCCACGCGCCGGCAATGCGACCCGGCGTCGCCACGCGGCGCGGTCTTTGACACGCTCACGCCTTCGTGTCCATAGCGCAGGAATGCCCAATCGGTCCAGCAAATCCGGTTTTGAACGATTTTTACCTGGCGTGGCTTTCCGGCGACGCCTTCAGGCCACCTCCAGAAAGCCCCCGGATTGCCGCGCCCAGAGCCTTGCGTAATGGCCGTCGCGCGCGAGCAGTTCGTGATGCGTCCCCTGTTCGACGATACGGCCCCGGTCGAGCACGATCAGGCGGTCGAGCGCCGCGATGGTGGACAGCCGGTGGGCGATGGCGAGCACGGTGCGGCCCTGCATCAGCTTCTCCAGCGAATCCTGAATCGCGGCCTCCGTCTCCGAATCGAGGGCGGAGGTCGCCTCGTCGAGCACGAGAATCGGCGCATCCTTGAGAATCACCCGCGCGATGGCGATGCGCTGGCGCTGGCCGCCGGAGAGCTTCACCCCGCGCTCGCCCACATGGGCGTCGTACCCGCGCCGTCCGCGATGATCCTCCAGCGCCGTGATGAATTCATGCGCATGGGCGAGCTTCGCCGCGCGCTCGACCTCCTCCTGCGTGGCCTCGAGGCGCCCGTAGAGGATGTTGTCGCGGATCGAGCGGTGCAATAGCGAGGTATCCTGCGTCACCACGCCGATCTGCGCGCGCAGGCTGTCCTGGGTGACGCGGGCGATATCCTGCCCGTCGATGGTGATTCGCCCGCCTTCGAGATCGTGCAGGCGCAGGAGCAGCGCGGCGATGGTGGATTTCCCCGCCCCGCTCGGCCCCACCAGCCCGACCTTCTCCCCCGGCGCGATGGCGAGGTCGAAGCGCTCCAGAACCTCCGCCTCGGCGCCGTAATGAAAGCTCACATCCTCGAAGCGGATCGCGCCGTCACGCACTCCGAGCGGGCGCGCTGCCGCCATGTCGGTCACCTTGTGCGGCTGGGCGATGGTGCGCATGCTCTCCTGCACCACCCCGACATTCTCGAACACGCCACGCACCGAGCGCATCACCCAGCCCGACATGGCGAGGATGCGCATCACGAGCGCAAGCCCCGCCGCCGCCTCGCCGGTCGACATCGCGCCCTCGCGCCACAGCATCAGCGAGAGCGTGGCGATGGCGGCGAGCAGGGCCGAGTTCATCACCGCAAGCGTTCCGGCAGAGGCCACGATTACACGCCCGAGATCGAGAAAGGCGCGGGTATTGCGCGCAAGCGCCTCGCGCACCGAGGCGCGCTCGTCTTCCGATCGGGCAAACAGCTTCACCGTCAGCGCGTTGGTATAGGTGTCCACCACCCGCGCCACCAGCACGGAGCGGGTATCGGCGTTCTTCAGGGAGCGATCGCGCGCCAGCGGAATGAAATAGCGCAGGAGCAGCCCGTAGCCGATCATCCACAAGGCCATGGGCAGGGCGAGCCAAGGACTGATCGATGAAAACAGCAAAAAGGCCGTGATGGCGAAGATGCCGACATAGAGCAGCGTGTCGAGCAGGGTCACCGCGATCTCGCGCACTGCCGGCCCGACCTGCACGATCCGGTTGGCCAGCCGTCCGGCGAAATCGCCCTGGAAATAGCCGAGCGCATGGCCGATCGTATAGGAATGGGTGCGCCAGCGGATCATGTTGGTGGTCTGCGGCACGATCACCTGGTTGGTGATGATATCGTGCGTGATGTGGAGGAGCGGGCGCATCACGATCACGGCGAAAGCCGCGAGCAGCAGCGCCGTGCCGTGATCGGCATAGACCGTCTGCGGATCCGCGGTGGAGAGCAGATCGACAAACCAGCCGACGAGCAGATAAAGCCCCGATTCGAGCACACCCACCGCCAGCGAGATCAGGACCAGCACCCCCAGCCAGCCGCGCACCGGGCGCAGATAATGCCAGGCGAAGGCGCTCACCCGGTCGGGCGGCGTCTCCTCCCGGTCAAAGGGCGCGAAAGGGTCGATGCGGCGCTCGGCGCGCTCCAGCATGGTCTTTTTCCTGTTGCTTGCGCCGGCGCCGCAGCGCGACGATAACCGTCGCGCCCTTGCGCCCGACACCTGATCTTCACCGGAGACATCGCCGATGCGGCTCGTCCTGTTCCAGCCCGATATTCCGCAGAATACCGGCACCATGATACGCCTCGCCGCCTGTCTGGGGGTCGCGGTGGACATCGTGGAACCCGCCGGCTTCGACGTTTCCGACCGCCATTTCAGGCGCTCCGGTATGGATTATCTGGATCGCGTGGCAATCATTCGCCACCCCTCATGGCGCGCATTCCATGATTGGAGCCGCGCGAACGGCCTGCGGCTGGTGCTCGCCACGGTGCAGGGATCCGTACCGTATACCGATTTCGGCTATGCGGAGAACGACGCGATCATCATGGGCCGCGAATCGGCCGGCGCACCCGATTACGTGCACGAAGCCTGCGACGCGCGCATCCGCATTCCACTGGCACCGGGGATGCGCTCGCTCAATGTCGCCGTCTGTGCCGGGATGATGCTCGGCGAGGCGCTCAGGCGCACCGACGGGTTTCCCCGCGCCGATGCGCCGGGCTGACCGGATCCGCCCGGTTCAGCACCCGCGCTGCCTCAGACCCCGCGCTGCCTCAGACCCCGCGCTTGGCCAGAGCCGCGAGCACGCGCACCCAGGAGCAGGTGCCCTTGTAGAAGCTGACGAGATCGTATTTCTCGTTGGGTGAATGCACCCGGTCATCGTCGAGGCCGAAACCGATCAGCAGGGAATCGAGCCCCAGCGTACGCTTGAAGTCGCCGACGATCGGGATCGAACCACCATTGCCGATCACCACCGGCTCGCGACCCCATTCATCCGCGAGTGCTTCGCGCGCCGCATCGAGGGCGGGCATGTCATAGGGCAGCGCGATCGCCCGCGAACCCTTGTGCTCTATGATCTCGACCGAGCAATCGGCGGGAATCCGCGCCTCCACATGCGCCCGGAAGGCCGCCGCGACCGCCTCCGGATCCTGATCACCCACCAGGCGGAAGGAGACCTTGCAGCTGGCCTGCGACGGGATCACGGTCTTTGTCCCCTCCCCCGTATAACCGGCAATGATGCCGTTGGCGTCGCAGGTCGGGCGGGACTGGATCTGCTCGATCAGCATCCGGTCGCGCTCGCCGGCGGGTTCGCTCAGGCCGATCGGCCCGAGATACTTTTTCGGCGTCAGCCCGAGCTTTTCCCATTGCGCACGCACATCCGCCGGCGGCTCGGCCACGCCGTCATAGAAACCGGCGAGCGTCACCGCGCCGTTCTCGTCGTGCAGATCGGCGATGATTCGCGACAGAACATGAATCGGGTTGCGCGCAGCCCCCCCGAACATTCCCGAATGCAGATCGCGGTCGGCGGCGCGCACGACCACCTCGCAATAGACCAGCCCGCGCAGGGAGATGGTGATTGCGGGGGTCATTGAATTCCACATCGTGGTGTCGCAGACCAGCGCGAGATCGGCGGCGAGTTCCGCACGGTTGGCTTCGACGAATTCCGGCAGATGCTTCGAGCCATCCTCCTCGGCGCCCTCGACAAGCACGGTGACGTCGACGGGCAGCGTGCCGGTGGCCGCCTTCCAGGCGCGGCAGGCCTCGATGAAGGTCATCACCTGGCCCTTGTCGTCGGCAGCGCCGCGCGCCACGATCACCTTGCGGTCGAAGGGAATCGTCGCGATGCGCGGCTCGAAAGGCGGTTCCTGCCACAATTCCAGCGGATCGACGGGCTGCACGTCGTAATGGCCGTAGAACATCACATGCGGGCGTTTCTCCCCGCCGGCTTCGCCGCGGTAATGGCCGAGCACCACCGGATGGCCGGGGGTCTCGCGCAGGGAGACCTCAAAGCCGAGTTCCTCCAGCTCGCGCACCAGCCAGGAACCCGCCTCGCGGCAGGATTCGGCATAGGCCGGGTCGGTGGAGATCGAGGGAATGCGCAGCCAGTCGAACAGGCGTCCCAGCGCACCGTCATGGTGCTTTTCCGCCGCGCCGAGCGCGGCCACCACTTGGGAATCGTCTTTCAAAGCCTTGTCGTCAGCCATCTGCCTGTCCTCGATTGGTGCCGGAATATCGCCGCGCGAGATCCGCGACCTGCCTTACAATATACCCCCACCGGTGATCCATACCCGCCCGCGCGTCAAGGGAGGCGGCGCGATGGTGTCATGGGCAAGATTGCCCGCCCGAGGGCGATCACTCAGCGGAGCATCGATGCGCCCTCAGACCATATCTCAGACATGGAAGGTGAAATTTCAGCAATCCTGAACTGCAATAACGGTCGCGACTCTGGTCAGAAACGCATTTTCTCGCCATGCTGCAAGCTTGTCCGGCAAGCTTAGTACGAACCCGCGTTCCGGTCGAAAAATACGAAGCCCCGCGAGGGCCGAAGCTGTCGCGGGGCTCTAGAAGTCCGAGTCTGTATGCGCGCAGTGACAGAAATCGGCTCACGAGGGACAAATAGGCATATGGCAGACAATGGTCAACATCGGGTTTATCCACACCCCCCGATTCATGCATTAGCAGAAGTTATTTCTCCGCTTCGTCTCGGCACCTATCTGAACGCTGCTGGGCACGATGTGGACCGGGCTCTGCAACTGTATCTGTGGAATGCGAAAATCGGCGAGGCGTTCCATCTTCCCATCCAGGCCGTCGAAGTCGGTTTGCGCAATCGTGTCAGCGACGGACTGCGGATGGCCTTCGGACAGGAATGGTGGCGAAACGACGCCTTCCTGTCAACGGTTCAAGGAAAGCGGATCGATGACATCGAAGTTACAAGAAGACGCCTGAGGAGCAAGAACAGACCAATGATTACAGGTCAGATCATTGCCGGCCTGTCATTCGGCTTCTGGGTTGCGATGCTCGCTCCGAGATATTATCCGCCGATCTGGAGTCGGCATCTCTACGCCGCTTTTCCGCATCTCGACAGTACGACCACCCTGCGAGCGATTCACCGTGAAACAAGCGCAATTGCCGACTTTCGCAACCGAATCTGGCATCATGAACCGATATTTCGGCGTGATCTGTCGGTCGATTATGCACGGTGCCTCAAAATCCTGAACTGGCTGTGTCCGACAAAGGCGGCGTGGATCAAGCCGCATTGCCGCGTCGCGCAAATGCTTCGAGAAAAGCCTTGATCCGGGCCTCGGCACGGCCATCCTCCAGCTACAAGCAGAATTCACCACACCACGAATCAGAGCGCGGAAATCCTTGCAAGATGCGCGCAAAGCACGTATTGCACTGCGAAAGGTCCGAACATCCCGACGTCGCATCATAGTCAGAGTGCCTGAGGGCGGCGCGAAATTCCGCGCTCCGGCGTGGGTTGCGATCGTTCCGGACCGATATCTTCTTCAGGCGGACGCTTCATGAAACTGCGCAATATCGCGATCATCGCCCATGTCGACCATGGCAAGACCACCCTCGTCGACCAGCTCCTCGCCCAGTCGGGCGCCTTTCGCGAAAACCAGCGCGTCGCCGAACGCGTGATGGATTCCAACGATCTCGAGAAAGAGCGTGGCATCACCATCCTCGCCAAGGCCACCTCGGTGGTCTGGAAGGATACCCGCATCAACATCGTCGACACACCCGGCCACGCCGATTTCGGCGGCGAGGTCGAGCGCATCCTCAACATGGTGGATGGTGCGATCGTGCTGGTGGACGCGGCCGAGGGGCCGATGCCGCAGACGAAATTCGTCGTCGCCAAGGCGCTGAAGATCGGCCTGCGCCCGATCGTGGCCGTGAACAAGATCGACCGTCCGGACGAGCGCCATATCGAGGTGATCAACGAGGTCTTCGATCTCTTCGCCGCGCTCGACGCCACCGACGAGCAGCTCGATTTCCCGATCCTCTACGGCTCGGGCCGCGACGGCTGGATGGCGACGGCCCCGGAAGGCCCGCGGGATGAGGGACTTGCCCCCCTGTTCGACCAGGTACTCGCCCATGTCCCCGAGGCCGAAGCCGAAAAGGGTCCCTTCCGCATGCTCGGCACCATCCTGGAGGCCAATCCCTTCCTCGGGCGCATCATCACCGGGCGCATTACCGCCGGCACGGTAAAGCCGAACCAGACGATCAAGGTGATCGGCCAGGACGGCAAGACCATCGAGCAGGGCCGGGTCAGCAAGATCCTCGCCTTCCGCGGCATCGAGCGCCAGCCGATCGAGCTGGGCGAGCCGGGCGACATCGTCTCCATTGCAGGCCTGACCAAGGGAACCGTGGCGGACACCTTCTGCGATCTCTCGGTCGAGCAGGCGATTCCCGCCCAGCCGATCGACCCGCCCACCGTCACCATGTCCTTCATCGTCAATGACAGCCCGCTCGCGGGCACCGAGGGCGACAAGGTGACGAGCCGCATGATCCGCGACCGCCTGATCAAGGAGGCGGAAGGCAATGTCACGCTCAAGATCGAGGAATCCGCCGACAAGGACAGCTTCTTCGTCTCGGGGCGCGGCGAATTGCAGCTCGCCATCCTGATCGAGACCATGCGCCGCGAGGGTTTCGAACTCGCCGTCTCGCGCCCGCGCGTCGTCTTCAAGACGGACGCATCCACCGGCGAGCGGCTGGAGCCGATCGAGGAAGTCGTGATCGACGTCGACGAGGAACATGCCGGCGTGGTCGTGCAGCGGATGTCCGAGCGCAAGGCCGACATGGTCGAGATGAAGCCTTCGGGTGGCAACCGCCAGCGCCTGGTCTTCTACGCGCCGACACGCGGGCTGATCGGCTATCAGAGCGAGTTGATGACCGATACGCGCGGCACCGCCATCATGAACCGCCTGTTCAAGGCTTACGAGCCCTACAAGGGCGAGATTGCCGGGCGGCGCAACGGCGTCCTGATCTCCAACGATTCCGGCGAGGCGGTGGGCTATGCCCTGTGGAATCTGGAAGATCGCGGTCCGATGATGATCGAGCCGGGCTGGAAGGTCTATCAGGGCATGATCATCGGTGAGCATAACCGCGAAAACGATCTCGAAGTGAACGTGCTCAAGGGCAAGAAACTCTCCAACGTGCGCTCGACCGGCAAGGACGAGGCGGTGCGCCTGACGCCGCCGATCCGCATGACGCTCGAGCGTTCGCTCGCCTGGATCCAGGATGACGAACTCGTCGAGGTCACGCCGAAATCGATCCGCCTGCGCAAGGTGCTGCTCGATCCCACCGTGCGCAAGCGCGCCGACAAGAGCCGCGAAGTCGCCTGATCCGGCGCGCGCGAATGCGCATGGAACGGGCAGTGCCTTCGCGTTAGGGCGTTGGGCATGGTGTGACGCGGGCCACGCGTGATCGGGGAGCGAACAGCGATGAGCAGGTTCGACCAATGAATATGTTCGGCATGGATGACTGGCAGGCGCTGATTGCGGATGAACGCGTGCTCGTGACGCGCGACATCTTGCGCTACAACGACATGGACGATAACGGCCATCTCAACAATTCGGTCTTCACCGTCCTGTGCGAATCGGGCCGGGTGGATTATTTCCGCAAGCGGGTGACCCCGCATCTGCCGGGCAATACCTTCTTCGTGATCGCGCGCATCGCCATCGACTTCAAGGCCGAGGCCTTCTATCCGGGGGAGGCGCTGACCGCGACCTGGCTCGAACATCTGGGCCGCTCGTCGCTGCGCGTGCGCCAGAAGATCATGAGCGCGGACAAGCTCGTTGCCGAGGCAGAAGGCGTCTGCGTGGTGATGGATCAGACCACGCGCAAACCCTTCCCCATCCCCGACGCGACGCGCGCGGCGCTTGAGCCGCTTCTGCGCGAGGGCTGAGCACATCGCGCAAAGCCGGTCAGCGGCTTCCCGCCCCGGTGGTCCGGTTGAAGGAAGGCGGATCGGAGGCCGGGAAGGTCTCTTCCAGCGCCTCGTCGACATCCTCCTCTGAGCGTCCGGGACGCCCCGCAATCGGTCCGGATTTCTCATCGCGAGGCCGATCGGCGTTGTGACGCAGAGCTTCGTCCTTCACATCCTCATGCTTCTCACCCGCCGGAAGCGGTGCCGATTTCACCGGATCGGGCTTCTCCGAATCATGCGAATGCGGGGCGTTGGTTTCCGGGTCCGGTTTGTTCCAGGACATGATGACCTCCGTTTCTGCCGCGCTGCGGCGTGTGAGGGTCAACGCGGCAGACGCGAAAAAGATCACCCTGCGGCACCATGATCTGCGGGAAACCCGCAAGCTTTCCCATTCGGCAATCGGTTCTCGCGGCTTGACGGGCGGGGTCGGGCCGGCTCACCTGACGCGGTGCCAATGACGAGGAACGATCACGATGAATTTCGCCAGCGACAACATCATGGGGGCCAGCGAGCCCGTGCTGCGGGCCCTGGTCGAAGCCAATGCCGGACCGTTGCCGGCTTATGGCGACGATCCGCTGACGCAGGAGATCGAGGCACGGCTCGGTGCGATCTTCGAGCGCGAGGTCGCCGTCTTTCTCTGTGCGACCGGGACCGGCGCCAACGCGCTGGCACTCTCCGCGCTGGTACCGCCCTGGGGGCTGTGCGTCTGCCATCGCGAGGCGCATGTGATCGACGATGAATGCGGTGCGCCGGAATTCTTCATGCATGCGGCCAAGCTCGCCGGACTGCCGGGCACGGGGGCAAAGCTCGCGCCGGAGACCCTGGAGAGCTGGCTGGCGGGTCTTTCATCCAGCGTCAAGCAGATGCCGCCGAAGGCGCTGAGTCTGTCGCAGCTGACCGAATGCGGCACGGCCTATGGCCGCGACGAGATCGCCGCGCTCTCGGCGATCGCCCATCGCAACGGCATGAAGGTGCATATGGACGGGGCGCGTTTCGCCAATGCACTGGAAAGTCTGGGCTGCACGCCGGCCCAGATGACCTGGCAGGCGGGGATCGACGTGCTCACCTTCGGCGCCACCAAGAACGGCTGCCTCGCGGCGGAAGCCATCATCTTCTTCAATCCGCAGGACGCGAAGGCGATGCCCTGGCTGCGCAAGCGCGGCGGGCATACCCTGTCCAAGGGCAGGCTGCTGGCCGCACAGTTCAAGGGCTATCTCGATGATGATCACTGGCGCGACAATGCCCGTCACGCCAACGCCATGGCCGCCCGCCTCGCCGACGGGCTCACCGGGCAAGGCCTGCGTCTCGCCTGGCAGCGTGCGGGCAACGAGGTCTTCGTGGTCATGAAGCAGGCGCAGGCTGAGGCGTTGCGCGGGCAGGGCTGTGCCTTCCATCCCTGGACGGCGACGAATCTCGCCCCGGACGACGCGCTGGGCCCGGATGAAGGCATCTACCGGCTGGTCACGTCCTTCGCCACGCAGGAGGCCATGGTCGACCGCTTCCTCACGCTGGTCGACAGGACCATGTGAGCCGTTGCAAGGCGCGATTCGCCGCCATGACCGGCGAATCCGCATCGTTCGGAGACCGATTCAGAGACTGCCGAGAAAGAAGGCGGCCACGCACAGGGCGGTGATCGAAGCAGCGAAGCCCATCGCGGCGCGCTTGAAGGACGGCGCCGGGCCGCTTCGCATACCGGCATTCGCCAGACTCATATCGTGATTGTTATGCTGCATGACAATTCCGCTGACACCCGCCCGTCGAAGCCATCTGTCTCCAGACCGCATCCCTGCGGCCCTGCGATAGCCAATAGCGCAGGATTGGTAAATCACCCGGTAACGGCTTTCCGATTCCTGATGCATCAAGGCAACACTCCGCAGCGTTCTTCAGTTCCGACATTCCCTCTTGATGCCCCGCTCGTTTTAATATAAAGATATCTTTATATCTCAATCGCACCATGTCATCTCCCTGGGACGATATGGACGGAACGGTGGATGATGCGGCCAGAACAGAACCTCTCGATGAACGAAGCGCTCGTCGCTCTGCGCGCGGCGGGAGAGGAAACGCGCCTGCGGATCCTCGCGCTGTTGTCTGCGGGGGAACTGTCCGTATCGGATCTCACCGACATTCTCGGGCAGTCGCAGCCGCGCATCTCGCGCCACCTCAAGCTGCTGGTCGAATCGGGTCTGGTCGAGCGCCACCGCGAAGGGGCCTGGGCCTTTTTCCGGCTCGCGGACAGGGCGACCGCGACGCAGCTTCTGCATCCGCTGCTTGATGCGCTCGACGGTGCCGACCGGCATGTCGCCGCCGACAAGGCACGGCTTCAGGCCAAGCGTCGTCAGCGCGCAGAAGCCGCGCAGGCCTATTTCGCACGCATCGCGCCGAAATGGGACGAACTGCGTTCGCTGCATGCGGCGGAAAGCGATGTCGAGAAAGCCGTCGCCGAGGTGATCGGCGAGAAGCCGGTTCTCAACCTGATCGATCTGGGCACCGGCACCGGGCGCATGCTCGGACGCCTCGCGCCCCTCGCCGCGCGGGCGGTCGGCCTCGATGCCAGCCACGCCATGCTTTCGGTGGCGCGCGCCAATCTGGAGAAGTCCGGCGTCGGGCGGGTCGAACTGCGCCAGGGTGATATCCATGCACCCCCGGTGGAGGAAAACGCCTTCGATCTGGTGATCATCCATCAGGTCTTGCACTATCTCGACGATCCGGCCCGCGCCCTGCGCGAGGCGGCGCGTCTCGTGGCGCCGGGCGGGCGCATGCTGATCGTCGATTTCGCCCCCCACGGGCTCGAATTCCTCCGCGAGAAGCAGGCCCATCGCCGCCTCGGCTTCTCGCACGAACAGATCGGTGACTGGCTCGAGGAAGCCGGTCTCGATTGTACGCTCACCCGCGACCTGCCCCCGCCTGCGGGGATCAGGGATGCACTTACCGTTTCAATCTGGCTCGGCCAGGACCGCCGCGTGCGGACTGACTGGCCCCTGCAATCAAAAAACAGAGAGGTCGCCTGATGCAAGCTCGCTCGCGCGCTACCGACGGCACGCCGTTTCGTTCGGTTTCATTTGAATTCTTTCCGCCCAAGACGCCGGAAATGGAGGCGACCCTGTGGTCGTCCATCGAGCGTCTGGCTCCGCTCGGCCCGACTTTCGTCTCCGTGACCTACGGCGCCGGCGGCTCCACCCGCGAGCGCACGCACAACACCGTGTCGCGCATCGTCAAGGAAACGGATCTCAAGCCGGCAGCGCATCTCACCTGCGTCGCCGCCACGCGCGAAGACGTCGACGAGGTGGTCAAGGGTTATCACGATGCCGGCGTGCGCCATATCGTGGCCCTGCGCGGCGATCCGGTCGAGGGACCGGGTACGGCTTACGCGCCCCATCCGGGCGGCTATGCCACCTCCTGGGACCTGATCGATGGCATCAGCAGGATCGGCGATTTCGAGATCTCCGTCTCGGCCTATCCCGAGAAGCACCCCGATGCTGCGAGCCTTGATGCCGATATCGATGCGCTCAAGCGCAAGGTCGATGCCGGCGCGACGCGGGCGATCACGCAGTTCTTCTTCGATAACGAGCTGTATCTGCGTTATCTCGACAAGGTGCGCGCCAGGGGGATCGATATTCCGATCGTGCCGGGTATCGTGCCGGTGCAGAATTTCAAGCAGACGGCGAATTTCGCCAAACGCACCGGGGCGAGCGTGCCCGACTGGCTCGCCGCGCGATTCGAGGGACTCGAAGACGATGTGGCGACCCGCAAGCTCGTCGCGGCAGCCGTTGCGGCAGAGCAGGTCATCGGGCTGATCGACGAGGGGGTGGAGGATTTCCACTTCTATACGATGAACCGGGCTGATCTCGTCTATGCCGTATGCCATCTGCTCGGCATGCGCCCCGATCAGCCCTTGCAGCACGCCGCGTAAGGCGCGCGACGCTCACACATTCACGAAATGCAGCGGTCGGGCATGCCCGACCGTTCGCCGTAAAACAAACCGGGAAGAATTTTCATGTCGCAGATCAAGCACGCCGATGGTCGAGAGGTCCGCAAAGCCCTGCGCGCGGCGGCGTCCGAGCGCATTCTGGTGCTGGACGGCGCCATGGGCACCGCCATTCAGGACAAGAAATTCTCCGAGGAGGATTTCCGCGTCGAGCGCTTCAAGGATCACGCGCATGACCAGAAGGGCAACAACGACCTTCTGATCCTGTCGCAGCCCGAGGCGATCCGCGACATCCACCTGGATTACTTCCTCGCGGGCTCGGATATCGTCGAGACCAACACCTTCTCCGGCACGCGTATCGCCCAGGCCGATTACGGCATGGAGGAGATCGTCTACGAACTCAATCTGGAAGGCGCGCGGGTTGCCCGCGCCGCTGCCGGGATCGCGCAGGAGAAGGATGGCCGCCGCCGCTTCGTCGCCGGCGCCATCGGCCCGACCAACCGGACCCTGTCGATTTCGCCGGATGTGAACAATCCGGGCTTTCGCGCGGTCACTTTCGACGAAGTGCGCGATGCCTATGCCGAGCAGGTGCGCGGCCTCGTCGATGGCGGCTCCGATCTGATCCTGATCGAGACCATCTTCGACACGCTCAACGCCAAGGCCGCGATCGTGGCGATCCGCCAGGTCTTCCAGGAGAAGGGCGTCGATCTGCCGATCATGATCTCCGGCACGATCACCGATCTGTCGGGCCGCACCCTGTCGGGCCAGACGCCGGAGGCCTTCTGGAATTCGGTGCGCCATGCCGATCCGTTCACCATCGGGCTCAATTGCGCGCTCGGCGCCAAGGAGATGCGCGGGCATATCGCCGAGCTTTCGCGCATCGCCGACACCTTCGTCTGCGCCTATCCCAATGCGGGCCTGCCCAACGAATTCGGCCTCTATGACGAGCGCCCGGAAGCGACGGCGGGCATGCTCGCGGAATTCGCCGATGCGGGCCTGGTCAACATCGTCGGCGGCTGCTGCGGCACCACGCCCGCTCATATCCGCGCCATCGCGGAGGCGGTTGCCGGCAAGAAGCCGCGCGAGATCGTCAAGCCCAAGACCTGGCTGCGCCTGTCAGGCCTCGAGCCCTTCACGCTCACGCCGGACATCCCCTTCGTCAATGTGGGCGAGCGCACCAACGTCACCGGCTCGGCGAAATTCCGCAAGCTGATCACCAATGGTGACTACGACACCGCTCTCGACGTCGCCCGCGACCAGGTCGCCAACGGCGCCCAGGTGATCGACGTCAACATGGATGAGGGCCTGCTCGATTCCGAGAAGGCCATGGTGGACTTCCTCAACCTCGCTGCCGCCGAGCCCGATATCTCGCGCGTTCCAGTGATGGTCGATTCATCCAAGTTCCACGTCATCGAAGCCGGCCTGAAATGCGTGCAGGGCAAGGCGATCGTGAATTCGATCTCGATGAAGGAAGGCGAGGAGGAATTCCTCAAGCACGCCCGCATCTGCCGCGATTACGGGGCTGCGGTCGTGGTCATGGCCTTCGACGAGGAAGGCCAGGCCGATACGGCGGCGCGCAAGATCGAGATCTGCACCCGTGCCTACAAGCTCCTGACCGAAGAGATCGGCTTCCCGCCGGAGGACATCATCTTCGACCCCAACGTCTTCGCCGTGGCGACGGGGATCGAGGAACACGACAATTACGGCAACGACTTCATCGAGGCGACGCGCACCATCCGCGAGACCCTGCCGCATGCGCATATCTCCGGCGGCGTGTCGAACCTCTCCTTCTCCTTCCGCGGCAACGAGCCCGTGCGCGAGGCGATGCACACCGTCTTCCTCTACCATGCCATCAAGGCGGGGATGGATATGGGCATCGTCAATGCCGGCCAGCTCGGGGTCTACGAGAATCTCGATCCCGAGCTGCGTGAACTGTGCGAGGATGTCGTCCTCAACCGCCGCAGCGACGCGACCGAGCGGCTGCTCGATGCCGCTGCCCGCTTCAAGGGCGACGGCTCCGGCGCGGCGAAGGTGCAGGATCTCGAATGGCGCAAGCTGCCCGTCGAGAAGCGCCTCGAACATGCGCTCGTCAACGGCATCACGGAATTCGTCGTCGAGGATACCGAGGAAGCCCGCCAGAGCGCCGAGCGCCCGCTTCACGTGATCGAGGGGCCGCTGATGGCCGGCATGAACGTGGTCGGCGATCTGTTCGGCGCCGGCAAGATGTTCCTGCCGCAGGTGGTGAAATCCGCCCGCGTGATGAAGCAGGCCGTGGCCCATCTGATGCCTTATATGGAGAAGGAAAAGGAAGAAGCCGGGCTTGATCAGCAATCAGCCGCCGGCAAGGTCCTGATGGCCACCGTCAAGGGCGACGTCCACGATATCGGCAAGAACATCGTCGGCGTCGTGCTCGCCTGCAACAATTACGAGGTCATCGATCTCGGCGTGATGGTGCCCACCGCCAAGATCCTCGACGAGGCCAAAAAGCACAATGTCGATGTGGTCGGCCTGTCGGGCCTGATCACGCCCTCCCTCGACGAGATGGTGAACGTCGCCGCCGAGATGGAACGCGAGGGCTTCGACATTCCGCTGCTGATCGGTGGCGCCACCACCAGCCGCGTGCATACGGCGGTGAAGATCCACCCGTCCTATAATCGCGGCCAGGCCATCTACGTCACCGATGCCAGCCGTGCAGTGGGTGTCGTCTCCAACCTGCTCTCGGAAGACCAGTGCAAGCCTTATATCGAGGGCATCAAGAAGGAATACGCCAAGGTCGCCGATGCGCATGCCCGCGCCGAGATGGACAAGCAGCGCCTGCCATTGGCCAAGGCCCGCGCCAACCCGGTCAAGATCGACTGGAGCGGCTATGAGACGGTCAAGCCGAGCTTCTTCGGCCCGCGCGTGTTCCGCAGCTACGATGTTGCCGATCTCGTGCCCTATATCGACTGGACGCCCTTCTTCCAGACCTGGGAGCTGAAGGGGCGCTATCCCGATATCCTTCAGGACGAGAAGCAGGGCGAGGTGGCGCGCCAGCTCTTCGACGATGCGCAGGAGATGCTCAGGAAGATCGTCGAGGAACGCTGGTTCAATCCCAAGGCCGTGATCGGCTTCTGGCCGGCCAACAGCGTCGGCGACGATATCCGCCTCTACAAGGGCGAGAGCCGTGAGGAGACGCTGGCCACCTTCCACGGTCTGCGCCAGCAGCTCACCAAGCGTGGCGATCGTCCCAATGTCTGCATGTCGGACTTCGTCGCGCCGCAAGACAGCGGCGTGAAGGATTATGTCGGCGCCTTCGTCGTCACGGCCGGGCTCGAGGAAGTGCGCATCGCCGAGCGCTTTGAGCGCGCCAACGACGATTACGGTTCGATTCTCGTCAAGGCACTGGCCGACCGTATTGCCGAGGCCTTTGCCGAGCGCATGCATCAGCGCGTGCGCAAGGAATTCTGGGGCTATGCGCCGGACGAGACGCTCTCCAACGAGGAACTGATCACCGAGGGCTATGCCGGCATCCGCCCGGCTCCGGGCTATCCCGCCCAGCCCGATCACACCGAGAAGGACACGCTGTTCGAACTGCTCGACGCGCGAAAGAGCATCGGCGTGGAGCTCACCGAGAGCAAGGCCATGTGGCCGGGCTCCTCCGTCTCCGGCCTCTATATCGGCCATCCGGAATCGTATTATTTCGGCGTCGCCAAGGTCGAGCGCGACCAGGTCGAGGATTATGCCATGCGCAAGGGCATGGATATCGAGGAGATGGAGCGCTGGCTGGCGCCGGTGCTCAACTACGATCCGGCCAATTACGTGAAGGCGGCAGCGGAGTAAGCTGCGGCGTTTTCGACGAACACGAACAAGAGCGGCGCTTCCGGCGCCGCTTTTCTTGATCAGGGGCGGTAGCGGCTTTCACGCGGGCGGCTCCGATTCCGTCTGCGCCCAGGCATCATCGTGCGATACCGGTGGTCAGGTCGCGCGACCCCCGCCAGCGAGAGGCACCCCGCCGCCTCGCACTGCCGGATCATCTCACCACAGCCATCGGATTTCCTGACCGTGCGGGCCGGTCCAGGCCAGGGGTTCGCCGTTGCCGGTTAACAGGAACATATCGTCATGCACCTGCCCGGCGGCTGCAGCCGATCGCGGAAAGACGCGCGGACTTTCATTGCTGAGCCAGAAGACCCGCGGATCGTTCATCATGCTTTCAGCGAATGCATCCCGGTCATGCTGCTGCGCGACGTAGCTCAAGACAGCGGTGTGGAATACCACGACAGTCGCATCACGCGGCGCCGCCGCGATCAGGTCCGGCAGATCGCGCCGGAGATCTCCCGCCTCGACGCGGGGGCGTTCGCTGCGCGCAATCGCGATCGCCTTGCGCAAGCGCGCCAGCCGCTCATGGTGTTCGGGCCAGATGAGATGTTCGAGCCATGCGACATCCTCATCCTTCGAGGCGTCCAGCGGGTTCAGATCGAGGCCGGCCCGCCACACGATCTCGGGATGGCGCGATGGCAGCGGCGTATTCGGCGTGGCCGCGCAGGCCAGGACCGGCGCCGACGCCGTGAATCGCTCCGGCGGCGCAAGAGTCTGATGCCCCCAATCGTAACCATAGGCGTCCGGCAGGAGACAAAGGCCGGCAGAGGCGCCGACCTCGATCAAGGCCAGGGGCCCCTCGATCCGGGCAAGGGCCGGCAAAAGCACGGCGCAGCGCCCGGGCTCATTGGTCTGGGTCGTGCGTGTACGCATGATCCCGGCGATCGCCTCCGCCTGGTCGGCGATCGCCGCGTCAAATGCATCCGGCGAGGCCGGCGTTCCGGCGACGAGCCGCATGGCAGCGAAGAGGAGGTTGGGCTGTTGCCGGTCCGGGGGAAGGCGGTCGAGAAAAGCCAGCACGCGCGGTGATTGCGCCACATGCCGCGCCAGGATTTCATAGATGGCCGAACGCCCTCTGGCTTCCGTTCGGGCAAAGCGCAGATAGCGTGCCGCAAGGGAATCCGGTCGCACGTGATCCTCACGCCGCCGCCGCATGCTCTTCGGTGATGAAGGCGATGCGGATCATGTTGGTGGCGCCGGGGGTGCCGAAGGGGACGCCGGCGATGACGATGATGCGCTCGCCGACCCTGGCGAGGCCCGAGCGCACGGCGAATTTGCAGGCGCGGAAGGTCATGTCGTCGACATCGCTGGCATCGCGGGTGACCACCGCATGGATGCCCCAGGCCAGGTTGATCCGCCGGGCCGCCTCGCGCTTGGGCGTAAGCGCCAGAATGGTCGAATCCGGTCGCTCGCGGGCGAGCCGGAGCGCTGTCGCGCCGGAAAACGTCCAGGCCGCGATGGTGGAGATGCCGAGCGTCGCCGCGATGCCGTTGGCCGCAGCGGCGATCGCGTCGGACCCCGTCGCCTCCGGCTCGGCCTGCTGCGCCTTGATGATGGTCCAGTAGAGATTGTCGCGCTCGACTTCCTCGGCGATACGGTTCATCTGCGCGACGGCCTCCTGCGGATACTGCCCCGCCGCGCTTTCCGCCGAGAGCATCACCGCATCCGCGCCCTCATAAACGGCGGTGGCGACGTCGGAGACCTCGGCGCGGGTGGGCACCGGCGCGGTGATCATCGATTCGAGCATCTGCGTCGCCACGATCACCGGCTTGCCGGCGCGCCGCGCATTGCGGGTGATGCGCTTTTGCAGGCCCGGAACCTTCTCCAGCGGCATCTCCACGCCGAGATCGCCGCGCGCCACCATGATGGCATCGGAGACATCCATGATCTCGTCGAGCCGTGCCAGCGCCTGCGGCTTTTCCAGCTTGGCCAGAACCTGCGCGCGCCCGCGCGCCACTTTCTTGACCTCGGCGATATCCTCCGGGCGCTGCACGAAGGAGAGCGCGATCCAGTCCACCCCGATCTCGATCGCTGCTTCGAGATCGGCCCGGTCCTTGTCGGTCATGGCGGCGAGCGGCAGCGTCGTATCGGGCAGCGAGACGCCCTTGCGGTCGGAGACCTTCCCGCCGACGCGTACCACCGCCTTCGCACGATGGCCGGGCGCGACCTCCTCGACTTCGAGCCGCAGCTTTCCGTCATCGATCAGGATGGTATGGCCGGGCTCCAGCGCCGAGAGGATCTCGGGATGCGGCAGATGCACCCGCGAGGCATCGCCCGGAGCGTCGTTGTCATCGAGGGTGAAATGCGCGCCCTGTTCGAGTTCCGCCGCGCCGTTCGCGAAGCGCCCCAGACGCAGCTTCGGGCCTTGCAGATCAACCAGCACGGTGATTGAGCGATGCACCCGTGCTTCCACCTCGCGGATCATCGCGACCTGCGCGGCGAGTTGCCCGCGATCGAGATGGCTCATATTGATGCGAAACACGTCCGCACCCAGGCGATGCAGGTTCTCCACCATCTCCGGCGTGTTCGAAGCCGGGCCCAGCGTCGCCACGATCTTGGTGCGTCTCAAACGTTTCATGGCGACGGCGCTCCCTGCCTGTCAGGATCGGTGAGTTGGATCGTCCAGCTGCGCTGCTGGCCGGTATCAACCTCGAAGAAGCCGTTGCGATCATAGCCGCGCACAAGACAATCCTCGATGCCACGAATGGTGAATTCCCGCTCGCGGGTACACATATACGAGCTCCCGCCCCATTCCCCGCCGCGATCGTAATCGACGGCATAGACGTAATAGTAGCGCGCCGTGAGGGCACCGGCGAAGATCGTCTCGCATTCGCGCGCCTCGAAATTCCACCAGCCTTCCGTGACCCAGCCTTGCGGATCACGGTAGCCGATGGCAATGCCGACGCGGCTGCCGGTCATGTTGCACAGGCGCAGATCGGCGTGAGCCGGCACGGCCAGGAAAGGCAGGCTGCCTGCGATCAAGGCCATCACGACGACAAGACGCAGGATCTGCCGGCTCGCGCGGCGTGGAACCGAGCGCATGCGCCGGTGCAGGGACGGATCAATCGATGAGGATGATGCGGCAGTCGTTGACATTGGTTCGTGTCGGCCCCGGTATCAACAGGTCGTCGAGAATCGTGAAGAAACCCGTCGAATCGTTGTCCAACAAATACGTTTGCGCGTCGACCCCTTTTGCATGGGCGCGTGACAATGTGGTGTCGTCGATGATCGCGCCGGCGGGGTCATCCGCCGCGCCGATGCCGCCATCGGTGCCGTCGGTATCGCCGGAAAGCGCCGCCACGCGGGGCAGCCCGTCGAGGGCGATGGCGAGTGCGAGGGCGTATTCCTGGTTCGGACCGCCGCGCCCCTCCCCCCGGATCGTCACCGTGAGCTCGCCCCCCGAGATCAGCGCCGCGCGCCGCCCCGCCCTGCGGATATCGCGTACTTCCCCCGCATGGGCTGCCGCGACGGCGCTGGCCTCGCCTTCGAGATCGGCACCGAGCAGGATCGGCTCATAGCCCAGGCGCCGCGCTTGCGCACAGGCGGCATCCATCGCCTCCTGCGGGCGGGCAATGATGCTGAAAGCGGTATTGTCGAAGACGGGATCGCCGGGTTTGGGTGTCTCGGGCGCATCATCGCGCATCAGGGCCTGCGCCGCATCGGAAAGCACCACGCCATAGCGCGCGATGATGGCGCGGGCCTGCGCATGGCTCGTGGGATCGGGCACGCTCGGCCCGGATGCGATCACGGCGGGATCGTCGCGGGGCACGTCGGAAATCGCCAGCGTCACCATCCGCGCCGGCGCCGCTGCCCGCGCGAGCCGCCCGCCCTTGATCTGCGACAGACGCTTGCGCACGGTGTTGATCGCATCGATGGGAGCGCCGGAGCGCAGGAGCGCGCGGGTGATCGCCTGTTTTTCCGCGAGATCAATGCCGTCAGCCGGCGCGATCCAGTTGGCCGAGCCACCGCCGGAGAGCAGCACCAGAACGAGATCCTCCGCGCCGGCGGAACGCGCGAGGGCGAGCGCCTCGCGCGTCGCCGCGATACCGGCCTCGTCGGGAACCGGATGCCCGGCCTCGACGATCCTGATCGGCCCGGCTTGTCCGCCATAGCCGTGGCGGGCCACGGCGAGGCCGGTGATGCGGGCATCCTCCACGCCCGCATCACGATAATGCGCCAGCGCGACCTCGCTCATGCTGGCAGCCGCCTTGCCGGCGGCGAGCACGATGATGCGCCCATGCGGCGGTGCAATCGGCAGATGTGCCGACAGGCAGCTCTGCGGATGGGCGGCTGCGACAGCGGCATCGAAGATGCAGCGCAGCTTCTCACGAGAGGATGTCGGCATCATGCGGCCTCCGGATTGTTCTCGCGCGATATTCGGAATGTCTCGCTTTGCGAAGTGTCTGCCTGCTCAAGGCTTTGCTCTTGCCGGCAATGGCGGGCGGTTGCGGCGCGGGCGGGCAACGAAGATCCCGGCGAGGATCAGCGCGCCGCCCATGGCCTGGATCAGGGTCAGCGCTTCCGAGAGGACGAGCCAGCCGAACACGGCCGCCGCGACGGCCTCGATGAAGATCACCAGCGAGGAAAATACCGCTGGCAGACGCCCCAAAGCCACCGAGAGCAGCCCCTGCCCGCCCGCATGGCTGATGAAGGCGAGCGCGACGAGCGCCAAGATCGCTTCCGGCGTCGTCGGCAGGATCTGGCGCTCGGCGATGATGGCGACGACGAACAGCCCCGCCGCCGTCACCAGGCTGAGCTCGAAAGTCACCCGCCCGGCACTGCCACCGGAGCGCCGCGCCTTCTCGACGCCCAGAAAATACAGCGCGAAGAAGAAGGCCGTGATCACGCCATAGACGTCTCCCGCGAGGCGCGCGGGCGCGATCTGCATGCTCTGGCCGATCAGCGCCGCACCGCCGAGCATGCACAGGACGAGCCCCGCCAGCGTCGATCGCGCGATGGTGACGCGCAGAACCGCCCAGGAAATCAGGATGACGAAAAGCGGCGCGGTGGTCGCAAAGAAGGTCGCGTTCGCCACCGTGGTATTGAGGATGGCCAGATGCCAGAAGATCAGATCGCCCACGAAGGCAAACCCGGCAAACACCGTCGCCCTGCTCCAGGAAGCGCGCCCGGCAAGGCCGGGATGGCGCGCCTCGTCGATGCGCATCCAGGCATAGAGCACCGGCAAAGCCAGAAACACCCGCCAGAAGGCGCTGGCGAAAGGGCCGATATCGGCGGCAGCGAAGCGCACGAAGACCGGCGAGACGCCCATCGCCACGGCTCCGGCGACAAGCGCGGCGAAGGCGCCGATCTGGCCCGGTTCGATGCTGGCGGTCTGCGTCGGCGTGGGTATGGTCATGCGGCGGGTTTTCACGCGGGCTGAAGCGGGATCGTCGCGGACCTTACCGGCTTTGCCGGGACAGGCGAAGCCGTTTTCGTACACGTTTGCGGATGCGCGGGCACGCGGATGGGGCAAACCACGCAATCGATCTGGCGCGCGGCTGCGTATCCAGCCGGGACCGGAAATGCTAGGGGCGGTGCACGATCGAAAGCACAGCGCCACCGGCGCAATCTGCGGGATGTGAGCCATGAACGATGACGGAACCCTCGGAGCCGGTACGCAGACCAAGCCGCTGAAGGGCATCCGGGTACTGGAACTCGCACGCATCCTCGCCGGCCCCTGGATCGGACAGACACTGGCCGATCTCGGTGCGGATGTGGTCAAGGTCGAACGGCCGGGCAAGGGCGACGATACCCGCGCCTGGGGTCCGCCCTTCGTGCCGGGCACCGACGGCACGGATCTCTCTGCGGCGTACTTTCATGCCTGCAATCGCGGCAAACGCTCTATTGCGGTCGCCTTCGACACGAAAGAAGGCCAGGAGGTCATCCGTCGGCTCGCGGCCAATGCCGACATCCTGGTCGAGAATTTCAAGGTCGGCGGATTGAAGAAATACGGGCTCGATTACGAGAGCCTGAAGGCGGTCAATCCGCGTCTGATCTATTGCTCTGTCACCGGTTTCGGCCAGAGCGGCCCCTATGCGTCACGCGCCGGCTACGATTTCCTGATCCAGGGCATGGGCGGCATCATGGATCTCACGGGTGAACCGGGCGGTGAGCCGCAGAAGATCGGCGTCGCCTTCGCCGATATCTTCACCGGGCTTTATGGCGTCATCGCCATCCAGGCCGCCCTGCGCCAGCGCGATGCCACCGGCCAAGGCGCCCATATCGACATGGCGCTGCTCGACAGCCTCACCGGGGTACTCGCCAACCAGGCGATGAATTTTCTCGTCTCGGGGCGCGCGCCGATGCGGATGGGCAATGCCCATCCCAATATCGTGCCCTATCAGGTCTTTCCGGCGAGTGACGGGCACGTGATCATCGCCACCGGCAATGACGGCCAGTTCCAGCGCCTGATGGACGTGATCGGTGCGGCAGAGGCCGCAGCTGATCCGCGCTTTGCCGACAACACCTCCCGCGTGAACCATCGCGAGGATATCGCCGCCATCATCACGGATGCGACAAGCCGCTTTACCCGCGCCGATCTGCTGGCCGCGCTGGAGCGCGTCGGCGTGCCGGCCGGGCCGATCAATACGGTCGAGGATGTTTTCTCCGATCCCCACATCATCGCGCGCGGCATGCAGGTTGCGCTTCCGGCGCCCGAAGCACAGGGCGGCACGATCCCTGGCGTCGCCTCGCCGATGGTGATCGACGGCACCCGCATGACGGCGCAAGCGCCATCTCCGCGCGTCGGTGAACACACGCAGGACGTGCTGGCGGATCCCGATTGGGGCGGGGGCGATGCCGGCGCCTGACCGGGCGGCGCCTCAACCCTGCGCAGCGCGCAAGGCCCGGTCGAGATCGGCGAAGAGATCCTCGGCATCCTCGATGCCGGTGGAAAGCCGCAGCAGGTCATCCGGGCAGGGCGTGCCCTCCCCCTCGATCGAGGCGCGGTGCTCGATCAGGCTCTCGACCCCGCCGAGCGAGGTGGCGCGCTTCCACAATTTCACCTGCGCCGCCGTCGCGATCGCAGCCTCGACCCCGCCACGCACGCGGATCGAGAGCATGAAGCCGAAACCGTTCTCCATCTGGCGCGCGGCGATGGCGTGACCGGGATGATCCGGCAGACCGGGATAGAGCACCTGCGCCACATCCGGATGCGCCTGCAGGCGTGTGGCCAGCGCCAGCGCACTCGCCGCCTGTCGCTCTGCCCGCAGATGCAGGGTGCGCATGCCGCGAATCAGCAGATAGGCCTCGAACGGCCCGAGAATCGCGCCTTCGCCCTTGCGGATCATGGCGACGCGATCGGTGAAGGCGTCCTGCGTCGCGAAGGCGAGCGCGCCGGCCACCACGTCGGAATGGCCGTTGAGGATCTTCGTTGCCGCATGCATCACGATATCGGCGCCGAGCGTCAGGGGCCGGGTATGCACCGGCGAGGCGCAGGTCGAATCGATGGCGAGCCGGGCGCCGGCATCATGGGCGATCCGTGCTGCCTGCGCGATATCGGTGACGCTCCAGAGCGGATTGGCCGGGCTTTCCACCCAGACGAGCTTCGTCTCACCGGGAATGACCGCCGCGCGCAGGGCATCCGGGTCTTCGGTCGCGACGAAATCGATGCGCAGCCCCCAGCGGGTGGCCTCGCCGGCGAGCCAGTGGCGCAGGGCCCAGTACATCACCTTCGGCGCCACCACGTGATCGCCCGGATCAAGGGCGCGGAAGACGGCGGTGGCCGCCGCCATCCCGGAGCCAAACAGCATTGCCCCGCCATGCGCGTCCTCGAGCATGGCCAGAACGTCCTGCGCCTCGCGGATTGTTGCATTGTCGGGACGGCCATAGACATAGCCCGAGGAATAGGCATTGTCGGGATCACGGATATACGTGGTCGCCACATGGATCGGGGGAACGACGGCGCGCGTTGTCTCGTCGATCCGGCCCAGGGCCTGGACGGTGCGGCTGCGGCGCGAAAAGCTGTCGTCGGTCATGATGGGTTCCGTTCCGGTCTCTGGTCGGCGCGCATATCTGTCCGGCGGATTACAACAGATTGCGCGGGGAAGCGATGCGCTTTTGTGCGCCGTCGGTTTGTGCACCGTCATGCGGCGCGACCGAAAGGTCGGATTCGCCGATCAGGACCGGGTAACGAGAGGAGTGCAGCCGTGCAGGTATCCAGTGAAAGCGAAACCAGCCAGGGTGCGGATTTTGTCGGGCAAGAGCCGCCTTCGCGATGGGTCCGGCTCGCCGCCGCCATCCTGCCCGTTCTCGTCGCATGGGGGATCGCCGGGATCGCGACGGCGCCGGGCATGGCCTGGTATCAGGAACTGGAGCGCCCCTTCTTCACCCCGCCGGACTGGCTCTTCGGCCCGGTCTGGACGATCCTCTATATCGCGATGATGGTCGCCGCATGGCGCGTGCTCGGCCTTCAGCCCTCCCGGCCCAGGCATCGCGCCATGACGTTGTTCTATCTGCAACTCGGATTCAACGCGTTGTGGAGCATTGCCTTCTTCACGCTGCAGAGCCCGCCTTTCGGGCTCATCGTGATCGCGGTGTTGCTGGCCCTGATTCTCGCCATGATTGTCGCCTTCCGGCCCCTCGACCGGATCGCTGCATGGCTGATGGTGCCCTACGCGCTCTGGGTGGCCTATGCCAGCGCGCTCAATCTCGGGATTCTCGTTCTGGCCATGCCGTGATCGGGCATCTCAGTCTTGCGCCGGCCCGGTCGCCGTCTTCGCCGTCCTGGCGCGGTCGAAACCGACCTTGGCGTCGCGCCCGAACCGGGTGAGCCTGTCACCGTAATCATGCACGCAATTGACCGTGCCGCGCACTTCCACGTCACCGCCGTGATTGACCAGCGTTCCGGCCACCGCCCCGTGGACGATGGCCGCACCGCCCTCCTCGACGACGAGATCCCCCATGATCACCCCTTCGAGATCAAGGCGCGAGCCGGAAGGCACCGTCACGGTGCCCTTGACGCGCCCACGCATGACGAGATCACATTCGAGGGTGAGAGGGCCTTCGAGCTGCCCGGAGATTTCGGCCATGGCGCTTCTCCCCGTTTCTGCCGTGCTCCACCTTGCCCGCAGGCCAGAGCGTAAGGCGCCTGCCGAAAGCGGCGCCTGCATCAAGGATAGCGCGAAATGGCGATCCGCCACGGGCGACAAAAACCCAGACGGACTGGGGCAAATTACCAAATCCATCGAAAGTCGAAGCCCGTCATGGCTGTCGCGGCGCCACCACAGGGCCCGTGACGCCTGTTTCAGGGCAGGCTGACGCCGAAGCGCACGCGATCATGCCATTTGCTGCGACATTTATCGAAATACGGCGATTGCCGCGCATGGTTGCGCGCAGGCGCGAAAACCCACCTGCCAATGACGCACGGAACGCTCCCAGGCACCTTCAGAAACCGATGACGCAGCCATCCTTGCGCGGATCGGAGCCGCCGATATAGCCGCCTTCGATGCGCTGGATCAGCTGTGCGCCGCCGAAGCCGAAGCTCGATTCCGGCTCCTCGCTGGTGACCGCGTGGCCGAGATCGGCCAGCCCGGCCAGCACATCCGCACCTGCCGAGGATTCGATGGCAACGCCGAGCCCCCTGGTGGCGCGCCAGCGCGGCGCATCGGCAGCGGCCTGCGGATCCTGGCCCCAGAGCTGCGTGCGCAATGTCATCTGCACATGGCCCTGCGCCTGCATCGGCCCGCCCATCACGCCGAAGCTCATCTGCGGCGCGCCGTTCTTCATCAGGAATCCGGGAATGATGGTGTGGAAGGGGCGCTTGCGCGGACCGACCCGGTTGGGATGGCCTTCCCTCGTGACGAAGCCGTAGCCGCGATTCTGCAAGGAGATCCCCGTGCCAGGCACCACCACGCCGGAGCCGAATCCGGCATAGTTCGACTGGATGAAGGAGACCATCATGCCGCTCTCATCCGCCGCCGTCAGATAGACGGTGCCGCCATGGCGCGGCGCGCCGGCGCCGAAATCCGTGGCGCGGGCGGGATCGATCAGCTTCGCCCGGGCCTTCAGATAGGCGGGATCGAGCAGATCCTGCACCCGCACATCCTGCATGGCCGAGAGATCGGCGACATAAGCCTCGGCATCGCGCATGGCGAGCTTCATCGCCTCGATCTGGAGATGCAGCGCGGCGACGCTGTCGGGGGCGTGGCCGGCGAGATCGCAATGTTCGAGCATGCCGAGCGCCATGCAGGCGGCGATGCCCTGGCCGTTGGGCGGGATCTCGTGCAGGGCGACATCGCCATAGGACGCATGCACCGTGCCGCACCAGTCGTTCTCATGCGCGGCCATGTCGTCGATGGTGAGCGCCGCGCCGTGCTCGCGCGCGAAAGCCGCGATCTTTTCCGCAAGCTCCCCGCGATAGAAGGCCTCGCCGCGCGTCCGCGCGATCTGCTCGAGGCTCGCGGCCAGCGCCGGATTGCGGAACACTTCACCCGCCTGCGGCGCCCGCCCGCCTGGCATGAACGCTTCCGCGAAACCCGGCTGCCTGCCCAGAAGATCCGCCCCGCGCGCCCAGAGCGCGGCGATCACCGGCGAAACGTGGAAGCCGTTGCGCGCGTAGCGGATGGCGGGTTCGAACAGGGTCTCGAAAGGCAGTTTGCCGAAACGCTGCGAGAGATCGACCCAGGCGCTGATCGCGCCCGGCACGGTGACGCTCTCCCAGCCGCGCTCGGACATGCCATCGGGGAATCGCTCCGGATTCCAGGCGGCAGGGGAGCGGCCGGACGCGTTGAGCCCGTGCAATTCCTTGCCGTCCCAGACAATGGCGAAAGCATCGCTGCCCAGCCCGTTGCCTGTGGGCTCGACAAGAGTCAGCGTAATTGCCGTCGCCAGCGCAGCATCAACAGCGTTCCCGCCGCGCCCGAGCATGCTGATCCCGGCTTGCGCGGCGAGCGGCTGTGAGGTCGCGACCATGTTGCGCGCCAGAACCGGCGAGCGGCGGGAGGCGTAAGGCGAAGCGGCGGAAAGCGTCACGGAATCATCCTCGGATTGCGGGCGTTGCAGCTGATTAACCGCTCGGGCGCACGCGCGAAACCGGCGCGAATGCGAGAAGGGTTTTTGAAACCGGCATAGCCTCGATCAGGACAGTTCCAGCCGCAACGAACGCCCGACGGCATGCGCGGCTCGGCTGAGCGCACCGAGCGTGACCCCGTCATTGTCGGGATCGAGCAGACGATCGACCTGCGAGCGGCTCGTCTCCAGCCTGCGGGCGAGCTCCGCCTTGCTGATGCGCTCCACAGCCATCGCCTCGGCCAGCTGAAATGCGATAACCCGCTTGATGGCCGTCTCGGTCGTGCTTTCGCGAGTCCCCTGCTCGGCGAGGAAATCATCGAAGCTCTGGCCGAGCCTGCCGTGTTCGATATCATTATTCATTGCCCAAGACCCTTCAAGCACTTGGGGAACGCTTCAAATCATTCACAGTACGTACCGTATATGGTTCGGGTCTGCAACGCCTCCCCCACCCTCCGCCACTCCGCTTCATCGCCCGGCAAACCGAGCCTCAGCCAGTCGTCAGCGTATGGGAAGACGCGGCTCCAGATGCGCCGACGGGCGAGCCGTTCCTGCGCTGATGCCGCCCCGCCGGGGATCGTATAGGTGCGAAACAGGGCCGTGCCGCCGACGAGGTCCCAGCCGCGTGCGATGGCGAGGGCGTCGAGCCGGGCGCAATCCTCCGTGAGTCGCGCGATGCTGCGCGCGCGCCAGGGCGCATCCCGCAGGGCGATCCGCCCCGCCGCGATGGCCGGGCCGGAAACCGCCCAGGGCCCGGCCATGCTTTTGAGGCGGGCGATCAGCGGTGCGGCGCCCAGCACGAAGCCGAGCCGCAGGCCGGCAAGGCCGTAGAACTTGCCGAAGGAGCGCAGGACGAGGATGTTTTCCGGGCCGCTCTCGCCGAGATGCGGCGCCAGCGACAGGCCCGGCGTCGCATCGGCGAAGCTTTCATCGATCACGAACAGGCCGACATTTTTCGCCAATGCGATCAGCTCCGCCGGCGGATATTCGCGTCCGTCCGGATTGTTGGGATTGACCACGACCGTCACGTCCGCCCCGACGAGATCGTCGAGCCCCGCGACCGGGCGCACGGCGATGCCGGCCCCGGTGAGCGCGCCGGCATGTTCGTTGTAGGTCGGCGTCACGACCCGCGCATCGACAGCGCCGGCCACGCGCTCCCTCACGAGAGCGGGCACGAGCTGGATCGCGGCCTGGGCGCCGGCGAGGGGCAGGATCGCGGCGCGGGTCTCGTAGGCATCGCGCGCAGCCGCGATCAGATCATCGAGCGCGGCGCGCTGCGGCAGGGCGCACAGATCCGCGGGGCCGAGCGCCGGCATCGGATAGGGCAACCGGTTGATGCCGGTGGAGAGGTCGATCCACTCCCCCGCCGCGCCGCCATAGGCCACCCGCGCGCGGTCGAGATCGCCGCCGTGATCGCGGATTTCGATCTGATCACCCGTCATGCCGCCCTTTCTGCGCAATCCCTCACGCGAGAGCAAGCAGTGTCGCAATGGCAAGGAGCATGATCAGCAGCGCGACCATGGCCCGACGATAGAGTGCGAGCCCGTCTTCGAGATCGCGCGCCTGTGGATCGGGCGCAGCGCCGTTGAGCCAGGGCTCGTCCCGGATGCCGCTGCCATAGCTGCGCGGCCCCGAAAGCCGCACGCCGAGCGCCCCCGCCATCGCCGCTTCCGGCCATCCCGCATTGGGCGAGCGATGATGACGCGCATCGCGGCGCATCACCGCGAGCGCGCGCAGCGGGCGCTTCGAGACGAGCGCGAAGAGCAGGCCGGTCAGCCGCGCCGCCGGCCAGTTCACCGCATCGTCGAGCTTCGCCGCGAAGCGCCCGAAATCCGTATGGCGCGCATTGCGGTGGCCGATCATGCTGTCGAGGGTGTTGATCGCCTTGTAGGCCACGATGCCGGGCAGGCCGAGCAGCAGACCCCAGAAGAGCGGCGCCACGATCCCGTCGGAGGTGTTCTCCGCAAGGCTCTCGATCGCCGCGCGGGTCACCCCCGGCGTATCGAGCAGCGCGGGGTCGCGCCCCACGATCATCGCTACAGCCGCGCGTGCGCCGTCGAGATCGCGGGCACTGAGCGGTGTGGCGACGGCGGTGACATGGTCATGCATCGAACGCGTGGCGATCAGCGGCCAGGCGAGCAGCGCCGTGACGATCAGTCCTGCGAGATCATGCGGCAGAACCAGCGCAGCGACCAGCGCGGGCAGGCTGGCCAGGACGATCACGGCGAGTGCGGCCAGCATGCCCGCCCGCGCCCGTCGCGCCGGCGGGTCCCCCTCGCGGTTGAGTCGCCTGTCGCACCCGCTGATCACCGCGCCGATCCAGGTCACCGGATGGCCGATCCACGCATAGAGCCGCGCCGGCCAGCCGATGGCGGCATCGATCAGCATGGCGAGCGCCATCGCGGCGGCGCTGAAACCGATCAGGCTCATGCGACAGGCTTCTTCGAAACGGAATGCGGTTTCGGGGCGCGGGCCCCCATCGGCGCGGTCATGGACTGTTCAATACACACCGCTCGCCGGTCCCGCCAGCGGTTGCGCGCGGCGCCGGGTGAATCCGCGCCTCGCATCCGGTGCGCTGTTGGGCTAGAACCATCCGCATGAGCATCATCCTGATTACCGGCGGCGCGCGCTCGGGCAAGAGTCGCCATGCCGAAGAGCGCGTGCTGGCCATGCCGGGGCGCCCGGTCTATATCGCCACGGCCCAGGCCCTCGACGACGAAATGCGTGCGCGTATCGCCGCCCATCAGGCACGCCGCGATGATCGCTGGGGCGACCATCCCGCCCCGCTCGATCTCGTCAGTGCGCTCGATGTCACCGATGGCGCGGGCCCGCGTCTCGTCGATTGCCTGACGCTGTGGCTGACGAACCTGCTCTTTGCCGAGCGCGATCTCGCGGCTGAGGGCGAAGCGCTCTGCGCCGCGCTCGTTCGCCAGAAGAGTCCGATCGTGCTCGTGACGAACGAGGTCGGTTTCGGCATCGTGCCGGAGAATCGTCTGGCGCGACAGTTCCGCGATGCGGCGGGGCGGCTCGCGCAGGATGTCGGCGCGGTCGCGGATGAAGTGGTGCTGGTCGTGGCCGGTCAGCCGTTGCGGATCAAGTGAACATGCCTTCATGAGCGCCACATTGATGATCCAGGGCGCCGGCTCCAATGTCGGCAAATCCATGCTCGTTGCCGGGCTCGCGCGGGTCTTTGCCCGGCGCGGGCTGCGCGTGCGCCCGTTCAAGCCGCAGAACATGTCAAACAATGCCGCCGTCACCGATGATGGCGGCGGCGAGATCGGGCGTGCCCAGGCCCTGCAGGCACGCGCGGCGGGCGTGGCGACATCGATCCACATGAACCCCGTCCTGCTCAAGCCGGAAAGCGAGACCGGCGCGCAGGTCATCGTCCAGGGTCAGCGTCTGACCACGGCGCGGGCGCGCGATTACGCCAGGCTCAAGCCGCAACTGCTCGCAAGCGTGCGCGAGAGCTTCGCGATCCTGCGCCGCGAGGCGGATCTGGTGCTGGTGGAGGGCGCGGGCTCTCCCGCCGAGATCAATCTGCGCGCCGGCGATATCGCGAATATGGGCTTCGCGCAGGCGGAGCGCGTGCCGGTCGTGCTCGTCGGCGATATCGATCGCGGCGGGGTGATCGCGCAGATCGTGGGCACGCAAGCCGTGATCGATCCGCAGGATGCGGCTTTGATCAAGGGCTTTCTCATCAACAAGTTTCGCGGTGATCCGCGCCTGTTCGACGACGGCTACGCGGCGATCACTGACCGCACCGGCTGGCGCGGTTTCGGCGTGCTGCCCTGGTTCGCGCGCGCCCATGAACTCCCCGCCGAGGATGCCCTCGACATCGCCGCCAAACGCGGCGATGGCGCTTTCCGCATCGTCGTGCCGCGCCTGTCGCGGATTGCCAATTTCGACGATCTCGACCCGCTCGCCCTCGATCCGGCGCTGTCCGTGGAGGTGGTGGCGCCGGGACGCCCGCTCCCGCTTGACGCCGATCTCGTCATCATTCCCGGCTCGAAATCGACACGTGGCGACCTCGCCTTCTTCCGCGAGCAGGGCTGGGATATCGATCTTGCGGCGATCCTGCGCCGGGGCGGGCGGGTGCTCGGCCTGTGTGGCGGCTATCAGATGCTGGGCCGAAGCATCGCCGATCCGGAGGGCATCGAGGGGCCGGCGGGGACGAGCCCCGGCCTCGGCCATCTCGCCATCGACACGGTGATGCGGCACGACAAGCACGTCACACAGGTCCGCGCGCGCCACATCGCCTCCGATACGCCGGTGAGCGGCTACGAGATCCATATCGGCGAGAGCGACGGGCCGGACCGGGCACGGCCTCTTTTCGATCGCGACGGCACGCCGGAGGGCGCGGTCTCGGCGGATGGACGGGCAATGGGAAGTTATCTGCATGGTCTGTTTGGCGAAGACGCGTTCCGCCGCACCTTTCTCAACCGGATCGGCGCACAAGCCTCCGGTCGCGCCTCCGATTTCGCCTATGAAGCGCAGGTGGATGCCGCGCTGGACGCGCTCGCCGATCACCTGGAAGCGCATTGCGACTGCGACGGGCTGCTCACCATCGCGCAGGCGGGCGCCGCCGGCTGAGGCAGGCGCCGGGCCCCATGAAAAAGCGGACCCGGTCATGGACCGGATCCGCTCTCACATTGCCGTTGAATTCAGCCGGAAGCGCCTCAGGCGGCCTCTTCCTGCAGATCGCCGTTATCGGAATCGCCCTCGGCAGCCTCCGCGCCATCGGCATCCTCGGCGCCCTTGGCGCGGCGCGGCGACTTGGCGAGCGCTTCCTCAATCAGCTTGAGCGCTTCCGTTTCGGTCGCAGCATTGACCGATGCAATTTCGCTGACGACACGCTCCAGAGCGGCCTCGTAGAGCTGACGCTCGCTGTAGGACTGCTCGGGCTGGGCATCGGAGCGATAGAGATCGCGCACGACTTCCGCCACCGAGATCAGATCACCGGAATTGATCTTGGCTTCATATTCCTGCGCACGACGCGACCACATGGTGCGCTTCACCCGGGCGCGGCCCGCCATGGTCGTGAGCGCCTTTTCCACGAGACCCGATTCGGCGAGCTTGCGCATGCCCACGCTCTCGGCCTTGCTGGTCGGGACGCGCAGGACCATCTTGTCCTTTTCGAAACTGACGACGTAAAGTTCGAGCTTGAAGCCGGCGATCTCCTGCTCCTCGATCGCCGTGATGCGACCGACGCCGTGCGCCGGATACACGACTGCTTCACCTGCCTTGAAACCGAGTTGCTTGGCGTTCTTCTTGGCGGTCGTCATGCGATGAAGGCCTCCTGCATGGATGCCGCGCGACGTTATCAGGGTCGCGTCGACGATAATGGAGCCGCCGGCAGGGGTCCGGCAGTCCGGAAGATCAAGTGTGGAGCAAGCGCACCGAAGTCGCCCCCGGATCGCGATCCGTGGTCCACACCCCCTAAATGCGCGTCAAGATGTCGAGAAAAGCCCCCGGCGCCATCGGCAATCAAAGCGTTCAAGGTCCGATCCGATGGCGGTCAGGAAGATGATCATGATAGGCTGGGCTCACAATAAGTGTGGTGCCCGTCGCTCATTCTCGACGGTAATCAGACCCTAGCACAAAACCCATGAAAAATCAAAACGGCTGACGTCAAACTGTCATCAATCGCCGTCACCGGGATTGGCCGAGAAGAATTTTTCGTATTTACCTTCCATCCCATCATATTCTTTCGCATCCGGCGGCTCCGGCTTCTTCTGCGTGATGTTGGGCCAGGTCTTGGACAGATCGGTATTGATCTGCAGCCATTGCTCCAGCCCCGGCTCCGTATCCGGCTTGATCGCCTCGGCCGGGCATTCGGGTTCGCAGACGCCACAATCGATGCATTCGTCGGGATGGATGACGAGCATGTTCTCCCCTTCATAGAAGCAATCGACCGGGCAGACCTCGACGCAATCCATATATTTGCATTTGATACAATTCTCGGTGACAATATAGGTCATGACACAGTTCCGTCCGGCTTTCGCTCGTCCCATGGTGGATGCCCGCAGGGAGCGGGCATGGGGCGCGGACATCGCTTTATCGCGTCCGCCCGCAATGCACAACTAGTTCCCCCCGCGCACCCCATCAAGAGTCGATCGCCTCATAGAGTGCCCGTGCCGCATCGGCATTGCCGCGCCGCTCTCCGAGCGCCGTGACGCGCGCCACGATGGTGCCATGCTCCGCCGCCACCGTGAGCACGTCACCCGCCGCGATCCCCTTGGAAGGCTGCTTGATGCGCGTGCCGTTGAGGCGCACACGCCCGTCCTCCACGAGTTTCGCACAGGCCGTACGCGTGCGGGCGAATCGGGCGTACCAGAGCCATTTGTCGAGGCGCTGGCGATCTTCCCGCATGCCCGGCCTGCCTCAGGATTTGTCTTCCAGCTGCGCCTTCAGGGCAGCGAGCTTGGCGAAGGGCGAATCAGGGTCAGCCTGACGCGATTTGCGGTTATCGGGGCCGGAGGAATATGTCGCAGGCTTGCCTTTGCCCTTGCCACCGGGTTTGCCCCTGCCCTGATCGGGTCCTTTGCCGCGCCCCTTGAAGCCACCTTCGCCATGGGCCTTCTCGTGAGGCTTGCCGCCGCCCTGATCGGGGCCCTTGCCGCCGCGACGGAAATTGCCTTCGCCGAACTTGCCGAGCTCGCGGGCGCGCTGTTCGCCCCGCCGCGCGGCCTGCCCGCCGGCGGCGCCCGCCTCGGCACCATCCTGCCCGGGCGATGCCTGCCCGGCACCCGGGGGGGCCGCCGGTTCTGCCCGCCACGGCGGCGCGCATCACGCTGCCCGCCTCGCGGCTGCCGGTTCTGCCGCCAGATCTCGATGGTTTCCGGCTCCAGGTTCGGCGCCTCTTCGGCCTCCGCCGCAGAAGGTGCGCCGCCCTGCGGCGGCGATGCCAACTCAGCCGGCGCCTCGGCCATCACGTCGGCAGTGGCAGGCGCGGGCTGCGCAGATGCAGGCACCTCAACCGCACCCTCCTCAGGCTTGCTCTCCCCGGGCTTGCCCTCCTCCGGCGCAGGCTCTTGCTGCACGCTCTCTTGTTGCGCTCTCTCTTGCTGCGCTCTCTCTTGCGATGACGCATCGGCCGCCTCTGCCGGTGCGGTATCGGACGCCGCATCCGTTGCGGGATCGCCCGCCTCCGGCGCGTCCGGCCTGGCCTCACCGGCTTCGGCTTGTCCCGTCACAGCCTCCCCTGCCGGCGTCTCACCCTCGGCTGGCTCGCCATTGCCGGCGGGTTTGGCCGAGATCGGCGTCGTCGCCACGGGCAGCAGGATCTCGCTGGTAATGGCCGGGCCGGTACGGGTCTGGGAGGTATAGCCGAGCGATTTCAGAATCGTCGCGAAATCCTCGCCTGCACAGCCGACCAGCGAAGTCATGGCCACCGTCGCCACGAAGCCGTCGCCGTCGGCAGCGCCCGCCGGCGGCTCACCGATCGTCTCGCCGGGGCGATAGGCGATGGCCGGGCGGATCAGGTCAGCCAGGCGCTCCAGAATATCGACGCGCACTGCGCGCCCGCCGCAGACCCGGAAGCCCGCAGCCCGGTAGAGCCCGCGCGCGACTTCCGGATCGACCGGTATGGAGGTGCGCCCGGAACCGGCCAGATGGGCGATCTCGTCGATGCCCTTCTGGTCGAGACCGCCATGCCTGAGGGCCCAGAGCTGGGCTGCCAGCGTACGCGGCGCCGGCTTGAGCATCAGCGGCATGTAGAGATGATAGGCGCCGAATCGCACGCCCTTCTGGCGAAGAGCCGCGCGGCCTTCCTGCTCAAGACCGCGCACTTCCTGGAGCACCTTGGCGCGCTCGAGCACGCCGAGCGATTCGGAGATCTGGAAGGCGATGCCGCGCGCGATGCCGGTCAGATCCTGGGCATCCTCGAGCTCGATCACGGGGCCGAGCGTGCGCACGATATAGGCCTTGAGCCAGGCTTTCAGCCGGGTCTCCACCTTCTCGCGGGCCGGGCCGGTGAGATGCTCGTCCGCGATGATGCGGATCTCCGGCTCGAAGATCTTCTCGGACGCTTCCAGCTTGCCGACGGGATCGCCGCTCCAGCGGATGGTGCCGTCATTCGACAACACGAACAGCGTATCCGCAGCCGAGGCGAAACGCTCCGCCCGCTGCTCGATCTCGCCCGCAAGCGCCTTTTGCGCAGCATGGCGCAGCGTCTTGGCCTCGGCACTGTCCGCACCCGGATCCGGCACGAAGGAAAATCCGTGGAGTTGTCCCACGTGCTGGCCTTCGACGGTGACATCGCCGGTGGCCGAAATCTGCGCATCCAACATCGCGTTCTCTCTCAAGCGCCGCATCAAAACGCTCGTCCGCCGATCGACGAAACGGCTCGCCAGCCGGTCGTGCAGAGCGTCGGACAGCCTGTCCTCTACCTTACGGGTGACACTCTGCCAATGCTCCGGATCACGCAACCAGTCATCACGGTTGGCGACGAAGGTCCATGTCCGCACCTGCGCGATCCGGTAAGAGAGGGTGTCGATATCCCCCTCGACCTTGTCCAACTGCTTGATTTGCTTGGAAAACCAGTCATCGGGAATGCCCCCGTCAGACATCACGAAACGGTACAGTGCCGCCACCAGATCAGCGTGGCTCGCGGGCGACACTTTTCGATAATCGGGCACCTGGCAGACTTCCCAGAGCCGTTCGACGGCATCGCGGCTGGAGGCGATGTCGCGCAACTCCCGGTCGCGGACGACGATATCGAGGGCGGCGATATCCTCGCCGATCGGCGCGCGCGTCAGCCCATTCTCGCGCGGCACATCGGCGAGCGAGGCCTGAAGACGCGCGAGGGTGCGAAAGTCGAGATCGGGATTGCGCCATTGCAGCACGCGCAAGGGCTCGAAGGCATGCGCCTCGACCGCCTGGGCGATTTCCGGCTCGAAGGGGTCACAGCGCCCGGTCGTGCCGAAACTGCCATCGTTCAGATGCCGCCCGGCGCGCCCTGCAATCTGTCCGATCTCCGCCGGTTGCAGAGCGCGGAAGCGAAAACCGTCGAATTTGCGTGATGCGGCGAAGGCCACATGGTCGACATCAAGGTTGAGCCCCATGCCGATCGCATCGGTCGCGACCAGGTAATCCACCTCGCCCGACTGATACAGCGCCACCTGGGCGTTGCGCGTGCGGGGCGAGAGCGCGCCGAGCACCACCGCCGCGCCGCCGCGCTGGCGCCGGATCAGCTCGGCAATGGCATAGACCTCCTCCGCCGAGAAGGCGACGATGGCGGAGCGCGCCGGCAGGCGCGAAACCTTGCGCTCGCCGGTGAAGACGAGCTGCGAGAGGCGCGGGCGCGAGGTGACGTGCACACCGGGAATCAGCTGTTCGATCAACGGCTTCATCGTGCCGGCCCCGATCAGCAGCGTCTCCTCGCGTCCGCGTTGGTTGAGCAGGTGATCGGTAAAGACATGGCCGCGATCGAGATCGGCGGCGAGTTGCACCTCATCAATGGCGACGAAGGCGAGATCGAGATCGCGCGGCATCGCCTCCGCCGTGCAGACCCAGTAACGCGGCTTGCGCGGCTTGATCTTCTCCTCGCCGGTGACGAGCGCCACCGCGTCAGACCCGACGCGATCGACCACGCGCTGATAGACTTCGCGGGCCAGCAGACGCAGCGGCAGGCCGATCATGCCGGAGGAATGGGCCAGCATGCGCTCAATGGCGAGATGGGTCTTGCCCGTATTGGTCGGCCCCAGAACGGCGGTCACCCCGCGCGAGCGGACTTGCGGTGGAAGGGATCTGCGTTTCATCAACTCGACCTTGAACGCCCTCTCCCGCAATCGGGGTGATGCCCCGGGCGGATCTGCGCAATGCGCGGCGCAGCATCACATATGCGGATCGGATGATCAGCACGGGGAGCCTCGCGCCATTCTGCCTAGCAGGGTGACACGGATTTGCAAGGCCGGCCCGCTTATGGATTTGCAACGCGGCGCAGGGCAGGCGATCATGGTGCAAGATCCGTTCAGGCAACAAGCGAAGGGACCGATCATGACCCTGCAGGTCTATCTCGCCGGCGAAATTCATTCCGACTGGCGCAACGAGATCATCAATGGCGCCCGCGATCTCGATATCGCTTTCAGCGCGCCCGTCACCGATCACGCGGCTTCCGATGATTGCGGCGTCGCCATCATGGGACCGGAGGAAGAGGATTTCTGGGCCGATCACAAGGGCGCGAAGCTCAATGCCATCCGCACCCGCCGCGACATCGCCCGCGCCGATCTGGTCGTGGTGCGTTTCGGCGAGCGCTACCGGCAATGGAACGCAGCCTTCGATGCCGGCTATGCCTCGGCGCTCGGCAAGGCCATCGTGGTGATGCATCCGCCCGAACACGGGCATGCACTCAAGGAGGTCGACGCGGCGGCGCTCGCGGTGGTCGAGCATCCCGCGCAGGTCGTGCAGATCCTGACCTATGTGCTGGAGGGCACATTGCCGCGCTGAGGCCCCGGCGACATCCGGTCACACCCAGCGATATTGCCGCTCGCCGATCACCAGGACGCGCCCCTGCCAGATGTCGAGATGCGGGGCGCGTTCGGGCGCGACGCCGCAGCGATGCGCGAGAACCGCACGGGCGACGCCGCCATGGGCGACGACGACGCTGTCTCCTTCAAGCCCATCGAAGCAGGGGGCGATTCGCGCAACGAGATCGTCGTAGCTCTCGCCCGCCGGTGGACGAAAACCCCATTTATCGGCTTCGCGCGCGGCAGCCCACTGCGGATCGCGGGCGGTGGCTTCCGGCCAGGTCAGCCCCTCCCAGTCGCCAAAACGGATTTCCATCAGGCGCTCATCGGTCTCGTAACCCAGCGGATCGAGCCGCAGCGCGCCGCGCGCATGCTCGGCGGTCTTGCGGGTGCGCGTCAGCGGGCTGACCAGCCAGGGCAGATGCCCCGGCTTTGGCACCAGCTTTGCCAGGATGCGCCCCGCTGTCTCGGCCTGCCCGACGCCCCGCGCGTTCAGCGGAATGTCGTGCTGGCCCTGCAGGCGTCCCTCGGCATTCCAATCCGTCTCGCCGTGGCGGATGAAGAAGATCGTCGCTGACATCCGACACTCACTTGTGGAAGGGAAAAGACCGGGTTGCGGCTTGCCTCAATCCTTGTCGAGGGACATGTCGGGGGCTTCCGGATTCTTCATGCCCACGACGTGATAGCCGGCATCGACATGGAGCACTTCGCCGGTGACGCCGCGCGAAAGATCGGAGAGCAGGAAAGCCGCCGTCTCACCGACTTCCTCGATCGTGACGGTCCGGCGCAGGGGTGCGTTGTACTCGTTCCATTTGAGGATGTAGCGGAAATCGCCGATGCCCGAGGCCGCGAGCGTCTTGATCGGGCCGGCGGAAATCGCGTTCACACGGATGTTGTCGGGGCCAAGATCGGCGGCGAGATAGCGCACCGAGGCCTCCAGAGCCGCCTTTGCGACACCCATGACATTGTAATGCGGCATCCACTTTTCCGCACCGTAATAGGTCAGCGTCAGCATCGAGCCGCCGTCACGCATCAGCTTTTCGGCCCGCTGGGCCACGGCGGTGAAGGAATAGCAGGAGATATTGAGCGACCTGTTGAAATTTTCCTCGCTCGTCTCGATGTAACGACCGGTCAACTCGTCCTTGTCCGAGAAGGCGATGCAATGGACGATGAAATCGAGTTTGCCCCAGGCCCGTTCGACCTCGGCGAAGACCGCATCGATGCTCGCACCGTCCGTGACGTCGCAATGGCCGACGAGAATGGCGTCGAGCTGCTCGGCCAGCGGGCCGACGCGCTTCTTCAGGGCGTCGCCCTGATAGGTGAAGGCGAGTTCCGCGCCCTGCTGGCGGGCCGCACGGGCAATCCCCCAGGCGATCGACCGGTTATTGGCCACACCCATGATGAGGCCACGCTTGCCTGCGAGAATACCGGTCGATGCCGTCTCCGCCGTGTTGTCCGCCATGTTTCACCCGCGATTTTTGACTGTACGAAATTTGTAAGCGCGCTAGGTTTAGCCGATGGCGTCGCTCGGGGAAAGTCCTGATGCAACCCTGCTACAGGCTGTATGATACAATTTTAAATTATTAATTAACGCATAAAGCAATCAATGAGAATGCGGCCGAAAGGCATGCCACAACCGCCGCAGCCCTTTCGGTGACGCTCGCTCTTGCATGCGCGCACATGCGGGACCATCGTTGCATCAGAAGGGAACGCCGGTGGCAGAAAGCTGGCGTTGCGCCGTTTGATCAGGAGTGAGTGATGAAGAACCTCGACGAAGAAACCCGCGTCGCGCTCGAAGCCGCAGCCTTTCGCAGGCTGGTTTCCCATCTGCGCAACCGCACCGATGTCCAGAATATCGACATGATGAATCTCACCGGCTTCTGCCGCAATTGCCTGTCGAACTGGCTCAAGGATGCCGCCGATGAGCGCGGTCTCGGCATCAGCAAGGATGACAGCCGCGAATACGTCTACGGCATGCCTTACGAGGATTGGAAGGCGCAGCATCAGGCGCCCGCCAGCGCCGACCAGCAGGCCGCGTTCGAAGCCGGCAAGCCGTCCCATTGAGCGCAGGCGCCTGGCCTGTGCAGCCATCCAAGCGCGCGCAGGCGCCGGTCTGCGCCTCCATCCACATGGAGCGTTCCCGCCCCTCTGGACACGGGCGCGCGGATTGCCTAATCCCTGCCGCGACGGTGTTCGACGCCGCCCTGCTCCGGCGCGGCGTCTCGTTTGGTGAGGATGGTTTTCATGGCTGCGGATATTGCGGATTCCGGCGTTGCTGCCGACGAGTTGCGTCAGTTCGTCGAGCGCATCGAGCGTCTCGAAGAGGAAAAGGCCGGCATTGCCAGCGACATCAAGGATGTCTATGCCGAGCTCAAGGGGCGTGGTTTCGACACCAAGGCGGTCCGCCAGATCGTGCGGCTGCGCAAGCAGGACCATTCCGAGCGCCAGGAGCAGGAAGCAGTGCTCGAGCTCTACATGCAGGCGCTGGGGATGGCGTGAGGCGGGTGCTCAGCCCGATCGCACGAATCGCCGCGCCACGGCATCGAATCGCCCCGCATTGCCGCCCATCGGCGAGAGCGTGATCGCGATGCGGCGCGCCGGGCCCGGCGGCGTGTTCTGGCGAATCAGCGCGGCCAGCGCGCCCGATGGCGAGAGATCGACGTAATTCGCCCCCTCGGCGAGTTGAGCGGCACCGCAGACGCGCACCACATCCATCCGCTCACGCACGATGCGCCAGAGCAGATCCGGCGCATCCGGGTCGAGAACGTCACCGAAGCAGGCCGACAGGCAGGGAATGGTGCCCCTGCGCGGGGTAATCTCGGCAAACATCGCCCGGCAGGCGGACGCCGCCGGATCGATCAGCGGCGAATGAAATCCGTAAGGCACCGGCAGCACGACCGCAGTCACGCCCCGTGCCGCGAGGTGCGCGCAGACGGGGTCGATGGCCGCGTGCGCAGCCGCCAGCACGCAATTCTGTCCCGAGCCGCGCCCCGCGAGATGGCTATGCGCCGCAAGATACGCGTCGTCGTGCCATAGCCCATCCCCTGCGAGAACCGAGATCAGCCCGCCCCGCGCGCAGCGCTCATGCAGGAGCGCGGGCTGCCGGGCGATGCGGATGAGCGCTTCCTCGAAGCCAATCACGCCGGACAACGCCATGGCGACGAATTCGCCGAGCGACACGCCAAGCATGAGATCGGGATGAAGCCCGCGCGCCATCATCGCCTTTGCTGCGGCATATTGCACCATGAACAGCGCCGGATGTGTCGCTTCCAGCCGCTCGAACGGCGCGCCGGGCGGATGATCGGGATCATGGATCTCGCCCAGAACCGAGAAACCGAACCGCGCGCGCACCAGCGCCTCGCCCTCCTCCATCCAATGTCGGAAGACGGCGTCCTCCGCCATCAGGTCACGCGCCATGTGCCGGTATTGCGCGCCCTGCCCGGAGAAGCAGAAGATCACGGGCCGCGCTGTCATGCCAAAGCTGCGGCCTCTTGCTGCGGGGCGTATGACAGGCGATCCCTCACGCCACCGCCTTCAGTGTCTCACGGGCGATGATCAGGCGCTGGATCTCGGAGGTGCCCTCGTAGATCCGGGTGATGCGCGCATCGCGGGCATAGCGCTCCACCGGATAATCGGCGCAATAGCCGGCCCCGCCGAAGAGCTGGATCGCGGTATCCGTGCAGCGATGCGCGGCTTCGGAGGCGAAGAGCTTGGCCATCGAGGCCTCCTTGGCGAAGGGTTCGCCGCGATCCTTGCGCGCCGCCGCGTTGAGGATGAGCAGCCGCGAGGCCTCGAGATCAACCTCGCGGTCAGCGATCATCCATTGCGGGCCCTGCATCTCGGCAATGGCCTGGCCGAACTGCTTGCGTTCCTTCACATAGGCCTTGGCCGCATCCATCGCGGCGCGGGCAATGCCGAGCGAGAGCGCGGCGACGCCGATACGCCCGCCGGCGAGCTCGGCCACGGCCACGCGAAACCCGTCATTCTCCGCGCCCATGATATTCTCGGCGGGAATGCGGCAATCATCGAGATGCACCACATTGGTGGGCGAGCCGTGCTGGCCCATCTTCTTTTCCGCCTTGCCGATGACGAGACCGGGCGCGCCCGCCTCGACAAGGAAGCAGGAGATGCCCTTGCCCGGGCGCGCATCCGGCTCCGTCACGGCCCAGACCACAAAGAGCCCGGCATATTCGGCGGAGGAGATGTAGATCTTTTCCCCGTCAAGGCGCCAGCCATTGCCCTCGCGGCGCGCGCGCGTCTTCATGCGGGACGGATCGGAACCGGCGCCGCTCTCGGTGAGGCAGAACGAGCCCGCCTTGTAGGTCCCGTCGGCGAGGCGCGGCAGATAGGCGCTCTTCTGCGCGGGCGAGCCCACGGCCTGGATCACCTCCCCCACCATGTTGGTCACCGAAGTCGAGACCGCCGTCGACGCGCAGGCATGGCCGAGCTCCTCGATGGCGAGCGCGAAAGCGACGGTGCCGGCTTCGCTACCACCATACTCCGCCTTGACGTTGAGCGCGGCGAAGCCGTTCTCGGCCAGAAGCCCGAGATTGGCCAAAAGCGCCTCGCGCCCCTCCCCGCGATCGAGCCGTTCGGCGGCGGGCGCGAGGCGCTCCGCCGCGATGCGCCGTGCCGCATCACGGATCATGATCTCTTCGTCCGACAGTGCGAAATCCATCGTCGCGCGTCCTCGTTCTCTCCGGGTATGTTGTTGCCCGCATCTGAACCCGGATGGCGGGTGGAGACAAGAGGGCACAGGGCCGCGTGTGGGGGATCAGCTTTCAATCGTCGTAACGCGTCGAGCTCCAGCCGGGTGGGCGCATCAGCGTACTCCTGCCCTCACGTACAACCTCGTCAGGGAATTGCGCCTCTCGCAGATCTTCGTCCTGAATGAAACAGACGCCCCTGGCCACCCGCCGCAAGGACGGCGCGGGCACTGGAGCCTGCGGACTGCGGGGCAAGATTGGCGGCACGATCACAACTCGTTTTTCGAGTTCCTGTGCGGCAATACGAATCGGTTCCTCCAGATCACTGTCATTCGTCAGCACGTAAGCAACATCGTAAGCATCCTGAAACGAATCGCGCACGAGATGAACACCAAGTTTGACGTCGCTGCCTTTCTCTTGCGGAATACTGGCCTTGACAAAATGAGGATGCGGTTCAGGCCATGGACAGCCATCCGGACGCGCTGCCGGTGGGTGCACGAGCCTCACCCAGCGATCGCTGATAACGAAATTTCCGGACTCGATATGAATCTCCGGCACCGTCTTCAATGCCGCGAGATAGGCCTGCTGCTTGCCAACTGCATCAGCGTCGACGCGTCCGGAGACATAAGCGGTGTAGAAATTGACGCGCACGACCGTTTCGTCATCGGCCACCAATCTCCTCGCGAGGGTGAGCAGGTTGAGCCAACGATACCCACGATTGCGTTTCAGGGGAGACTGATAGAGGTTGAACCCATCAATTTAAAAAATGGTACGCATGAAAGACCCCAAAAACTGAAGGCCCCCACGATCTCTCCTGAGGGCCTTCAGACTGATCAGCATAGCTGCCAGTGGTGTTACCGCGATCATGCATCTCAAAAACTCATCTGCAACAAAAAAGTGACCCCAAAAGGCAAGCGGACATCACTGGCAACCCAATAAGGCTAGGTGTGGTCGGCGAGAATTGCAGCAAAAAACCAATGTTCTGAAAACGGTTTTATCCAGCCTTTATGCAACCGCTCGACCTTCACCCCCGCCGGCTCATGAAGGCGAGTTTTTCGAACAGCGCCACGTCCTGCTCATTCTTGAGGAGCGCGCCGTGCAGCGGCGGGATCAGTTTGCGGGAATTGGTTTCGCGCAGGGTCTCGGGGGCGATGTCTTCCGAGAGCAGCAGCTTGAGCCAGTCGAGCAGTTCCGAAGTCGAGGGTTTCTTCTTCAGGCCGGGCACGTCGCGGGTCGCGAAGAAGACGCGCAGGGCCTCCTCGACGAGGCGTTTCTTGATGCCGGGGAAATGCACGTCGATGATCTTTGCCATCGTCGCGTCGTCGGGGAATTTGATATAATGGAAGAAACAGCGCCGCAGGAAGGCGTCGGGCAGTTCCTTCTCGTTATTGGAGGTGATCACCACGATCGGGCGGTTTTGCGCGCGCACCGTCTCGCCGGTCTCGTAGACGAAGAACTCCATCCGGTCGAGTTCGAGCAGGAGATCGTTGGGGAATTCGATATCCGCCTTGTCGATCTCATCGATCAAAAGCACCGGGCGCTGCGGGGCGACGAAGGATTCCCAGAGCTTGCCGCGCCGGATATAGTTGGCCACATCGCTGACGCGGGGATCGCCGAGCTGGCTGTCGCGCAGGCGCGAGACCGCGTCGTATTCATACAGCCCCTGCTGCGCCCTGGTGGTCGATTTCACGTGCCAGGTCAGGAGCGGCGCGCCCACGGCGCGCGCGATCTCCTCGGCCAGCACCGTCTTGCCGGTGCCGGGCTCGCCCTTCACCAGAAGCGGGCGCTCCAGCACGATCGCCGCATTGACGGCGACCTTGAGATCCTCGGTCGCGACATAATCCTTCGTTCCCTCGAAACGCATGGATGATCCTCTGTTGAAAACGCGTCAGGCGCCGGCGGCTGCGTCAGCCGGGGCCGCGATCGGCGTGATCGCCACATGATTGTCGTGGAAGGCAGCGCCGCCGAACGGAGCCGTCGCATCCGCGCCGGTAAGGGTATTGATGCCGCGACCGTCCGGATAGGCCGCGTTCGGCCAGATCGATTCGGCGATGAGCACGCCCCGGCGCAGACCGGCGAAATGACGCGCGCGCAGCATCACCGCGCCACGCCCGTTCTCCAGCCGCACCCAGCTCCCGTCCTCGATGCCCTGCTGCGCAGCATCCTCCGGGTGGATCATCACGTCGGGATGACCCTCGCGCTTGAGCGAGCCCGGTGTCTCGGTGAAGCTGGAATTGAGGAAATGCCGCGCGGGGCTGGTGGCGAGGCGGAACGGGTATTCCGCATTCGCCTCCTCCAGCACCTCCCAGTGATCCGGCAGGCCGGGCACGGCGTCGATCGGCCCCATGGGCCCGGCATTGGCCGCAGGCACTTTCGGCCAGTCGGGCCTGAAGCGGAACTTCCCGTCGCGATAGCCGAAGCCGTTGATGAAATGCGCCCGCTCGAAGGAGGGCTGGGCGTCGATGAACTTCCCGGCCTCGAGATCCGCGAGGCTCCCCCAGCCGGAATCGGCGAGCGTGCGTTCGATCAGCTCCCGCGGCGTCAGCGTGAAGCCCTCATGTTTGGCACCCAGCCGCTCGGCCAGGGCGCAGATCACCTCGTGATTGGAGCGGCACTGGCCCGGCGGATCGATCAGCTTCATGCCGAGCTGGATATATTGGTGGCCGCCGCCCTGATAGAGATCGTCATGCTCCATGAACATGGTGGCGGGCAACACGATATCGGCGTAGCGCGCCGTTTCGGTCATGAATTGCTCGTGTACGCAGACGAACAGATCCTCGCGCGCAAAACCCTGCTTCACCAGTTCCTGCTCGGGCGCGACGGAGACCGGGTTGGTATTCTGCACCAGCATCGCCTTGACCGGCGGGCCGTGGCGCAGGGCTTCCGGGTCGTTGGTGAGCACGCGCCCGATCTGCGACTGGTCGAGCTTGCGCACCTTCATGTCGAGCGCGTCGAGCCCCTCGATCACGGATTTGCGCCAATGATAGATCGCGCCGTTATTGTGGAAGGCGCCGCCACCCTCATATGGCCAGTGCCCGGCCACCGTGGCGATGCAGCTCGCGGCATGCATGGCGATGGCGCCGTTGCGCTGGCGTGAGAAACCATAGCCGAGACGCAGGAATGTGCGCTTGTTCTCGCCGACGAGCCTGGCAAAGGCCTCGATATCCTCCACGGGCAATCCCGTGATCGCCGAGGCCCAGGCGGGATCGCGGCTCTTCAGATGCGCCTCCAGCTCGTCGGGACAATCGGCGTGGCGCGCCATGTAATCGCGATCGGCATGGCCGTCGCGGAAGAGTACATGCATCACTGCGCAGGCCAGGGCCGCATCGGTGCCGGGCTTGAGCACGAGCTTGAGATCGGCCTGCTTCATCGTCGCATTGTCGTAGATGTCGATGACGACGATCTTCGCCCCGCGCTCCTTGCGGGCGCGCATGGCATGGGTCATCACATTGACCTGGGTATGCACGGCATTCGTGCCCCAGATCACCACCACATCCGATTTCGCCATCTCGCGCGGATCGGGCCCGGCGAGGATGCCGGTTCCGGCGATGAAGCCGGTCCAGGCCATGGTCGTGCAGATGGTATTATACTGGCCGGAATATTTCCTGACATTGCGCAGCCGGTTGATGCCGTCGCGCATGACAAGGCCCATCGTGCCGGCATAGTAATACGGCCAGACCGCCTCCGCCCCATGCGCCTCTTCCGCTTCGCGGAAGGCCTTCGCGGTGATATCGAGAGCCTCGTCCCAGGAGATCGGCGCGAATTCGCCCGAGCCCTTGGGACCGACACGGCGCAAGGGCTGCGTCAGCCGCTCCGGGTGATGGATTCGCTCGGCATAGCGCGCGACCTTGGCGCAGATCACCCCAGCCGTGTAGCTCTGCTCGGCATCGCCCGTCACCTTGCCGATGCTGGTGCCGTCGATGACCTCGACTTCCAGCGCGCAGGCAGAGGGGCAATCATGCGGGCAAGTGGAGGAGCGGCGCTCGATGCGGGTGGGCGCGTTCATGGCATTCCTTCAGGCGTTTCGCGTGGCGAACCGGCAAAACCGTGACGAAACGCCATCCTGCACCCGCGCCAGGCTGCTGTCGAGATCGCGTGCATGCAAACCCGGCTGGCGCATCACATGACAGGCAGGGCTCAGCCGGCCTCGATGCGCGGTTCGCGTCCCAGCAACTTGCCGAGCTGGCGCATGCGTCCGTGCAGCCGCTCACCGGCCAGCGGCGCCATGTCATCGGGCAGGCCGAGCACGATGCGGTCGCCGCGTGCGAACAAAGCTGTCTTGGGCAGGACGCCTTCCATCGCCACCGAGATCGGATACGCGACGCGGAAGGCTCCGGCGAGGATGCGCGCGAGATCGATCAGGCGCGGCGTTGCGAGGCTTTTCAGCTGCGGGCTCGCCTTGTCGATGGACAGGCCCTCGTGGCGGAAGAAGCTCGACAGGGCGAGATAGGCGCGGCCCGGATGGTCGATTCCCACAAGAGCCGCATTGGCGATGATATTGAGGCTCTGCTCGCCGCGATAATCGGGATGCGCGCGCCAGCCGATATCGGCGAGCAGGCAGGCGGCGTGGCGCAGGCGCTGTTCTGCGGGTGTCTCGGCCAGTTTCAGCGTCTCTAAAAGATGGCCAGTCCAGGAGATCAGCTCGACGCCATGGCCAGGCGAGCGAGCGCGCAGGAGATTGAAATCCGCCGCGGCCGTGATCAGCGGATCGGCGCCCTTCAACTCGTCATCGAGCCGCTCATAGAGCACGCCTTCGCGCACGCCGAGCGCCGAAGCGACGATGGCCGAAGGCTGCCCGGCGTGGATGATCTCTTCGAGAATCACGGCGCCGATCTTCATCAGCGGCCGCCGCGCCGAGGAGACGCCTTCGATCGCCTTGAGCGCATCGTCGTCGCTCGCCTGCAATTCGGCAAGAAAGGCGAGCGCGTCATCGGGGGCGATGCGGTAATCATGCATCACCCGCAGCGGATAGTTTCGCAGCGCCATATGTGCCTGGGCGAGGGCACGCCAGGTGCCGCCGACGGCATAGAAGGGGCGCCCGGTCAGGGATGAGAGCGGCGCAGCGCGCTGCAGGGCCGTCTGGACCAGCTTGCGCGCCTTCTTGAGCGAACCGCCGGACATGTCCTGCAGGGCGAGCCCGCCGATCTTGAGGCTGACACCGGGGGTGGCGCGCGCGCCCTTGATGTCGATGAGTTCGAGCGAACCGCCGCCAAGATCACCCACGATCCCGTCCGGCTCGTGAAAGCCGGAAATCACGCCAAGCGCCGAGAGTTCGGCCTCGCGGGCGCCGGAGAGGAGTTCAATTTCCTGCCCGAGAATGCCCTCGGCCTCGGCCAGGAAATCGGGACCGTTCTGCGCATCGCGGGCAGCGGCGGTGGCAAGCACATGCACCTTGCCGACCTTGATCGTGGCGCATAAAGCCTTGAACCGGGCCAGCGCGCGGAGCGCGCGCGCCACCGCTTCCTCGTCGAGCCTTCCGGTTGAAGCCACATTACGACCCAGGCCACAGAGCACTTTCTCGTTGTATATTGGTGTCGGCGCGCGGGTCAGCCCCTCATAAACCACGAGGCGCACCGAATTCGAACCGATATCGATGATGCCGACCGGACGCCCGACCTTGAGCCGACCGGGAGCCTCGTCGCGCATCAGAAAATTCTTAGTTGCGTTGTCCACGTCGCAGCAGTGACCTCGGGCTGGAGGTTTTCAGGGACTCGCCCCGGCCTGACAGGCTGGGATTGGTCATGAAGAACTTGTGGGCGTTGAAGGGTTCGTCCTCCGGCTCCGGATTGATCCGCTCGCCCGCCCCGGATGAGAGCAGGCGCCAGCTCTGCTGGTTATCAAGCAGATTGGCCAGCATGATCTGCTCCAGCACCTGCTGATGGACCGTCGGATTGTGGATCGGCAACAGCGCCTCCACCCGCCTGTCGAGATTGCGCTGCATCAGATCGGCGGAGGAGATATAGACATGCGCCTTCGGCCCGGGCAGTCCCTCGCCATTGCCGAAAGCATAGATGCGGCTGTGTTCAAGGAAGCGCCCGACGATCGACTTGACCCGGATATTCTCCGACAGGCCCGCAATGCCGGGCCGCAGGCAGCAGATACCCCGGATGACCAGATCGATCTGCACGCCGGCGCCGCTCGCCTCGTAAAGCGCGTCGATGATCTCGTGATCGACGAGCGCGTTGCATTTCAGCCAGACCGCCGCCGGGCGCCCGGCCCGGACGTGCTCGATCTCTTCCGCAATGTGCTGCAGCAGCCGCTTCTTCAACGTGTAGGGTGAGACCGCCATGCGCTCCAGCTCGGCGGGCTCGGCATAGCCGGTGATGAAGTTGAAGATTCGCGCCACGTCGCGCGCGATCACCGGATCGGCGGTGAAATAGGACAGATCCGTGTAGATCCGCGCGGTGATCGGGTGATAATTGCCGGTGCCGACATGGCAATAGGTGACAAGCTGGCCGCCCTCGCGGCGCACCACCATGGAGAGCTTGGCATGCGTCTTGAGCTCGATAAAGCCGAAGACCACCTGCGCATGGGCGCGCTCCAGATCGCGGGCCCAGCGGATATTGGCCTCCTCGTCGAATCGCGCCTTCAGCTCGACCAGAGCCGTGACCGATTTGCCGGCATCGGCGGCTTCCGCCAGAGCGGCGATGATCGGTGACTGGTTCGAGGTGCGATAGAGCGTCTGCTTGATCGCCACCACATGTGGATCGCGCGCCGCCTGGTTGAGGAACTGCACCACCGAATCGAAGGATTCGTAAGGGTGGTGGACGATGATGTCCTTCTCGCGGATCGCCGCGAAGCAATCCCCGCCCTGGTCGCGGATGCGCTCGGGAAAGCGGGGTTTGTAAGGCTTGAACTTCAGATCCGGCCGCTCCAGCGCGACGAGTTGCGACAATTCTCCCAGCGCCAGCATGCCATCGATGGTCACGCGTTCTTCCGGCGCGACATGCAGCTCGGCGGCGACGAAAGCGCCAAGATCCTCGGGCATGCGCTCCTCGATTTCGAGCCGGATCACCGAGCCGCGCCGGCGCTCCTTCAGTGCCGTCTCGAAGACGCGCACCAGATCCTCAGCCTCTTCCTCGATCTCGATATCCGAATCGCGGATCACCCGGAAGGAACCCTGGCCGATCACTTCGTAGCCGGGAAACAACCGCCCGATATGCAGCACGATGGCCTGTTCCAGCGTGATGAAGCGCATGCCGCCGTGATCGCCGTAATCGGGCAGCTTGATGAACCGGTCGATCTTCAAGGGCAAGCGGATCAGCGCATTGAGCAGCTTGCCGTCGCTCTGCCGGCGCAGCTTCAGCGCCAGCGACATGCCGAGATTGGGGATGAACGGGAAGGGGTGGGCCGGATCAATGGCGAGCGGGGTCAGGATCGGGAAGATGTGATGCAGGAAGTGGTCTTCCAGCCAGACAGATTCCGATTTCGACAGATCATCCTCACCGATGAGGGCGATCGCCTCGCGCAACAATTCGTCACGCAATTCCCGCCAGCGCGCCTGCTGATCGACCGTGAGCGTGGCGACTTCCTGGCCGATGCGCGCCAATTGCTCGCTCGGCGTCAGCCCGTCCTGCGAGACGGCGGTGAGATCCTCGCGCACCTGCCCCTTGAGGCCGGCGACGCGGACCATGAAGAACTCGTCGAGATTGTTGGCGGAGATCGAGAGAAAGCGCAGCTGTTCCAGCAGCGGATGATTGCGGTTGGAGGCCTCCTCCAGAACGCGGCGGTTGAATTCGAGCCAGGAGAGCTCGCGGTTGACGAAGCGATGCGGCGTTCCCAGCAGATCGCGGCCCTGCGGCGGCGCGCCCTTCTGCACGACCGGCGGATCCTCGACATTGGCGATCTCATCGGCATCGGCTGCTGTACTGAGGCTGGCGCGCACCGGTTCTCTCCTTCTTCGTCACCCAAAAATCGCAATCTGACGCGCCTTTGCGACATTCTGGCGACGGGGGCATCTTAATCGATCATGTTTCGCTGTCGCCCCCGGAGGAAACCCCATCCCCATCTTCTTCGCCGGATTCATCACCCTCATCCGCCGCGAAGTCGGGCAAGTCGGCGAGAATTTCCAGTGCGAGATTACGCGTCAGCCGTCGTCCCCGCCGCAGGGCTTCCCTGTCGAGCGCCGCGACGACCCGCCCCGCCTGGGCCAGCGAGCGGTCGATGCGCAGGGCGAGCGCATCGACGACACGCGTATCGACGAGCAATTGCCGATCGACGAAGAGCTTGACCAGCACCGCCTTCAAGAGCCCTTCATCTGGCGGATCAATCCGCGCGCCGGGGGCGAGCCGCAGGCGCGAGAGCAGATCCGGCGTGGCGAGTTCCCATGCGGAAGGTGGGGCGCTCGCGGTGATCAGCACGCTGGTGCCCTGTTCGCGCGCGAGATTGAGCAGGTGAAAGAAAGCCGAGTCGTCGCGGGGTCCGCGATCGGCATCCTCGATCACGAGCGCCCGGTTCGAGACGAGATAGGGCACCCGCGCCATGCTGATCTGCGCGGCATCCACCGTCCAGGCATGGGCGCGCTCGGCCCAGATCGCGGCGAGATGCGTCTTGCCGCTGCCGGGCGGACCCTCGATCAGGATGATCCGGTCGGACCAGTCCGGCCAGGATTCGATCAGGGCATGGGCGTGCTCATTGGAGGGGCCGACGAGGAAATCCTCGCCGCCATAGCGCGGCTCGAGGGCGAGATCGAGGGCGAGCTGATCCGCCTGCGCCGGTTTGCGGCGGGCCCGGTGCGGGCGCTCATTCATGACGCGGCTCCGCAACCTCTGTAACCGCCTCGCTCTCCCCCGATAATAGCTGCTGGCGAGATAGCGGCGCAGTCCAAAGCGCATCAGAACACCCACCGCCGCCGCGAGTGGTACCGCCATCAGCAGGCCCAGAAAACCGAACAGCGACCCGAAAGCGAACAGCGCGAACATCAGCCAGACCGGATGCACACCCACCGACGCACCCAGCAGTTTCGGCTGTAGCACGTTGCCCTCGACGAATTGCCCGGAGAAGAAGATGACGAGGGTCATCACGATCCAGAAATATTCCGGCCAGAACTGAACGATCGCGACGCCGGCGGAGAGCAACAGCCCGGCGAACGAGCCGACATAGGGGATGATGCTCAGCAATCCCGCAGTAATGCCGATCAGCGCACCGAAATTCAGCCCGATCAGGCTCAGCCCGATGGCGTAGAAAGCGCCGAGAATCAGGCACAGGGCCGCCTGCCCGCGCACGAAACCCGCGAGCGCCGTATCAATCTCGCGAACCAGCCCCCGGATGGTGTCGCGATGGCGCAGCGGCAGCCAGGAATCGACCCTGGCCACCATCTTGTGCCAGTCGATCAGGAGGTAGAAGGCGATGACCGGCGTCACGACCAGCAGGGACATGACGGACAGCAATGTCTGTCCGCCGGCGAGGATCGATCCGAGCAGCGTCAGCAGGTAGCCGGAGGCATCTCCGGCCATGTCACGGATGGAGCTTTCGACGTCCCGCCCGGCCTCTGCGCCCCCGACCAGTTCCAGCAGCGGTCCGCCATGCTCGTAGGCGAGGCGCTGGAGCTGGCCGACGTAAGACGGCAGCATCTGCAGGAAGGCATTCAATTCCCGCACCGCCAGCGGAACGGCGATGATGAGGACGAGCACAAAGACGATGACGAACAGGCTGAGGATCAGCAGCGTCGCCCCGAGCCGCCCCAGCCCCAGACGCTGGAGCCGCGTGGCAACGGGATCCAGCAGATAGGCCAGAGCCAGCCCGGCGACGAAAGGCAGCAGGATGCTGCTGAAAAGCCACAGGAACAGAACGAAGACGACGAGCGCCGCGATCCAGAATCCGAGTTGCTTCTGTATGGTCATCGAACCCTCGGCAAAAGCGGCGCGAACGCGCAGGATCTGGTCACCGGGTCATGTGCCGCAACCAGATCACGAGATAGGCGCCGGCGGTGATGACGGTCAAGACCGCAACACCCCACAGCATGAAAGTCTCGACTTGCGGCGCGGCGAGGCCAAGCGCGAGCAGGCCCAGAACCAGCGCCACATAAGCGATCTGCAAGGCCGTGTTCACTTTCGAGATCATCAGCGGTCGGACCTTCATCGGGCGCGTCAGCTGCCCTGCCACCAAGAAGGCCATGACGATCATCGCATCGCGAAACGCCACCAGGATGGCGATCCAGACCGGAATTTCGCCGACCAGTGCGAGTGTCACGAAGATGGAGATCACCAGGGCCTTGTCGGCGAGCGGGTCGATCATTGCGCCGAATTCGCTGCGCATGTCGAACCGCCGCGCAATATAACCATCGACGCCGTCAGAAATGCCTGCGATCACGAACATGGCAAAGGCCAGGCCCCAGGCACCCTGCAGGATTGCCAGAATGACGAGCGGCACGAGAACGAGGCGAAAGATCGTGATCAGATTGGGAATGGTCATGCAATACGCCCCCCGCATCGCCGATGGTTAGCAGGCGTATTGAACGGGTCAAGCAATCATCGCGCGCCAAGTGTCCCTGGCAGACTTGCCCCTGGCAGACTTGCCGCTGGCAGACTTGCCCCTGGCCAACTGCTTTCACTGCGCAGCATAGACAATAAGCAGATCCTTGGCGTCGATCTGCTCGCCAGGCTGGACGAGCACCTCCGCGATGCTGCCGTCGCGCTCGGCATGCAGGGCGCTTTCCATCTTCATCGCCTCGATCGAGAGCAGCACGTCGCCCGCCTGGATCTTCTGACCGGCGGCAACGGCGATGGTCGAGACGATGCCGGGCATCGGCGCGCCGATATGGGTGACATCCCCCGGCGTCGCCTTGCGCCTGACCTTGCCTGTCCCCGCCCCGTGCGCCCGGTCGGGAACCTTGATGCGCCGGGGCTGGCCATTGAGCTCAAAGAAGACCGTGACCATGCCCGTCTCGTCGGTCTCACCGAAGGCGAGGCAGCGCACGACGAGCGTCTTGCCGCGCTCGATCTCGACGAGGATCTCCTCCTCCTGCGCCATGCCATAGAAGAAGTTTGGCGTGGGCAGGCGGGAGACCGGGCCGTATTCCTCCGAAGCGCGGGCGAAATCGGTGAAAACCTTCGGATACATCAGCCAGGAGGCGAATTCCGCGTCACTGACCGGGCGTTCGAGCTCGCCTTCCAGCGTCTTGCGATCGGCGTCGAGATCGGCCGGCGCGAGCAGCGCACCGGGGCGTTCGGTACCGGGCGCCTCGCCCTTGAGCGCCTTGGCGGTGATCGCCTCGGGCCAGCCGCCGGGAGGTTGGCCGAGATCGCCGCGCAGCATGGCGATGACGGAATCGGGGAAGCTGATATCCTTGTCGGGATCGGCCACGTCGGCCACGGTGAGATCCTGCGCCACCATCATCAGCGCCATATCGCCTACCACCTTGGATGACGGCGTCACCTTGACGATGTCGCCGAAGAGCAGGTTCACGTCGTGATAGGCCTGCGCCACCTCGTGCCAGCGGCTCTCCAGCCCCATCGAGCGGGCCTGCTCCTTGAGATTGGTGAACTGCCCGCCGGGCATTTCGTGCAGATAGACCTCCGAGGCCGGACCCTTCAGATCGCTCTCGAACGCGGCATACTGGTTGCGTACCGCTTCCCAATAGAACGAGATCCGCCGGATCCATTCCGGATCAAGCCCGGGATCGCGCTCATGGCCGCGCAGGGCCTCGACCAGCGAGCCGAGGCAGGGCTGGGAGGTATTGCCGGACAAAGCATCCATCGCCGCATCCACCGCATCGACACCGCTGTCGATCGCCGCGAGGACGGTGGCTGCCGCGATGCCCGATGTGTCATGCGTGTGGAAATGCAGCGGCAGGTCCGTCTCCTCGCGCAGGGTCTTGAACAAGACCCGTGCCGAGGCCGGTTTCAGCAGTCCCGCCATATCCTTGATGGCGATGATATGCGCCCCCGCCGCCTCCAGCTCGCGGGCGAGCGCGACGTAATATTTGAGATCGTATTTCGGGCGGCTCGCGTCAGCGAGATCGCCGGTATAGCAGATCGCCGCCTCGCACAGTCTGCCCTCCTCGCGCACCGCATCCATGGCGACGCGCATGTTCTCGACCCAGTTGAGACAGTCGAACACCCGGAAAAGGTCGATCCCGCCCGCCGCCGCCTGCCTGACGAAATAGCGCACGACATTGTCGGGATAATTGGTGTAGCCCACACCGTTCGAGCCGCGCAGCAGCATCTGCAGGAGGATGTTCGGCGCCTCCTCGCGCACCAGCGCCAGCCGCTCCCAGGGGTCCTCGGTGAGGAAGCGCATGGCGACGTCGAAAGTCGCCCCGCCCCAGCATTCGAGCGAGAACAGTTCCGGCAGGGCGCGCGCATAGGTTCCGGCAATGCGGGCGATGTCATGCGTACGCATGCGCGTGGCGAGCAGCGACTGGTGGCCGTCGCGCATGCTGGTATCGGTAAAAAGCACCCGGTTTTCCGCACGCATCCAGGCGGCGAATTTCTCCGGACCCAGCGCATCAAGGCGCTGCTTCGTGCCCGCACGCGGCTCATCCGGGCAATAGGGAATCACGGGCGCCGCCGCTTCCGCGTCCGGGCGGGCGCGATCGCGGGTCTCGGGATGGCCGTTGACGCTGGCATCGGCCAGATAGTTCAACAGCCTCGTCGCGCGGTCCTGCCGCTTGACCTGGGTGAACAGCTCCGGCGTCTCGTCGATGAAGCGCGTGGTATAGGCATTGGCGCGAAATTGCGGGTGGCCGATCACCGCTTCGAGGAAGGTGAGATTGGTGGCCACACCGCGGATGCGGAATTCACGCAGGGCCCGGTCCATCCGTGCGATCGCGTCTTCCGGATTGGGCGCCCAGGCGGTGACTTTCTCCAGAAGCGGATCATAGAACCGCGTGATCACCGCCCCGGAATAGGCCGTACCGCCATCGAGGCGGATACCGAACCCGGTCGCGCCGCGATAGGCGGTGATGCGCCCGTAATCGGGGATGAAATTCTGCTCGGGATCTTCCGTCGTGATGCGGCATTGCAGGGCGTGGCCGTGGAGCCTGATATCGGCCTGTTCCGGCACGCCGGATTCCGGCTCACCGATCGCGGCCCCCTCGGCAATACGGATCTGCGCCTTGACGATATCAATGCCGGTCACCTCCTCCGTCACCGTATGCTCGACCTGGATGCGCGGGTTCACCTCGATGAAATAGAACTGGCCCGTATCGGCATCCATCAGGAATTCGACGGTGCCGGCGCCGATATAATCCGTCGCATCCGCGAGTTTCAGCGCGTAGCCGGCGATCTCTTCGCGCTGGCTGGCGTCGAGATAGGGTGCGGGCGCGCGCTCGACGACCTTCTGGTTGCGGCGCTGGATCGAGCAGTCGCGCTCGAACAGATGCACGCGATTGCCATGCCTGTCGCCCAGCACCTGCACCTCGACATGGCGGGCGCGCTCGATGAGCTTTTCGAGATAGACCTCGTCCTTGCCGAAAGCGGCCTTCGCCTCGCGCTTGCCCTCGAGCACCTCGCGCTCGAGACTGTCAGCGGAACGGATCGTGCGCATGCCGCGCCCGCCGCCGCCCCATGAGGCCTTGAGCATGACCGGATAGCCGATCGCATCGGCCATTTCGCGCACCCGCGCCATGTCATCCGGCAGGGGCTCGCTGGCCGGGATCACGGGAACGCCGGTCTCGATGGCGAGATTGCGCGCAGCCACCTTGTTGCCGAGCGCCGTCATGGTCCGGGGCGTCGGGCCGATGAAGATGATGCCGGCATCCGCGCAGGCCTGCGCGAATTCCGGGCTCTCCGAGAGCAGGCCGTAACCGGGATGGATCGCGTCGGCGCCGGAGAGCTTCGCGACGCGGATCACCTCCTCGATCGAGAGATAGCTCTCGATCGGCCCGAGATCGCGCGGCAGATGCGGACCGCGCCCGACCTGATAGGATTCATCCGCCTTGAAGCGATGCAGGCCGTACTTGTCCTCTTCCGCCCAGATCGCGACGGTGCGAATCCCCAGCTCGTTGGCGGCGCGAAACACCCGGATGGCGATTTCCGAGCGGTTGGCCACGAGAATCCTGGCGATCGGACGGTTTGCAGACATGACGCATATCCCTCAGCGCGTGATTGCCGCGTGAGTTTATATGCGATGCAACATCGCGCAAGAGGCTTGTCGCCCGCCCGCAACATGAACCGTCCAAGCTTTTGGATTTCCAACAGAAAGCCCCCGATCCGGGCGGGATCGGGGGCTTTCGCATCATTCCGCGACCGGTCGAACCGGTGCGTTCCTCACTCGCGATCGCCGAGCAGCATGAGCAGGAACTGGAACATGTTGATGAAGTTCAGGTAGAGCGACAGCGCACCCATCACCGATGCCTTCGTGGCGGTGGCGGCGTCGAAGTTGTTGAACAGGTACATCTCCTTGAGACGCTGCGTATCCCAGGCGGTGAGGCCGGCAAAGATCAGGACGCCGATCACCGAGACGGCGAAAGCCAGAGCGCTCGATTCGAGGAAGATGTTCACGACCATGGCGATGACCAGACCGATCAGACCCATGAACAGGAACGTGCCCATCCCCGACAGGCTGCGCGTCGTGGTGTAGCCGTAGAGGCTCAGGCTGCCGAAGGCGGCGGCCGTGATGAAGAAGACCTGGACGATCGACTGGCCAGTAAAGACCAGGAAGATCGACGACATCGAGATGCCCATCAGCGCCGCGAAGGCGAAGAACATGATCAATGCCGTGCGTGGCTGCAGGGTCTCGATCTTGAACGAGAAGAAGAAGATGAAGGCCAGCGGCGACAGCATCAGCACCCAGCGCAGCGGGCTATCGTAGACGGCTGCCCCAATCGCTGTCAGAGGGACGCCGTTCAATACCGCGACCGCCTCCTGCGGGGAGCTGGCAACGGAAAGCATGTAGGTGCCGAGCGCGACCAGCCCGGTGATGCCGAGGCCGATCACCATGTTGTTGTAGACGCCGAGCATGAACGCGCGCAGGCCCTGATCGATCTCGGCCTGCGACCGCGCCCGGGTCCCGCTCGCGGCAGCAGCGGCGGCAGCTTGGGTATGACGGTTCTGTTCGTTGATTTGCATCGTATTCCTCTACAGAAGATGCCTGTCCGGCATTCGCATCGGGCACCCCGTCCCTTCCGTAGGACCGGGATCGGTCCATCCAGACATGACGGCATTGGCCCGGCTCGCGCCGGAAGCGACGTTCTCTGGTAATATGGAAAATGTAACGCTCCCGCGCAAGGGTTTTCGGGTCGCAATCAGCGTGAATCGAAGATGAAAAACGCCGCAGCCCCGAATCGCGGTGGCATTATACGGTTTAATTCCGTAAAATCTGGCCTGCTGCCTACAAATTCCGCAGATAGCTCGCCGGCTTCTGGCTCAATATTCTCCATGTGCCCAGCAATCCCAGTGAAATCGTGACCCCGACCGCCAGCACCGCCGCACCCAGCGCCCCCTCCCAGACGAAGACGAATTCGAGCTGCATGATGCGCGTGACGATCACCCAGGCCGCGAGTCCGCCCGCAATCAGGCCGAAAATCGCGGTAACGAGGCCGAGCGCGCCGTATTCCAGCGCATAGGCGCCGAGCAGCCGGGAGCGGGTCGCTCCCAGGGTCTTGAGCACGACCGCGTCATAGAGCCGCGCCCGGTGTCCTGCCGCAAGCGCACCGGCGAGGACGAGCACGCTCGCCGCCACCGCGACACTCGATGCGCCCCGAATGGCGATGGCGAGCTGGCCGACGAGGTTGCTGACGGCTTCAAGTGCGTCGCGCACGCGCACGCTGGTAATCGTCGGGAAGGCCTGGCCGATATCACGCATCAGCGCCGGCTCGCGGGCGCGGTCTTCCTCATCCCCGAAAGTCAGCGTCGCGAGATGCATGTGGGGCGCGCCCGCAAAGGTGTTGGGCGAGAAGACCATGACGAAATTGATGCCCATGGAGCGCCACTCGATCTCGCGCAGATTGGCAATGCGCGCCTCGATATTGCGGCCCAGCACGTTCACGACGATCGAATCGCCGAGCCCGATTCCGAGCCCTTCGGCGATCTCCGCGTCGAAGGAGACGAGATTCTCGTCCGGCGTGTCGCCCCACCATGCGCCTTCGACGATGCGCGAACCCTCCGGCGGATCCTGCGCATAGGTGATGCCGCGATCGCCCTGCAGCACCCAGTTCACATCTTCCGGTGCATCGATCTCTTCCGCCGGCACCCCGCCCAGCGAGACGATACGCCCGCGCATCATCGGCACGCGCTCCAGCGTCCCGTCAGGCGCCGCGTCACGCATGAAGCTCTGGAAGGCTTCAACCTCCGCCGAGGGAATATCGACGAAGAAGAAGCTCGGCGCGTTCTGCGGCAGGTTCTCGGTGAGCTGGCGGCGCATGTTCGCGTCGATCAGGGCGATCGTCACGAGCAATGTCACGCCAAGCCCCAGCGACAGCACCAGCGAGGGCGTGAGCGCGCCGGGGCGATGGATATTGGCGAGCGCGAGACGCGGGCCGGCGCGGCGCGGCCGCGGCAGGCGGCGCGCCAGGGCCATCAGGCCGGCGGCGACGAGGCGCAGCAGCACGAAGGCGATGGCGATGGCGACGATGAAGATCGACGCCACGCGCGGTTCATAGGCAGCACCCAGTGACAGCGCGATCAACGCGCCCGCAGCGGCGAGCGCGACGGCAATGTAGCGCTTGCGCGGCCAGCGACGATCCCGGTCGATCTGGTCACGAAACAGGTGCGTCACCTCGATATCATGCACCCGGCCCAGCGGCAGGATGGCGAAGGCGAGCGCGATCAGCCCGCCATAAAGCGCGGCGATGCCGAGCTGGCTCCAGGCCAGTACCGGCGCGATCGGGATCGGCAGGACGTCGCGCAGGAGGAAGGCCGCAGCGAAGGGGATGGCGGCGCCGATGGCGAGACCGGCGAGGATGCCCAGCCCGGCGATTGTCATCACCTGCGTCAGATAGATTCCGACCACCTGCCCGCCCGGCGCACCGAGGCCCTTCAGGGTCGCGATCGAATCGCGCTTGCGATCGACGAAACCGCGCACCGCATTGGCCACGCCCACCCCGCCGACGATCAGGGCGGTGAGCCCTACAAGCGTCAGGAACTGCGCGAAACGCTCGATATTGCGCTGGAATTGCGGATCGGCATTGAGCCGCGAGCGCACACGCCAGCCAGCCTCGGGGGCCGCTTCGTGGATCGCCTCCTCGACGCGCGCGAGCAGCGCATCGTCGCCGGCCCCGCCGGGCAGCGCAATGCGATAGGTCCAGCGTACGAGACTGCCGGGCTGGATCAGCCCGCTCTCGCGCAGGGCCGGAACGGTCATCAGGAGGCGCGGGCCGAAACCGATCCCCTCGGCCACCTTGTCGGGCTCGGATTGCAGCGCGGCGCGGATCTCGAAACGCGACGTGCCGATGCGGATTTCGTCACCCGTCTCCAGATCGAGCCGCGACAGCAGCACCGGATCGGCGACGGCGCCGAAAACACCGTCACGCTCCGCCAGCAATTCCCCGATCGGCGCCTGCGGCGTGGTGGCAATCTCCCCGATCACCGGATAATCGGGGCCGACCGCCTTGATCTCGACCAGGGCCGAGCCGTTCTCATCCGCATGCGCCATGCCGCGCAGGGTGGCGATGGTGGAAATCTCGCCATAGCCTGCGAGCAGATCACGCTCGGCCGGTGTCGCCTCACGCTGGAGCAGCGAATAGGCCAGATCACCACCCAGAATGGTACGGCCCTCCCGTGCCATGCCTTCGGTCAACGCGCTCGAGAGCGAGGAGACGCCCGCGATCGCGGCGACGCCGAGCGCGATACAGCCGAGGAAAATGCCGAAACCGCGCAGGCCCGAACGCATTTCGCGCAAGGCCAGACGCAGAACCAGCGGCAGGCGCGCGGCGCGCCCTCCGCGCGGGGTATCGTCGGGCCGGGACAGGGTGCCGTGCATCAATCCGCCTCCCCGCGATCCGCCATCGTATTCCCCGCAGGTGTATCGGGTTCCTCGATCCGCCCCGACCGCAACCGCACCATCCGGTCGCAGGAGCGTGCCAGCGCGGTATCATGCGTGACGAGCACCAGCGTCGCGCCGCGATCGCGCTTGATGGCAAACAGCAGATCGACGATGGAACCGCCGGTGGTTTCGTCGAGATTGCCGGTGGGCTCATCTGCCACGATGATCGCGGGATCCGGGGCGATGGCGCGGGCAATCGCCACGCGCTGCTGCTCGCCGCCGGAAAGCTGGGCTGGATAATGGTTCAGCCGCTCGCCCAGCCCCACCGCGCGCAATTCCTTCTCCGCCCGCGCGAAGGCGTCGGGGCGGTCGGCGAGTTCGAGCGGCAGCGCGACATTCTCCAAAGCCGTCATGGTCGGTACGAGGTGAAACGACTGGAAGACGATGCCGATATTGCGACCGCGAAACCGCGCCAGCGCATCCTCGTCCATCCCTGCCAGATTCTGCCCGGCAATGGTGATACGCCCCGAATCAGGGCGCTCCAGCCCGGCCATGGTCATCAAAAGCGTCGATTTGCCCGAGCCCGAGGGTCCCACCAGCCCGATCGCCTCGCCCGCATCGACATCGAGCGAGATGCCCTTCAGGATATGCACGCGCGCAGCGCCCGAGCCGAGGGAGAGGTCGAGATTTTCGAGGGCGATGGCCTTGTCCGGCATGAACGGGGATCCAATCTGTCCTGGCAGGCGTTGTCTGACGTGCAGCGAAAAGCTGCACCCGTTGCGTTCTGATATGGGGGTTTACGCGTGATCTGCCAGTTCGGCCTTGTCGATGAACCGCTTCACAGCCGTTTTTTTTCGCATCTGCGCGAAATCCGCGCGGCGCGCGGCAGCCGGAGGGCTCGCCATCATGACGGTCGCCACCCTTGCCCTCGCGCCGGCGCGCGCCGGTGAGCCCATTACGCTCGTGGCTCTCGGCGATTCGCTTACCGCCGGCTACAATCTGCCTGCCAGCGAGGCTTTCCCGACCCGGCTCGAAACGGCGCTGCGCGATCGCGGTCACGATGTCACGATCGTCAATGCCGGCGTCTCGGGCGATACCGCATCCGGCGGGCGGGACCGGGTCGACTGGTCGGTCGAGGACGGCACCGACGGGGTGATTCTGGCACTGGGCGCCAACGACATGCTGCGCGGCCTCGATCCCTCCCGCACCCGCGACGCTCTGGACGCCACCATCACCCGCCTGCAAGAGCGCGACATTCCGGTTCTGCTCGCCGGGATGATGGCCGGGCGCAATCTCGGGCCGGAATATGCACAGGCCTTCGACGCGATCTATCCCGATCTCGCCGACGAGCACGACGTCATGCTCTATCCGTTCTTCCTCGACGGCGTGGCCGGCGAGGCCACCCTCAATCTCGATGACGGCATCCACCCCAACCGGGAAGGTGTCGCCGTCATGGTCGAACGCATGCTGCCGACGGTCGAGGCGTTCATCGAAACGATCAGGCAAGAGCGCGGATCGACCGGGTGATCGGACGGGGCGCTTCGTTCCCCGTCTTGCCGTCATCAGCGGTGCCTCTATGATGCAGGGCGTCGCGCCCCTGCTCAGCCACCCGATGCGGAATCCTCATGCTGGTCCAGGCCTTTTCGTTCGACAGTCTGATGCTGCTCGCGATCATCCTGATGGCCGGGGCGGTTTCATACGGATTTGCCCTCCTGATACTGAAGATCATGCATCGTCGGCTGAAGGGTGAAGGCGCACGCCTTCCCGTGCCGGCCTATTTCACCGCTGTCACCACAATCTGGGCGCTGATCTTCGGTTTCGTCGCAGCAGAAGTCTGGCAAACGAACAATCGCGCCGTCGAAGCCTCGCTCGCCGAACGCTCCTCAATCCAGCGGCTTTACGGCAGCGCGGCCGTCGAAGCGCTGGATCTGTTCACGTTGCGGGTGGGGCTTGCGGATTACGTCGCCGCCGTGACGGAAGACGAATGGGGCGCTGCGGCCAATGGCGAACCGCACCCACGCGCCGACGCAGCCGTGCAGGCCATTCGCCTCGCGCTGCTGGAGGTAGCCCGCACGGATATTCCCGAGCCCGTCATCGCCAAGATGGTCGTGGATTTCGACGAGTTGCAGGACGCGCGGGAATTGCGCCTCGCCATCGGCCAGCGCCATGTGGCGGAGCTGAAATGGGCACTGGTCGTGGTTCTGGCCCTGCTTTCACAGATAGCGATCGCATTCGTGCATCGCGACCGTCTGCGCGCCGGCAGGACCGCCATCGCGCTCTTCACGGTCGCCGCTTGCCTGAGTATCTGGCTCGTCGCCCTGCACGCCTCACCCTATGGTGGCGCAGTGCGTGTCTCTCCGGAGAATCTCACCGCGCTCTTGCGACCATAGCGTCGACCTTCAGGGCATCAGATCCGATGGCATGACCGGATCAGTCCGCTCCTTGCGTCTCGGGCAGACTTGTCTGAACGATGATACCCTGATCGCGTGCGGCCTCCATGAAGGCTGCCGGCGCAGGGGTGTCTGTCACCAGCCTGTCGAAGCTGCCCAGCGGAGCGATGGCAATCGGTGCGCAACGCGCAAACTTGCCGGCATCCATCGCCAGCAGCGCCATCCGGCTTCGCTTGATCACGAGACGCTTGAGGAAAATCTTCTGAAGATCGAAGTCCGTCGGCGCCCACGCATCGTCATAGCCAGAGGCTGCGATCACGCAGGTATCGAAGCGGTACTGCGACAGCGCATCCGCTGCCCCCGCACCAATGAGCGATCCATCAGCTCCACCGATCACGCCGCCGACCACATGGGTTTCGATCTGCCGCGCCCCGGAAAGCGCGATTGCAGCCGGCAGGCTCGCGGTCACGACACGCAACGGCATATCTTCCAGCGCGAGCGTTTGCGCGAGCGTCTCGGCCGTCGTACCGACATCGAGGAACACGGTCTCGTTTGCGCGCAGCTGCACCATGATCGCCTGCGCAATCCGCTGCTTGGCTTCGCGCGCGAGCGTCTTCTTTTCGCTGTAGTCGCGCCGCCTCGCCTTGTCGACGGCACCGGCGCCACCGTGGAAGCGTTCGACGAGACCGAGCCGATCGAGATGGATCACCTCCCGGCGTACGGTCTGTACCGAAACACCCAGAAGGGCGGCCAGCGCATCAAGCGTGGCGAAGCCGTGGCGGGCGATATGATCGTGGATTGCACGCTGCCGCGCGCTCAGCGAAACCGAAAGGGCGCTGCTCACAGTCGAAGGGGACATGGGCACTCCATCACTGCATCCGCCATACCAGATCGCAGATTTTTTTGGAAGAATATTTACACATTGAGCATGGCAACCTAGAACCGTCCGCAGGCTGCGCAGATGGCGCGGTGCGCTCGGTCGGATGGCGGATGATGACGAGGGACTACAGCATGGCGGAGCTATGGATCGACTCCGAGGGGGAAATTGTCTCAGGCGATGCCGTTTTCGACCCGTGGCGGTTCACCTGGGAAGACGGCGAGGCGCAAGAGCATCGGGAGCTGCGCGGAATAAACGCGCGCGACGCCCTGCGCCATCTGCATGAGACGGCGCCCATGCGCCGGCTGCCTGTCGGTGTGATCGGGCCACGGGAGGCGACCCACGGGCAATGCGCAATCGCCGAGACTCTGGGACGCGAACTCGCGAATCTGGGCCTGACACTGCTTTGCGGCGGCAAGGGCGGCGTGATGGAAGCCGTCTGTCGCGGGCATGCCGAGGCCGGAGGGTTGCCGATCGGCCTGCTGCCGGACGAGGATTGGCGCGCCGCGAACGACTACGTCGCCATTCCGATCGCCACCGGAATCGGCAATGCCCGCAATGCGATCATCGCGCGCGCCTGTTTCGCGATGATCGCCGTCGGTGGCGGATACGGGACATTGTCCGAAATCGCGTTCGGCCTGCATTACGGCCGTCTCGTGCTCACCCTCGACGCGGCCCCCGAGGTGGAGGGCGCAATCCGGTGCATCGATATCGACGAAGCGCTCGACCGCCTCGCCGCCCGGGTCTTCAGCCGTGAAACCGTCGCGATGCCGCCTGCATGAATGGTCACGGCCCTGTCATTAAACTATCATCAAGGGCTATTATGAACGTTTTCTATCAAACAGGCGCCGATCGGCGTATGGCGGAAAGCGTTCATGGCAGCTGTCACCCTGCAGGGAATCGAAAAGCGGTATGATGCCCACCAGGCCTTGAGCGGGATCGATCTCGAAGTCGCCGATGGCGAATTCGTGGCCCTGCTCGGCCCCTCCGGCTGTGGCAAGTCGACACTTCTGAAGATCATTGCCGGGCTGGATGCACAAAGCGCGGGCGCATTGCATATCGGATCACGCGCCCTGCACCACGAGCGCCCCTCCGAGCGCAACATCGCGATGGTGTTCCAGTCCTACGCGCTCTACCCGCATATGAGCGTCTACGAAAATCTCGCATTGCCGCTTGCGATGCGCGACCTTGCCGCATGGCAGCGCCTGCCGCTCGTCGGTCGCTTCACCCCCGGTTACCGCCGCCGTCGCGCCGCGATCGACCTGAGGGTCCGGGAAGCCGCGCGCATGCTCGGGCTCGAGCCCTTGCTCGATCGCAGGCCGGCGCAGCTCTCCGGCGGGCAGAAACAGCGTGTCGCGGTCGGGCGCGCGCTGATCCGGCATCCGGACGTCTTTCTGCTCGATGAGCCCTTGTCCAATCTCGATGCGAAGCTGCGCGGTCAGATGCGTGAGGAGATCGTCGCCGTGCATGCGCGCACGGGGGTCACCACGATCTATGTGACGCATGACCAGATCGAGGCGATGACCATGGCCGACCGGGTCGCCCTGATGATGGACGGTGTCATCCAGCAGGTCGCGCCGCCACGGGAGATCTACGCCGATCCCGTCAATCTGCGGGTGGCCGGCTTCATCGGTTCGCCACCGATCAACGCATTGCCGGCGCGGCTCGAGGATGCGCGCCTCGCGATCGGCACGCGTGCGATCACGCTACCGAACGCCGTCGCCATGTCCGGCAGCTGCATTTGCGGCATCCGCCCGGAGGCTCTGCAGATTGCCGATGCCGATACGGCACTCGTCGCCGGACGCATCACCCGGATCGAATTTCTGGGTGCGGAGGCCATCCTCTCGCTCGAACCGGATCTGCCGGGCCTCCCGGTGGTACAGATGCGTTGTCATCCCGAGGAAATCGATCACCTTGCAACCGGCGATACGATCAGCCTCACGGCACGGCCCGAAACCCTTCTGCTCTTCAATTCCGACGGCGCCCGCATCCGCTTCCAGGAGGCGCATGCCAGTCGGGATCAGCCCATGCCCGCCTTCCTGCCGCTGCGGAGTGAAGTCCATGGCTGATCGTGCGCCGGCGATATCTGCGGCACCTGCGAAACAAGCCGCGCCCCGGACCGGCCCCTCCCGCACAAAGGCGCCGCTGCGCGACCGTCTGACGGGGATTGCCCTTGCGACCCCGGCAACGGCCCTGATGCTGGCCCTGCTCATCGGGCCGACCCTCGCCGTCGGCTTTCTCTCGTTGACGGACTGGGGGTTCGGCGCACGCAGCTTCGCCTTCATCGGGCTCGACAATTATGCCGAGATGACCGGCGATCCGGTTTTCCGGCGGTCGCTGATCAACACGCTCGTCTATGTGGGCGTGGTGATGCCGGTCTCCGTGGCGCTGGCGCTCGGCGTGGCGCTGCTCATACAGGGTGGACGCTTCGGGCGCACCTTCTTCCGCACCGCCTATTTCCTGCCGGTCGCCTCGACGCTGGTCGCCATGGCGACGGTCTGGCAATTCATGCTCCACCCCAATCTCGGCCTGGTCAACGAGATGCTGCGCCTCGTCGGGCTGGCGGGCCCGAGCTGGCTGACGGACCGGGGTCTGGTCCTGTTCACCCTCGCCGGGATCGGGATCTGGGAGACGATCGGCTACAACATGATCCTCTTCCTCGCCGGCCTGATGGCGGTACCGGGGCATCTCTACGAGGCAGCCGAGGTCGATGGCGCGCACCGCCCGCTCGACAAGTTCCTCACCGTGACCTGGCCGATGCTCGGCCCGACCACGCTGTTTGTGATCGTGATCACCGCGATCCGCTCCTTCCGCGTCTTCGAATCGGTGGCCGTGCTCACCCAGGGCGGGCCCGGCAACGCCTCGCAGGTTCTGCTCTTCACCATGTATCGCGAGAGCTTCGTCTATTTCCGCGCCGGCTACGGCGCTGCGCTGACGATCGTCTTCCTCGCCTTCATCCTGATCCTGACACTCATCCAGATCCGCGTGATCGACCGCCGGGTGCATTACGCATGAGCGCGCGCCAGCTTCGCATGATCGCCCTGGAAGCGCTGCGGGTCCTCTTGCTCGGGGCCGGCGCCGTGGTGATGCTGGCGCCCTTCGTCTGGATGGTGGCGACGTCGCTCAAATCGCCCTCGGAAATCTTCGCCGCCGGGTTCAGCCTGTGGCCGGAGGATTTCAACGCGCTTGCGAACTATACCCGCGCCTTCACCGAGGTGCCGATGCTGCGCTTCCTGCTCAACGGCGTCATCGTCTGCACGGGCATCCTGTTCTTCCAGATCGTGACGGCGGTACCCTGCGCCTATGCTCTGGCGAAGCTCGGCTTTCGTGGAGGCACCATCGTCTTCGGCATGGTTCTCGTCGGGCTGATGATCCCCTCGCATGTCCCGGCGATCCCGCTCTATCTGACCTTCGCCAATCTGGGGCTGCTCAACACTTACTGGGCTCTGATCATTCCTTCTGCCGTTTCGGTCTTCGCGATCTTCCTGTTCCGGCAATTCTTCCGCAGCGTGCCGGATGATCTGATCAATGCCGCGCGGGTCGATGGATTGTCGGAATTCTCGATCGTCTGGCGCATCGTGGTGCCCACCGCCTGGCCGGCGATTACCGCCTTCTCGATCTTCTCCGTCGTCGCCAACTGGAACGACCTGTTCTGGCCGCTGATCGTGCTGACCGACACGGCGCTGGCGACACCGCCTCTTGGCATTCTCTTCTTCCGCGACCAGGAGGCCGGCTCCGATTACGGCGCCCTCATGGCCGGAACCACCATCATCACGGCTCCCCTCGTGATCGTCTTCCTGCTCGCGCAGAGGCGTTTCATCGAGGGCATCACCCTGAGCGGCGTCAAGGGCTGACCGCCAGGGCAACGCGTCGAAAGACAAGCCCAACCAGGAGGTTCACCAATGAAACGGTTTTCGACAAGCGTCGCTGCCGCAGCGCTGATCGCGGGCGCCTTCGCGCTCCCCGCCCAGGCGCAAGAGACCGAAATCGTCGTCCACTATGCCATGCCCGGCGTGTTCGGCGAGATCCAGGAAGAAATCGCTGCGCGCTTCATGGAAGAGAATCCGGATGTGCGCGTCACCTTCCGCTCACCCTCCGACAGCTACGAGGACGGTGTGCAGCGCGTTCTGCGCGAATCCATGAGCGGCGATACCCCCGATATCGTCTATGTCGGCCTCAACCGCATCCGCATCCTGGCCGAGCGCGAACTGGCCCAGCCGCTCGCGCCCTTCATCGAGGACCAGGAAGCCTTTGCCGAGGCGGGTTTCACGGAAAGCCTGCTCGGCCTTGGTCAGGTCCGGGGCGAGCAATACGGCCTCGCCTTCGCGGCCTCTACGCCCGTGGTCTACTACAATGCCGATCTCGTTGCCCAGGCCGGCGGCGACCCGGATTCCTTCCCCGACAACTGGGATGATCTGATTGCTCTGGGAGCGGATATCGACGCGCTCGGCGAGGATACCGACGGGATCTACTATCATTTCTGGGGCAGTGACTGGATGTGGCAGGCAGCGGTCGGCTCCTTTGGCGGCGAACTCATGGACGACGCCGAGGAAGAGGTTCTGTTCGACGATGAACGCGGCCACCGGGCGGCTGCCCTGCTGGCGCAGTTTCGCGAGGAGGCCGACATGCCGGCCTATGATCGCAGCGCGGCCCAGCAATCGTTCCAGGCCGGGCGGCTCGGCATCATGCTCGATTCCTCCGCATTCCTCGCCCGCCTCGAGGACGGCGTCGGCGATCGTTTCGATCTGCGCGTCGCATCCTTCCCCATCGCCGACCGTGAGAACGGCTGGCTTCCCACCGGCGGTTCCGGCGTCGTCATGCTCACCGATGATGAAGCCAGGCAGGAAGCCGCATGGCGCTACATGACTTTCGCCGCCGGCCCCGAGGGCGCAGCCATCGTGGTGCGCAATTCCGGTTACGCGCCCACGAACCAGCGTGCCGCCGATGATCCGCAATTCCTGGGTGACTTCTATGCGGAAAATCCCAACCATCAGGCCACGCGCGACCAGGTCGCCTTTCTCGGCCCCTGGTTCGCCTATCCCGGGGAACGTGGCGTGCGCGTGACCGATACGATCATGAGCAGCCTGCGTGATGTGCTCGACACCGATGCCGATCCGGCTGAGACGCTGGACGCATTGGCCGATACCGTGCGCGGCGAGTTGGCACGGTAAACCGTAGCGTCACGAACCGGCGTGCAGTGCTCGATCGACAAGGCTGCACGCCGGATGATTACGATTCGACATGCGCGATATCGGTAAGGTTGCAGGCGCCGGATGCGTTCGTCAAAGCGTCATGCAACTGTCATCCGGCTGGATTAGCGATTGAAAGATGACCTACGCAGCATCCGCCAGCACCTTCGATCAGACGCGCCCGCCAAGTGACGCAGGGGAAGCATCACCCCTGCCCGCAGGGCTGAGCCTGCATCAGGTCAGCCGTCGGTTCGACAGTGCCGTCGCGCTCGACGATGTTGCGGTCAGTCTTCCCGAAGGCCGGTTTTCCGTGCTGCTCGGGCCTTCCGGCTGCGGGAAATCCACGCTGCTGCGCCTGATCGCCGGGCTCGACACGCCGACATCCGGCGTGATCCGCCTCGCCGGCCGCGACATTACCCGGCTGCCACCGGCGGAGCGCGATCTGTCGATGGTGTTCCAGTCCTATGCGCTGTTCCCGCATCTGAACGTCGCCGAGAACATCCTATTCGGTCTGTCGGTACGACGGGTGCGCAAGGCCGAGCAGAGGCAGCGCCTCGAGCGGGTGGCGCGGATGATGGGCCTGTGGGAGCTGCTCGATCGCCGGCCTTCGCAGCTCTCGGGCGGGCAGCAGCAGCGTGTGGCGCTCGCCCGCGCCGTGATTTCCGAGCGCCCCGTCTGCCTGATGGACGAGCCTTTATCCAATCTCGACGCCAAGCTGCGCGCGGAAATGCGCGTCGAGATCCGGGCCCTGCAAAAGCGCCTCGGCCTCACCATGGTCTATGTCACGCATGACCAGGTCGAGGCGATGACCATGGCCGATCATATCGTCGTTCTCGACAAGGGGCGCGTGCAGCAGGTCGCCACGCCGCGCGAGCTCTATGCCGCGCCGGCGAACACGTTCTGCGCGCGCTTCATCGGCACGCCGCCGATGAACCTGATCCCGGCCCATGCGCTTGCAGGGCAGCGCGCGCTGCCGGAAGGCAGCATGCTCGGGATCAGGCCGGAAGATATCGCGATCGGCGCAAACGGCGTGCCGGCGCGCCTGGCGGATATCGAATATCTCGGCGCCGATCAACTCGCCACATTCGAGATCGGGCCCGAAACCGCACCGACCCGCCTTCACGCCCGCCTGCCGGCCCGGGAAGCACTCGGCGATACCGGACTGCATCTGCGCTGGCATACGGAAGCCGAACATCTGTTCGGCGCCGACGGCCAGCGGATCACCTCGTTCACCCAATGAACCGTCTCACCCAGCAACTCATCCAGGGAATGCACTGATGACACGCCTGATGAAAACCCGCCTCCTCGCTGCGGCCTCGATCTTCGCCAGCGCAGCCATGCTGCCGGCGAGCGCCTCCGCCGTCGACCTCGAATTCTACTTCCCCGTCGCTGTCGGCGGTGATGCCGCCGGTATCATCGAAGGGATGACCAGCGCCTATATGGAAGAAAATCCCGGCGTCACCATCAACGCGATCTATACCGGCAGCTATGCCGATACCACGACGCGGGCGATCACGGCGGCGCGCGGTGGCAATCCGCCCCAGCTCGCCATTCTGCTTTCCGTCGACATGTTCGCGCTGATCGACGAGGACATCATCCTGCCCTGGGACGATTTCGTCACCGAAGAAGAGCAGGAGAACTGGATCGGCGGGTTCTACGATTCCTTCATGCGCAACAGCCAGACCGGTGGCCAGACCTGGGGCATCCCCTTCCAGCGCTCCACGCCGGTGATGTATTACAACAAGGAAGCCTTTGCCGCTGCCGGCCTCGATCCCGAGACCCCGCCCGCGACCTGGGACGAAATGGTCGAGATGGGTCGCGAGCTGACCCTGCGCGACGACAGCGGCAACGTCACCCAATGGGGCGTGCGCATTCCGTCATCCGGCTTCCCCTCCTGGCTGTTTACCGGTCTCGTCGCCTCCAACGGGCAGGACGGTCTGGCCAATGACGCGGGCACCGAGGTCTATTTCGACACGCCGGAAGTGATCGGCGCGCTCGAATATCTGGTCTCGCTGGCCGATGAGCACGAGATCATGGCGCCGGGCATTCTCGACTGGGGTGCGACGCCGCGTGCCTTCATGGATGGCGAGAGCGCCATCGCCTGGACGACGACGGGCAACCTCACCAATATCCGCAGCAATGCCCCCTTCGATTTCGGTGTCGCGATGCTGCCGGCCAATGTCCGTCGCGGCGCGCCCACCGGCGGCGGCAATTTCTACCTCTTCGAAGGTTCCAGCGACGAACAGCTCCAGGCGGCGGTCGATTTCGTGAAATGGGCCACGGCGCCGGAGCAGGCGGCCAGCTGGTCGATCGATACAGGCTATGTCGCGCCGCGCCCCGATACCTGGGAAACGGATGCGATGCGCGCCTATGCCGAGGAGGTCCCCGGCGCCCTCGTCGCGCGTGACCAGCTCGAATTCGCCGTTCCCGAGCTCTCGACCTTCGAGGGGCCGCGCATCACGCAGATCATCAACGATGCCATCGCTGCCGCGATCGTGGGCGACATGACACCGGCAGATGCGATGGCCGATGCGCAGAGCCAGGCGGATGCGATTCTCGCCGCCTATCGCTGATACCAGCCTGACGTAGACGATCGGGCGGCCGCCAGGGCCGCCCGAAATCTTTCTGCGCCCCTCAGAGAAACCATGCGTCCCGGAGAACCCATGCGCCGCGAATGGATCCATGCCGGATTGCTGCTTGCGCCCGCGCTCGTGCTGCTCTTCGCCTTCACGCATCTGCCGGCGGTCCAGACGGTGATCGACAGCTTTTTCTCGACGGCGCGGGGCCGCAGGCCGTCCGTCTTCGTGGGGCTGGCCAATTACGAGCGCCTTCTGGCCGATGCGACCTTCATGCGGGCCATGGTCAACAATGCCATCTATGCCGCGATCACGATCCCCGTCTCGATCGGCCTCGCCCTCGCCATGGCCCTGTTCGTGCACCGGCACATTGCCGGGCGGGCCTTCCTGCGCATGGCCTATTTCACGCCGACGGTGCTGCCGCTGATCGCGGTGGCGAATATCTGGCTGTTCTTCTTCCTGCCCGGATTCGGCCTGTTCGAACAGCTGAGGGGGCTGATCGGCCTGAGCCCGCGCAACTGGGTGGGTTCGCCCGACAGCGCACTCTATGCCGTGATGATGGTCACGATCTGGAATCAGGCGGGTTTCTTCATGATCTTCTATCTCGCCGCATTGCAGACCATCCCCGATTCCCTGCGTGAGGCGGCGGCAATCGAGGGCACGCCGCGCTGGGTTTTCTTCCGGCGCGTGATCTGGCCGCTGTTGATGCCGACCACGCTCTTCCTCTCGGTCAATGCCACGATCAACGCGTTTCGCATGATCGACCATGTCTTCGTCATGACCCAGGGCGGGCCCAACAATGCCTCGATGCTGTTGCTCTACTACATCTACGAGCAGGGTTTCCGCTTCTGGGATTCGGCCTATGCCGCCACCCTGACCGTGGTGATGGTGGTGATCCTGGCAATCGTCGGAATCGGCCAGTTCTTCCTCATGGACCGGCGGGTGCACTACAAATGAGCACGCTCGTCGTCACACAGACCCGCTTCGACCGCGCCCTGTTCGTCGCCGGCGCCTGGGCGCTCGCGCTCGTCTGGATCCTGCCGCTCGCCTATGCGATCTGGACGGCGATCCATCCCAGCGCCTACGAGACGCGTTTCGTGCTGCTCGCGCCCCTGACCTTCGAGAACTTCACCCGCGCCTGGAACGCGGCGCCGTTCGCGCGCTATTTCCTGAATACCATCATGCTGGTGAGCATGATCCTCGCTGCCCAGCTGATCCTGTGCATCCATGCGGCCTTCGCCTTCGCAAGGCTGGAATTTCCTGGCAAGAATATCCTCTTCGCCCTGGTTCTGGTGCAGCTGATGGTGATGCCTGACATCCTGCTGGTGCGCAATTACGCCACCATGGCGCAGCTCGGGCTGGTCGATACCATCCTGGCGATCGGCCTGCCCTATTTCGCCAGCGGCTTCGCCATCTTCCTCCTGCGCCAGACCTTCAAGACGATCCCGAAGGAGCTCGACGAGGCGGCTCGCATCGAGGGGTGCTCGCTGATCGGCCTGATCTGGCGGGTCTATGTGCCGCTGGCCAAACCCACGATCCTCGCCTTCGCCCTTGTCTCGGTGAGCCATCACTGGAACAACTTCATCTGGCCACTGATCATCACCTCCTCGGTGGAGACGCGCCCGCTCACCGTGGGCCTGTCGATCTTCTCGACCACCGATAGCGGCATCGAATGGTCCGTGATCACGGCGGCGACGCTGATCACCTCCGGGCCCCTGCTGATCGGTTTCCTGCTCTTCCAGCGCCAGTTCGTGCAGAGCTTCATGCGCGCCGGCATCAAATAGAAAGGATCCCTCCATGACCCTGCCCCGCCTTGGCGCCGCCGTGACGCTGGACAGCTTCGACATTCTGCGCGACTGGATCTGCGAGAGCGACCGCACCATCGAGATCCAGGATTTCGTTCATCCCTCCGTGATCGGCGCCGATCATTCCGGCCTGATCGCGCAATGGCGCGAGCGGCTGGAAGGTCATCGCGGGCTGCGGGGGATCCACGGGCCCTTCTTCAGCCTCGACATCGCCGCGCCCGACCCGGCCATCCGGGCCGTCGTGCAAGAGCGCCTGATGGCCGGGCTCGACGTGGCCGGCGCGCTGGGTGCGACGCATATGGTGATCCACAGCCCCTTCACCTTCTGGCACACGCTGAACTACGCCAATTACGCCTTCCTGCGCGGCGTCCTGTTCGAGGGTGCAGCCGAATGCCTCGCACCGGTTCTGGCCCGTGCTGCGGAGATCGATTGCACGGTCATGCTGGAGAATATCGACGATACCGACCCGCGTGACCGCACGGAACTCGTCGCCATGATCGAGCATCCCAATCTGATGGTCTCCCTCGATACCGGCCATGCCGAACTCGCCCACGGGCGCTACGGCGCCCCGCCCGTCGTCGATTTCATCGCTGCCTCCGCCGCGCGTCTCGGCCATGTGCATCTGCAGGATGCCGACGGCTATGCCGACCGGCACTGGCATCCCGGCGACGGCGTGATTCCGTGGCGTCCGGTCTTCTCCGCGCTCAGAGCCTGCCCGCAGAATCCGCGCCTCATCCTGGAAGTGCAAGGTGATCACGCGCGCCTGCCCGAGACGGTCTCGCGGCTCGAGCAGCGCGGCCTCGCCTGCTGAGAATCCGTCGGCGGGCCGTTACCGCATGATCACCACGCGGTCAGGGCCCGCAGGGTCGGTGTCTTCTTGAAGGCGTGATCTTCCATGCGACCGAGCAGGCGGTCGAGCAGGGCGACCGCCTCGCCGATTGCCGGCCCCTTGTTGAGCATGACGCATTCGGCGCGCGCGGCCATCGCCGCATCGGTCATCTCGCCGCGCGAGGGCACACCGTCCTTGACGAGCCCTTCGAGGACCTGTGTCGCCCAGATCACGGGAACGCCGGCGGCTTCGCAGATCCACAGGATCTCTTCCTGCATTTCCGCCATGCGCTCGAAACCGAGCTCCGCCGCGAGATCGCCGCGCGCGATCATCACGCCGAAAGGCCCGCGCGGCATGGCGCGGGCGATCAGATCCGGCAGATTTTTCACCGCATCGGGCCGCTCGATCTTGGCCACGAGACCCAGCGGTGCATCCGCGCGGGGATAGCGGGCGAGCGCGGCATCGAGCAGATCGATGTCTTCCGGGCGGCTGACGAAGGAATAGCCGACCATGTCGGCACAGGCGATGACGGTGGCGATATCCGCCTCGTCCTTGGCGGTGAGCGGCGCCAGCCCGAGGCTGGTATCGGGGCAGTTGAGGCCCTTTTCCGGCTTGATCCGGCTGCCTTTCGGCCTGGCCCGGACGACCCGGATGACCGCTTCGCCGTCTTCGGCATGCTCCACGATCCCGCCGATCTTGCCATCATCGTAGGAGACCCGGTCGCCAACACGCAGCCGCGTGACGATTTCCGGCGCGCTGACCCCGGCGGCGACGGCGATGCCATCGCCGGTATGGGGCGCGCCATGCGCCACCAGCCGGAAACGCGCGCCCGGGAACAGGCGGGCATCGGCCGGATCGCAAATAACCGCCTCCGTACGCAGTTTCGGCCCGGCAATATCCATCAGAACCTGCAGGTCCCGCCCCACCGCAAGACCCGCCTTGCGCACGTTCCCGACCATGGCGCGCCAGCCTTGCGCATCATCATGAGCGCAGTTGATGCGCGCAACATCCATACCGGCGCGCGCCAGCGCCATGACGAGATCGGCATCCTGCGCGGCCTGGCTCGGCAAGGTCACCATGATCCGGTTGCGACGATGCGGCCGCGGCGCGCCGAACAGGGTATCGGTCGCCTGATTGAGGCGCATTTCCCCGGCAAAGAAGCTCTGCTCGTCCGGAGCTGCCGTCAGGCAGGTCTTGCCGGCCAGGGCGTGCAGGGCAGCGATCACGGCATCGAGCGTCGGCATGACCCGGCTCTCGGCACGGCCGAGCGACGACAATCCCAGCCGCATCAACCGCCGTTGCAGCGGGCGGATATCGTGGTGGCGCAGGACCAGATAATGCGCGAGATTGGTCAAGGCGGGATGCGCACCGCCCGCACGGGCTTCGAAGCGGGCCAGGAGTGGCGCGGCATCATGCAGGATCGTTGCGCGCAACTGTTCGAGCTCGGCCAGCAGCGCCGCAGCCTCCGGGGATCTCACCGGCATCGCATCATCGGCCCCCGGCATCACTGGCTTGTCCATCCCGACTTTCCCTTGACGAAATTCCCGGCGAGCAAAACGCTGTTTCATGAAGCTTTCACGACAATGCGCCCATGTCCTGTCGCGGATGGGGTTTTTCCGAATCGGAAACGACGAAAGAGGCGGTTCATGATCATCGTGCAACTGAGTGATCTGCATCTGCGCGCGGACGGCTGCTATCCCCGGCACGATCCCGGCGACACGCTGGCAACGGCTATCGCGGTGATCAACCGCATGCGCCCCCGCCCGGATGCCGTACTCTTCACCGGCGACATGCTCGATCGCAGCACCCGCGATTACGGTCTTGTGCGCCCGATGCTCGACAGGCTCGACGTGCCGCTTCTGCCGCTGCCGGGCAATCATGATGACTTGGAGGCGTTTTGTGCCGCCTTTGCGGATCGTCGCGCCTGCGCGCCGGGCAAGGCGGATCTTGCACATGCCTGCTCCGACGGGCTCGTCATCGGCCTCGACAGCAACGGACCGGACGGCGGCGCCGCCATCGAGGCCGCGCAATGCGAATGGCTCGAAGCCGTTCTGCGCGACAGCGCCGGCCCGGTCCTGATCGGCCTGCACCATCCGCCCTTCAGGACCGGGATGCCGCGTTACGACGATGCACCCTTCCCCGGTGCGGATGCCGTGATGCGGCTGCTTGCAAGGCATGCCGCGCGGGTGCGTCTGGTGGCGGGCCACACGCATCGGTCGGTCCAGGGTGTCGTCAATGGCATCGCGGTGAGCACGGCCCCGCCTCTGGGCTATACACTGGCTCTGGCGCTCGTGCCCGATGCCCCCCACGCCCATACGCCCGAAGCACCTGCCATGCAGATCCATCACCTCGATGGGCATGGTGCCGTGACGCATACGCTCGCCCTCGCCCCGCGTGACCCTGTCGAGCGCATGACGCGACCGGATGAGGTGAGCGACCTTGACGCAAAGGCACGCGCGCGGATCATCGCACCCTGACCGGCATCAGCCGGTAAAGGCGTTGCCGCCCCGGCGCGCCAGCCAGAGGTTGACAGCGAGCAGGATTCCCGAGGTGATCGTGATGGCGATCACGCTCATCGCCATGCCGGTCTGAACAGAGCCCTGCTCGAATTGCGCAAAGACGAAGGTCCCCACCGTGCGCATGCCGGCCGGCGCCAGCATGATCGAGGCGACGAGTTCACGTGACGCGATGGCGAAGACCAGCATCATCGCCGCGATCAGTGAAGGAGCCATGAGTGGCAGGGTGATATGGCGCATGGCCCGCCCCCGGCTGGCGCCCGCCACACGCGCTGCATCATCGAGCGAACCGCTGATCTGACGCAGCCGGGCCACGGCATAACGTATCGGATAGGGCAGCAGAATGCCGATATAGGCCACGAGCAGGATCGCCGCCGTGCCATAGAGCGTGATCGGCAGGAACGGGCTGTTCCAGGCCAGAATTACGCCGACGGCCAGCACGATCGCCGGGATCGCATTGGGCAGGACCGACAGGCCGTCCATCACGGCCCGCCCGCGCCCCGTCCCGCGCACCACGATATAGGCCACAATGCCGCCGATCGCCGCTGTGGCGAGCGCCGTCAGCAGCGCGAGCCAGCCGCTCGTCATCAGAGCCTGCGCGGCACGGGAACCCGGCGCGACGAGCGGGGTGTAGTGGCGCAGGTCGAGATTGCTCCAGCTGAGCCCGCCGGAAATCGTTCCCAGAAGCGACGTCACGCTGATCGCCGCGAGCGGGATCACCACGCCGATCAACGCCACCAGCCAGAACAGGCCCAGAACCGGCCAGCGCCATGTGCCGAGCCGCGCCTTCTCGATATCGGCGGGCTTGCCGCCCTGGCTGATATAGGAGCGGCGCGTGGCGATCCAGTTCTGCAGGATGAAGGCCGCGAGCACCAGCGCCATCAGCATCACCGAGCCGAGGGCCGCCCCCGACAGATCGATCGGCCAGTCGGAAAGGCGGGTGTAGATACCCGTCACCAGCACTTCGAAACCCGTGCGCGCGGCGAGCGCCGCCGGGGTGCCGAATTCCTCGATCGACATGGCGAAGACGATCAGCAGGCTCGCTGCGATCGCCGGGATGCTCAGCGGCAGGGTGATGATGAAGAAAGCCCGCCAGGGCCCGGCTCCATGCACCCGCGCCGCAGCGGCAAAGCGTCCACCGACGGCTTCGAAGGCGCGTGAAACGGCGAAATACACAAGCGGAAACAGATTGAGCGTCATCACGAAGGCGACACCGACGAAGCTGAAGAGGAAGCCGCCGAGATCGATGCCCGTCAGCTGTTCCAGATAGCCGCGCGGCTGCAGCGTCATCATCCAGGCGATCGCCGCGATGAAGGGCGGGATCAGGAACGGCACGAGGAAGATGACATCCCAGATGCGTGCGCCGGGAACGTCATAGAGCCCGCGCAGGATGCCGATCGGCAGGCCGAAGATCAGGCAGCCGATGATGACCACGAAGGCGAGCATGAGCGTATTGCGCGCCTGGGTCAGCAGCCGCTCGTTCTCGGTGATCAGGGCGAGCTTGGAAAACGGCCCCGCAAAGGAGCCGCGCGCGAATTCGGGGAAAATCGCCTGCAGCAGAATGAACAGAACCGGCAGACCGACCAGCACGATCAGCGCCAGCGCCGCCGCTGCCGTGAGGAAGGATGCGGGTTTCGGCATGCCGTTTATCTGCCATCAAAAGAGAAAGGTCCCCGGCAGGGCATGCCGGGGACCGGGAAGCGGGAACGAGAACGATCAGCGCGCCATCACGGTTTCGTTGAAGCGCGCGATCATCTCGTCGCGCCGTGCAGAGACGGCATCGGCATCGACGTCAATGATGGTCAGGTCATTGATACCCGGACGACGGCCCTCGACATCCGTCCGCGCCGGCATCAGGAAGGTCTCGGCAACGAGCGCCTGCCCCGCATCGGAAAGCACGAAATCGACGAAGGCCTTTGCCTCATCCGGATTCTGCGCCGATTCGAGGATCATGATCGGACGCGGGGCGATCACGGTGCCGCTCTCCGGCGAGATCACCTCGATGGTCTCGCCGCTCGCGGCACGTCCATAGCTGATGTAATCGACGGCGCCGAAGACGACGGCCTTGGCGCCCTGCAGGACCGGATTGAGCGCCGCCGCGTTCGGACCGGGCACGATCATGCCGTTTTCGGCGAGATCTCCCAGCAAAGTCCAGGCTTCTTCGCCCATCGCGGCTTCGAGCCCGGCGACGAGATCGAAAGCCGAGCCGGATTGCGACGGATCGGGCATGGTGACGAGATCGCGATAGGCCTCGTCCGCGAGATCAGCCCATTCGTTCGGTCGCGGTGTGCCGCTCTGCGTATTCCAGGCGATCGCCAGAGCCGAGACACCCTGCGCCACGTAATGGCTGTCCTTCAGGAAATCGGGAACCATTTCGGCATTGGGCGAGACATATTCCATCAGGAGGCCGCGCTCGTGCATGTCCTGCGCCGAACCCCAGCTCGCCGAGACCACGACATCCGCCTGCGGATTGGCTTCCTCCGCCTCGAGACGGGCCATCACCTGCCCGGTCGTGGCCTGGAATACGTTGACGGCAATACCGGTTTCGGCGGTGAAGGCTTCAGCCAGCGCATCGGCGAGACCACCGGGGCCGGCGGTGTAGAAGGTCAGTGTATCGGCCTGAACCGTCTGCGCCGCAAAGCCGAGCGTTGCGGCAAGGCTGACTGAGGCGGCGAGCATGAATCTGCGGATCATGGGAGGTTTCCTTTTGTGAGTGGTTGGTTCACGCATGCGCAAACAGACGCAGGCGCGTGGCGTTCAGAGCGAGACTGATCATCTCACCCTGAGCGACCGGACTATCGGAAGGGCAGACGAGGCTGCGATCGCCCTCGCCGAAATCGAGATGCAGCAGGTAGCGATCGCCCTGAAACTGGCAGCGTGCCACGCGCGCCTTGAGCGGCCCGTGATCGGACCTGGCAATCGCCGTGCGCGGGATCAGCAACCGGGCCGGCCCGTCCGCATGGTCTTCGCCCGGCGCGGTGACGCGCACCATCCGCCCGTGACAGCGGAATTCGCGGGCGCGGATTTCGCCGTCGATCAGCGCGCCGATATTGAGAAACTGTGCGACCTCGGGCGTCGCCGGATCCGAAAACAACGCCTCCGGCGTCGCGATCTGGGCAATCTCGCCACCCAGCATCACGGCCACACGATTGGCGATGGTGAAGGCTTCCGCCTGATCATGGGTGACGTAGACCGCCGACAGGTTCAACTCGCGCAGCAACGTACCCATTTCCAGCGCAAGGCTCTCGCGCAACTCGCGATCCAGATTCGACAAAGGCTCGTCGAACAGAACGAGGGGTGGCTCGGCGACGATCGCGCGTGCGAGCGCCACACGCTGCTGCTGCCCGCCCGAAAGCGTACCCGGAAAGCGCTCTGCCATATCGGCGAGCCCGACCCGTGCGAGCGCGTCATGCGCACGTTTGTTACGCTCGGCCTTGGGGAGGCCGCGCATGCGCAGGGGGAAAGCCACATTGGCGAGCGTGTTCAGATGCGGCCAGAGGGCATAATCCTGAAACACCATGCCTATGCCGCGCGCCTCCGGCGCAAGCGCATGATGCGCACCATCCGCGACGAGCTGACCCGCGATACGCATCCGCCCCGCAGACGGTGCGAGCAGTCCGGCAGCGATGCGCAGGAGCGTGGTCTTGCCACAGCCTGACGGGCCGAGCAAAGCCACGACTTCGCCCGGTGCGATGCGCAGATCGATGCCCTTGAGGATCGGCGTCGTCGCGAAGGTCTTGCCGATTCCGATCGCTTCGAGGGCCGGCTCCCCACGTCCGGAATGCGTTTCGCCGGTTTTCATATCCATAACCGCTCACCTGCACAGCCTATCCAGCGCCCGGCTAACTATCCGGATTTTGCTACAAGCATATGACATGACGAAGCGTCACGTGCGCCGTCGGCGCGTCTGGACCCGGCGCGTCGCCGGGCGCACGGGTCGACGCACGGGAAAGAGCCATGGCGATGGCAGCACGCCTCTTGTCGCGATCGAAGCGCAGCACGTCCCGCATCACATCGCTCGATACACCCACAGCGGCAATATCGAAGGTCGCGATGCCGCGCCATGGCAGATGCCGCTGCGACACCCGGCACACCGCCAAAGCTAGCGCAGCGCGGCGCGTGAGCGTATCCCAACACAGATCGCGCGCGCGGCTCACGCCCGTAAGCAGGGATGGCAGGGCAGAACCGCCCGCCGATAGTGAAGGCGACGACGCGGGCATTCCACAATCGGCAACTGACAGGGCAGACGCGCAAACGCCGACCCGGGAGGGCGGCCCAGGCAGGTGCATCCCCTGATGGTCTGGCTTCTCAATGAGGCGGGTGATCGTGGAGGCACTCGAAATGACCGGCATGCGAAGTCGGCTCACCGTCGAGGACGGTGCAATCGGTGAAGCGGGTGTGAGCCCTCGCGTATTCTTCCGGGCCAGCGCGCCGCATGACCAGTTGCTGCCACGGGCAAGTGCAGCCGGCCATCACGGAGGAGCAGGAAGGAAGCGGCGGGGCTGCGTGAGGGGCTACCCTGAAAGTCATCCCCTTCTTTGGTGCTTGGGCCTTCCGGGGCAGGCGGATAACGGGGCTGGAAGCTGGTCCGCGCCCTTTGGACTTCAGGACGCTGGGTACTGCCACGCTGGCAGGATCGCTGGCGGCAATGGATGCGGTGACCATGCGAGCCCGCGTGGCGGAACTGGGCACGGTCCTCGCGAAGGCTTGCGGAGCCAAGAGTGCAGTAAAAATTCATCGCACAACTGGATGGACAGGTACTGTGTCGGAAAATGCAGGAAGGGGTGATGTCACCGCACTTCGGGTTTGGGGCCGGCAAGAGACCGGCGGCGCTGGACGAAACAGCGAGCAAGCCACCGTTAACGATCAGCTTGCTCAGGCCCGCCGCTGACGCGATCGCCGAACGGGAAGTGAATCGCGCACGTGCGAACAGAGGCCGGTTCCGGAACAGATCTGCGCCCCCCCACCCGGCGGCGAGCTATACGCGAATCTGGGTGACGCAGTTTGAGGAGGTGGCGTATCGTGGCGGGTGCTGAAGCCTGCCAGAACTTCCAAAAGGAACGATACGCCTATGAAAGATGATATCACGATTACCCCGCTGTACCAGCCCGGATCTGTTGCGGATCCTCTGACAGAAATTGCCCGTGACGGCGCCCGCAGGATGCTTGCGGCGGCACTTCGGGCCGAAGCCGATACCTTTGTGGAGCAATATGCCGAGGAGGCTTTGCCGGATGGCCGGCAACGGATCGTCCGGCATGGTTATGGGCCACAGCGCAGCATTCAGACCGGCATCGGTCCGCTCGACGTGCGCCGCCCGAAAGTCCGCGACCGGGCCACCGATATGCCTGCGGAGAAGAAGGTCCGCTTCACCTCAAGCATCCTGCCGAAATGGGCCCGGCGGTCGAAAAGCCTCGATGCCCTGCTGCCGGTGCTCTATCTGCGCGGGATCTCCACCGGCGATTTCCAGGAAGCGCTGTCAGCGTTGCTCGGGGTAGATGCACCGAACCTGTCGCCTGGTGTCATCTCCCGTCTGACGGGCGATTGGCAGCAGGAATACGATCGCTGGCAGGGCCGTGATCTCTCGGCCCGGCGGTATGTCTATATCTGGGCCGACGGTGTCTATCTGCAGGCCCGCATGGAACCGCAGGCCGAGTGCATAGAGCTATACGCGAATCTGGGTGACGCAGTTTGAGGAGGTGGCGTATCGTGGCGGGTGCTGAAGCCTGCCAGAACTTCCAAAAGGAACGATACGCCTATGAAAGATGATATCACGATTACCCCGCTGTACCAGCCCGGATCTGTTGCGGATCCTCTGACAGAAATTGCCCGTGACGGCGCCCGCAGGATGCTTGCGGCGGCACTTCGGGCCGAAGCCGATACCTTTGTGGAGCAATATGCCGAGGAGGCTTTGCCGGATGGCCGGCAACGGATCGTCCGGCATGGTTATGGGCCACAGCGCAGCATTCAGACCGGCATCGGTCCGCTCGACGTGCGCCGCCCGAAAGTCCGCGACCGGGCCACCGATATGCCCGCGGAGAAGAAGGTCCGCTTCACCTCAAGCATCCTGCCGAAATGGGCCCGGCGGTCGAAAAGCCTCGATGCCCTGCTGCCGGTGCTCTATCTGCGCGGGATCTCCACCGGCGATTTCCAGGAAGCGCTGTCAGCGTTGCTCGGGGTAGATGCACCGAACCTGTCGCCTGGTGTCATCTCCCGTCTGACGGGCGATTGGCAGCAGGAATACGATCGCTGGCAGGGCCGTGATCTCTCGGCCCGGCGGTATGTCTATATCTGGGCCGACGGTGTCTATCTGCAGGCCCGCATGGAACCGCAGGCCGAGTGCATACTGGTCATTCTCGGCGCCACGCCGGAGGGGAAGAAGGAGCTCGTCGGCTTCCAGGTCGGCATGCGCGAGAGCGCGCAGAGCTGGCGCGAACTGTTGGTCGACATCAAGGCCCGCGGCCTCAAGGTGCCGCCCGAGATCGCCGTGGGCGATGGCGGCATGGGGTTCTGGAAGGCCCTCGACGAGGTCTTCCCGGGAACGCATCATCAGCGCTGTTGATGGATTGGATGCCCCCTCCCAACGGCATCGCAATGTGCCAACGTGGTGATCTGCAGGTCATTCACGAGAGGAGGAAGCATCCATGGACAACATTAGCATCATCGGCCTTGACCTCGCAAAGCGGGTCTTCCAGGCGCACGGCGCGCGAGCGGACGGTAGCGTCGGCTTCCGCAAGAAGCTGGGTCGCTCGCAGGTTCTCGGCTTCTTTGCCAAGCAGCCGCGCTGCATCGTTGCTATGGAAGCGTGTGCGACGGCCCACGAGTGGGGCCGCGCGATCGGCGAGCTCGGTCACGAGGTCCGCCTGATCCCGCCGATCTACGTCAAGCCGTTCGTCAAGCGGCAGAAGAACGACGCGGCCGACGCAGAGGCGATAGCCGAGGCGGCGGGTCGCCCGACCATGCGCTTCGTCGCGGTCAAATCCGAGGCGCAGCAGGCGAAGGCGATGGCTTTCCGGACGCGGGACCTCCTCGTCAAGCAGCGCACGCAGCTCATCAACGCACTGCGGGGCCACCTCGCCGAGCACGGCCTCATAGCGCCGCAGGGGCCGGCTCATGTCAAGGTGCTGGCGGACGCGCTGGAGGCAGCCGGCTCGCGTCTCGAGACGCTCGTGATCGAGCTGGGGCGCCTCTATCTCGAGCAGATCGAACTGCTCTCCGGCAGGATCGCGGATCTCGACAAGGTGCTGAAGCGCGAAGCGGCGCGGGAAGAAGACACCGCACGACTGATGACCATGCCTGGCGTGGGCCCGCTGACTGCGATGGCGGTCCAGACCTTCGCCCCGCCGATGGAGACGTTCAGGCGTGGACGCGACTTCGCAGCCTGGACGGGGCTCGTCCCTGTCCAGCGATCGACCGGTGGGAAGCAGATCCTCGGACGAACGTCCAAGATGGGGCAGCGCGACATACGGCGTCTCCTGATCATCGGCGCGATGTCGGTGGTCCGCTGGGCCGTCAGGAAGGGCGCGCCGGAAGGCAGTTGGCTCGCACGCATGCTGGCCCGCAAGCCACGCATGGTCGTCGCCATCGCGCTGGCCAATAAGATGGCGCGCGGGATCTGGGCGATGTCGACGCGGGGAGAGAACTTCAGGGGTCCGGTCGCCGCGGTCTGATGACGACATCAGCCGAGGCAGCCGGGCCGTTGGGCGTGTGAGGAAGTCGACAGCAAGGTAAGGGCAAACGATCGGTCAGATCGGGATCGAGAAAAGCATTTGAACCCAAAGAGCCTCGAGCTCGCGCTGTTGATGTGCACTCGATCCGCGTATCTCCATACTGGCCCGCGGTCCGTTCAGAGCCGCATCTCAAGGCCTGATACATGACCGCACCCGATCACGCGCTTGAGCCGAGCAGAAACCTCTTGCACGAACGGGGGCATCCATACATGGGTTCACAAGACGGCTAACGTCCTGAACAAGTTCCCGAAATCCATGCAGCCGGCGGTGAAGGCCGATCTGCGCGAGATCTGGCAGGCCGAAACCCGCGCCGCGGCGGAAACCGCCATCGACACCTTCGCCGAGAAATACGGCGCCAAATACGAGAAGGCCGTGACCTGTCTCACCAAAGACCGCGAAGCCTTGCTGGCATTCTACGGTTTCCCCGCCGATCACTGGGATCACCTGCGCACCGGCAATCCGATCGAGAGCGTGTTCGCCACCGTCAGGCATCGAACCGTGCGGACCAAGGGAGCATTGTCGCAGAAGACCGCGAAGCTCATGGTCTTCAAGCTCGTTCAGGCCGCCGCAAAGACATGGCGCCGCCTGAAGGGCGCGAAGCAGTTGCCAATGGTCATCGAAGGTGTCAGATTCACCAACGGTGTCGCCGTAAACGGTACCGAAAACCGCGCCGCCTGATCAGGCCGTATCACCCAAAATCCCGCATAGCTCCCCAAGCTGCGTCAAGGCAGTTACTTCCCGGGCTTTCTCGAAGCGCGCAAGACCTCGGAACAGGCGCTGGTGGCCGTCATCCAGGAGGCGTGGATCAGTGGTGTCTCGACCCGTCGCGTCGATGAGCTGGTGCAGGCCATGGGGCTGAGCGGCATTTCGAAGAGCACGGTGTCGAAGCTGTGCAAGGACATCGACGAACGTGTCGGCGAGTTCCTGAACCGCCCGCTCACCGGCGAATGGCCCTATCTCTGGCTCGACGCCACCTATCTGAAGGTGCGCCAGGGCGGACGGATCGTACCAGTCGCCGCAATAATCGCCGTGGCCGCCAACACCGAGGGACGCCGTGAGATCATCGGCCTCGGTATCGGCCCGTCCGAGGCCGAGACATTCTGGACCGAGTTCCTTCGATCCCTGCGCGTTCGCGGCCTGGGGGGCGTCAGACTGGTCATCAGCGACGCGCATACAGGCCTCAAAGCCGCCATCGCCCGGGTCTTCGAAGCAACCTGGCAACGCTGTCGCGTCCACTGGATGCGCAACGCCCTGGCCCATGTCTCGCGTGGTCAGCATACTGTCGTCGCCGCTGCCATCCGACAGGCCTTCGATCAACCCGACCGCACCCATGCCGGCGAAACCTGGCGCAAGGTCGCAGAGCAACTGCGCCCGCGCTGGCCAAAACTGGCCGATCTCATGGATGCCAGCGAGCACGACGTGCTGGCCTACATGTCATTCCCGCGCCAGCATCGCACCAAACTGCACAGCACGAACCCAATTGAACGTCTGAACAAGGAGGTCAAGCGACGCGCCGACGTCGTCGGGATCTTCCCCAATGAAGCATCCATCATGCGTTTGATCGGCGCCGTGCTCTTCGAGCAGAATGACGAATGGCAGACATCAAGCCGCTACATGATGGTCGAGGCATTCGCACAGATCGACAAGGAAGAGATCGATCCCATCCTCAGCATAACCACAAAAGCCGCCTGATCATGACCTCAGGCCATCCAGAAAATTACACCAGCTTGACGGACGCGACCCCTCATCCGCGATCAGGCAGTCGATGCGTTGGGGGACAACGGCGTTCTGGTCATCGATGAGACCGGTTTCGTGAAGAAGGGCGATCGCTCGGTCGGGGTGGCGCGTCAGTATTCCGGAACTGCCGGCCGGATCGAGAACTGCCAGATCGGCGTTTTCTGCGCCTATGCCAGCCGCTACGGCCAGACATTGATCGACCGGCGGCTGTATCTGCCGAAGGCTTGGGCGGAGGATATCGAGCGTCGTCGGCGTGTCGGGATTCCCGACGACATTGCCTTCTCCACGAAGCCGGCCATCGCCCGCGAGATGATCGCAAGCGCTCTCGATAGCGGCCTGCAATGTGCGTTCGTACTCGCCGATTCAGTCTATGGAAGCGATTACACGCTTCGCCGAATGCTGGAGGATCGCGGGCAGCCGTATGTTCTCGCGGTCCGATCCAACCAACACCTGCGCTTCCTGCAGGCCGACTGGGGCCTGATCCAGACAGATCCGGCAACGATTGCGGCGGAACTTCCCAAGAAAGCCTGGACGGCGCTCAGTGCGGGCGAAGGTGCCAAGGGCCCCCGTTTGTATCATTGGGCACGGGTCTCATTGGGCTGGGCCACGCCGGAGGGGTTCGAGAGGTGGCTTCTCATGCGCCGTAATCTGCGCAATCGCGATGAAATCGCCTACTACTTCGCTTTCGTCCGAGAGGGAACGAGCCTTGCCGACATGGCAGGCGCTGCCGGGTTGCGATGGACCATCGAGGAATGCTTCCTGCGTGCCAAGGACGATCTTGGCCTCGATCATTGCGAGGCCCGCTCCTGGCATGGTTGGCACCGACACATGGCCCTCGTCATGGCCGCAGCCCTGTTCCTCGCACAGATCGCCGCAGAACAACGAAAGACCGCCTACGCCACCGATGCTGAGAGCAAACGGGACAAAACGAGTCCGGACCGAACAGCCGCATGATCGGCGCCATTGCCGGGCTGATGTCCACCTCGGAAATCCGCCGCCTGATCGCACGCCTCATCCTGACCGAACCTATCGCCACCGCATTCATATGGGCATGGTCCCTCTGGCGAAGGCAGCATCAAAAACAGGCGGCCATCAGCCACAGGAAACGACGCAGGAAGAATAAAAAGCAACTGTAGTACTAGTACTACAGTTGCGTATTCCTTTGCATTCTGATTCTGTGTCCGAATCAAGGAGGTTCGGGCATGGGTATTTCGGACTGGTCTGGAACATCGGTGAACTGGGCGGCGGCGTTGGTGGCTTTCAAGCAAGCGCTGGCGCCGATTTTTCCGCGTGTGGAAACATGGCGATCGGCAGGGGCCTTCATTGATGGTGTGCTGTCCGGTGTCGAACGCAAGACGGGCTGGATGCTGGCGGAGCAGGCGGGTCTTGAGCGTCCCTACCGGATCCAGTCCCTTCTCGGTCGAAGCAGTTGGGACAGTGATCAGCTTTGCACCCTCATCCGCGATCAGGCAGTCGATGCGTTGGGGGACAACGGCGTTCTGGTCATCGATGAGACCGGTTTCGTAAAGAGTTGAATTACAGGCTTGGGACGGCACAGTCGAAGCGGTCGTCCCGGGTTCCGCATCGAAGCTCTTGCAGCATGAGCCTGAGACGGGGCGCGCCACCCGACAAGCCTGTCCAGGCCGATCAGACGAAGTCGCGCGCGATGGTGACGTCCCAGCTACGGCAGAAGACGCGCTTGTCACCCTCATGGGCATCCAGATCGGCAGTAATGTGAAACGCCGTCTCCGTTGCGGTCAGAACGGTATGAGCCCTGGTGCGTATCGACCAGTCGCCCCGGCGTAACCCGCGCTGCAACAGGGTTTCACCTCGCCCGGAATGAAAATCGTCGGCATGGGTACGATACCATTCGAAAGCGCGGTTCTCGACGATGAGATCGATATCTTCCAGATGAACCACGCCGTTGTCATTGATGACTTCGAGCGTGGACAAATCGCTGGCAAGGTCACGATGAACAAGCCAGTTATGCCTGCCCGGTTCGAGCTGACGGCGCGGTGCCGGCGGCGCGCCCTCGGGGGCGCCGAAGACGCGCAAGCGTGCATCTTCCGCGCGGGGCTTGCGGACCGGGAGTGCCACCCGGCTTCCCGCAGTATGCACAGTCAGGCCGACCGGACCGGGAGGCAACCATGCCAGCGGCCAATATGATGTCGAGACCGCGATCCGCAACCTGTGTCCTTGAGGGAAGCTGTGCGCCACGCCATTCAGCGATACAGACACCGTATAGCGCTCACCGGGAACCAGATGCGCCGGATGTTCGGCCGAATCGCGGTGCGTCAGATTGAGCATTCCGTAGCTGACCCTGGTGATCTTGTCGTCCACGGCGATGTCCGACAGGCGTATTGCGACCATGCCCAGAGGCTGATCTGACGATATCTCCAACGTGACAACGGTGGCGCCCAGAATCTCCAGGGTTTCCGGTAGCGGCTCGCTGTCGAAGACAAGCGCGCCACCATCCTCCTCGCGCTGGTCGTGCGCCAGATCGGGCCCGGCGGCATAGGAGCACCATTTCCCGGCGAACAGCCCCACGGTCAGCGGCGAGCGGATGCGCAATCGCTCATCCTTGCCGGCATCAGCCTCAGCCGAAAGGATATGCCGACGCCCGAGCGCAAGAGATCTGGTCGTGACGTTGGGCGATGGCCATGATGGCTCGGCGACCCACCGCCCGGGACGGTGACGATAGCTCGTGGTGGGCGGCACTGAATCCTGCATCCAGACACGCAGGACCGGTTCCTCCATAACGCCCCGGTCGATGCCCTTGAGCCAGTGATCCCACCACCGCAAGGCCTCCTGCAGAAAACCTATGGCGGGGCCGGGCACGGCGATATGCGGATATTTGTGGCTCCAGGGGCCGATCAACCCCTGACGCGGCACCTTCAGATTTTCCATCAGGCGGAAGACCGCATTCGAATAGCCATCCGCCCAGCCGCTCACCGCCATGACCGGACAGGTCACGGCAGCATAGTCTTCGGCGATGGAGCCATGGCGCCAGTAGGAATCGCGGCGCTGGTGCCGCAGCCAGTTTTCCAGCCACAGACCGCTGCCGTTCAGACGCTGATGCCACATCTCGCGCCATCCCTCACCGACGATCTCGGGATCGGGCGGCAGCGAATTGTAGGAGAACATAACCGACGCCCAGGAGAGGTTGTCCCCGAGCAGGCAGCCGCCCATATGGTGGATGTCATCGGCGTAACGATCATCGGTCGAGCACAGTGTGACCACGGCCGCCAGTGCCGGTGGCTGCAGGGCGGCAATCTGGAGACCGTTGAATCCGCCCCAGGAAATGCCGATCATCCCGACATTTCCGCTGCACCAGGGCTGCGCGGCGATCCATTGGATGATGTCGTAGCCGTCCTGGAGTTCCTGAGCGGTATATTCGTCGGTCAGCACGCCTTCGGAATCACCGCTGCCACGAATATCGACCCGCAGACAGGCATAGCCATGTCCGGCAATATAAGGATGCATGATCGAGTCGCGGTGGCGGGTCATGTCGCGCTTGCGATAGGGAATGTATTCCAGCACTGCCGGGACCGGGTGCTCGCCGGCATCCTCGGGAAGCCACAGCCGTGCAGCGAGGCGGGTGCCGTCGCGCATTGTGATGAAGAGGTTTTCCTCATGCCGGACCCGGTGAGGGAAATCGGCTCTGGTCTGCAGCATATCACTCATGCCGGGCTGATCCTTTCGCCGTCGATGCGAATGTCGAGCGCTTCCATAAGGGCGGCGTAGTTTTCTTCCAGAGCCTGGTGCTGATCCGCGCCCATGAAAATATCTGCGATCTGATAACTGTAGGAATCACGGTGATTGTCGCTCAGCTCGCGCAATTGCATGCCTTCGTGAACATGCAGCGTGATGTCGGTGCCGGGAAAGCCTGAAGCAATCTCCCGAACGGCGTCTTCATCCGGGGCATGGGTGACGCACTTCGCATCGCGTTCACCATAGACGCGCGGCATGAACTTGGCGGCGATGGTGAAGCGCCCGCGGCGGGCCGGGTAATCCGGGCATTTCCCGAGCGCCACGTCGATCATCACCTCCTTGTGCGGGACCCCCTCAACCTTCTCGAAGATCGGACTGTGTGATTTCGAGATACGGGCATTGATTTCAAGCAGGGCAATACTGTCATCGTGCTCTCGATAGTAGAATTCCATGTTGAAGGGACTGTCATCCAGACCCGTTGCTTCAATAACTCGGCGCGCCGCGTCGCGCATGCGCCTCTTGACTGGATCGGGAAGGCTGGAGGGGTATTCATAACGCTCGAGGCTCGCGCCGTTGGGGCCGCGCAGCGTATCGACGATACCATAGGCCTCCACCTTACCCTCGAAGACATATCCTTCCAGCGTGCATTGGCGACCCTTCGAGATGATCGCTTCGGCAATGCAATAGGCGCCATGAACCCGGGCCTCGTCCGCGCTCAGATCCGCATGGCGCATGATTGCGTCCAGGGGGGTGGCAAACCTGTCGATGCCCGCACGGATATGCGGGAGAGCGCCTTGCAGGTCTTCCAGCCTGTCGATCCGAAATCCCAGGCGGGAGGAATGCGCCTTCACCGGTTTGATCCAGTAGGGGTAATTCATGTCGATCCCCGCCTCCGTCTGCGGTTCAAACGGGTCAACCAGGACAAAGCGCGGCACCAGACCGGGTGCGACGTTCCTTTGCACGATGCGACTGAGATATTTGTGCTCGCACCGCAGCACGCTTTCGAGGCTTGGGCCGCGCAGGCCGCGTTCCGCGCGCAGGATCGGCATCATCAGAATCGTCGGAAAATCCCAGTAGCCGACAATGGCGTGGACCTCGTCGTGAAATGCATCCAGAATCTGACGCGCTTTGGTCAGCAGGGCCTCCACATCGAAGCTGCGTGCAGCGGCGATTTCTTCGTAATCGAGCAAGCTGTGAAAGACATACTCATCGGCGTTGCGGACGCCGCGTAGCAATTGAAGATTGAAAGGATCCAGACCCACGACGAAAATGTTCCTGATGTCCGCGCTCATGGACCCCCCGCTGCTTTTTCATGCAAAAAACTTCGACCTGAAATATTCAAAGCCGTCGGCGTGATATTGTTCCTGCGGTCGAATACGCAGACCTTGAAGCCCGGGCGAGATCGCTGCCGGAGACACGCTGGTGATGATGGGGACGGCAGGGCTGTACGATTATCGCAGTTCGGGCATCTCGGTCGGAATATCGCCCACCACCCTGTGCAGCAGGTCGTCAATTCGCTGAGAAAGCCATTGGCAGCACTTCCAAGCGAGAGTGAAGTCCGCCAACGAGAATGGTGATCGTATCGATTTTCTCTCACCACAAAAAGTAAAACTTGTAGTAGCTCTGATTTGAATTTGATCAATAAATCTAAGTATCAAAATATTATATGGCGATGAATTAAGCAAAATAATGACTATAATATTATAAGATTTATTGATGTATTCTCTGTAGTAAATTTATCAGAAATTTACGCTGAATTTATACTTGTCTTTCACTGTTAAAGTCTTCAACCCGAAATTTCATCCATGAACTCACATTCTGGACCAGGACGGTGGGCACGATCGACTGCCATCCAGTGTGTTTATTGCCTCCGCCATGGAACAACGCGTGGCGGGTGGCGTTTGGAGGACGAAATCTGATTTTTGAAAGGGGCGGGAAAAGAGGTTCTGGTATGCAGATCGCGCGGGGACGGTCATCAGGAGCGGGTGGCGAAAGCATGGCAGCCAAACGCGAATACATGGTGTCGCGCCAAATCGCGGCACGGGGCGTCAGCGATCCCAACGTCCGCGAGGCGATGCTGGCGGTACCGCGGGAAGTTTTCGTGCCAGCCGAACTCGCCGAGTTCGCATATGAGGATACGCCTCTGCCCATCGGCGCGGACCAGACCATATCCCAGCCCTATATCGTTGCCATGATGCTTGAGGCAGCCGAAATTGCTCCTGGCGAGAAAGTTCTGGATGTAGGAACCGGCTCAGGCTACGCGGCGGCACTGGCCAGCCGCATCGCCGGAAAGGTTGTGTCAATCGAACGCCACGCCGAACTCACTGAAGCTGCGCGCAAGGCCATTGACACTTTGGGTTACGACAATATCGACCTTCGCATCGGCGATGGCACGCAGGGCGCTGCGGATGAAGCCCCTTTCGATGTGATCCTCGTCGCTGCAGGAGGACCCGAAATCCCCGAGATCCTGATCGAACAGCTCTCACCGGGCGGACGCATGATCATCCCCGTTGGGCCGGTTCATCGTTACCAGCATCTGCTGCGAATTCGCAAGACCGGCGATAATCGCATCAAGCAGGAGGATCTTGGCCCTGTCGCTTTTGTACCGCTGATAGGCGTCGGTGGATGGCGCGACCCAGCTTGCGAGGAAATCGTGCACCCCACGGAGGGGAAAGGTACGTCGCGCGCGGTCGGGGGTGCCGCAGCGCGCGCGGTCCAGATGGGGGCACCGAATGCCCCGACCGATCCTGCCGCATTGATCGCGCGCCATGCCGAGCCGCTTCCAGAGATCGGAGCTTCCGGCTTTGGGGCAATGTTCGACCGGATCAGGGATGCCCGCGTTGTCGCAATCGGTGAGGCCACGCACGGGACTTCGGAATTCTACCGCGCCCGAGCCGCCATCACCCGACACCTGAGAGCCGGATCTAAAAGTAGTTGAGTGATATCAAAGGGTTGTGATTCAACCGTCTTTGTCGAGAAGATGGAGGATCGAATGCCCTGGGATGATATCACTCGCCGGCAGCATAACCGGGACCATCTGCGTTATCCAAGTGATTTGATGGACCGGGAATGGGCGATTTTGGCGCCGCTGATCCCTCCGGCCAAATCCGGCGGTCGTCCACGCAAGACCGATATGCGAGAGGTGGTGAACGCGATCCTTTATATCGCGGGCAGCGGCTGTCAGTGGCGGGCACTGCCGAAGGACTTTCCTCCAGCCTCCACCGTGCGAGGCTATTTCTATTCCTGGCGCGATACCGACCTCTGGCAGACGATAAACCACATCCTTGTCGCAGCCACGCGGGAACTGGAAGGACGCGAGGCCTCTCCAACTGCCGGTGTCATCGACAGTCAGTCGGTCAAAACCACGGAAAGCGGCGGGATCTCTGGCTATGACGCGGGCAAGAAAAGGTAGCGTCCAAGGAGCTGGTGTAATTTCAGTGCCGTCAACGGTGTGATCCTGGGTGGCCATCGAGGTGTATGGTCGATCCGGCTGGGAAACGCATAATCGTCTATCGTTCCACCACGCCGCTCCAGCCAGGCGAGAAGGCTCGCTCGTGCGTCAGCCATCAGTTCGAACTGAACGGGGCGGCCGGTCTTTTGCTGGATCACGAGCGCACGCTTTCGTATCTCCGGTCCACTGACCAAGGTACCGATCTTGATCTTTACGAGATCGCAACCCCGCAATTTGCTATCGATGGCGAGATCAAACAGCGCGCGATCTCGCAACCGCCTCTCTCGATCGAGGAAGAAGCGGATCGCCCATACCTGCCGCGGTTTCAAGGCCCGTTTCGCACCAACCTTCTTTCCTGCGTTCGAGGCTCGCCGCCCCTGAGAAGCAGGATCAAATCGTGAATGTCCAATAACACGTCTCCTTTGGCCACCATTGGCCAGAAGGACAACGCCGTTCGCTAGAGCACAATAAACGCTTTATCAGCATAGTGACGCGGCATGATACCCGGTCGCTTCATGCGGAAAGTTGAGCATGAATAACAGTAGGCGTTCGGCCCCGAAAGGCGTTGGCACTATGAAGTACGTGCCGTCTTCTCAACGGGTCCATGCATGGATAAAGGGTCTCCCGACAGCATTTGTGCATATATCAATTTCATTGACATTTGCAGCCCTGACAGAAATACGAAATCTTTCGATCATCCTCCATGCTTTTCAAGGAAAGCCTCAACCGAAAGTGTGCGAAAGTCATCCAGAGCGGCGCGAATCATCGTATGGTCCCAGCTCCACCATGCCAGCGCCTGTAGGCGGGCGGCTATGTCTTCTGGAAACCGCCGCCGCAGGGGCGTAGCCGGTATACCGGCTACGATAGTATAGGCGGGAACATCGCGGGTGACGACGGCGCCTGCGCCTATGACGGCCCCATCACCAACAGCAACATCAGGCCGTATAATGGCTCCGTGGCCAATCCAGACGTCATGCCCGATTGTCGTGCGCCGGGCCTCTCGTGCGGCGAAGAAAGCTGTGTCGTGCGCTGCATCAAGCCAATAATCAGCCGAGCGATACAGGAAATGGTGCTGACTTGCGCGGCACATAGGGTGGTCGGTCGGGCCGATGCGCACCATTGCGGCAATATTGACGAACTTGCCCAGCGTCGTGTTGGCGATATCACAAAGGCGTGTGCAATAGGAATAGGCGCCGAAAGTCGTATTGAGGATGACCGAGTCCGGCCCGACTTCCGTGTAGGGACCAAATTCCGATTGCGTGATTCGAGCGCCGGGATGGAGCAACGGACGGTCGGGTGAGAGCTTCTTCATCGGCTTTCTTCAGTTCGAGGGTCTGTATCCGGCTATCCGATGCCTTCACGCTTTGCCGGTCTGGGCTATCCGATACACAGCAATCGCCTGGAACTGCCATCAATGGCCGCGCTCGCCGATAAATCGTCTGCGCAGGAGGCCGGAGGCCCAGTCGATGATTGCGATAACCACAAGCACGTTGAGCACGACAAAGGCGACCTGATCGAACAGGCCGGCACGGAAGCGTTCGATGATGATCATGCCAATTCCCCCTGCACCGACGAGCCCCAGGATCGTCGCCGAGCGCGTCGAGCTCTCGAAACTGTAAAGGGAGAGCGAGACGAATACCGGAAGTATCTGGGGCAGGTAGCCGAAGCGGATCACGCGGGCGCCGTCAGCCCCGGTCGCTCGCACACCCTCGACCTGTTTGCGATCAATGTTCTCGATTGCCTCCGAATAGAGCTTGGCAAGGTTGCCCATATCCGAGATGAAGATGGCCAGAACGCCCGCGAGGGGACCAAGCCCGACCGCCCGCACGAAGACGAGCCCCCACACGACCCCGTCGATTCCGCGAAAGACATCGAGAAGGCGGCGTACGGCGTGGCGTATGACGCCAATCGGCATTGTATTCTTGGCTGCCAGAAAACCCAGCGCCAGAGCAAAGATCGTTCCCAGCAGCGTTCCCAGAAAAGCCATCGCGATCGTTTGGGCAATCCCTGTATAAATCGCAGAGTAATTCCAACCCGCCATGTCCTCCCATACGACCATGCGTGTCATCAGGCGCAACGCACGCTCTGAACTGTCAAGCAGTTTGACGAATTCGAAAAGATGCAACGAATAGACCACATAGGCGACCAGGGCCGCCCAGCTCCCTACCTTCAGCACATCGACGAATGATTTCCTGAAGGCCCCCGGATGGCTTTCGCGGATGCGCGCTATGTCAGCATCCGTCATGGCATCGAAACGCAGCGTACTCATCTCAAGGCCTCCTTACCGATGAGCGAATGACGCGCGCGTTCCGAAATCAGATCGATGCAGGTCACGGTGAGCACGACGAGCAGAAGCACTGCGGTAACACGGTCATCCGAATAAAAGCTGATGACGTGGTTCAATTCGGCGCCGATCCCGCCCGCGCCGACGAAGCCGACGACGGCCGAAGCACGCACGTTGATCTCGAATCGCCACAGGGCGTAGGATGTGAAATTCGGAAGGACCTGAGGCAGAATCCCGTAGCGCATGCGCTCGAACCAGTCTCCACCTACGGCCGTGATACCATCGACCGGCCTCATCGATGCATTTTCGACCACTTCGGAAAACAGTTTCCCCAAGGCACCTGTAGCGTGGATCGTGATGGCGAGCACACCCGCAAGCGGCCCAATCCCGACAGCAAAGACGAAGATCAGAGCAAAGAGTATTTCCGGAACTCCGCGGCAGAACTCCAGAAATCGACGTGAAGCAACACCGAGCCAAGGGAATGGCGTACAATTTCTCGCAGCCGTGAAACTGAGAATAACAGCCAACGCCGTCCCAAGTACCGTGGCTGTGACCGCCATCAGGATCGTTTCCCATATCAGTGCGAGGTACTTCCAGAAGTCGGAGTACCAGAAGCCTATTGATCCTTGCGGAAAACTCCCCTGCTCGTTGCGCCCTTCGAAGAGAACCTCCCATTGAAAGGAGGGCATGACGGAGCCGAAATACTCAAAGATTCGCGGCAATCCCGTCGCCAGGCGGTCGGGGTAGAAACGCGAGATATATATCGACCAGCCAAGGAAGAGGAGGAAGACGACGAACAGCGTGATATTCGCGGCGAGCTTGTCCCGGATCAGCTGACGACGGTGACTCTCGAACTGGCTGACGGGATCACTCTCCAGCGACCGGGCGGGTTGAATTGCCGTAATCATGGCTCAGAGCGCCGCCCGCGCCGCTGCAAGCTGTTCCTCTGCTTGCTCTTGCGGCTCCGGCATCTTCGGTTGCCCCGGCCCGTGCCCATTGAGCGCTGTCGAGGTTACGGCTTCGGAGAATGCGGATTCGGCTTCGGCACCGTAGATTTCGCGGGCGACGCTGTCAGTCAGCGCGCGCGCCGGTCCGTCGAAGACGACACGACCATCCTGCATGCCGATGATCCGGTCACAATATGCACGTGCGGTATCAAGGGTATGGAGATTGCAGATGACCGTGAGACCGTCTTCCTGATTGATGCTGCGCAAGGCATCCATAACGACCTTCGCGTTGAGCGGATCGAGAGAGGCGATTGGTTCGTCAGCCAACATGATTTTCGGCTCCTGGACGAGTGCCCGCGCGATGGCTACGCGCTGTTGCTGCCCGCCTGAAAGCGTATCCGTCTGCTGAAGCGCCGCATGCGCCATTCCCAGACGGTCGAGCGCGCGGATCGCGAAAGCCCGTTCCCTCGCTGAAAAAAGCCCCAGCATCGACGAGGCGAAGCCATGCTGGAACAAACGCCCGGACATGACGTTCGTGACCACCTGAAGCCGCCCCACGAGATTGAACTGCTGAAAAACCATGGCGCATTCGTTTCGCCACCGGCGCAAATCGCTCCCTTTCAGCGCAGTGATCTCGCGTCCACCGAACAGGATCTTGCCGGAACTTGAATCATTCAGTCGGTTGATCATGCGCAACAACGTGGATTTTCCAGCACCGGATCGACCGATCACGCCGACCATTTGCCCTTGGGGAATGGACAGAGTCACGCCATCGACGGCGGTCGTCGTCCCGAACCGCTTGGTCACGTTTTCAAAGTCGAGCATGGGATGCCCCTTTTCAGCAGCAGGCGAAAAGCCGAGAAACGCAGTCCGGCAAGATGAAACGCCCCCCCGAAAACGGGAGGGCGCAAGGTTTTGGTCCGGCCCGTCAGCGTGACCCCTGGAGTTCCGCTTCGCGCATGGCGACAATGCCCGCGTAGAAGCTATGATCGACCGTCGCATAGCCGTTACCGTCGCCGCCAACCGTATCGGCATAGCATTCCGGGTGGCTATCCTTCATGCCGAGCATGAAGTCACGCGCAAGCTCACGGGCCTCTTGCGGCAAGTCGTTGCGCATCACGGTCGGCCCGTTCGGGATCAGGTTCGATTCCCAGACTATGCGAAGATCCGCCATGTCGAGGAGGCCGTTATCCACCATGCGGCGGAGGTTTCCGCGGGTATAACCGCTTTCCACGTCGCCCATCAGCGAGGTCCAGGTCACACCGGCATCATACTGGTTGTTCAAAACCGCGATCACCGCCTGCTCATGGCCACCGCCGAAACCGGTGCGCGCGAAGAACGTTTCATCGTCGATTCCGGACTGTGCCAGCTCCGCACGCGGGACCAGGTAACCCGATGTCGAATTCGGATCGGCATAGGCGAGAGACGCGCCCTCGAGATCTTCGAGGCTGTGAAAATCACTATCGGCACGCACGTAGATCACCGCGTAATAGCCGAGGGAGTCGTCAACGTTCTTGGTCGCCAAAACCGGGGAAACCGCATCCGGATCCTGCAGATAGACGCCGGCGTAGCCTGAGGCACCCATGCCCGCCTGATGCAACTGACCGGACAGGAGCCCCTGCATCACGCCAGCATAGTCAGCCGCCGGAAAAAGCTCGACGGGGACGCCGAGCGCCTCCGACATCAGATTTGCGAAGCAATCGTAGCGACGCAGGCGGTCGGCTTCGTTTTCACCACCGAGCAGACCGATGTTGTAGGTGCCGAAATCCGCACGCCAATCGGCTTCGGCGGGCATGGCGAAGGAGGCAAGCAGCACGATCGACGCGGCTGCACCAAGGGCGCTTTTCATGTTTGAACTCCGATATGGGATGAGCGTCGATCAATCGCGATCGACAGGGCTAGAGATTTCTTCGCGAAAAGAAAAAGGCGACCGCGAAAGGCCGCCTTTCACTGTCGTCAGCGCGAGCCTTCCAGCTCGGCGCGGCGCATAGCCACGATACCTTCGAAGAACGAATGATCGACGGGCTGCCAGCCCTGCCCCTCGCCGAAGGAAATATCATAGTAACACTGCGGATCGGTTTCGAGCTGGTTGGCGAGATAGTCTACGATGATCTCGCGGGCTTCATCCGGCATCGATTTGCGTACGACCACGGGGCCATTGGGGATCAGATTGGATTCCCAGATCACGCGCAAATCGGCCATATCGAGAAGTCCGTTGTCGATCATCCGGCGCAGATTGCCCCGAGTGTAGCCGTCAGCCGGATTACCCTGACCGGAAACCCAAGTCACACCGGCATCATATTGCCCTTCGAGTACGGCGATGACGGCCTGTTCATGACCGCCTCCGAAGCCAGTGCGAGAGAAGAACTCCGCATCATTGATACCTGCAGCCCTGAGCTCGGCCCGCGGAATGAGATAGCCAGAGGTTGAGTTCGGGTCGGCATAGGCGAGGCTGTAGCCTTCCATCCCCTCAAGAGAATGAATGTCACTGTCGGACCGGACATACATCGCGGCGATGTAGCCGAGCGACCCATCCGCTTCGGCGGAAACGAAGATCGGTTCCACTGCTTCCGGATCTTGCAGATAGATTGCGGCATAGCCAGAAGCGCCGAGACTGGCATAATCGAGCTGCCCGGCAACGAGCCCCTGAATGACACCGGCATAATCAGGGGCCGGGAACATTTCTACCGGCACCCCGAGGCGCTCTTCCATGGCGACACGAAAACACTCGTTATTGCGCAAGCGATCCGCTTCGTTCTCGCCTCCGAGGAGGCCGACACGGAAGGTGGGCATCTCGTCACGCCAATCGGCGTGAGCGATGTTTGAGGACAACGCGATAGTTCCTGACGCTGCAATGAGCGCAAAGGTTACCCGGCGAAACATGTCAGCCTCATCGGTACGATTTGTTCGGAGATACATACTCTTTGAGCGACCAATTAATATCTCAATGTTACAGCAGCGTGACGCATATTTTACGATATATTAATCAATTGATACGATAAGTTGGCTAAATAAATTTTCTGTATACTTGCCAGTTTTGAAATTTTACTTACTTTTTGGCGAAAGATCTTAGGGGGAATCCGGTGGTTAATTGCGGAAACGTTTCCGACGGGACCCAAGGCCCACTTCAATTATGCATTGATAACGGATCCTTGCTTGTCCTCTAACGACGCCGGTCGATGCCGCCCCAATGCCGATCCACCGATGGGGATACAGAATAGTAATAGTTCCAGCTGTACGCCTGAATTGGGGCAATCACCGCATTTCACCCGACTGCGGAATTTTCGTATGAAGCAGACCGCCGGGTTTCAGGGTATGTGGAATTGGCGATGAATGACCGGAATGGGTCGCGTAGCGATCCGTCAGATTGGGGGCCGCAAGGAGAAATTCGGCTGCCGGCGATCGAGAGCTGGATAGCTGCCGTATTATTGTAGGGTTTTACACACGCTGCGCTGTATCGTTTTTGGCCGACCGTCAGCTAACCACGCAAGGGGACATGATCGCAACCTTGGTCGAATGATCTGAAGCGTTCCAGCAAGAGCCTGGAGGAAGTGTTGCGGGCAGGCAATGCGAATCAATACATGCCCCCCCGCAATGCGCAGCGCCCTTATACCAATCCGCATTGAAATTGACTCGGGGGATTCCCTCCGAGGCGCAAATCAGATTCAAGGTGGCGAACGGAGGAGTTCGCCATGGCTGCTTTGCCCTTGCGGGATGATTTTGACGCGGAACGCTGCCGTGCGGCGGCGCGGCGCTCGAAGGATGGGGCGCAAACGCGCCGGCTTCTGTCTATCGCGGCTATCTATGAGGGATCGAGCCGGGCGGAGGCGGCCCGGCTCGGCGGCGTGACGGCGCAGATCGTCCGCGACTGGGTTGAGCGGTTCAACCGAGAGGGACCGGAGGGGCTCGTCGACCGCAAGGCGCCGGGCAAGGCTCCTCTGCTCGGCCCCGATCATCTGGCGGCCCTGGCACGGCGGGTGGACGAAGGACCGATCCCGTCCGTCCATGGCGTGGTGCGCTGGCGGATCGTCGATCTCGCGCAATGGCTCTACGAGGAGTTCCGCATCGCAGCGAGCGAGGACACGGTGAGCCGGGCCCTGCGCAAGATGGGCTATCGCAAGCTCTCGGCGAGGCCGCGCCATCATGCGCAGGACACGCATACCATCGAGGATTTTAAAAAAGTTTCCCCGCCCGCCTGGACGAAATCGCCGCCCACCAGAGCCTCGCGCCCGATGACATAGAGGTCTGGTTCGCCGACGAGGCCCGCATCGGCCAGAAGAACAAGATCACCCGACGCTGGGCCAAGCGCGGAACCCGCCCCTCGGCGCCGCACGATCAGCGCACCGCCTCGACCTACATCTTCGGGGCGATCTGCCCGCAGGAGGGAAAAGGGGCGGCTCTCGTCCTGCCGCGCTGCGACACAAAAGCCATGAACCTTCATCTCGTGGAGATCGCCGCCGCAGTCGCCCCGGGCAAACACGCCATCCTCATTCTCGATCAGGCCGGATGGCACATGGCCAAAGGCCTCGAGATCCCGCAAAACATCACCCTCCTGCCGCTGCCGCCAAAATCGCCCGAGTTGAATCCGGTCGAAAACCTCTGGCAGTTCATGCGCGACAATCTCCTCTCCAACCGAGTCTTCGCCTCCTATGACCAACTCCTCGACCTGTGCTGCCAGGCCTGGAACGCCATCATCGACCAGCCATGGCGCATCATGGCCATCGGGCTGCGAGACTGGGCTCATCGGTTCTGATCATTGCGGGTTGGTATTACTCGGCGTTGGGGAAGAATAATTGCTCACCCGCAACTGTAAAGCTCGCGATCGCCTCCTGCCCTGCCGGCGAGACCACCCAGTCGATGAAGGCCTGCCCCTGCTGCGCCTTGACGTGCGGATGGCGTTCGGGATCGACGAGAATGATGCCGTAGGGGTTGAAAAGCACCGGATCACCCTCGAAGACGATCTCCAGCGATCCGCGATTGGCGAAGGAGAGCCAGGTGGCGCGATCGGTCAGGGCGTAGGCGGGCACCTGGGCGGCGGTGTTCAGGGTCGCGCCCATGCCGGAGCCGGTGGAGAGATACCATTGACCCTCCGGTGCGACACCGGCGGCCTTCCACAGGTTCATCTCCGCCACATGCGTGCCGCTGTCGTCACCACGCGAGGCGAAGGGCGCCTCGGCCTCAGCGATCGCAGCCATGGCCGAAGCCGCATCATCGGCACCCTCCAGCCCGGCGGGATCCGCGCCCGGACCGACGATGACGAAGTCGTTATACATCACGTCGAGGCGCTCCACGCCGAAACCGTCGGCAACGAAGGCCTCCTCGAGCTCACGGGCATGGACGAAGACGACATCCGCGTCGCCCCGGCGCCCGGTCTCAAGCGCCTGCCCGGTGCCTTGCGCGACGACACGGACCTCGATCCCGGTCTCTTCCTGGAAAAGCGGCAGGATATGGCCGAACAGGCCGGAATTCTCGGTCGAGGTGGTCGAGGCCACGGTGATGAAGTCCTGGGCCTGGGCGGGGGTGGCGAGCGGCAGCGCCACCAGCATGGCGATGCCGGATGCAAGGCCCGTCACGGAGCCCAGAAGCAGAGTGCGTCGGTTGGTCGTCATTGTTTCCTCCAGATTGCTCTTACCAGATCAGGTCGCCCGCCAGGAAAGCGCGCGCTTCCGGGGCTTTGGGCCCCTCGAAGAAAATGTCGGCCGGGCCGTGCTCGATCAGGCGGCCCCGATGCAGGAAGGCGATGTCCTGAGCAAGGCGCCGGGCCTGGCCGAGATTGTGGGTGCTCATCACGATGGTGATGCCCTCCGCAGAAAAGCTCTCGATCATCGCCTCGATGGTGCGGGTGGCGGAGGGATCGAGCGCCGAGGTCGGCTCGTCGAGAAAAAGGATCTGCGGACGCATGGTCCAGGCCCGAGCGAGGGCGAGCCGCTGTTGCTCGCCTCCGGAAAGCAGGCGTGCGGGGCGCTCGGCGAGAGTGGATAATCCGAACCGCTCGAGCGTCCGGGCCACCATGTCCCGGCAGGCCGAGCGACCCATGCCACGCAGGCGCAAGGGATAGGCGAGATTGGCCGCGACCGAGCGCCGGAGCAGGACGGGGCGCTGGAACACCATCGCCTGCGCTTGCGGACGCCTTTCGCCATTCGCCCAGATGCGTCGCCCCGTCGTCGGCTCGATCAGCCCGTGGCAAAGCCGTAGCAACAGGCTCTTGCCGGCGCCGTTTGCGCCCATCACGATCAGGCGCCGCCCGGCGGGAATGGCGAGCGAAATTTCCTCCAGCAGTGCCGCCCCGGCCACGGCATAGCCGGCCTGTTCAAGCTGCAATGGCAGGATCGGGGGATGCAGATCGCCTTCGCGCTTCATCCGAGCCTCCCCTTCGCCCATTGGCCGGCGCCCCAGGCGAGCGCGTTCAGGCTCAGCGTCAGCGTGAGCAGGATGATGCCGAGCGCCACGGCGAGGCCGAGCTCGCCGCGCGCGGTCTCCAGCGTGATGGCTGTCGTCATGGTGCGGGTATGGCCTGCAATATTGCCGCCCACGATCAGGACCGCCCCGACTTCCGCGCTCGCCCGCCCAAAGCCAGCGAGCACGCCGGTGAGGAGGCTGACGCGGCCATCCCAGAGCAGTGTCGGCACCGCCCGCAGGCGGCTGGCACCCAGCGAGCGCAGCTGCTCGCGATACTCTCCCCACAGATCCTCGACGACCGAGCGGGTCAGCGAGATCAGGATCGGCAGGATCAGGATGGTCTGGGCGATGACCATCGCGGTGGGGGTGAACAGAAGCGCGAGCGATCCGAGTGGCCCCGAGCGCGAGAGCAAAAGATAGACGACGAGGCCCGCGACCACAGGGGGAAGCCCCATCAGCGCATTGAACAGGATGATCGCCAGCGATCGCCCCGGAAATCGCGCCAGTGCCAGCCCGGCGCCGAGCGGCAATCCGATCAGACAGGCAATCAGCACGGCGGTGACCGTCACGCGCAGAGACAGCCCGATGATCTGCATCAGGGCCGGATCGCCGGAGGTGATCAGCGCAAAGGCTGTCGTGAAGGGGCCGCCCACGAGGAATCCTCATAAATCGGCTGGAAGGAAAGCAAAAAACAGATTACAATTCAAATATATAATTCTTGCAGTATTATGCATGATAATGCAGAGAGCCAGCATGGAAACCCTGACCTCCTCCGACGATCTCGACGATGCCGCTGCGACAGGCTCCGCTTCATCCCTCATGACGACTGCGGAAGTCGCGGAATATCTGCGGGTGAAGGAGCGCACGATCTATGAGATGGTTTCGCGCCAGACGATCCCGTTCACCCGCGCTACCGGCAAGCTGTTGTTTCCCCGCTGGCTTATCGATACCTGGCTCGAGGCCCAGACCGAATTGCCGCAGGCGGGGATCGCCCCAGCGCCGCCGATCTATGCCGGCTCGAACGATCCGTTGCTGGAATGGGCCCTGCGGCAATCCGGCTCGGGCCTCGCGGTGCTCGCCTCGGGCTCGGCCCACGGGCTCACGGAACTCGCTGCCGGGCGGGCGGTCCTCGCGGGCTGCCATCTGATGGACCCGGAAAGCGGCACCTGGAATCTGCCTGCGGTGCAGGCGCATCTGCCTGGGGCGCGTCACATCCTGATCCACTGGGCGCGCCGGACGCAGGGGCTGATCTGCGCTCCCGGCAATCCGCTGGGTATCACCGATCTGAAAGACGCCGCCGCACGCGGCCTGCGCTTCGCGCTGCGCACCGATGCGGCCGGCTCGCAACGCCTCCTGAACATCCTGCTGGCGCGCCACGGCCTGTCCGCCGCCGATCTGAACATGGCCGCGCCCCCGGTCGACACCCATGCCGATCTCGCCGCACTGATCGAGAGCGGGGAGGCCGATTGCGGCTTCGGCCTGCAATCGGCGGCGGCCCATCTCGGCTTCCTGCCGCTGATCGCGGACGAAAGCTTCGACCTCGCCATGGCCCGGCGCGACTATTTCGAGCCGGCGATCCAGACCTTGCTCACCTTCGCCCGCAGCGAGGCCTTCGCCCGCCGAGCCGCCTATCTCGGCGGCTACGACATTGCGGATCTCGGCAAGGTGCAGTGGAATGGTTGAGACCCTGCATCTCCTCGCGGCAGGAAGCCTGAAGGAGCCTCTCGGTGGCATCGCGCCGGTGGCAGGATATCGCATTGCAGCCCGTTTCGGTCCCTCAGGCCTGTTGCGGGCGGAGATATTCGCCGGAGCGCCCTGGCACGTCTTCATCAGCGCCGATAAGGGTCATCCGGCCGCGATTGCCGAAGCAGGATTGGGGGCATCGCCGCAACACTTCTGCCACAACCAACTCTGTCTCATCGTTCCGGATCGGTTCGAAGACGCCGATCCGGTCGCCCTGATTCAACGCGCGGATTTGCGCCTCGGCATCTCGACACCGGGCAACGACCCCTCGGGCGATTATGCGATGGCGATCCTGCGCCGGCTCGATGCCCGATCCCCGGATGGCGATGCCGCCTTGCGTGCATTAGCGCTGACAGGCGCGCCTGACAGCCCCGTGACGCCGAGCGACCGCAATCCCTATGCCTGGCTGATCACGCAACACATGGCAGATCTTTTCCTGACCTATCGCAGCAACGCGATCGCGGCCCGCGCGGACACACCGTCACTGCACATGCTTGCATTGCCGCGACACCTTTCGGTCCTTGCCAGCTACGCCCTCACCTTCAGGCCCGACGTCGCCGAGGCGCAGGAACTTGCCGAAGCACTTCTCTCGGAAGAGATCCAGACCCGCCTCGCGGCGTATGGATTCGAACCGGTGGGCAATATCGCAGAAGAGGGAACCAGACCATGATGCGTATCCTGATGGCCATTCTCGGCCTTCTTCTGATCGCGGCGCCCGGCATTGCCGGGACGCCGCAGAGCATCACCGACAGCGCCGGGAGAACCGTGGATCTGCCTGCCCGGATCGACACCGTCGTTGCCGCCGGCCCGCCGGCAGCGATCCTGCTTTACGTCATGGCGCCGGAACGGATGCTCGGCTGGCCGCAGGCCAATCGGGCGAACGAACGTGATTTCCTCGCCCGCCCCTATGCCGATCTGCCCGAGCTCGGCACCCTGACCGGCCAGGGCGGAGAGGCCAATCTCGAACGGGTCCTCGCCCTCGCCCCCGATCTGATCATCGATTTCGGCTCGGTGCGCGACACTTATGTCGATCTGGCCGACAGGGTGCAGGAACAGACGGGGATTCCCTATCTGCTGATCGACGGCCGTTTCGAAAACACCCCGGCGGCCTTGCGCCTTCTGGGCGAGGCGCTGGGCATCCCCGAGCGAGGTGAAGCGCTGGCACGCGATACCGAGGCCAGCTTTGCCCGTATCGATGAACTGAACGAGCGCATTGCCGATGCCGAACGCCCTCGCGCCTATCTGGCGCGGGGTCCGGACGGGCTGGAAAGCGGAGTCGTCGGGTCTATCAATACCGAAATCCTGGAATGGGCCGGCGGGATCAATGTGCTCGGACGCAGCGATGCGGCACGCGGTCTGGTCAGGGTCAATTTCGAGGCCCTGCTTGCAGCCGATCCGGACATCATCGTCACCTGGGACCGCCAGTTCTACGAAACCCACCGCGATGATCCGCTCTGGGCACGGATGCGGGCCGTGCGGGAGGGGCGTGTCCATCTGTCACCTATCCTGCCCTTCGGCTGGATCGACCGACCACCATCGATCAACCGTCTGATCGGGCTGGACTGGATCGCCGCGACCTTCTTTCCCGATACCTATGCGATCGACCTCCGGGCCCGCACGCGGGAGTTCTACCAGCTTTGGTATCATCTCGATCTCAGCGATGATCAACTCGACACGCTGTTGCCATGAAGAGCATCGCCGGTCCCCATGATCATGCGGTGATCCGCCGGTTCTCCGTCATCGCGGGACTGGGGCTCCTTCTTTTCGCCGGGGCGGGACTCGCACTGACCATCGGCCCCTATCCTGTTCCCGTCACCCAGGTGGTGACGGAACTGCTGATGCCGTCCGGCGGTATGGGCGAAATCGTCATCTGGAACATCCGGCTGCCGCGCGTGCTCGCGGCGATGCTGGTCGGAGCGGCGCTCGCCTCCGCGGGGGCCTCGTATCAGATCCTGTTTCGCAATCCGCTGGTTTCGCCGGATATTCTGGGCGTGTCGTCCGGGGCCGCCCTCGGTGCGGTGATCGGCATATTCCTGTCTCTTCCGGTGATCGCGATACAGGGATTCGCCTTTCTCGGCGGCTTGGGCGCCGTCGCGCTGGTGATCTTCATCTCGCGGGCGGTGCGCGGGGTCGACCAGACGCTGGTTCTGGTGCTGACCGGCGTCGTCATCGGGGCGCTGGCCGGCGCCGCGACCTCGCTGCTCAAGGTCATGGCGGATCCCTATGATCAGTTGCCCGCAATCACGTTCTGGCTTCTGGGGAGCCTGGCCAGCACCACGCAGGCGGATCTGACCCCGGTCCTGCCGGCGGTGCTGATCGGCCTCGTTCCGCTGATCCTGCTTCGCTGGCGCATCAACCTGCTCTCCCTCGGTGACGACGAAGCGCGTGCCCTCGGGGTCGATGCTCCGCGGCTGCGCATGCTGGTCATTGCGGCGGCGACCTTGATTACGGCCTCGGTCGTCGCGATCGCCGGGGTGGTCGGCTGGGTTGGACTCGTCATTCCGCATATCGCCCGAATGATCGTCGGCCCCTCCTTCTCCACCTTGCTCCCGGCGGCGGCCATCATCGGCGCCGGATATCTTCTTCTGGTGGATACCCTGTGCCGTACCCTCGCAGCGATCGAAATTCCGCTGGGCATTCTGACGGCAGTATTGGGAGCGCCGTTCTTTCTCTATCTGCTCGCACGCGGAAGGCGAGGCTGGACATGATAACGGCCCGGGAACTCACGATCGGACATGGTGCGACCGTGGTTGGCCAGGGCCTATCGCTGAGCATATCCCTCGGCGAAGTCATCTGCCTGCTGGGGCCGAACGGCTGCGGCAAAACCACCCTGTTTCGCACACTTCTCGGGCTGATACCGCCGATCACCGGAGCCATTGCCATCGGTGGGCGCGATATCGCAGCTCTGAGACGGCGCGATATCGCGCGGGCGGTGGCCTATGTGCCGCAGGCCCATGTGCCCCCATTTCCGTATCTGGTGGAAGAAGTCGTGCTGATGGGGCGAACCGCCCGGATCGGCCCGCTATCGGCGCCGTCGGCGGGCGACCGGGACATCGCGCGCGCAGCACTCGCACGATTGGGAATCGCCGATCTGGCGCAGTCGGATTACTCTCGCCTGTCCGGCGGGCAACGCCAGATGGTCATGATCGCGCGGGCTCTCGCCCAGCAGGCGCCCTTGCTCATCATGGACGAGCCGACCGCAAGTCTCGATTTCGGTAACCAGGCAAGGGTCCTGACCCGGATCGCCGATCTCGCCCGAGCCGGCGACCATGGCGTCATCCTGTCCACACACGACCCCGACCAGGCTTTCGCGCTCGATGCCCGCGTCATCCTGATGCACGAGGGCGTTATCCTCGCCGATGGCCCGCCGGAGAAGGTTCTGACCGCATCGCGGCTGACCGATGTGTATGGTGTTCCAGTCAGGGTCGAGCGAACGGAATCGGGAAGTGCGGTCTGCGCGCCGTGGGTGGTCGATGCATCGACAGGTTCGGGATTGCAGCATCACGAGACCGCCATCACAAACAAACCACCGAATGTTTAATTCAGCGAAAAACGGACAAAGCTGACCGACCGGTAACAGGCGCTACGCTCCGGACTGTGAACGTCTGCACAGGGGCGCGTAGCAGTCATACAGCGATTGATCCCGGAATATTTTATCCCCACCTGTACCGATTGTAATAACCATTTTCTGTGACGCCTTCGACCTAATCCACCTGCCGCTTCATACACATCATGGCACGTTGTACTGATTAACGGAGCGCGGATCTCAGTCCCGTGACCCTTACGAATTTTCGTTTTATCATTAATTTTCTAAATTAATGTATTTGCAACTTTCTTAATTTCAGCTGATGCTTTCTCTGTGGGCATTTCAGCTTTGCTTTTCAGGTCAGCGGGAGCGCATGGCGTTCTGCAGCGGCGTTTTCTTGATCAAGAGCCGATACGATGTCTATTGCAGATGACGAACCATCAAGTCACCCCGACTTGAACACTGATCCTGACGGCACGGTTACATCGTTGCACAAGAAAGGGCGCGACGCAATCCGCGACCTCGTCAAGGAGCTTGCGCGGGAAGCGGCACGGCGCGATCATGCCAAGCATCTTCGCCAATGCGGTGACCTTGAAGGCCGTGGCCTTGAATGCGACGACGCGGGAGCCGATATCGGGTCACCCCACGATCATGAGAACGACGATGACACATGAACTGGCAATCATCTATGCGCGTTATTCGAGCGATCTGCAGCGTCCGCACTCGATCGATGATCAGATCCGCGAGTGTCGCGCGTATGCGGAACGTCTCGGTATGGCGGTGGTCGCGACGTTCAGCGACGCAGCAACCTCGGGGACGCAGATTTCGCGTTCGGGGCTCGACGCTGCGATCGAAGCGCTGAGCGCAAACCCGCGTGCGGTCCTCGTCGCCGAAGCGCTGGATCGGCTCAGCTGCGGGCAAGGCCATATTGCGGACCTTTACGATGAGGTGAAGTTTCTGGGAAGCGAGATCGTCACCGTCGCCAAAGGGCCAGTTTCGCGTATGCATGTCGGCTTCAAGGGCACCATGAACGCCTACTATATCGATGATCTCGGCAAGAAGACACGCAGGGGCCTGTAGGGCTATCGCATTTGGCCGATGACGGATCGTGCGAAGTCGTCGGACCATCCGGAGCGTTTTCTTTTTCGTCGGATAGAGATTTTGGGTCTGGCGCGTTTGAGAACGTTGAGGGCGAGTTTTCGGAGGATGGCGAGGTTTTCTGGGCCGTTATCCTTTCTGTTGCGGGCGCGATCCTCGTCGAAAGTCATGTCGAGGACCCAATGGAGACCGTTTTCGATTGACCAGTGGGATCGCGCGGCAGCGAGGTAGGCTTCTGGGGTGAGTTGGCGGGAGGCGACGTGGTAGTGGCGGGTGGTCGTGGTCTTGCCGCCGCGCGTCACGGTGCTCTCTATCATTCCCAGGCAGGCAAGCCCCGGCAGGAGAACCGGCTCGGTGCACGCGGATCTGGAGCCGCGCAGCCAGGCGAGGTCGTGGGTAACGAAGGCGCGGCGCGTCTCGACCCGGCCATGATCGGCATCCGTCGTGGCGCATGTCGGGAGCGCGGCCCGGATCTGTCCATCGGCGAAGTATGTCGCGACCATCTCGTGCAGCGCCGGTCGGTTCGCCTTCAACCGCAGGAGATAGTCTCCACCGCGATCAAGGATCGTCTGCGCGGTCTCGCTCTGGCAATGGATGGCGTCCGCAGTCACGAGTTGGCCTGTCAAATCGAGGCAGCGCAACAATGCGCGCGCCGCGACGATCTCGCTGTCGCCGTCGGCGGCGCGAAAGCCCGTCTGGCCGATCACGGTTGAGGTCGCCGAGGCGAAGGCGGACACCACGGCCAGCGGCGAGCGCCCCGCCGCAGCGTCGAACGACCGGCGCAGCGTCTTGCCGTCAATCGCCACCACGCCCTCGCCCGCCGCGCCCAACTCGTCTACGAACCGCCCGAAGCACATCGCAAAGGCGCTCGGGTCGAGAAGCCGGAACACCCGCGAGAACGTGTCGTGGCTCGGAACACCGTTTCGCAGCTCCAGAAACTCCCGGAACAACGCTTCCCGATCAACCGCGAAATCCGCGAAGTCCGAGCAATGCTCCGCCCCGCAAACCGCCGCAGTCAGTGCAATCGTCAAGACCTCAAGAAGCTCATGGCGCTTGGCATTTCCGGTTCGCGGGTCCGGCAGAGCCGAAAAAGCCGCTTCAAACCACGATCCTGACATCGAAGGCTCCCAATGCATGAAAGCCCCTCAAGAATCCATTTTATCCCAACACGCCACACAAAATTCTCAAATGCGATTCCCCTACAGGGGCCTGCGCGGACGCGTCGAGCAGGGGGCGTCGGGAGGCGGCAATGCGTATGGCTACCAGGTCGTGAACCGGACATGTCCGCACAGCGGTGATCCAATCCACGGTGAGCGGGCGATTCTCGACGACGAGGCCCGGATCGTTCGCCGGATTTTCGAGGAATATGCCAGCGGCGTTTCACCCAGAGCGATCGCGAGTCGCCTCAACACAGAGGGCATTGAAGGTCCACGCGGTTCCGCTTGGGGGCATTCGACGATCAATGGCAACAAGACCCGTGGCACAGGCATACTCAACAACGAGCTTTACATCGGACGCCTTGTCTGGAACCGTCTGCGCTATGTCCGTAATCCGAGAACACGCAAGCGGATCTCGCGGGCGAACCCGCCGGAAGAATGGGTGATCACAGATGTCCCGCATCTGCGCATCATTCCCGACGAGCTCTGGGAAGCCGTGAAGCAGCGTCAGGAGGCGACGGCCTTGAAGCGAAGTGATGAGGGGACGCCAGATGCCGGTCCCTGAACAAGGCGCCGCCCGGTCCATCTCCTGTCCGGATTGATCGCCTGTGGCTGCTGTGGCGGTGGCTTCTCGAAGGTCTCTGCCGACAGGATCGGATGCTCGACGACGCGCAACAAGGGTGAGGCGGTCTGCAGCAACCGCCGCACGATCAAGTACGCGGTCGTCGAGGCAGCCGTTCTCGATGCCCTGCATCATCATCTGATGGAACCCGAGCTGGTAAAGACGTTCTGTGAGGAATACACCCGCGAGCGCAACCGGCTTATGCGTGAGGCGAGTGCCGGGATCGACGCCCTCGAATCCGAACTGCGGCGGGTGAACCGGCAGATCGACAACATCGTGCAGGCGATTGCCGACGGGGCACCCTACGCGACGGTCTCTGCACGGATGGAAGCCGCCAACAGCCGCAAGGCCGAGCTCGAAGCCGAGATCGCGGCCTCTGCGAGGCCCGAACCGGTCCGCCTGCACCCGCGCCTCTCGGAGACCTATCGTGAACGTGTCGGCGAACTTTTGCACGGCCTCGCGGCGCAGGCAGACGCACCGCACGAGAACAACGCGGCGCGTGAGCGCATCCGTGCATTGATCACCCGCGTGCGTCTCACGCCGGATGACGGCGCCACGCACGGCTATCAGATTGATCTGGAAGGGGATCTTGCCGGGATCCTGGCGCTTGCGGCTGGCGCGAAGGCGCAGGATGCGCAGAGGCAATTAAAGCTGGTTGCGGGGGTAGGATTTGAACCTACGACCTTCAGGTTATGAGCCTGACGAGCTACCGGGCTGCTCCACCCCGCGTGAGGTGTGTTGTTTGTGGGGGCTTGTGAGAGGATGATGGTTTTTTGCTTTTTTGCGTGATTGTCTTGTCTTTTGCGGGCCCGGCGACGACCTACTCTCCCGGGTCTTGAGACACAGTACCATTGGCGCTGAGGCGTTTAACGGCCGAGTTCGGGATGGGATCGGGTTTTATGCGCCTCGCTCGAGCCACCGGGCCGGCGAAAGACAAGTTTGCGCAGCAAACTTGATTGATTGATTTAGCCTCAGACGCCGACTTTCTGGTCGGCCTCAAGCGCCGGCGTGGGCGTGCGCCCACTTGGCTTTTCCGCGGAATGGTCCGCGACGCGCGTTCGCGCTTTGGGCCTTCGGCCTGGTTTTTACGCAGGCCTCAAGCGCCGGCGTGGGCGTGCGCCCACTTGGCTTTTCCGCGGAATGGTCCGCGACGCGCGTTCGCGCTTTGGGCCTTCGGCCTGGTTTTTACGCAGGCCTCAAGCGCCGGCGTGGGCGTCCGCCCACTTGGCTTTTCCGCGGAATGGTCCGCGACGCGCGTTCGCGCTTTGGGCCTTCGGCCTGGTTTTTACGCAGGCCTCAAGCGCCGGCGTGGGCGTCCGCCCACTTGGCTTTTCCGCGCATGAGCGCGGGCGGCCGTTCGGCCTTGCCGGCGCGTTGCGCCGGGTCGGGCTGAACCGTCTGAGGTGAAGCATGAGGTTGGTGACGGTCTTTCTGGATCTGACGTTTTTTAATCAGCCCCGGCGCGCAGCGCCGCAAGCGCGAACGCGCGTCGCGGATCGTTCCGCGGAAAGCCAAGCGGACGGAGGTCCGCGCCGGCGTTTGAGGCCAACAATAAACGAGTGATCCTGCAACGTTTGTGATGAGCGTCGGGCCGTCAGGCCCGCAAGGCCGAACGGCCGCCGCGCCGCGTGGCGCGGAAAGCCAAGCGGACGGACGTCCGCGCCGGCGTTTGAGGCTCATCAAAAAGCGCGCATGGATCATGAGAGGCAATCAAGCCAATCGAGCGATTAGTACCGGTAAGCTCAACGCATTGCTGCGCTTGCACACCCGGCCTATCGACGTGGTGGTCTTCCACGGCTCTCAAGGGAGATCTCGTTTCGAGGTGGGTTTCCCGCTTAGATGCCTTCAGCGGTTATCCCGTCCGTACATAGCTACCCTGCACTGCGGCTGGCGCCACAACAGGTCCACCAGAGGTACGTCCATCCCGGTCCTCTCGTACTAGGGACAGATCCTCTCAAATCTCCTACACCCACGGCAGATAGGGACCGAACTGTCTCACGACGTTCTGAACCCAACTCACGTACCACTTTAATCGGCGAACAGCCGAACCCTTGGGACCTGCTCCAGCCCCAGGATGTGATGAGTCGACATCGAGGTGCCAAACGATCTCGTCGATATGGACTCTTGGAGATCATCAGCCTGTTATCCCCGGCGTACCTTTTATCCGTTGAGCGATGGCCCACCCACGCGGGACCACCGGATCACTATGGCCGACTTTCGTCTCTGCTCGACATGTCCGTCTCGCAGTCAGGCAGGCTTATGCCATTGCACGCAACGACCGATTTCCGACCGGTCTGAGCCCACCGTCGCGCGCCTCCGTTACTCTTTGGGAGGCGACCGCCCCAGTCAAACTGCCTGCCATGCGCTGTCCCGGACCCGGATAACGGATCGCGGTTAGACATCCATGTCGCCAAGGGTGGTATTTCAAGGGCGGCTCCACACAGGCTGGCGCCCATGCTTCAAAGCCTTCCACCTATCCTACACATGCCGACACGAATGCCAGCGCAAAGCTACAGTAAAGGTGCACGGGGTCTTTCCGTCTGACCGCAGGAACCCCGCATCTTCACGGGGAATTCAATTTCACTGAGTCGATGCTGGAGACAGCGGGGAAGTCGTTACGCCATTCGTGCAGGTCGGAACTTACCCGACAAGGAATTTCGCTACCTTAGGACCGTTATAGTTACGGCCGCCGTTTACCGGGGCTTCGATTCAAAGCTCTCACCTCTCCTCTTAACCTTCCGGCACCGGGCAGGCGTCAGACCCTATACGTCATCTTGCGATTTCGCAGAGCCCTGTGTTTTTGCTAAACAGTCGCCACCCCCTGGTCTGTGCCCCCCGCCACCGGTTGCCCGATGACAGGGCCTCCTTATCCCGAAGTTACGGAGGTAATTTGCCGAGTTCCTTCAGCATCGTTCTCTCAAGCGCCTTGGCATACTCTGCCAGTCCACCTGTGTCGGTTTCGGGTACGGTCTATAATACGGGGGCTGTTTCCAGGGACCATCCAGAAGCACACCCAATCCAGTAAGGATGCACAACACTTCAGATCCGTCACCACCCGCAGGCTGCGGAATATTCACCGCATTCCCATCGACTACGCCTTTCGGCCTCGCCTTAGGAGCCGGCTAACCCTGCGCAGATTAACTTTACACAGGAACCCTTGGACTTTCGGCGACAGCGTCTCTCACGCTGTTTGTCGTTACTCATGTCAGCATTCTCACTTCCGATACCTCCAGGACCCCTCACGAGTATCCCTTCACAGGCCTACGGAACGCTCCGCTACCACCCGGTGACCAGTTATCAGTAATCAGTGACCAGATGCCTCGAGACCGTCAGCGGTCGGCGAGACTGTTCTTCAAACCTTGCAACATCCGCACGATCTGACGCAACTCGTCGCGCCAGTCTTCCGCACGTTCATGCGCAACAAACCCGAGATCCGCGCAATACCGACACCACAGACGCGTCTCCTCGGCAGAGCCGATCGCCATCACGAGATAGCGCCCGAACTCCCGGGGAGAGGCCTGCTGTCGACCGGCACCCTCGACAATCAATCCACAGACCGATCGCGAAGATCGTCTGAGCTGATCGGCGAGACCGCCATATTGCTCACTCTTGGGAAACTCCAGGCTCACGCCATGAAGCTCCAGCGACAATGCATAAGCACGACGAAAGACCTCCAGATCTTCCGCGTCCCAACGCTTGCCGCTACGCGCATCAAAGTTCATTCTGTTCACTGTTCACTGATAACTGGTCACCAGATCCTAAGCTTCGGCTCGTGGCTTGAGCCCCGTTACATTGTCGGCGCAGGAACCCTTGTTTAGACCAGTGAGCTGTTACGCTTTCTTTAAAGGATGGCTGCTTCTAAGCCAACCTCCTGGTTGTTTTGGGGTTCCCACATCCTTTCCCACTTAGCCACGAATTGGGGGCCTTAGCTGTAGGTCAGGGTTGTTTCCCTCTCCACGACGGACGTTAGCACCCGCCGTGTGTCTCCCGCGCAAGTCTTCCAGGTATTCGGAGTTTGGTTAGGTTTGGTACCGTTGTGGACAGCCCTAGCCCATCCAGTGCTCTACCCCCTGGAGCATAAACGCGAGGCGCTACCTAAATAGCTTTCGCGGAGAACCAGCTATCTCCGAGTTTGATTGGCCTTTCACCCCTAACCACAAGTCATCCGAGGCTTTTTCAACAGACACCGGTTCGGTCCTCCAGTGCGTGTTACCGCACCTTCAACCTGCTCATGGCTAGATCACTCGGTTTCGGGTCTGAAGCAACGAACTGAACGCCCTGTTCAGACTCGCTTTCGCTGCGCCTACACCTCACGGCTTAAGCTTGCTCGCTACTTCAAGTCGCTGACCCATTATACAAAAGGTACGCGGTCACCCAGGACAAACCTTGGGCTCCCACTGTTTGTAGGCATCCGGTTTCAGGGACTGTTTCACTCCCCTCGTCGGGGTGCTTTTCACCTTTCCCTCACGGTACTGGTTCGCTATCGGTCGCTAAGGAGTACTTAGGCTTGGAGGGTGGTCCCCCCATGTTCAGACAGGATTTCACGTGTCCCGCCCTACTCGTATCCCACACCTCCCTGAACCCGTACGGGGCTGTCACCCATAGTGCCCGACTTTCCAGACGGTTCCGGTTGAGAAGAATGTGAGCATTGGCCTGGTCCGCGTTCGCTCGCCGCTACTGACGGAGTCTCGTTGATGTCCTTTCCTCCGGGTACTGAGATGTTTCAGTTCCCCGGGTTCGCCTTTGACCCCTATGTATTCAGGATCAAATACCTTCTCATAGCAACCAGTAAACAGTAACCAGCCACCAGATCGCTCCGGCAACTGCCCACTGTTCACTGGTCACTGAAGGTGGGTTGCCCCATTCGGAAATCCCCGGATCAAAGCTCGTTCGCAGCTCCCCAGGGCTTATCGCAGCGTACCACGTCCTTCATCGCCTCTTAGCGCCAAGGCATCCACCAGATGCCCTTATCACACTTGATTGCTCTCATGATCCATACGCGCCGCCGCAAGGCGGTTCGTATCAACCAGAATTGTACGCGCGCCGCCGCAAGGCAGTACGCACACATCATATCAACCACACACGCCATCAAGCCGGCGCATGCAGCCCTCCATACGGACTACTCGGCAGTCGTCCGCATGATCAGAACTTCAAAGACCATGGTTGCGGATGCATCACTACATCCGCACCTCATGCTTCAACGCGCCCGGTCCATCCCGCA